>JAGWBR010000018.1 GCA_021295785.1 Gemmatimonadota bacterium
CAACTCAAATCCTGCAAATGCTGCGTGCCACCCCTCGAATATCCGCAGGGCCACATCGCGTGGGACCTCAGGGCGTGGACCAAGCGGCCATGAGTTACACCCGGCCACTGCTATCGATGCCAGAACCGCGGCTGCTATCTTCATGTTCGTTCCTCGCACAATCGCTCTCCCTCCACTGGCCTGGTAGCTCCTCATTGTGATCAATGTGGACAAAGATCTGGGTCCTCTCCGTCCTCTAGGACACAAATGATAATATAGGTCGAGGCTTCGTTTCCATCAGCATCCGTTACGGTGAGATCCAGCAATCCCGAAAACCAGATTTCACCAGTGATTGAGGACCCTGTGCCGCTGAGAACACCGGACCACTCATACGAATACGGTGATGTCCCACCAAAGGTGAAAGCCAACCACGTCTCGGTTTCTCCGGGCTCGACGATCGTCGGCCCATAGATCTCGGCAGAAAGAGGCCGTGGCGGTGGCAGCGTCTCCGAAAGCACGTCAAGCTGCCCAAGTTCTGCCTCGATGCCACCCAATGGGCTAAACCAAGAGGTGTAGTCAAAAAGCCACCAAGTCGACCCCCAGTGGATTCCCGTTAGGGTCGCGCCGCCCCCACCGCGCCACTTGAACACGGGCGCCCCGCTGTCACCACCACGCCTGCGGTAGTTAGTGCCGTACTGACACATCAATTTCCTTGTCAGCCCTCTAAACCACGTGGTGGCGCAGGTGGTCTCGATCGTACCTGACGTCCAGCCAGTCTCGTAGCCCACCTTGTCCACCCTTTCTCCATGCGAGGGATACTTGTCAACCCAGAAAATGTCGAAATACGGGTTGTCAGAGTCGATGGTGGTGGAACCGTCTTGTGAACTGTTAATGGATCGCCACGTTGTCCGCGCGATCGTGCCGACCGCGAAATCCACACCATCGGCATATCCGGAAAGAGCAGATTCGCTGTATCGGCAAGGGAAAAAAAGGAGACATGTGTGGACTGCTTCTGGATCGTCTAGCTCGGCTCCGATGGAGTCAGCGGATCGGACCCACGCTTGGTAGAAGGGCGTGCCATCGGTGGCCCACACTTCATAAGTGCAGTGACCGTTGGTGATAAACGCAGCCACTCCGTCCCGCAACGCGTTGAATCCCAACGTGCACAATCTAGCCTTGGCAGGATCCGATGTGGGGCGAGCGATCTGCATACCAGCCCGGACCGGCCGGAGGCGGCTGGGCGCGAGGTGCGTCAACGGAGCGTCTACCCAGCTCAACGTCAGAGTGAGTGGATACGTCGATGCCAGGATGAGCGTACGGGCACGATCATCTCCCGGGGTCAGTCGCCGGCGGCGACCGTTACGGTGTTTGAGCCGATCAGCATTCGGGTCCCGCCGGGGGAGTCCTCCACCGCAATCCCCCGGGTCTGGAGTTCTTCGCGGATGGCGTCTGCTGTTGCCCAGTCCCGGTCCGCCCGTGCTTTGAGACGAGCCTCCGCCCTGGCCACGGCCCACGCTTCCAGGTCGCCGTCGGTCTCGGTTCCTTCTGAATCCCGAAGGGCCAGGACCCCCCAGACGCGGTCGAAGTCATCCAGGAACGCAAGCGTCGCGCGAAGCTCCGCTGCCCGGGAGTCGCCACTGCCGGCTGCGGTCAGCGCCTGGTTGGCCTCGCGGACCACACCGAACACCGCGGCCAGCGCCTGACTCACGTTGAGGTCGTCGTCCATGGCGGTCTCGAAGTCCCGGCGGGCGCGAGCTACGGCCTCTTCGAGGGCGGAGCTCGCGCCCGGCGGCGATTCGTCCTTCCCCGTCGCGGCGTCAAGGGCTTCGCAAACACGGCGGCGCAGCTGGTGGATCCGGTCAACGGATTTGGCGGCGGCTTCAACTCCCGCGAACGTGAAATTCAGCCTTGTCCGGTAGTGGCCGCTGAGCAGCAGGTAACGAAGCGACGACGGCCTCAGTCCGCGGTCCAGCAAGTCGGGGATCGTGTAGCAGTTACCCAGCGACTTCGACATCTTCTCGCCCTCTACCTGGAGATGTGCGGCGTGCAACCACATACGGGCGAAGATCTTGCCGGTTGCCCCTTCGGACTGGGCGATCTCGTTAGTGTGATGGGGGAAGAGATTGTCGACCCCGCCGGCGTGAATATCCAGCGTATCGCCCAGGTATTCCATGGCCATCGCCGAGCACTCCAGATGCCAGCCCGGGCGGCCGGGTCCCCAGGGCGAGTCCCAGACCGCCCCGGCCGCCTGCTCGCCCCTCGCTCCCCCCTTCCACAGCACAAAGTCTCGGGCATCTTCCTTGTCGTACTCCTCGTCCGCGGCCGCTTCAAACGCCCGTTGGGCACCGGCCGGGGCCGGGCCGGCCGAAAGGTCTATCCCGGCAAGTTGCCCGTACCCTGCCTGCCTGCTGATGGCGAAATACACGCTCCCGTCGCGCTCGTAGGCCAGGCCGCGCTCGGTCAGACGCTCAACGAGGCTCACCATTCCGTCTACGTGCTCGGTCGCCCTTGGACGGTACTCCGGTTCCTCCAGGCCAAGGGTGCCCCAGTCTTCGGCAAAAGCCTCAATCACCGGCCCGGTGGTCGCGGCCAGGTCCGCTCCCGATTCCAGCGCCGCGTTGATTGTCCGGTCGTCTACGTCGGTCAGGTTCATGACCTGGGTTACCTGGTACCCCTTCCACCGCAGGTAACGCCGAAGCAGATCCTCCCACAGGAAAGTGCGAAAGTTTCCGATGTGGGCGCGGTCGTATACGGTGGGGCCGCACGTGTAGATCGTCACCCGGCCCGGCTGGAGGGGTCTGAGTTCCTCCAACCGGCGGGACATGGAGTTATGCAGACGGAGTATCGCGCCACCTCCGGTAGGCCTCTGCCTCTTGGGGCATGCTCTCCCGCAGTTCGTCCAGACAACCCCCGAGCTGTCCGTCTCCAAGCTCCAGCGCCAGCCCGGCCAACACCCCCGCGTCCCGGGCAAACACCCATTGGTCGAGCGGTTCGAATGCCGGCCCGCCGAGGAGCGTGCGCGCCGCGATCCACCCGTCCAGGAATCCGTTCAGCGCCACCAGTTCGCGTTCGAGCAGCTCATCGCACGGTACATCCGGGTCCATTCGAACCGCCTCCATGCGTAGAACGGCGTAGCTGATGTAGGCCCGGCCCGCCTCCCTCAGGTTGCCGGGCATCAGGACCACCGCGGAGGAGTCGGTGACCACCTCCGTGGCGTGCCAGGGCCAGGCGTTTGCCGGCTGTTGTCCGTCGACGTCCGGGCCGTAGTCCGGGTAATAGAGAACATCCGGGTCTTCTTCCAACCAGTTGCGGAGAGAGTCGGTGTAGTCCCGGTAGGTCAGCAGGGTCGCGGCGTCGAAATCCAGCCTGCCGCGGTCGGATAATTCGATCCACCGCTGCCCCTGGAGCTGCGAAGGGGCGAAGGCGGCGAACGAGGCCGCCGTCAATGCCGCGCCCGCGAAAAACCCGCCTGGGCCGGGCCTACTCAACGGTCACGCTCTTCGCGAGGTTCCGGGGCCGGTCAACGTCACAACCCCGCATCACCGCGATATGGTAGGCCAGCAACTGGAGGGGAATCACGTTGATCACCGGCTGCAGGAGCGGCATGGTATCGGGGACCTCGATCAGGGCGTCGGTGGAATCCTCCAGATCACGATCTCCCGTGCTGACAACTGCGACAACCCGGCCACCCCGGGCGCGAACTTCTTCCAGGTTCATGACGACCTTTGAATAAACCGGGTCACGAGTGGCCAGGAACACCGCCGGCATGTCTTCGTCAATCAGCGCGATCGGCCCGTGTTTCATCTCGGCCGCCGGGTACCCCTCGGCATGTATGTAACTGATCTCCTTCAGTTTGAGCGCGCCTTCGAGTGCTATTGGGAAATTTGGGCCCCGGCCCAGGTACAGGAAATTCCCGGCGGCTGCGAACCGCCGGGCGATGCGCTTGACCTCGGCCTCGGCGGCAAGCGCTTCGGCGGCCAGGGCCGGCAACTCGGTCAGCGCCTCCGCCCACTGCTGTCTGCGTTCGCTGTCCAGCCCGCGTCGCCCAGCCAGTCGCAGCCCCAACAGGACCAGCGCCAGGACCTGACTGGTGAACGCTTTCGTGGACGCGACCCCGATTTCCGGGCCGGCACGCGTGTAGACCCCCGCCCCTGACTCCCGCGCCAGAGAAGACGCCACCGAGTTGACGATGCCAAATGTGGGCACGCCCCTCGATGTGGCCAGGCGGAGAGCGGCGAGCGTGTCGGCCGTCTCGCCCGACTGTGAAATGGCACCTACGACCGTTCGTTCCCGGTCCAGAACCGGCCCCCGATACCTGAACTCGGACGCGTACTCGACTTCCACGGGGATTCGCGCCAGCTCTTCGATGATGTACTCCCCGACCAGGGCAGCATGCCAGCTGGTGCCGCATGCGGTCAGGACAATCCGGTCCGCGCGGTCCAGAGCGGCGTCAACCGGTTCCATTCCGCCCAGAGCAACCCGCCCGTCGGCCGTGAGCCGTCCGCGGAGCACGTCCCGAAGGGTCTCGGGCTGTTCATGGATCTCCTTGATCATGAAGTGATCGTGCCCGGACTTGGTTGCCTCGCCCATTGTGCGGGACACCTCCTTCACGGGCCGCGTTACTCGCGCGCGACCACCCACGCTGCCGAAAGTGGACCCCGCGTTGCGGATATCCCACCCGTCGGCGCTGATTACCGCCACGTCCCCGTCTTCCAGATAGCTGACCTCGCGGGCGTGGTCGATGACCGCGGCGAGGTCGGAGGCGGTCCAGATCCCCCGGGAGGGTGCGGATTCCTTGCCGGCCCGGTCTGCGCGCTCCGCCGCCAGCAGCAGCGGGGCTGACCGCCGCAGGGCCACGATCTGCCCGGGCGCGAGGTCCGAAACCACAACGACTCCGGCGGCACCCTTGATCAACGCCATTGCCTCTGCCGTCGCCTCGGCCAGGTCGCCCGCGAACAACCTCTCAATCAGGTGCGGGATCACTTCGCTATCTGTGTCGGTCCTGAACTTGCACCCCAGGTCGGTGAGTTTGTCCCGGAGCTGGCGCCAGTTCTCAACCACCCCGTTGTGGGCCACGGCGATGCGTTGCCGGCAGTCGATGTGGGGGTGGGCGTTGGTTGCCGTTGGAGCGCCGTGCGTGGCCCACCGGGTGTGGGCGATAGCCACATCACCCGAGAGTTCGGCCGCCTTGGCCTCGGCCACCAACCCGCCTACGTCCCCGGCACGTCTCACCACGCGCAGACTGGTCGCGCCGCCGCCAGCCCCGGTGGCCGCATTGGCTGCGGGAACCGCGATCCCGGCGGAGTCGTAACCCCTGTACTCCAGCTTGCGCAGGCCTGCCAAGACCAGGCGGGCCGCCTCGCCCGCCCGAACGCACCCGACTATTCCGCACATTCCCCTACCCCCCGCCCCCTGCCCCGGCGGCCGTTTCCGCGGGCGGGGACTCGCGCAGATCACCGAGTACACCCCCGGCCCAGTCGGCCCGGCCGTTTGCCGCAGCTTCATCTCCCGCCTCCACGATCACCCTGAACACAGGCTCTGTACCGGAGGGGCGTGCGTGCACCCAGGAACGATCGGGCCAGTCGAGCCTGATCCCGTCGCTCAGGTCGATCTCGACTCCGGGCGGGGCGGCCTCTTCAAGTGCGTCGAGCGCGGCCTGCACCGGCATCCCCTCCACAGGAAGGCGTCGCTTGACGATGGTGTAGCCGGGTCGGCCGGCAATAATCTCGCTCAGCGGTTTTTCCTCGTTCGCCAGGAACTGCAAGGTCAGTGCGGCGGCCAGGGGTGCATCGCGGGTCAGCTGGAGGGGCTGGTAGATCACTCCCCCGTTTCCTTCGCCCCCAATGGCGGCGCGCCGGGCGATCATCTCGTCCACGACGTTGGCCTCCCCCACCGGAGACCTGTAGAGATCCGCCCCCGCCCGGCGCGCCGCGTCCTCAATGCAGTTGCTGGAGGAGAGATTGGTGACCACCGGGCCTTCATGCCCGGCCGCGGTCAACTCCACCGCCAGTGCCAGAGTCCAGTCCTCCCCCACGGGCCGGCCGGTCTCGTCCACCAGCGCCAGGCGGTCCACGTCCGGGTCTACCGCCATTCCGATGTCGGCACCCGTCGCCTCCACCCATGTGCAGAGGTCGCCCAGGTTATCCGGGAGCGGTTCCGGGGCCCGGGGGAAACGGCCGTCCGGCTCCCCCCCGATGACCTTGACCATGCACCCGAGCCGTTCCAGCAATTGGGGCATGATCACGCCGCCGGCCCCGTGCACGCAGTCCAGCACCACGCGGAGGCCCCTGGACGCGATCGTCGGCCGGCGCACCACCGGGAGGTTCAGGATCGAATTGATGTGGAAATCGGTTCCGCCGAAAAACGGCGCGACGCTGCCGCGCAGGCCCGACCAGGGGCCGCGGGGCGGCTTGGCTGGTGTTTCGAAAAGGCGCTGGACCTCCAGGCTTTCCGCACGTGTCAGGAACCGACCTTCCGATGATACCAGTTTGAGACCGTTCCACTCGGCGGGGTTGTGTGAAGCGGTGACCAGGATGCCGCCGACCACGGTGGGATCGCGGCCAATCGCCAGCAGGGCCGTCGGAGTCGGGGCAATCCCCATGTCGAGCACGTCGAACCCTTGTTCGGTCAGGCCCTGGCACGCCGCCTCGTGCAGCTCGGGACCGGACACGCGGCCGTCGCGGGCCGTAACCACGCTCCTGGGGCCGCCGGTGCGCCGCTTTCGGAGCCAACCCCCACGCCGCCGGCCGGCCGGCCCAGTGGCCCCGGCGGAATCGCGGAGCCGGCGGGCGAACGCACTCCCGTAACGCCGTGTAACCCCCGGCGTCAGAGATTCACCCGCGATTCCTCTTATTCCCGATGCCGATACGATCAGGTCACTGCCCATTCAGTCGCCCCTTGCCTGGCCATCTCGGCCGCGTCCACTGCCCCCACGGCCCGCGGGACCGCTTTTTCCCGCCGACTCCCGCGCCCCCTTCGCCTTCCGTGCCGCAGCACGGTCTGGCAAGGAGGCCTCTTCCCACCGCACCGCAAGCGCCGCAATCCGCCGGCGGACCCGGGGCAAGTCGGACGGCCCGACCGTTGCGGAGACGAACGACCCCGCCCATCTGGTCACCTGTCCCGACTCCGCCATGAGCGCACTCAGTTCCGATCGCACGTGGTCGGCTGTTTCCCGCACGCTCGCTCCCGACGGCAGTTTCAACAGAACGTGCAGCCGGTCCGGCAGCGCCAACACTTCCACGGCGTCCGCCCCGAACCACCCGCACACAGCCACTGCGTGCGCCTCCACCGCCGACCGCCGGTCGCGCCGGAGACTGCTGCGTCCGCTGCACGACCACGCCAGGTGGACATACAGTCGGTGGGGATCGGGCCGTTGCACACCCACTACCATGCCCGCGGGTCTTAACCGGGTATCAACAAACACGGCGCCAAGCCCGACGCGAGCAGGCAATAACTTAACCCCGCCAAGCCGGCCACCGTGCGACCCGACCAACCCAACTCAAGCCAAAGCCGGCGAACGGCCGGGCGCCGTTTTGGCGCCGTCCGGGGTTGCCGGGCACCCGGAATCCACTACAACCAGGGACGAGCGAATGACTGAGCTTGCAGGAGTCGGGTTCGGAACACGGGCAATACACGCCGGGCCGCCCCCCGATTCGGCCACGGGGGCGGTGATGATGCCCATCTACCAGACCTCCACCTACGTGCAGGACGGGGTGGGCTCGCCGCGCGACGGTTACGACTACGCCCGCACCAAGAACCCGACCCGCGAGGCGCTGCAACAGACCCTGGCCTCGCTGGAGGGCGGCAGGCACGCGGCGGCGTTCAGTTCCGGGCTGGCGGCAATGGAAGCCATCTTCAAATCGACGCTTCGCCAGGGCGATCACATGATATGCGGGCAGGACGTATACGGCGGCGTGGACCGGATGCTGCGCCTGGTATGGTCGGGGCTCGGAGTTGAATTCGACTTCGTGGATTCGTCCGACGTGGATGCGGTCAGGGCGGCGATCCGGCCCAACACTCGCCTGATTCACGTCGAGACCCCCAGTAACCCAACCATGACGCTGACCGACCTCGCGGCCTGCGCCGAGGTGGCGCACTCCGCCGGGGCGCTGTTGACCGTGGACAATACATTCGCCTCGCCGTTCCTCCAGCGCCCGCTGAGCTTCGGGGCCGACGTGGTGATGCACTCGACAACCAAGTTCATTAACGGGCACAGCGACATGTTGGGCGGTGCCCTGGTGACCGATTCCGAAGAGCTCGCGGACGCGTTCGGGTTCCAACAGCGGACCGCGGGCGCAGTGCCGGGACCTTTCGACTGCTGGCTGGCCCTGCGCGGCGCGAAGACCCTCCACGTGCGGATGCCGGTCCACTGCTCCAACGCGATGAGGCTGGCCGAGATGCTCGCCGAGCGGAACGACCTTGATTCGGTGCGCTACCCCGGCTTGACGTCCCACCCTCAGCACGATCTGGCGCGCCGGCAGATGGACGATTTCGGATCGATGTTGAGCATTGATCTGGGTTCGAACGAACGCGCAGAGCGGTTTTGCGGCTCGCTCCGGCTGTTTCAGCTGGCGGAGAGCCTCGGCGGGGTGGAGAGTCTGGCCTCGGTCCCCGCCCGTATGACCCACGCGTCGGTCCCCGCCGAGAAGCGCGCGCGGATCGGGATTACCCCAGGGTTGACCCGCCTGTCGGTGGGGATCGAGAACGTGGCCGATCTGGAGCACGATCTGAACGCAGCCCTGGCTACCTGAGGGCCGGAACGGGGCCCCGGCGGCGCAATCCAGCGGAAACATCGTACCCCCGATTCCGTAAGTTCCCAGAGCAGACTTGAACTGGCACGGAACCGGGCGCACGCGGGTTCTTACGAGTCTCAACCACACATGTACGACGGAGATGACGATGGCGGACTCTGAAAAGAACAAGAAGGCGGCGGGCAAGGCCGGCGGCAAGGGGAAAAGCGACGGCGGCAACAATCAGCGCAGGGTTCTCAAGGAGATCGCGCCGTCCTCGTGGGAACACCCGGCCGATCGCGCCGCCCTCAATGCCCTGCGCAGAATACCCGGTTTTGACGCCGCGGTGCGGAAGCTGTTTGCGATGTTCGGCGAGCGGGCCCTAAGGCTGGCTTTCAAGGCCAACGCGGTCCGTACGTCCGACAACCAGTACGGGTGGGTGCACCGCCGCCTGACCCGGGTTTGCCAGGTTCTGGACGTCGAAAAAGTGCCCGAGTGCTACATCTCCCAAACTCACGAGGTGAACGCGGGGGCGATCGGCTTCGGCGAGCCGTTTATCGTCCTGAACTCCTCGCTGCTGGAGATCCTCACCGAAGACGAGATGGAAACCGTCTTGGGGCACGAGGTCGGCCACATCGCCTCCGGGCACGTCGTCTATCGGACCATCCTTTTCCTGCTGCTCCAGCTCATGAAGGGGCGGGCGATTCTGGCCGGGATCGCGCTGTTGCCCATCACGATTGGGCTGCTGGAGTGGTACCGGAAAAGCGAGATCTCCTGTGACCGGGCCGGGTTGTTGTCGGTGCAGGACCCTATCCAGTCCCAGCGCGCGCTCATGAAGTTGGCGGGCGGAATGCGCGGCGGAGAGCTGGACCTCGACGAATTCGTGGCCCAGGCCGAAGAGTACCGGAACAACCGGGAACTCCTCGACTCCGTCTACAAGATCTTCAACATGCTCTTCACCACCCATCCGTTTGCTGTCATCAGGGTGGCCGAACTGAGGGACTGGATCGATAGCGGTGCGTATGACGCCATCCTGGCGGGCGACTACGACCGGCGGGGCGAGCAACCGGAACGACGGTACATCGACGAACTGCGTGAGGCTGGAGGGGGCTACGCACAGGGGGCTCGCGAGATGATGCGCGATCTGGACGGGGCCATCGATCGCCTGCGGTCGCGGTTCTCCGAAGGGAAGTCTCGCAAGAGCTGATGCCTGCACCCACACTGCTGGTAGTCGGCGGTGGGGGGCGCGAGCACGCGCTGGCCTGGTCGCTCCGGCGCGAGGCCCCGGATGCGGAAATCCTGACAGCGCCGGGGAATCCTGGCATCGCCGGACTGGCCGAGTGCATCCCGGCAGGAGCCGGGGACATCGATCAACTGGCCCGCCTGGTTCGCGAGCGGAACGTTGATTTGACCGTGGTGGGCCCGGAGGCGCCGCTTGCCGCGGGACTGGTCGACCGGTTTGAAGAGCAGGGATTGGCCGCGTTCGGGCCCTCGCGGGCCGCTGCCCGGCTGGAGTCTTCCAAGCTGTTCGCCAAGCAGGTAATGCGAGACGCCGGCGTGCCCACGGCGGACTGGGAGACATTTTCCAGCGCGGGGGCGGCGCTGGAGTACGTGGACCGGCATATGGAACCGTTGGTGGTCAAGGCATCGGGCCTGGCCGCCGGCAAGGGTGCGATCGTTTGCGAGACCCGCGAGGAGGCCCGGGCCGCGGTCCGTTCGATGCTGGTGGAGAAGAACCTGGGATCCGCCGGCGCGCAGATTCTGATTGAGGAATGCATGACCGGGCCGGAGCTTTCGATCTTCTTTTTGTGCGACGGTCACGGCGCATATCCGCTCCTCACTTCAAGGGATTACAAGCGAGTCGGCGAGGGGGACCAGGGTCCCAACACGGGCGGGATGGGTGCCTACTCCCCGGCGGGGGCCGCCGGGGCTTTCGCCGGATCCGTGGACGAATTGGTAGAGATCGTTCGGATCAAGATCGCCATGCCGGTTATTGAGGCGATGGCGGCAGCCGGAACGCCTTACCGGGGCTTCCTCTACGCCGGTTTGATGTTGACCGGGACGGGCCCCCGCGTGGTCGAATTCAACTGCCGTCTCGGCGACCCCGAGGCACAGGTTGTCCTGCCCCTGACCACCTCTGGATTGATCGAGCCGATGGCTGCCGCTGCTCGAGGGGAACCGCTCGGAGACTGGGAGGCCGGGAATGCGGACCGTGCGGCGCTGACCACAATTCTGGCGAGCGCGGGGTATCCGGCATCCGCCGACAAGGGCCGGGCCGTCGAACTGCCCGATTTCAACCCGGAAGAAGTGATTGTGTTTCATTCGGGCACCGCGACCGAGGGAGGCAGGCTGGTTACGGCCGGGGGCCGGGTGCTGGCCGTGACGGGGTTTGGCGATGATCTGGATCAGGCTGCGCGCCGCAGCCGCCGGGCTGCGGGCAAGGTCAGGTTTGACGGTCGCCACTACCGAACGGACATCGGCTGGCACGAGACGGGTCATGGATCTCCGGTCGGCTAACCGGTGCCCGAGCTGCCGGAAGTCGAGACGATCCGCCGCGACCTGAACCAACAGATTCCGGGTGCCGAGGTTGCTGGCGTGCTGGTGCACCACCGCGACCTACTTCTTTCCGGTTGGACCCCGGGTCGTTTTGGCGCTGCGGTCACGGGTTCCGTGTTCGGTCCGCTGGTCCGGCGCGGCAAATTCCTTGGTTTTCCGCTCGGCAAGGGCGACGCGCGCCGCGTGATGAGGGTTCAGCTGCGAATGACCGGCCGGTTTGCCATCGGGGCCGATTCGCCGCCGCCGGAGGCCGGATTTCGCCATCCGGGCATCGATTTTGCCCTGGCCGACGGGCGCACCCTTTATTACGACGATGTCAGGCGCTTGGGCGGCATCGACCTGCTGCTCCCCTCCGAGTGGCGCCAGATGTCACGCAATTTGGGTCCCGAGCCACTTGCAAGGTCATTCACGGGAAAACGACTGCACACGATCCTCGCACCGCTCAAGGCTCCAATCAAGAACGTTCTTCTGGACCAGCGTCGCGTGGCGGGAATCGGGAACATCTACGCCAGCGAGGCCCTGTTCCGCGCCGGCATCGACCCAAGGCGGCCCGCGGGCGAGTTAACCCTGGACGAGGCAAGGGGCCTGCACCGGTGGGTGCGCCGCATTCTGCGGGGAGCGCTTGAAGCTCGCGGAACCAGGCTGCGGGATTACCAGGCGGTCAACGGGCGCTCGGGCAGGTACCGCGACAAACTCCGCGTGTACGGACGGTACGGTGAGCCTTGCCCCCGATGCCGCCGGTCGATCGACCGGCTCAACCAGGCCGGCAGGAGCACCTTCTTCTGTCCCGCGTGCCAGCGGTGACCGATTCCCGGACCGATGCCGAGCTTGCGGAACTTTGCCTCGACGGAGATGAATCGGCCGCCCGGGAACTCATCTCCAGATTCGAGCGCCCAGTCTTCTCGCTCATCTACCGCATGGTGCGCGACAGGGAGCTGGCGGAAGACCTGGCCCAGGAAGCGTTTGTGAAGACTTTCAACAACATGCGGATGTACGATCCCCAGCAGAAGTTCTCGTCGTGGTTGTTCAAGATCGCCTACAACCTGACCATCGATTACCTGCGCAGGAAACGTGTTCCGACTGTCTCGCTGCAAGGTGCCCCGGACGCCGTCACCCCCGATCAGCAAGCCGCTACCACAATCACGCCCGAGGCACCGGGGCTGGGTCCCGAGGACCGTGCCGAGGCGTCGGAACTGGGAGCACACCTTGAACGGGCCATCGCCCGGTTGAGGCCCGAATACCGCACCGCCATCATTCTTCGCCACGTGCAAGGATACCCCTACGGAGAAATTGCCGATGTCATGGACAAGCCCCTTGGAACCGTGAAGACCTACATTCACCGCGCGCGCCACGAGCTACGCGACGCCCTCGCGTACCTGCGGGACGAATGACCTTTTCCGGGGCCGGTGTCGGCGGGACAGCCGCACAACCGTCCGCAATCGCGAAACCATGCGCCGAATCCGCGCGTAAAGAAAACCGGTCATGACCAGACACAACAACGCTGGGCCCGACGCCAGCGGAGCTGCACGCAAAATGCCCCGATCGCCAGCCCCTACGGGAGACGTTGACGAGCAGACCTTGCCGGTAGTCCGCGAGCTTGGGCGCGCCCCCGAGTTTGCGCCGTCCGCGGGTTTCGCCGCGTCAATCCTGGCGCGCATTGCCAGCAGGTTCTTCTGGCGCCGGCGGCTCGCAGAACTTCGCGGCGATCTGCGGTTCTTGACGCGGCGTCCCGTCACAGCGGCCGCGACGGCTGCCGTTGCCGCGGTCGGGCCCGTGATCGCCTGGCTTGTTATCGGCCCATCCGCCACGGCCCAACTGGGCCGGTCGGTGGTCGATTTTCTGGCCGTCGCGGCCGCCGACGCCGTGTTGCTGGTGGGTCGGACGGCGCTGCGGTTGGGGCTCCTCGACTCCACGGGCTCTGCGGGTGGTGTGCTTGACCCGACCACGGCGCTTATTGCGCTGCTCGCGTTCGGGGCTGTCGCCACGGCCTCGGCGTGGATCATGGTTCGTCAGTTGGCCCGGGTCGGTCCCGCGCCGGCAGCGGAAGCAACAGGAATTGAAATATGATTTACTATCAACCTTCCCCCGCGAAGACGGCTGCTGTTGTCCTGGCAGCCGCGGCAGCGGCGTTTCATCCCGCAGGGGCATCCGCGCGGGGCGGCTCCGGCGCCCCAACCGCCCAATCGGCCGAATCTGCCGGTGCGGCCGTCCAAGATGCGATCGGGGAATGGCAGCTAGACATCGAGTTGTGGTTTGAAGGCAACATTCTCGCCTTCGACTTCGCCGAGACCCTGGGCCGTTTGGAATCACTGACGGGATACCTCGCCGAGGAAGGCCCTCTTGGGGCTCAGGCGGCGAACGCCGCGGACGGGAGCGCGGCCCCGCTGGGGCTTGCCCTGATTGTGCACGGCGACCGCACCGTGGAGGCGAGCCGGACCATCGAGGGGAGCGTGGCTCTGTTGCAGGGTGAACTGACGGTCCTTGGCCAGATCGAAGGTGACGCATACGTCCTTGACGGCCACCTCTCGCTTGATGACGGTGCCCGCGTAGCGGGCGGCATCGTTGTTCTGGGCAGTGGGCGTCTTTCCGTGAATCCGGAGGCCACGGTCGCCGGCGAGACGATTTTTGAGCGCGCGGCCGATGCCCCGATCGTGCCGACCGCGGCCGACGCGGTTGAATCCGCTACCGGCTCCGGGGCCGGCACGGTGACCGGCGCTCAGTCGACCACGGTTGGCGACGCGGTCGTGGAGGTCCGGGCACTTTCCCAACAACGGACGCTGATCGAGCGCCGTGAACAACCGAATTTCTTTTCTCGCGCGGCAAGCAACGTGACCGGCGCCGTCGGGGGGCTGTTTGGAGTGGCCCTGACCTTTCTGATTTCGGCTTTCGCGGGAGTTTTCACTGTCCGGTTTGGGGGTTCGCGCGTTGAGACTGTCTCCAACACCGTGGCGAAGGAGTTTTGGCGGTCTGCCGCTATGGGGGTTGCCGGCCAGATCCTGTTCGTGCCGGTGATATTGCTGCTCGCAATCCTGGTTGTTACGGCTTTTGCGGTCCCATTCTTCATCGTGGCAACCCTGCTCGCTGCGGGGGTGGGCTATCTGTGCGCCGCGCACGCGGTCGGGACAATGTTTTCTTCGGTCGACTACAGGTCCGAAATCTTGCAGCGATTGCGCGGCTACGGCTCCGTGAGGCATGTCCTGAACGGGCTCGGTATCATGCTGTTACCGTTCGCCGCGGTGGCGGTTCTGGAGGTTCTGGGCGGAGCGGCCCCTGTCGTGCGGGGCCTGACACTGGCGGCCGCGATTGCCTTCTCGTGGCTGATGGGAACGGCCGGATTCGGTGCCGTCCTGTTGACGCGGGGCGGGAGCCGGGCCGTTGTCGACGATTGGGCCGGAGGCCAGGCCTCTTGAGGCCCGCGCGAGGTCTGGCCGCTTTGGCGGCCCATCCGATGTCCATCGCCGCCGTGGCCGGCGCGGCTGCCGTTCCGGGCGCCGCCGCCCGGGAACCAGCTGCTTCCGCCCGCACCGTTGCGACCGGCGCGATCGTCCAGGAGCGGGACTGGCGCGACCTTCATGTGTCCCGCGGTCCGGCCGGAGTGGAATCCTTCGCGGTTGAGATCATCTTCGCCGCGAACCACATCGATATCGCCCCCGGCGACGGTGACATGCTCTACGACGCGCATGTGCGGTACGACGCGGGGGGCACAATCCGTCCGCTGCGCAGCTGGAACTTTGCGGATGGGCGCGCCACGCTTCGGTTCTCCCATCTGGGACCGGAGGACACTCCGGGAACCACCGGACCGTTCGAAGACGAACAGGCAATTGAGCGGTTAAGCGCCCCGCTGGACGGGCTGGGATCTTTCAGCCTCCTCCTCAATCCCCGGGTAATGACCACCGTTGAGACGACCGTCGGGGGCTCCGATGCGCGTCTCGAGCTCGGCGGGCTTACCCTCGACCTGGTCCGTCTCTACACGGCAGCGGCCCAGATGGAGGTTTCTTTTGGGGCCCCCAACCGGACTGCCATGGACACGCTTGTGGTGGCAACTGGGGCAGCCGTCCTCCGCATGGAGCGACTGGGCAACGCACGTTTTCGGCACTTTGGTTTCAAGAGCCTGCTGGGCTTGTCAAAGCTTGATTTTTCCGGAGACTGGGAAGCCGATGCCGAAATGGACTTACAGGTGGTCCTGGGTGACGTCGAGATTCACGTGCCCACGACCCTGGGGGTGGAAGTGGTGCGGGGCGGCGGGGCGGTGCTCGTGTTGGCTTCGGACTTCTCCGAGGCTCAGGAGAACGACAACATCCTCAGAAGTCCGAACTGGTTCGGCGCGGAGCACAAGTTGACCATCCGGGTGGCGTCCGACGGCTTGGGGCTGGTCCGGATCAGCCGCGGGTATCCGGAGGGTCGCCAGTAGCACCGTAACCCCCTCCAGTCGGCCCCGCGCCTGGTCGACTCTTCAGTCCGCGGTCGCCTTTGCCAGCCCGGCCAGAGAATCAAGGCGTGCTGCAGCCCGTCGGGCGATTTCGTAAAACGCCTCCGCCTCGGGCGAGTCCGGACGACCGACCGTTGCCGGAACCCCCCGGTCGCCTTCCTCCCGCACCGCCAGCCCCAGGGGCACCGCCCCCAGGAACGGCAGCGACAGCGACCCGGCCAGCTTCTCCCCGCCCCCCGCCCCGAATATGTCGTGGACACTGTCACAGTCCGGGCAGGCGAACCCGCGCATGTTCTCCACCACGCCCAGCACCGGGATTTCGAGTTTCTCAAACATCCTGATGCCCCTGAGCACGCCTCCCACGGCCACATCCTGCGGGGTCGTCACCATCACTGCGCCGTTGACCCTCACCAACTGGCACAACGACAACTGGGCATCACCGGTCCCCGGCGGCAGGTCAATCACCAGGTAGTCGAGCTCGCCCCAGTCCACTTGCTGCAGGAACTGCCGGATCACCCCCATGATGATTGGTCCCCGCCAGATGGCCGGGGCGTCTTCCTCGATCAGGAAACCAATGCTCATCAGCCGCACCCCGTGGGCCTCGATCGGTTGGATCGACTTCCCGACCACACGAGGTTTCTCCCGCACCCCGAACATCGTCGGGACATCGGGACCGTAGATGTCGCCGTCCAGCAGCCCGACGCGGTGGCCCATGCGCGCCCACGCGGCGGCCAGGTTGGTCGACACGGTGGATTTGCCGACTCCCCCCTTGCCCGAACTGACAGCCACGACCGAGCCCACGCCCTCCATGGGCGGGGCCTGCGACGGGTGACGGCTGGCTGCGCCCCCGTCGGCTACCCGGTCGGGGGTGGGGGGCGGACGGGTTGTAGGTGTGCCCGCCGAAGCGATTGGAAGGGGTCTTCCCCCGGAGTCTTGGGACGCCAAAAAAAAGCCTCGTCGTTTGGTCGGTTAGTCGGCTTAGCCGGGGAGACGCTGCAAAGTGGTTGGAGTCGGTTGCAGGCGCAACACTGGTCCGTCCGCTCGCTCCGACTCGGCGGCTACCGGGTCAGTAATCGTGTGGAAGGATACGGGCGATACCTCAATGAGGCGGGAATCTGGCCACCGGGCAGCCATGTCCCGGTAGTGCCCGTCCAGGGGATTCCCGGATTGCCCGGAAGGCAATAGAAACCACGCCCGCGGCCCGTCCGGCGACATGCTCGCCACGAACCGCATGCTGGGCCCCGCATCACCGACCCTCGGCCAGGTCCAGGCCCCTTCGCCCGGTGCGGCCCACCCGAATCCCCGGGCCACCCGCACGGTGAACCGCCCACCCCGCGCCGGGAACGGCCCCACATTCAGGCCGAAGAGCCGATTCAAGGGCTCCACGCTCCCCATGGCGTGGGACGATTGCTCCCACCGGGCCTGCCCCCAGCGCAGACCAGCGGTCAACGCCGCGGTGCGGGCAGCCTCTGTTTCGAGCTGTTCCAGTGTCTCCGTTTCCGGGGTGCGAGAGTCGTCGATCCACGCCGGATCGCGCTCGGTCAGGATACGGTGGAAGTTCAGGTCCGGCAGGCGACCCGGGTGCACCAGCTCGTCACTTGCGATCAGGTCACGAAGGCGGAACAGCCAGGCGAAGAAGGGGGCGGGCCCCTGCGCATCTGTCTCGGTCCGAAGGTCCCAGTCCGCAAGAATCTGGGCGAGCCGTTCTTCACCTGCGCGCCGGGCCGCCGCGACGGCGCGCGGGCGGAATTCCGCGGCCAGCAGGCTGTGCGAATCCAGCTGGAGCAGCCTCATTTCTTCGACCGTCCAGCCGGTGGCGTCCCTCACCAGGTCGTCGATCCGTTTGGCCCGGTAGGGCAAATAGTACCGGGTGTTGATTCGACCAGCGGCTTCGGCGCTCTGGAGGTTGTTGGCCGACACAAGGTACCCGGAATCGGGGTTCCTGAGGCGCGGTAGTGAATCCGCGGGCCAGTAGCCAGTGGTCCACCCTCCCCTTGCAAAACCCGCGGACTTGGGCGGAGACGAGAGGGTGGGACCGAGCGCTCCGGGCTCCCTCACGGGCAGGCGTCCGACCAGCCTGAACCCGATATCCCCGTCAGTACTCGCGAAAACCAAGTTCTGGTGCGGCAGGGCAAAGTCCCTGGCGGCTGCGTCCAATTCGTCCGCGTTGGATGCACGCCCCATTCCGTAGAGGGCCGTGGCGCCGTATGGATCGAAGCCGGTCCACGCCATGGAGAGAGCAACACCGCCCCCTGGGCGGAGGTCGGTGATCAGAGGGCCTCTGGGTGTACTCCGCACCGAATGGACGTACGGTTCTCCGGCCCCTCGCACCTGGATGTGTTCAACACGCTCGCCGAGAGGCTCCCAGCCTCCGCCTTCGGTTCGGTACATGCGGCGGGCCAGGCCGAGCGCCTCGGCCGAAAAATCCGAATCGTCGGCCGCCGCGTTGGTGAACGTCCACGCAACATTCCGGTTCAGTCCGATTACGATGCCTGGCACGCCGGGAATCGACACTCCGACCGCAGAGTAACCGTCGGCGGCGGTGAGCGAATTCAGGTACCAGGTGGACGGGGCCGTCAAGGCAAGGTGCGGGTCGTTGGCAATCAGAGGGTGCCCGTCCGCGGTCCTCGAACCCGCGAGTGCCCACGAATTGGATCCCCGGAGCCCGATCCCGTACAGCAGCCCGGTCGGGTCGAGCGGGGGGGCGGGGGGGAGGCGGGTATCGGGGTGGGGCGGGCGGGCGGGCGGGCCTCTGTCGCCGGGTTGATGCACCAACGTGGTGGCGCTCGCGGGGAGTGGTTGTTGGGTGATGGTCGGATCCCAGTCGGGGAGCCAGTCTTCGAGCGCGCGCCGCAGGTCGGCCCCCAGACCGGCCCTGAGGTCAATCAGACCCAGCTCCTCCTCCCATCCCGCCAGGTCCAGGGCCATGATCCTGGTGATCGCCAGCGAAGCCTGCGGGGACCACGGTTCGGGCTCGGAACCGACCAACAGGAACTCGGGGGGCCAGGGGCCCCGCCAGTCCGCGACTCTGGCATTCACGCCAGCCGCATAGGCCTCCAGCAGATGCAACACCCCGGGTTCAACATTTTCCAGTTCCCTGCCCGACGTGCCCCAGAAATCGAGGGTGCGCAGCATCATGTCGGTCCGCAGAGCGGGTTCTCCAAACAGTTCCGCCAACCGTCCCCGGGCAATTCGGTTGAACATCTGCATCTGCCAAAGACGCTCACCTGCGTGCACAAACCCCTGCGCCCACATCGCGTCCGCCTCGGTACGAGCGAAAATGCGGGGGACCGCGTGGTCGCCGAACCGGACCGTCGCCGGTTTGGACAACCCGGGCGCGTCGAATGTTCCCGTTCGAGGTTGAATCGAGAGCGATAACCACCAAGTGCCCGCCGTGATCGCCGAGGCCAGCAACAGAACGCCGGCCGCCGCCGCGTCCCGGGATCTACTCATCATCTGCACTGGCAGTGGATGTGTCCGCACGGGCCATCACGGCGACCGACACGTAGTGAGAACCGTCCCCGAAGATCAGTCCGCGGGCGGTGAGCGTTTCAAGCGCCTCGGTCGCCTGCCGGTCACCAGTGCCAAGGCGCCGGGCAACTGCCTCGGTAGTCCGGGCCGTCCCGGCGCGTCCGAGTCGGGTCACCTCTTCCCAGGCCCGGTTTTCCCGGTCGCGGATTTCGCCCAGCAGCATCCCCCTTCCGCCGGTTCCCTCGGCGCACGCCGCCAGGCCCCTCCTCGCGAGGGCTCTTTGAATGGGCTCGCGGGTGTGCTCGCTCACACCGCGCAGCAGTGCCAGGACCCGGCGCGCCCCGCCCTGTCCGGTCCGCTCCACGATCTTGGCTACGATCTCGTCCGCGCAGGCGTAGTCGATCATCACAACATGGGTAAGATCCAGCACGGCCACCGCAGCACCCCGCGCCCTGGCCAGTCGGGCCTCGATCTCCATCCTCAGTGCCCGCCCCGTGGAGCGCGTAACCAAATGGCTGAAGAACCCAGCGTGCTCGACCACTACTTCCGGGGCATCCCCGAATCCGGAGGACGGGCGCCTGCCCGCCGATCGCCCCAACCGGGTCATGCGGCCTCCGGCCCCGGCGTGATCGATTCCTCCGCGGCCGGCAGCACAATCATGACCTGTGCACCGGGGAATGGCGGCAGTCCAGTCTTCACCGAGACTCGATCGGGGGCGTACTCACCGCCCGCGCCGGCGGCGAGCCGCCTCTCCCACTCGGCGATGTCGCCCACCATCGCCGCGCCGCTGCGGATTCGAAGCGAACCGTGCCATTCGAGTACCTGGCGGCGGATGGCCTGGAGGCCGTGCCCTCTCCCCCGGTCCTTGAACCGGGACTCGCCGCGTAGCACGGCCGCTTCGAGCGCGGCGGCGGATCCGGTGCTGGCATTCCTTGCCCCCAACGACTGTTCGAAGCCAATTCCCACATCCATCACCGCAAGCACCGCCACTTCCCGGCCCAGTCTCCGCTGCCAACGGTAGGTCTGCGCGCAGGCCCATCCGAGTGACCCCGCGTGCTCGACGATATTCTGGCACACCTCGGACAGCATGATCGAGAAGTGGATTACGGATGCCTTGGAGTAGCCCAACCGACCCTGTAGGATCCGCCGCGCGCCCTCCCCGACCTTCTTCACCACGGCGTGCACGTCTTCGTTGCTGCGAATGGAGGTGATCTCGATCAGCGCGCCGGAGTCGCCGTGGCGACGGGCCTGCTTGCCGGGGAGCTGGAACACGTTTTGCGCGGCCGGCCAGAACTCCATCCGCTCCATGTAACCGCTCACCTCGCGATTCCGGGGCGGCTCCAGCATTGGACGTTTCCCCGTGCGCTGTTCGACTTCACGCCCCAGTGCCAGAAGCCCTATCAGGCCGTAGGGAGAGACCCAGGTGACCGCGCTGGCATCGAAGAGTATCGACACGCCCGACCGTGTGGCGTCCGGAAGTTCCGCAACCAGCGCCTCGAAGGCCTGGTGGTCGAGCTCCGGCGAAACGCTGAGGACGCGGCTCACCGTGCCTCGTGCTCCAATGCCGCCCGCAACCCCCGGGTTCCCCGTACTCGTGCGGCGATCCCGCTGGCCCGGGCAGCAGCCTTCGCCGCGCTCTCCAGACTCTCGCCGGCCAGCAGACGCGCGCAGCAGGTGGCTCCCCAAACGTCGCCGCAACCGGTCGGGTCAAGCTCCTCCGGCCCCCGCCCGCGCCCGTAGCGGCTCCCGCCCGAACCAAGGTCGGCGCCGACACTGCCTGTCGTTACGGGACCAGGCACCCCCCGGCCACCGTTTTCGTTGCCCTCCGCGAGCCGCCCGGAAGAAAACCAGGTCGCCCCGCTCTCGCCGCGAGTCACTATGACGGCCGCGGTGCCGCCGCCAGCAGTCTCCTGTGCGAACTTCCATGGATCGGACCTGTCGTGCGCCAGGGTGGCCAACTCGGATTCGTTCATCTGCACTACGTCAAAGCACCTCATCCAGGCACGGGGGCGCGGCACTGGCCGCATTACCCGCCCGCCGCCGGGTTCAACTCCAAGGAGAAGGGAGTGCAGGTCGGAGTATACCAACCCGCCAACCGCCGACTTGAGGACGGAGGCCGCGGCCAGGTCAAGCTCCCATCCGGAGATGAAGTTCACGTATAGAGCGTCGCAGCCCCGCGCCGCATCAAGCGCCTCGTCTGCTTCGAAGCCCGACACGCCGCCGGTCAGGGTCTCCCGTCGGTTGCCCCGGTCGTAGTAAACAAGTTCAACGCGGTTGTTGGGCTCCGGCACCGTGGCCACGGCCGCGATCGATTCCAGGCGCGTCAACCCGCGGAAAAAGTCGTCCGCCCGGGCGCGAAGATCTTCTCCAACCTTGATTATCGGCAGGGCCGTCCAGCCACCGGGCAGCGCCGCATCAACAGCCGCGAGCGAGTGGGCGATTCCGCCCCAACCGTGCACGGCATCCCCGGGGCGCTGGCCCGCCAGGCGAATGGTGTCCCAGACCATAGAGCCGACCACCCCGAGGACGGGCACTCTACGCCACCCTCGGACCTTCGGGCAGCGCTCCGATCCCCTCGCCCTGCCGCTCGGCAAGCAGGAAGGCCCCCGCGGCCCCGACCGACCCGGCCTGGTTGCCGAGGTGTCCGGTCACGATTTCGAGCCCCCGCCGCATCGGTTCCATGACCCGCTGGCGCACTACCTCACGGGACGGTGCCAGCAGCAGGTCACCTGCACGGGCGACCCGTCCCGCGACTACGACCCGGTCCGGGTTCAGCGCGCTGATCAGGCTGGCCAAGCCCAGACCGAGCACCTCTCCGGTCTCCTGGACGAGCGATTTGCACGCCGGATCGCCCCTCCGCGCCCTCCGCACCACCCTTCTCGCAGTCAGGACAATCGGGCCGCCGCCCGCCTCCTCCCCTTCGGTCCCGCCAAAACCGCCTCCGACGGGGCCAATCACCTCGGCCGCACGCGCGGCGATCGCATCGCCCGACACATACGCCTCCAGGCACCCCCGGGCCCCGCAGCCACACTGCCTGCCGCCGGGATCGATGCAGATGTGCCCCATCTCGCAGGCCAGCCCGCGTGCGCCGCGGAACGGCTGCCCGGCCCACACCAACCCGCCCCCGACCCCCGTCCCCAGGGTCAGACACAGCAGGCACTTGCTGCCCCGCCCCGCCCCCCGCCACCACTCTCCGAGCGCGGCGGCGTTGGCGTCGTTTTCCAGTGTGCACGGCAGGCCCGTCCGCGACACCACGGCATCGCTCAGGGGCATCTGGGTCCAACCGAGGCGCGAGTTCTCGACCAACACACCGCG
The DNA here is from genome assembly GCA_021295785.1 of Gemmatimonadota bacterium. Classification (GTDB taxonomy): domain Bacteria; phylum Gemmatimonadota; class Gemmatimonadetes; order Palauibacterales; family Palauibacteraceae; genus Palauibacter. Next base: position 22,480 of record JAGWBR010000018.1, read on the forward strand.
TTCCCCGTCCACGAGGCCCGTCGCGCCGATGCCCACCCCCAAGACGACCGTGTCCCGAACGGCCCCCGCCTCCCTCCGGTCCGCACGACCGGCCTCCAGGGTGCTCTGCACTGTCTCGGCCAAGGCAGCCGCCACCTCGTCCTCGTCGCCACTCTGGGGGGTTGAGCGCACCTTCCAGCCCACGGGAGGCCCGGACTCAACGGGAATCAACCCGGCCCGGATCGAACTGCCGCCGATATCCACACCCACAACAAATCTCCGCGCGCTCCCTCGGTCATCGGCGGCCCCGGGGTGATCAGCATGGGCGGGCTGGCTGGCCGACGGCACCGGTCAGTCCCCTTCCACCTGGAGCACGGCCAGAAACGCCTCCTGCGGCACCTCCACGCTGCCCACCCGCTTCATTCGGCGCTTCCCTTCTTTCTGCTTCTCCAGGAGTTTGCGCTTCCTGGTGATGTCGCCCCCGTAGCACTTGGCGGTCACGTTCTTGCGCAGCGCCTTCACCGTGGTTCTGGCGATCACGTCCCGGCCAATCGCCGCCTGAATCGCCACGTCGAACAACTGCCTCGGGATCAGCGCCTTGAGCCGCGATGCGACCCTGCGCCCGAAGTCGTAAGCCCGTTTTCGGTGGACAATCACGCTGAGGGCGTCCACGGGATCCCCGTTCAGCAGGATGTCCAGGCGCACCAGGTCCGAGGAAGCGTGCCCGACGAATTCCCAGTCCAGCGATGCGTACCCGCGCGAAACCGACTTCAGCCTGTCGTAGAAATCCAGCACGATCTCGGCCAGCGGCATCTTGTAGGTCATTTCAACCCTGGCGCCGTCAAGGTAGGACATGCTCGCGTACTCGCCGCGGCGGTCATGGCACAGTTTCTGGATGGCCCCTATGTAATCTGACGGCGACACAACCCGGACGGCGACAAACGGCTCGCGCACCTCCTGCACCCGGCCGCGGTCCGGCATCTTCGAGGGGTTTTCTAGGTTCAGCAGCTCGCCGCTCGTCAGCACCACCTGGTATTCCACATTCGGGAGCGTCGTGATCAGGTCCAGATCGAACTCCCGCTCCAACCGCTCCTGAATGATCTCCATATGGAGAAGACCCAGGAATCCGCACCTGAACCCAAATCCGAGCGCAATCGATGTTTCTGGTTCGTAATGCAGGCTCGCGTCATTGAGCTGGAGCTTCTGCAGCGCGTCGCGCAGCTCCTCGAAATTGTCGCTGTCCGTCGGATAGAGGGCGGCGAACACCATCGGCCGGGCCTCCCGGTATCCGGGCAGCAGCTGTTCGGCCCGCCGGGACGCGTCCAGCACCGTGTCACCCACGCGGGTGTGCCCCACGTTCTTGATTTGCGCGGTGAAGTACCCCACCTCCCCGGACCGGAGAACTCCGGTCGGACAAAGCCCCAGCCTCATGAACCCAACTTCGTCCACCTCGTAGCCCGCGTCGTGCCGCCCGAACTCCACGCGCCCTCCCGCCCGGAGTTCACCGTCCATCACGCGCACCATCGGCGTGGCCCCCCGGTACCGGTCGTACTGGGAATCGAAAATCAGCGCCCGGAGCGGGGCGTCCGGATCGCCGGCGGGTGGCGGAATGCGGTCCACAATCGCAGTCAGAACATCGTCGATTCCGCGGCCCTCCTTGGCCGACGCGAGAAGCACATCTGCCGGCTCGCAGCCGAGCAGCTGAACGACCTCGGCCGTGGCTGCCCCCGGATCCGCCCCCGGCAGGTCGATCTTGTTGAGGACCGGGATCACTTCCAACCCGGCGTCCAGCGCCAGCAGAAGGTTGGCCACGGTCTGCGCCTCAATGCCCTGCGCTGCGTCCACTACCAGCAGCGCGCCCTCGCACGCCGCCATGCTCCGGCTGACCTCGTAGGTGAAATCGACGTGGCCCGGCGTGTCGATGAGGTTCAGTTGATAGGTGTTCCCGTCGCGGTGGCGGTGTTCGAGCCGGACCGCGTTGAGCTTGATCGTAATGCCGCGTTCCCGCTCCAGATCCATCGAGTCGAGGACCTGGTCCTTCATTTTCCGCGCTTCGACAGCACCGGTCCGTTCGAGCAGGCGGTCGGCCAGGGTCGATTTCCCGTGGTCGATGTGGGCGATGATCGAGAAATTCCTGATCAACGAAAGGCCCAAGCCGGTGCTCCCGGACGGTGCGGAGGTCATACTTCCACCCGCAGCCCGTCAAAGGCCGGCTCTGACCCGCTCGGGAGCCGCCTGGCGATCTCGGCGTGCGGCGTCCCGTGAGCGATATGAGTGATCAGGGTCCGCCTGACTCCCAGACTGGCCCCGAGTTCCGCCGCCTGCTCCATCGAGAAGTGCCCGGGGTGCGGGCGGCCGAACCAGAGGGCGTTCACCACAAGGGTCTCAATCCCGCTGAACACGTCTCTGGCGGGGCCGGGCAGCCGGTTCGCGTCGATCAGGATGCCGAGGCGGCCCACCCGGAACCCGTAGCTGAAGTGAATCCCGTGGGGCAAACGGACACAAGTAATCGAGAAGCCGGCCGCCTGGATTGTGTCGCCATCTCCGTAGGGCATCACATCGAGGCCCGGGACCGACGATTCGGGCTGGCGCGGGCCGTCCGACCACACGTACCCGAACCGGCGGCGCAGTTCTTCTTCGAACTCGGCTGGCACGTACATCGGCAGGCGGCGCGATCCGCGAGTGAAGACTCTCAAATCGTCCAGCCCGTGAATGTGATCGGCATGGGGATGCGATATCAGCACCGCCCCCAGGTCCTTGATTCCCTCTCTCAGGAGTTGAAGCCGCAGCTCGGGAGGAGCGTCGATCAGGACCCTTCGTCCGTCATCCTCCAGCAGCAGCGCGTGCCGGCCGCGCCGGTCCCGGTGATCCTCCGACGAACAGGACTCGCATTCGCACCCCACCACGGGCACGCCGAATGAAGCGCCCGTCCCTAGGAAGCGGAGTCGCACGCGGGTCCTGTCAGAGCTTCTCAATCCTCATCATGTTGGTGGTGCCCGGCACATGGAACGGGACTCCCGCCGTGACCACCAGCCGCTCGCCGGGCCGGGCCAGCTCCTGCGCCAGCGCGTTCCTCCGGGCGGCGGTCAGCATGGCCTCGTAGCTGATCTCCCCCGAGAACAACACCGGCTTCACCCCCCACACCAGCGCGAGCTGGTTGTAAGTGGACTGCTGGTCGGTCATGGCCATCACCGGCACGTGCGGGCGCTGGGCCGCGACCATTCTGGCAGTGTGCCCGCTCCTGGTGAACGTGACGAGCAGCGGCGCATCAAGCCGGCCCACGGCCTGGACCGCGGCTGCCGCAATCGCCCCCGAGGTCGTCTGCTGAATATCGGCAACACCGCGAACATGCCGGCCCGTCCTCCCTCTGCCTGGCATGGGGCGCGCCGGGGAAAGCGTCTCGCCTTCGATCCGCCGAATGATCGTGTCCATGACCTCCACCGCCGCCACGGGGTTCGCTCCGACCGCCGTCTCCGCCGACAGCATCACCGCGTCGGTTCCGTCCAGCAGCGCGTTGGCCACGTCAGACACCTCGGCCCTGGTCGGGATCTTGCTGTCGATCATCGACTCGAGCATCTGAGTCGCGGTGATGACCGGCCGCACGCGTTCCTGCGCCATGCGGATGATCCGTTTCTGGACCAGCGGCACTTCCTCGAACGGCAACTCCACGCCGAGGTCGCCCCTGGCCACCATCACGCAGTCGGTCCCGCCCATCACGTCGGGCAGGCGTTCCAGCGCCTGCGGTTTTTCGATCTTGGCGATGAGCAGGCAGCCCGAGGCCATCAGCTCGCGCACCGTCTCCAGGTCCTTCGGTTTCCTGACGAAACTCAGCGCCAAGAAATCGAAACTGGCGTCGTTGGCGAAGGCAATGGCTTCCCGGTCACTCTCTGTGAGGGGCGGAAGGCGGGTCGCCGTGCCGGGCAGGTTGATTCCCCTTCCGGAGTGCAAAATCCCGGAATTTTCGGCTTCCGCGACCAGCTCCCCGACCGCGGGCCCGAGCCTCTCGACCATGAACTCGAGCCGGCCGTCGTCCAGCAGTAGTCGCGCTCCGGGTTCCATGTCCTGAAGCATCGGCGGACCGATCGTAGAAATCTCGCCGGGGCTGGCCTCCTCCCCGGGCGGCAGGAACCGGTACTGGTGCCCCGCTTCGATCGACGCCGTCTCCCCCGGGAGCTCGCCAACTCTGAGCTTGGGTCCGCGCAGATCCCCCATGACCGCCAGCGGGCGGCCCAACTCCTGGCTCGTGCCCCGGGCCAGGCTGACGATCTCCGCCGCCTTCTCATGGGAGGCATGGGCGAAGTTGATCCGGAGCGCGTCCGCCCCCGCCTCAATCAGTGCCCGCAACACCTCCGGTGACCAAGACGCCGGACCGACCGTGGCCACTATCTTCGCTCTGCGGAATACAGCCTTCATTCGCGTAGCCTCGGTGTTGGTGGAGTGAGCCCTTCCCGGCCGTCTTACCGGAATTTCGGCAGGGATTGCCGGCGCTTCGATACGGGCTCGGCTTGACGCGAATCCAGCCGGGGCGCTATTCTATGCGGTTATCACTCTTTTGGAGGAGAATATACTTGCAGTATATCCTGCGCGAAAACGAAGAACTGGAGCGGGCGCTCCGCAAATTCCGTCGCAAGGTGCAACGGGCGGGGATCTTCCGCGACCTGAAGAAGCACCGTTTCTACGAGAAGCCCAGCGAGGCGAAACGCCGCAAGATCAAGGCGGCGGAGCGACGCAGACGCCGCAGGAGGCGCCGTCAGCTAACCCGCTGAAGTAACCACGTCGGCCGCAGGTTCAGCTTGCTGCTCTCCCGGCCCCCCCGGGCCGAATCGCCGCTCGACGTACTCGTCCAAGATCCCGAGGAACTCCTCGACCAGGCCCTCCCCGCGCAGGATCCCGTACCGCTCGCCGTCCATGTAGACCGGCGCGGTCGGTGCCTCGAAACTGCCGGGCAGGCTGATCCCGATATCGGCGTGCTTTGATTCGCCGGGGCCGTTGACCACGCACCCCATCACGGCCACCGACAGACTCTCCACACCGGGGTAGACCTGCTTCCACCGAGCCATGCGCTCGTCGATGTGCCGCTCCACGTCCAGGGCCATCTCCTGGAAGAACGTGCTTGTGGTGCGTCCGCAGCCCGGACAGGCCGTCACCTGGGGCCGAAAACTCCTCAGCTCCAGCGACTGGAGAATCTGCTGAGCGATCTTCACTTCCTCGGTCCGGTCACCGCCTGGTTGAGGTGTCAGGGAAACGCGGATCGTGTCTCCGATTCCGTCCAGCAACAACGCCCCGATCGCCGCGGACGATGCCACCGTGCCCTTCCGGCCCATCCCGGCCTCGGTCAGCCCCAGGTGCAGAGGGTACTGGCACCGCGCCGCCAGACGCCGGTACACGTCAAGCAGGTGGGGCACCCGCGAGACCTTGGCGCTGAGGACGATTCGGTCCGGCCCGAGCCCCAGATCCTCGGCCGCCGCAGCCGATCTCAAGCCGCTCTTGACAATGGCGTTCTGCATTACGGCTGAGGCATCTTCCGGCTGCTCAAGCCGGGCGTTATCGTCCATCATCTGCGTGAGCAGTTTCTGGTCGAGCGACCCCCAGTTCACACCGATCCGGACGGCCTTGCCGAATTCCATGGCAGCGTTCACGATGGCCGCGAACGGCTCGCCCCCCTGCTTTGACCCAACGTTGCCAGGGTTGATGCGGAACTTGGCCAGCGCCCGTGCGCAGTCCGGCCGGGCCTTGAGCAACAGGTGCCCGTTGAAGTGGAAATCGCCGACGAGCGGAGCCTCGCACCCCGCGTCGTCCATGCGCTGGCGGACTTCGGCCACCGCGGCGGCGGCTTTCGGCGTGTTGACCGTGATGCGCACCAACTCCGAACCGGCCCGGGCAAGGGCGACCGCCTGCGCCGCCGTCGCCTCCGCATCTTCGGTGTCCGTATTCGTCATTGACTGGACCGCGATCGGCCAATCGCTGCCCAGGCAGACACCACCTACGTCAACTGTAGTGGTCTTGCGGCGGGTTACCGAGCCAGACTCCACCACGTCACCACCAGTTCCTGTTTCCGCGCAAGCCGGCTGCTACCCGCACTGGCTGTAGCCGCAGCTGTGGCACTTCTCACACCCCTCTTCAAACGCCAGGGCGCTGTTGCAGTCCGGGCAGTGCCCGATAAAGCTGCGGGCGTCCTGTCCTAGCTGTAGCTGGATTCCTTCGCGGTCCGCCAAATAGCGCTCCATCGCCTGGGCTATGGCGTCCGGTCCCGACAACACCTTGGAGGGTCCGATTCCGATGGCCCTGTCCGACGATATGCCCCGGAGTTGTTTGTGGACGTGGTCCAGCGACACGCCCGACCGCAGGGCCAGCGAGCAGAGGCGACCAATGGCCTCCGCGTCGGCCGTGGCCGCACCGCCACCCTTGCCAAGGGCGACGAACACTTCAAACGGCCTGCGTTTCTCGTCTTCGTTAATCGTCACGTACATCACTCCAAGAGGCGTGTCCATCCGGCGGGTCTGGCCCCGCAACAGCGACGGCCGCTCCCTCGTGCTGAGCCTGGGCAGGGACTCGCCCTCGGCAAGGCTAAGCCGGCGCTCAAGGTTTTCCAGCTGGGTGCTCAGGACCCGGTTGGCTTCACCGCTTTCGCGATTGGCCTCCCGGAGCTGGGTCATTTCCACCTTCAACCGCTGATTTTCCTGGACGGCGTCGACCAGTTCATCGGTTCCATCCCCGTCTACACCGCTGGCGTCGCCAAGAGCCGCTGCCTCGGACAAGGCACCGTCCACTGCCTCCGCCGAACCGCTGCGCGAGGTCTGGTTCCGCACCGCCCTGGCCTGCGCGCCCGTTGATAGCACCTGTTCGTCGCGCGAGCCGTCGCGGTACACCGTGACGCCCTTGCATTTGAGGGCGAACGCCAGCTCGTAGATCTCGCGCACGTCCGCGATGGTCGCGGTGGTCGGGAAGTTGCAGGTCTTGGAAATCGCCGAATGGGTGTGTCGCTGGAACGCCGCCTGCATGCGGATGTGCTGCTCGGGCGTTACGTCGTGGGCGGTGACGAAAACACGCTGCGTTTCGGTCGGGACGTCATCGAAGTGGATGTGTCCCTCGCCCGCGATCCGCCCCATCAATTCGTCGGAATGCCAGCCCCCGGCCTTTGCCCGCTCCACAAAATCGTCGTTCACGTCGGGCATCAGCGACCCGGCCTGGTTCCGCATGAACGCCACGGCGAACAGCGGTTCGATGCCGCTGGAGCAACCGGCGATAATCGAAATGGTTCCGGTGGGCGCCACCGTGGTGAGGTTGCAGTTGCGGAGGCGCTGCTCTGGCTGCACCCTTTTGCCGTCGGGGGTGCGCGCGCAGGTCTCGTCGGGACCCCAGATGGACTCGGCCCACTCGGGGAATTCGCCCCGCTCCTCGGCCAGGCGCTGTGACTCGGCGCGGGAGGCTTCGTCAACGAACTTCATGACCTTCTCGCCGAGTTCGACCGACTCCTTCGACCCGTAGGCGATGCCGGCCCGCACCAGCGTGTCGGCCCAGCCCATCACGCCCAGCCCAACCCGACGAATGCGCTTGGACAGATCGTCGATCCGCGGCAGCGGGTACTTGTTGGCGTCGATGACGTTGTCGAGGAAGTGGATCGAATCGGCGATGCCCTTCCGCATGCCTTCCCAGTCGATCTCGCCGTCTTCGCTCACGTAGAATCCAATGTTCACCGACCCCAGGTTGCAAACGTCGTAGGGCAGCAGCGGCTGCTCGCCGCAGGGGTTGGTGGCTTCGTAATCGCCGACGTGCGGGACCGGGTTGTAGCGGTTGGCCTCGTCGATGAAAAAGACGCCTGGTTCGCCGTTCCGCCAGGCTCCCTCGACGATCTTGTCGAAGACTTCGGCCGCTTTCAGTTGACCGACCGACTCGCCCGTTCTGGGACTCAGCAGGTCGTATTCCTCGTCGGCCTCTACCGCCCGCATGAACGCGTCGGTGACCCCCACCGAAATGTTGAAATTGGTGACCTTGGTGCGGTCGGCCTTGCAGTCGATGAAGTTCAGGATGTCGGGGTGGTCGACACGCAGAATCCCCATGTTGGCCCCTCGCCGGGTCCCGCCCTGCTTGACCGCTTCGGTTGAGGCGTCGTAGACCTCCATGAACGAGACGGGCCCGCTTGCGACGCCCATCGTGGAATTGACCACATCGCCGGACGGGCGCAGGCGGCTGAACCCAAACCCCGTGCCGCCGCCGCTCTGGTGGATCACGGCCATGTCCCGCAGGGTCTCGTAAATCCCCTTCAGGCTGTCGGGCACCGGCAGCACGAAACAGGCCGACAACTGGCCCAGCGGCCTGCCCGCGTTCATGAGCGTCGGGCTGTTGGGTTCAAACTCGCCCTCGGCCATCATGTTGTAGAACCTCTCGGCCAGCGCGGTGGCGGTTTCCGGGTCGGCTCCGTGCTTCAGGTCTTCGGAGGCGATGACGGCGGCCACCCGCCAGAACATGTCGCGCGGTTCTTCGGTCGGGCGGCCCGCCGCGTCCTTCTTCAGGTAACGCTTGGCAAGGACTGTCTGCGCGTTGGCGGCGAGCTTCGGATGCGGCAGGTGCGCGGGGGGTTTTGAAGGATCTGGATTCCGGGTTTCCCCGGCTGTAAACCCGGAGTCAGGGTCCGGGGAATCAGCAACAACCTCCGGGGTCCACAACGCGTCCAGTTGCTGGCCTGCGGTTTCTGTCCCCGATACCACTGTCCCCGGTTGCTGCATCCTCATCCCCTCCTCATTCGTGGTATCCGACTGGACACTGAAGACTGCGCGACGATTGTCGGCGGACCTTCAAGTTATGGTGTCAGGGCCTTGAAGGAAAAACCAATATCCAGCTCCGCGCTCCGTGCCCAAATACCGGGCCACACCACGCTCCGTTTTGGTCGTATCGTCCGAGTTTGCCGATCCCGTGGGAGACGGCCGTTGCGCCGTTAACGTACTCGCGCGCCTCGACTCTCACCCACACTTAGAGCATGAACGGGCTGAGAGGGAGAGCGTGATGCGAGGGGCGAAGGGAGGGATGTGGGTGCGTCCGAGCCACCTGCGGACGACGTTTCCGTTCTTGGACTTGACCAGCGCGTTGTCGTTGGAGCGCCGGGGTCTGGACTTGGTGAACTGGCCAACGTGGAGCTTGTTCAGCAGGCGGGCGACCCGGTGGTTGACGTACTCGGTTCCGTTGTCGGCATGGAAGCCCAGAACCCGGAAGGGGAACGCGGTGACGAGGGCCTCGAGCACGGGCACGAGGAAGTACTGCAAGCTGTTGGTACTGGGTCACTTCGTCGACCATGTTGATTACGAACACCCCCTTCCCGCCGTCGCGGTCGCCGGAGTGCACGGTGTCGAAGCGCACGAAGCCGGGGCGGCCCTGAGGGCGGGGCTTGCCGCGCACGCCGATGGAGGAGGGCGCGGCGCACGAAGCGCTCGTCTCCAAAACTTCGTGCTGGCGTCGCAGGATCTCCTGTGGACGCCGGAACCGCCCGCCACCGCCTGATGGCTACGCGGCATCACTGCTCTGGACCCGCCGGCGAGGGAGCCGGATCGAGAAGGTGCTGAAAGCGGCCCCCCGGGCGCGCAGCGCCCGTCCACAACAGTCAGTTGCGCGTGGCGGCCAGCTTCCACTATGATGGTCTCACACCGTCCGGGTGCCCTCCGCAGCACTCTCATCACCGCAGCGCGGGATGCCGGGCTCAAACCTCAAGTCAATTCAAGGAGAACAACATGACCAACCCCAAGCACCTCAAGCCATCCGTCGTTGCGCTGGTGGCCCTGGCGGTCGGCGGCGGTTGCGGCGACCCGGTGGATCCGGTCGGGGGCGTGGTTCCGGCCGGGGCCGTGGTTGCGGAGAATGCCAGAGACAATGATTGGCCGATCGGACAGCGCGAGGTGTTGGATTCCGTCTACTCGAAGACGGGCGGGAAAAGATGGAACGACAACACCAACTGGCTGACAGACGAACCGCTCGACGAATGGTACGGCGTGTCCGCGGACGCTAAGGGAAACGTCTTGGGGCTGAACCTGGGCGACAACGGGCTGACGGGCTCGATCCCGGCCGAACTCGGGGATCTGAGGAGCCTGACGGAGCTCCATCTCTCCGACAACGACCTCACTGGCCCGATTCCGGCTGAACTCGGGGATCTGGATAGCCTGACGGATCTCCACCTCTCCGACAACGACCTCACTGGCCCGATTCCGGCTGAACTCGGGGATCTGGACAGCCTGACGGATCTCCATCTCTCCGACAACTACCTCACGGGCCCGATTCCGGCTTACCTCGGGGATCTGGAGAGCCTGACGGATCTCCGGCTTCACGGCAATAGCGGACTGAGAGGTCCGCTTCCCAACGCCCTGGCCGGGGTGCCCCTTAACACGTTCCTCTGGTACGACACTGGTCTCTGCGCGCCCACCGACGCGCGTTTCCAGGCGTGGCTGGATTCGATTTCAGACGAACAGGGGGCACTGGACTGCGGGGACCGCTGGGTATTGCATTTGTTCTACGGGGATACGGACGGGGAGAATTGGGACAACAACACCAACTGGCTGACGGACGAACCGCTCGGCGACTGGTACGGCGTATCCGCGGACGCTCAGGGAAACGTCACCCGGCTCAGCCTCGTCAACAACAACCTCACGGGCTCGATCCCGGCCGAACTCGGGGATCTGGAGAGCCTGACGGAGCTCCATCTCCCCAGCAACGACCTCACGGGCTCGATCCCGGCCGAACTCGGGAATCTGGAGAGCCTGATAGGGCTCTTGCTCCAGGGTAATAGCGGACTGAGAGGTCCGCTTCCGGATTATATCCATCTCTCCGACAACGACCTCACTGGCTCGATCCCGGCCGAACTCGGGGACCTGGAGAGCCTGACGAAGCTCAACCTCTCCTACAACAGCCTCACGGGCTCAATCCCGGCCGAACTCGGGAATCTGGCGAGCCTGACGCGGCTCAGCCTCTACAACAACGACCTCACGGGCTCGATCCCGGCCGAACTCGGGAATCTGGAGAGCCTGACGGCGCTCAGCCTCTTCAGCAACGGCCTCACTGGCTCGATCCCGGCCGAACTCGGGAATCTGGAGAGCCTGACGCGGCTCAGCCTCTCCGACAACTACCTCACGGGCCCGATTCCGGCTGAACTCGGGAACCTGGAGAACCTGACGGCGCTCAGCCTCTTCAACAACGGCCTCACTGGCTCGATCCCGGCCGAACTCGGGGACCTGGAGAGCCTGACGGCGCTCAGCCTCTACAACAACGACCTCACGGGCCCGGTCCCGGCCGAACTCGGGAATCTGGAGAGCCTGATAGGGCTCTTGCTCCAGGGTAATAGCGGACTGAGAGGTCCGCTTCCGGGACACCACTCTACGTCTTTTACTGGTACCTCACCGGTCTTTGCGCGCCCACCGACGCGGCTTTCCAGGAGTGGCTGGATTCGATACCGGCCGAAATCGGGGGACCGAACTGCGGGGACCGTTCGGTGTTGGAGGTATTCTACGGGGCTACGGACGGGGAGAAGTGGAACGACAACACCAACTGGCTGACGGACGAACCGCTCGGCGACTGGTACGGCGTATCCACGGACGCTCAGGGAAACGTCCTCGCGCTGGACCTGGGCGACAACGCGCTCACGGGCTCGATCCCGGCCGAACTCGGGAATCTGGAGAGCCTGAGTTCGCTCTTGCTCCACGGCAATAGCGGACTGACCGGTCCGCTTCCCAACGATCTGACCGGGACGCCCCTCCACACGTTCCACTGGTACGACACGGGTCTCTGCGCGCCCACCGACGCGGCTTTCCAGGCGTGGCTGGATTCGATTCGAGACGAACAGGGGGCGGGGGATTGTTCATGACTACAGGATCAAGTGCATGATCGCCGATCGAGAGGCGCCGACACGGAGAAGCCACATCGAGGCGCACCGGTAGTGCCGCGGCGCACAGCTTCCTGAACACGGTGCGGCGGCCGGCGGGATTCAAGCCGCGTCGAGGGCGCACCTTCAAGGTGAGCACGGGCCCGCGCTTCGCGGAGAAGCAGAAAGACTGTGTAGCGCCGTTTCGTAAACCCGCCGGACAACGCGGTCGTCTTCGGGTTCAACCAGAAGAGCCCGGCAACCTGCCCTCGGCCCGGAGGTCTCCTCCCGTGGTTCGGAGCACCGCCGGGCTTCCTCCGGATTGGATCCGATGTGACCGGGATTCCCGATGGAGTGGACGGCCCTCTCAGGGCGGCATCGCGATGTGCCAAAATGGGGAGGAGACATCCAAAGGGAGAGGCTAGCGCTAACGTTAGCTGATGTCAGCCGACCAGGTGATTTCGACGGAGTCCTTCAGAGTCTGGGCCATGGGGCACTTTGCCGCATGTGTCTGCAGGGCCCGGTTTACCTTGTCTTTCGGAGCGCCGTCAGGCAGCCTGAGCGTGTAGTCCACGTGGATCCTGGTCAGCACGACGACCCGGTCCACCAACTCGTTGATTCCCTCGGCAGAAGCCCTGATGGCTTCCGGCGGCATCGAGATCCCGCGCACCTCCAGTGCGCCGTTGAGTGTACCGAGTAGTCAAGCAGCGGCGGCGGCCACCAGGTGATCAACCGGCAGCGCCAAGTCTGGTTCGTCGGTAAGTCCAAAATGCTGTTTGACGGGGCCGTGAACACCAAAGTCCACCTCCCAGCGATCCGCCAGCGTGGCCCGGCGGTGGACTCCCGCAACCTTGGCGACGCTCGAACGCGCCGTGTATACCGAATCTGTCATTGTGATCCCTTCCGTTTTGGTCTCGAAAACCGTGGTCCGCAAGGTACCGGTCGCTGGGGCCTCAGCGCAGGCCGTCGGCGCGGGTGAGCGAACCCAGTTGCCTGGCTCCCGATGCGCCGGTCGCCCAGGACGCGTTTCCGGGGTACCCGAGCACATGTTGCCGCGCCAGCAAGGCGAAGGCAACGGCCTCCCGGGAATCCCCGTCGGCCCCCAACGCAGACAGGCGGCGAAACTCAGTCTGAGGGGCCAGTGCGGCCAGGCGACCTGCCAGAGCCGGGTTGTTGGCTCCGCCGCCGCACAGATAACAGGTGCTCGCTTCAAACGGGATCCACCGGTACGACTCGGCAATCGTTCGCGCCGTCAACTCCGTGAGCGTGGCGACCAGATCCTCCGTGGTCAGCCCGGCAAACCGGGTCAGCCAGTCCCGCAGACGGTCTCCGCTGAACCGTTCTCGCCCGGTGGTTTTCGGGGGCGGCAGCGCGAAGTATGGGTCGTCGAGCCAGTAATCCAGCGCCGGCCGTGACACGGCCCCCGCCGCGGCGATCTTCCCGCCGTCGTCGTAGCGCAGCCTGCCGCCCGTGAGTGTTTCCACCGCACCGTCCAGGAGGGCCACGCCGGGACCGGTGTCGAAGGACTGTGGCGTGGTGTCGCTGGTGTCCGCCGACCCAGGGAGCGCGGTCACGTTGGCGATCCCGCCGATGTTCTGAACAAGCCGGGCCTCTTCGCCCTGGAACAAGAGCCAGTCGGTATGGGCCGTGAGCGGGGCACCGTGGCCGCCGGCCGCCATGTCCCGGGTCCGGAAGTCAGAAACGACGTCGCAACCCGCGACCTCCGCGATTACCGAGGCCTGCCCGATTTGGAGCGTGGCGCCCGCTTCTTCACCGGCGGGTGGAATGTGCCATACCGTTTGGCCGTGACTCCCGACGGCGGCCACCTCACCCGCACTGACGCCGGCAGAGTCAAGGACATCCAACACGGCCTGGCCGATCTGGTGGCCGAGTTCAAAGTCGAGCGCGCACAGGGCGGCGGCCGAGCCAGACTCGATGGCATTCCGGATCTGGGCACGGGTCTCCGCCGCGTAGGCCGACGTCGCGAATTCCACCAGACGCCACCGGTCGGGGCGCTCGCCCGTGCCCTCGATCTCGACCAGCGCCACATCGATTCCGTCCAGCGACGTCCCGGACATCACTCCGACCCATAGGGTCAAGAGTCAGTATGCCGCAGGGTCGAAGACCGTGTAGTGCAGCGGCTCGTCAAGACGCACCCGAAGTATCCATCCCGCCGAGAAGGGGACCGCGCCGGGCCCGTCGGCCTCGACCATGCGAGACCATCCGGCCGGCACCACGAACACGGTCCCGCCCGCCGTGGCCTCGGCCCCGCCGGCAGTCGCCGATTCCGCGCCCGCCAAGACCCCTCCCAGAATGGTCGGTACGGATGACATCGGCAGCCCCGGCAGTCGCAGCGGATCCGCCGTGACTATCGACGCCGTCAGCGGCCATTCATTGCCGTCAAAGAACACCGTCTCGAAACGCACACCCAAACGCACGCCGCCGCCGGGCGCTGCACCCACCAGGGTCACCACCCCGCGCAGCAACGAGTTTACTTCCAGCATGATCCGGTGATTCTCCACCATCGGACGCGTGACCGAGGCCGTTACCGGATCGCCCGGGCGTGCCGTCGACAGGTCGATCCCCTGCAAGAGCTCGACCTCGAAAACGCCCCCGGCGGGCATGACCTGGTCCAGGCGCCGAAAGCCAACCGGTACTTCGTCATCCGCAGCGGCGGGGGCCCCGGTGTTCTGGCCGGGCATGGGTAGCCGGGAAATCGCCGTGGGGAAACGGCCCATCGGCCCGCTCTCGGTGCCTGTCGAGTTCGCGCCGTCCGCGTTCGCATCGGCCCGACCGGCCTCGCCCCCGGGAGCCGCCTCGCAGGCCAGGGCCAAAGCGGCTGCGCAGAGCACCGCCGTCCGAAGGAGAGCGGGAACCCGGAACCAGGCAAAGGCTCTGGACGGGGCAAGCGCCGGGGACTGTAAGCAATTCACGGTGAACAAGATTTCTGGCGGGTCCGGGCTGACAAGACGATAGGCGGAGCCGGAAAAATACCGGCGTCCGGGGCCGGACCGAATCTAGCGGGCTGCCGGCGGCGGCAGCCACATCGCCCGCAAGCCGCGGGGATTACAACCGCCCGGCGGCGGTTAACTTGGCCCCGACCAGAACACGGACCGACAATACACCAACGCGCATACATGAACACGATCAGGTCGCTACTCCCCTATTTCCGGCGCTACCGCACGGGTATCGCATTCGGGTTGACCCTGGTCGTGCTGAGTAACCTGTTCACCGTCGCCGCCCCGCGCATCGTGAAACTGGCCGTGGACGCCCTCACCGCCGGAGACGGGCAGGAAGTGGTGCTTCGGTACGCGATTTTTCTTGTAGTCGTGGCGATCGTCGGAGGCGCAATCCGGTATGCCATGCGGGAGATCCTGAACGGGATCAGCCGTCGCATCGAGACCGATCTGCGGGACGACCTGTTCGACCACCTGCTCCGCCTGCCCCCCGAGTTCTACGACGGATGGGCGACGGGCGACCTGATGAGCCGTGCCACAAACGATGTCCAGGCTATTCGGATGGCGGCCGGTCCGGCGGTGATGTACGCGCTCAACACGGCCACGATTTCGGTGCTGGCCATCGGATCGATGATCTGGATCGACCGCAGCCTCACGCTGCTCGCGATGATCCCGATGGTCGCGATCCCTCCCCTGGTGTTCGGGTTCGGGAATCAGGTCCAGATTCGGTTCACCAAGATTCAGGAGCAGTTTTCGGAGATTTCCGCCTTTGCGCACGAGAACCTGTCGGGGACGCGAATCGTGAAGGCCTACGTGCAGGAAAAACCACAGGCCAGGCGGTTTGCGGACCTGAACAGCCGCTACCGCGCCCTGAACCTCTCGCTGGCGCGGATCTGGGGGCTGTTCCACCCGTCCCTGGGCCTCTGCACCGGTGCGGGGGCAGTCATCGCCCTCTGGTTCGGCGGCGGCCAGGTGATCCGCGGCGAAATGACCATCGGCGACCTGGTGGCGTTTTCGTTCTATCTGACGCTTCTGATGTGGCCGATGGTCGCACTGGGATGGGTCACCAACCTGTTCCAGCGCGGCGCAGCCTCGATGGGCCGGATCCGGGAGTTGTTCGACACCGAGCCCGCCATCGCCACCCCGCCCCGCCCCAGCGGACTGGGACAGGTCGCCGGTCGCATCGAATTCCGCGACGTGAGTTTCCGGTACAAGGGAATGGACCGCGACGTGCTCAGCAACATCTCCTTTTCCATCGAACCGGGGCAGGTAGCGGCCATCGTGGGTGGCACGGGCAGCGGCAAGTCCACCCTGGCCGCGCTCATCCCCAGGCTGCGCGACGTCACCGGCGGGCAGGTTCTGATTGACGGCGTCGATGTGCGGGACGCCGACCTGGAGGAGTTGAGGCAGGCCGTGGCGTTTGTGCCTCAGGAGCCGTTTCTGTTTTCGACGCGGCTCAGGGCCAACATCGAGATGCGGACCAACGGAAGGCGCCCGCCGTCGGCGGAGACGGGGAGCGACGGGGCCGGCATGAATCCCCTGGTCGCGACTCCCCGCCTCACCCGCGCCATGGAGGCGGCGCAGCTCAACAAGACGCTCGACATCCTGCCCGAGGGGATCGACACCCGCCTGGGCGAACGCGGCGTCAACCTGTCGGGCGGCCAGAAACAGCGCGCCACACTGGCCCGCGCACTCTACCGCGATGCCCCCGTGCTGGTGCTGGACGATGCGCTCTCGGCAGTCGATTTCGAAACCGAAGCCGCGATTCTCGCCGAGCTCAGGTCCTACATGGCGGGTCGCACGTCGGTTATCGTCTCCCACCGGGCATCCTCGGTGAGGAACGCCGACATCATCATCGTGCTACAGGACGGCAGAGTGGCGCAGACCGGCCGCCACGACCAACTGATGGCAGCCGGCGGCGCCTACGCCCGACTGCTTCACAGGCAACTGGCCCGTGAAGAACTCCATAGCATCGAGGCAGTGCGCCGCGCCGGGGGCGCCAGACCCCGGGTTTAGATGCTTCAGCGCGGATCGAGATCATCGTCGGCTTCATCCAGCAGCCTCAAATCGCGGGTGGCCTCGACCAGGCGGATGAACTCTCCGCGGTAACCCCGCGGATCGTCGCCGCGACCTTCCTCGGCAAGTCCGATCACCTCTTCGAGGGTCAGGGCGCCCGAATGCTCGGAGTCCCTGAGTAGCATGCCGAAGCCCGCCACCGCCGAGGCGAACCTGAAGTCGGCCGAGGGCGTCGCCTCCTGGTCCCAGACGTTACGGGCCAGGAGGCGGCTCTCGGTTCCGTTGGGCTCCTTGTAGCGGACCTTCACATGGAGCAGCTCCCCATCGAACTCCGAGGGAGTCTCGGATTCGGCGGGATCCTCCGACGGCTGGTAGCGCAGATCGTCCACGCTGCCCGCGCCCGGCACCTCGAGTCCTGCCGGCACCACCTCGTAAAGGGCCGTGACGGCGTGTCCCTGACCCATCTCCCCGGCGTCCTTGGTGTCGTCGTTGAAGTCTTCGTCGGCCAGCAAGCGGTTCTCGTAACCGACGAGGCGGTAGCCCGCGACCCGCTCCGGGTTGAACTCCACCTGGATCTTCACGTCCTTGGCAACGGTGAAGAGGGTCCCGCCCATCTCCTCGACCAGGGACTTCTTGGCTTCCAGCAGGCCGTCGATGTAGTGGAAGTTGCCGTTTCCGTGATCGGCGATCTGCTCCATCTTCGAGTCCTGAAGATTGCCCGTACCGAACCCGAGCACCGTCAGGAAGCTCCCGCTCTCGCGCTCCTTCTCGATGAGGCGCACCATCTCGCCGTCGCTCGACGGGCCCACGTTGAAGTCGCCGTCGGTGGCGAGGATTACGCGGTTGTTGCCGCCGTCGATGTAGTTCTCGCGCACCACCTTGTATGCGAGCTTCAAGCCCGCGCCTCCGGCAGTGGTTCCGCCCGCCTCCAGCTGCTCGATCGCCGATAAGATCTTCTTGCGCTCGTTTCCGGGAGTGGATGGCAACACCAGGCCCGCCGCGCCGGCATAGACCACGATGGCGACCCGGTCCTCGGGCCGCAGCTCCTCGACCAGCAATTGTAGAGATTTCTTGACGAGCGGCAGCTTGTCGCGTGAATGCATCGATCCCGAGACGTCGAGCAGGAAGACCAGGTTGCTCGGCGGCAGTTCGCCCAGGTCAACGGACGGCGCGTGGAGGCCGATGCGAACCAGCCTGTGCCGTGGTTGCCAAGGTGCGCTCCACACCTCGGTTTCGACCGCGAAGGGGTGCTCGGCCGAAGGCTGCGCTTCGTCGTACGGGAAGTAGTTGATCATCTCCTCGATCCGCACCGCGTCAATGGGCGGGCGGGCACCGTCGTTGAGGAAGCGCCGGACATTGGCGTAGGACGCCCGGTCCACATCGATCGAGAACGTGGACAGGGGAGCCGAGCTCACTCTGCGGAATCCGTTCTCCTCGATGTAGGCGTAGGATTCGCGGTCCAGTGGCCGCATTGCAAAGGCTGCCGCCGCAGCGGGGTTGAGCTGCGGCGCGAAAATCAGTTTGGCGGTGACAGTGACCCCGTCAAGCCTGATCGCCGTCTCCTGGAGCGCGAAGTCCGCGACCGTTCCCGCTCCGTCCTCCACCGTTGCCTGGCGAATCTCGGGATCAAAGCCAACAAGTCTGACGCTCACCTCGTGAACGCCGACCGGCACGTTCTCGATCCGGTAACGGCCCGAGGCGTTTGTTTGCCCGGAGCCCACGGCCAACCCCCCGGCGGACATCACCGTCACTTGGGCGCCCGACAGCGGCCGGCCCTCATCGGCATGGGTGACCGTGCCCTCGACCCAGCCCGTCGCGGGGGGATCGAAAACCGACCCGGCGGGACCCGTGGCAACCTCGGACACGGGAACAAGGAAGAAAGCTGCGAACAGGGCGAAGGACTTCAGACTCATCTCAAGACTCCTCGTTGGACGGCGACCGACAACCGGGCTCGCTGGTCCAGCAGCGGAAGCAAGCCCCTGTGTCAGTTAGACGCCCGTAGAGGCCTCATCGTGACAACTTGTCCCGAACGGCCGCGCCGGAGGCGGCAGACACCAGGTCTGGTTCGAGGGGGAAAAGCGAGGCCTATCCCGCGTCTTCGTCGAAATAGTCCTCATCGATTCGCTTGATCTCGTAGCGGTTGCCTGTTCGGACGCCTATTCCGTGCCGCACCATGAGACGCGCCAGCTCGTCGCCGTCGATCAGCACGATACGTTTCGGACTTCGCTCGATGTAGTCACGGGCGGCACTTGTGAAGCTCGCCGTGGTGACGAATACACCCTTGGTCGTGCCCGCCGCATCGATTGCGCCGGCGAAGTTGCGCAAGTCGCCTGCACCCACCGAGCCACTTGCCGCGTACTTCTTCGCCTGCACGTAAATTTCGTCCAGCCCGAGCTTGTCCTCCTTGATGGTACCGTCGATACCACCGTCGCCCGTACGGCCGGTGACGAGGCCCATCGCCCTGTCGCCGCCGCCATACCCCATGGCGATCAGCAAGTCCACGGTCACTTGCTCAAGGAAGTCCGGGGATGCGGCACGAACCCGGCGCAGCACGTCGGTTTCCAGCCCGGCGGTAAGCTGCCGGGCGGCGCGTTCCAGCGCTTCCTCGGGCGTCTCGACCTCGTAAGCGGTCGTCCGCGGCGCTTCATCGTCGCGCGGAGGCGACGGGTCCGCCCCCTTCCACTGCAGGTAAGACGAATACTCCTTGAGCAATCGCAAGTCGACACAAGCGGGTTTTCTTGACAGCAGCTGCCGGCCCTGGCTCGTTAACCGGCATACTCCCCGCCGAGGCCGCTCCAGGAGCCCTGCGCGCTCCATGTACGTGACGGCCCAGCTCACCCGGTTCACAAAGGTCGTCTGGCTGCCGCTGGGGATGCGTTCTCGCAAATCGTCTGCGGACAGCCCCACTGCAGTGGCCACGCGTTCGCGGATCTGCGAGATCTGCGCCTTCGCTCCGTCTTCAAGCGCCTTGAGGACCGGGAGCATGAGCGACTGAAAGTCAGGAACGGAGATGTGTTTTCTCGGTTATGCGGGTGGTTGGGGGGGGCTGGGGCGGGACGTCGGCCCGGCGCGAATCGTGCGACTGATTCACAGCATCCTGGGCCTCAGGTCATTTCGCACCCGAATTCTGTACCGAACGAGTTTATGCAAAACATCGAAGTCGAGCGGAGGTTGTTCGTTTCGGCGCAGTGCTGCGCGCGCGATCCCGATGCCGACACCGAGGCGCGACACGATGCCCAGTGCGCGCATCCCCTCGGCCAAGAGTTGCGGTAGCAGGCTAGTCTGGGGCGCCCGAAACGTTTCGGGCCTCACGGGCCCGTAGGGGCGTCCAGGACTCAGGACCTTCAATCGGTAGGCGATCATGGCAGTGCTCACTCCAACCCCATCTCGGCCAAGAACTGCGACGCCTTCTTCGAGTACCCGTTGTACTTCCTGGCGCGCGTCAAAGTCAATGTCTCCCGGGCCCGGGTGATCGCCACAAAACAGCTCCGCCGCTCTTCCTGCACCTCCCTGCTCCGGGGCCCGCGCTGCAGGGCTCGGTAGGACGGAAATACCTCCTGGGCCATCCCGATCAGGTACACACCAAACGCTTCATCTTTTCGCCGAACAGTTCGCTGCGAAGCAGACCGGCCGCCACGACCAACCAATGGCAGCCGGCGGCGCCAGACCCCAGGCCTAGTTCGAGAGCGAAAACCCGAACACCATCAGTGCCCGGTCGACCTCGGGGTTCAGGATTACCTGCGAGAAGATCGGAAGCGAGAACGAGTCGGTGACGGCGAGCGAAGTGCTCCCCGTGACGCCGACGTTGACGATCCCGCCGCTGTCAAGGCCGTAGAAGTCGCTTTCGCCGGTCACCCCTCCAACATGGGCCCGGACCGCAACGTCACCCTCGGCCAGCAAAAAGCCCGCCTCCACATAGGTGCCGCTGCCGTCGGTCATGGCGGCCACCATCAGGTCAACCGGAAAAATCTCCGGTCCGACGAAGGTCACCATCGCTTCGACGTTGTGGCTGTCCGCGTCTCCGAATCCCATGTCGGTTTCGGACCCGGGGAAATAGTGGTCCCTCAGGGTGACCCCGACCGAAAGACCGGATTCCGATTTAACCGTGTACCCCACGTAGGCATCCGCCTCGTTGGCGGCTGAACCGAGGCCTTTCGTCGCCCCGGCGGCGGACACGGTGAACGAGCCCCATGCTCCGATTTCGAATCCGCCGTCCGAATAAGCCAGGGCGGGCTGCACGGAGAACGCCTCGCCGAAATCAAAGCCGCGCCACACGTAGCGCGACACGAAATCCGCACCGACGGTCCACTGGGCCACGGTCGGACCGGCAGAAGCGAACAGAAGGCCTGTGGCCAGGCCACAGGCACGAACACGCCGAAAATTACTGGTCTGACAATTGGCCATTTGAGCTTCTCCCTTGGGCGGTTGGTAGTTCCAGGTTCGTTGGGTGATCGTTGGATTTGTTCGATTGGCAGCAGGCCCGCCAGGGGCACGTGAACCGAACCTAGCCGGCCCGTGACTCCCCGCTGGAAGATAGCGCGTTGACTACCGGACGCAGGCGGGCGAGCACCACCCGCATTGCCTCGCTGAGACCCACCTCCATCAGCACGCCCGACGCCTTTTCGTGGCCGCCTCCGCCCAGCCCCGCCGCCACCTCCTGAACATCCGCGGGGCCGTTGGACCTGAACGAGACCTTGGTGCGGTTGTGCGAGAGCGCGCGGAACAATACGCCAACTTCAATTCCCTGCAGCCGCCGCGGGAAATCGACCAGCCCCTCCAGATCCTCCCACGTGGCCCCGGTCCTCTGGAGAGCACGGTGGTCCAGGGCAACCCACGCGATCCCCCCTTCGGACTGTAGCGAGCCCAGCGCCAGCTTGGTCAAGGCCATTCGGCCCATCGAAAACGTCCCGTACAGAACCCGGTAGAACTCGGACAAATCCACTCCGGCAGCCAACAACTCGGCCACTATCCGGTGGGCGCGGGGAGTGGTGTTGGTGAACCGGAACGACCCCGTGTCGGTGGCGATGGCAATGTACAGGGCCTGTGCCTGCTTGAGGGTGATCTCACCTCCGTCCAGGGCTATCAGATCGTAGATCAGCTCGCCCGTGGCGCATGCGGTCGAATCGCGCAGGGCGATCTCCATCAGGTCAGGCCCGGTCGGTGGATGGTGATCGATCACAACGCCGCCAAGTCGCTCGGCGTGGGGGGCCAGCCCGCCCAACCGGCCCCTCTCGGCCGTGTCGAGGACCACCATCGTATCGGCTTCTGACAGAAGGGCCTCCGCCTCCGGAGCGCGGGCGTGGGCCTCGGGAATTCCCTCGGTCAGAAAGGAGAGGTAGTCGGGGGCGGGGGTGGGGGTAACGATGGCTGCTCCGATGCCCCGGCCCTGCAACCACCGCGCGAGGGCGGCCATGCTGCCGTACCCGTCTCCGTCAGGGTTGACGTGAGTCGTGAGAACGACCCGACGTGCAGCGAGCAGGCGGTCGCGAATCTGTTCCAGGGCTTGGCGGCGGGGGGGCGGGGGGGGTTCGACAGGCTGTGGGGATCCGGCCTGGGAGTGCCGGGCCATTGGGCGATCCGCGATTTCCGCACCGCCAACCGCCTCCCACACGTGCCGGGCGGCGCTGGCCAAATCTTCAACGGATCCCTCGTTCATGATCACGTGGTCCGCTTTGGAGCGTTTGTGATTCGGGTCCATTTGTGCTGCGTCCACGGCGTCAAAGTCGGTTTCCGTCCAGCCCCTGGCGACGGCTAGTTCCCTGCGCAGGTCCCGGTCGGCGTCCACAACAACAACCACCCCGAAGTCCCCTTCCATGCCGGTCTCGAAAAGCAGCGGAATTTCTTCCACCACAACGGCCACGCCCTGCCCCACCAACTCGTCCAGGCGCTGCGCCCTGAGCCTGGCCACTCCAGCGTGCACCACCCTCTCCAGCCGCGACCTGGCCTTCGCATCCGCGAACACGATGCGGCGCATGGCTTCCCGGTCGAGGCGGCCGTCGGGGAGCAGGGCCGCATCCCCCCAGTGAGACCGAATCCGTTCGAGCGCCTCGGACCCCCGCCGGACTGCCTGGCGCGCCAGGTCGTCGGCGTCGATGCGGGCGGCTCCCCACTTCTCGAAGAGGCGTCCGACCTCGCTCTTCCCCGCACAAACACTGCCGGTCAGCCCGATCCGAAACGGACCGGAAGAGGAGCTGTCAGACGTCGGAGCAGTCTCCGTGCGGGTAGGGGTGGCTGCAGTGTGGACAGTGGCCCGCCTTGCAGCCGGCGATTCGCGGCGACTGGGGCGCACCGCAGACCCGGCACGGTTCGGTCAACCCCGCCAGGAAGGGATTGGTCTCGGCCTCCCGCGCCACGGTGGTGGAGCCTCCGTGCCCCGGATGCAGTCTGAACCCCGGCGGAAGCGACAGAATCCGCGACACGATTCCGTCAATAAGCGTCTGGAAGTCTCCGCCCCACAGGTCGGTGCGTCCGATCGAACCGGCAAACACTGTATCGCCCACGAACGCCTGATCGTCCCCCACGAACACCACGTGCCCCGGGGAATGCCCGGGCACATGCCTCACCGACAGGTCGATCTCGCCGAACACGAGCCTGTCTCCGTCGCAGAGTTCCAGATCCGGCTTGGGCGGTTGTTCTACCGAAAGGCCAAAAAGGGCTCCCGATTCAACAGTGCGCTCGTAGACGGGAAGATCGGCACCGTGCAGATAGACCGGCGCATCCCACCGGCGTTTGAGCGCCGCCACCGCGCCCACATGGTCAACGTGGGCGTGGGTCAGCAGGATCGCCGAAATGCGGTCGGTGGTCGTTTCCAGAGCCCGGATAATGCGCGTGGCCTGGGCACCGGGATCGATCACCACGGTGTTGCCGCATGGCGCGGGGCCGAGGATGTAGCAGTTGGACTGGAACGCGCCGACCGTCAGGCGAGACGGCAGCAGCGCCGGGTTTGAAGTGGCTGTTGTCAAACCGCTGTCAAACCGCGAACGATGTCCCGCAACCGCAACTGCCGACCGCGTTGGGATTCTCGAAGGTGAACCCGCTGCCCTGGAAAGAGCTGGCATACCCGATGGCCACGCCGGCCAGGTACTGGGCGCTGAACGGATCGATCACGACTCGAACTCCCTCCGAATCGAACGAAAAATCGTCTTCACGCGGCCCGGCGTCCATGTCCAGGCCATATTCGAAACCCGAACACCCTCCGGGGATTACGCTCACCCGGAGCACGCCACTCTGGTCTTCCTCGGTGTCCTGTCCCGCCTGGAATTCGCGCACTTTCCGCGCGGCCTCCGGCGTCAGCGTGACCAGAGGTTCACCGATCTGGGTCTGACTCATTGTTTCTGCTCCCTCAGATTCAACAGGTATTTCTCGGCCGCGAAAACCGCCGTGGTGGCATCGCCCACCGCCGTGGTAATCTGGCGGACCAGCTGAGACCTGGCGTCGCCCGCGGCAAACAACCCCGGGACCGAAGTCCGCATGTCGCGGTCCGTGGAAAGGTAACCCGCGCCGTCATGGTCGACGTGCTCCTCGATGATGCCGGTGTTGGGGGTGAAACCTATGAAGATGAAAACCCCCGTGGCGGCTATCTCCGATTCGTCGCCCGTGTTCACGTCCTTTACAACCACGCCGGTCGCACCGCGTTCGTCTCCGGTAATTTCCGTGACTACCGAATTCCACACAATTCTTGTCTTGTCGTGTTCGCGGAACCTGCGCTGGAGCAGCGCCGCTGCCCTGAGCTCGTCCCGCCGGTGGATCAGCGTGACAGAGCGCCCGTAGCGCGTCAGGAACTCGCCTTCCTCCACCGCCGCGTCCCCGCCCCCCACCACCACGATGTCTTCGCCGCGGAAAAACGCCCCGTCGCAGATGGCGCAGTAACTGACGCCCTTGCCCATGAATTGGGCTTCGCCGGGCACGTTGAGGGGGCGCGGTGTTCCGCCCGCGGTGAAGATCACGGCCGGTGCCCGGTATGTCTTCCCGCCCTCGGCCACCGCCAGGAATCGCCCCTCTTCGTCGCGCCGGAGCACTTCGATATGGGCTCGCTCAACCTCCACCCCGAACTTGGCGGCATGCCCGGCCATCTGGTCCGCGAGTTCCTGACCACCGACCTCCTCCACGCCGGGGTAGTCGTCTACCAGTTCGGTCAGTAGCAGCTGGCCTCCGGGGAGACCCGCTTCGAGCATCACCGCGCCCATCTCCGACCGGCCGGCGTAGAGGGCGGCGCAGAGCCCGGCGGGGCCCGCTCCCACGATGATCAGTTCGTGGTCGCGTATTTCCATTCGCATCGCTTTTCGATCTGGTCCAGCCACTCTACCGGAACTTTCTCCGTGCCCGGCCCGGGCCGGTGACCTTCGGGGCCGTGCCAGTCGGACCCGCCGCTGGGCAGCAGGTCGTGTTGTTCGATCAGCTTGAGCGCCATCCGCCGCACGCCGGGGGAGTTGGACGGGTGCATGACCTCGATACCGTCCAGTCCCTGTTCGATCCACTCCTTGATTAGTTCGACCGGGTAGGTGGTTCCGGGGTGGGCCAGAATCACGACGCCACCCGCTGCGTGCACCGCCTTGAACACGTCAGACGGCGGAATCGGCGCCTTGTCCAGGTAGGCCGGTCCCCCTTCTCCGATCCACTTGTCAAAAGCGTCGCCGATTCTCCTCACGAAACCCCGGCGGACCAACTCTCGGCCGATGTGCGCCCGAGTAACAGCCGCGTCCCCCGCCGCGGCCTCGACCTGCTCCATCCGCAGGGGAACGCCCACCGTGTTGAGCAGCCGCACGATTTCAACCGCCCGCCCGTAGCGGTAGTCCTTGCACTCCTTCATGAAACCAAGCAGGTCTTTTGAGTCTGGATCGAATCCGTAGGCCAGCAGGTGCGGCGCGTACCCGTCGATTCTGGCCGACAGCTCGGTCGCCGAAAGCAACCGCACGCCAAAGCGCCGGGCCGCCTCCCACGCCTCGTTGAGTCCCGCCACGGTGTCGTGATCGGACAGCGAAAGCCCAACCACGCCCGCGTGGACGGCCCGTTCGACGACGGCGGCAGGGGCCAGTTGCCCGTCGCTGGCCGTGGAGTGGAGGTGCAGGTCAACCTTGCCGCCGCCGGTGTTGCCGTTCAAGCGTAAACTGGATAATCGGTGGGCGCACCCATCGACCTGGACTGCTCAAACAGCCCCTCCAGCGCCGCCCGGTCCAGATCTCCCAGGTCTCCAACCTGGTCCGCGCCGCCGACCACCAGCACCCGGTAAGGCCGCTGGTCACTCGTTGTGCAGAAGAAAACCAGCACCCGACGACCATTCTCCACGGTGTCTTCGATTCGCCACTGATCGCCGTCCGCCTTGAACGTCGGTCCCGCCATTATCGGTAGCCTGTCTTCTTGAATGTGTCGTTTGTACTTCCGGGGGGCTGCCAGACCGCCGCCACGCTAACCCGAACCCGCCAGCGCCGCGATTGTCCCGTCCCTTGTCGGGATCGGCGATCCGTGGGGATCGGTAGCCGGGTCCCCGAGGTTCCTGGCCATCGCATCAATCAGGGTGTCGGAGGCGGAGTGCTCCAATCGCTCCGCCTCTTCATGGACGTTGTCGACGGTGAAACCCAGTTTCTCGATCAGGTAAGACTCGATGACCCGGTGCCGCCGGATGATGCGCAGCGCTTGCAACTCGCCGCGGTCCGTCAGCTGAGCACCCCGATAAATCCTGTGGTCCACCAGCCCCCTGGCGGCCAGCCTCTTCACCATCTTGGTCACCGACGCGGCACTCAGTCCCAGCTCACCCGCCAAGTCGTTGGTGGACGCGAGGTCGTCCTCGCGGGTCAGTTTATAGACTGCTTTCAGACAGTCCTCAACGGCCCTGCTGGCCTCCATCCCGTCGGCGCGCGCCGGCCCCGCCCCGTCGCCCATGAGCCGTCAGCCCCGCGCGGTCCGTGGCGGCGAGCGTTCCGCCCCGTCGAAACTGGCCAGGGTCAGGTACTTCGCCAACAGGCTCGCTGCCCCCTCCAGGTCCTCCAGGTCAATCATCTGGTTGGGGCTGTGCATGTACCGGTTGGGAACCGAGATCAGGGCCGTGGCGACTCCGCCCGCGACCGTGAAAATCGAATCGGCGTCGGTCCAGGAAGGCCCGGCCGAGGCCTGCCACTGCACTTCCAGTCCGCCCTCGCGCGCCGCGTCCGCCAGGGCGTTGGTCAGGTGCGCGTCCAGGTTGGAGCCGCGGCTCAGAACCGGGCCCCCGCCCAATTTCACATCTCCAAACCGGGCCTTGTCCGACTTGGGGTGATCGGTCGCGTGCGTGACATCGATCGCCACGGCGGCGCGGGGCGCGAGCCGAAACGCGCTCGGCCTCGCCCCGCCACCGCTGTTGAGCCCGATCTCTTCCCGGGTGGTTGCAACGGCCACGGCCCGCACGCTCTCCAGTCCGGCGTCTGCCGCCCGGCGCAGCGCCTCCAGGGCCACCGTCGCGCCGGCCCGGTCGTCCACCGACCGCCCGGCAATCCTGCCCTGCCCCAGATGAAGCGTGTCGGACCGCACCACGCCAACATCTCCCACGGCCACCGCCTCCCGGGCCTCGTCGCCGCTGGACACGCCGATGTCTACCCACAGATCCTTGAACGACACCGCTTTCTTGCGCTCGTCGGGGTCGAGCAGGTGGATGGCCCGTCGCCCCACAACGCCCGTTACGCCCGACTCCGGGGCCGCCGGCCCCGGGGCTGCGGCGGACGAAAGAAACTCAACCCTCTGGCCCACCAACACCTGGGTGTCCCACCCTCCGACGGGGCTCACGAAAAGGAACCCGTCGTCGTCGATGTGGTGGACCATCAGACCGATTTCGTCGATGTGTCCCGCCAGCATGACCACGGGGGCATTCTCCGGTCCACAGGCCGCAAACGAGTTTCCGAGCGAGTCCACCCAGGTCTCACTGGCGAATTCGTCCGCAATGGACCGCCACTGCGCCGCGGCGGCGCTCTCAAACCCGGAAGGGCCGGGCGCGTCGAGCAGGCGGAGAAGAAACTCCCTGGTCCGCGATTCGGCCGCGGGCGCTGGCAAATCTGGCATCAGCCCGTCGGCGAGCCGCCGGACCCGGGCCGGACGAACAGCGAATCCGGGAGGTCGGGGTTGAGTTCCACATCGTCCACGCGAAGCTCTCGGTTCAACGAACCGTCGGCGTTGCGCCAGGTCCTTGTCAGCACGTACCTGAAGCGGCCGATCGACCCGTACCCCGTCCACCAGGTGCGGGAGCGGTTCTCGCCCCCCTCCGAGATGTAATGCACCTCCTCGGGATAGGGGTCCTCGTCCCTGAACAGATAAAACCACTGGTCGCCCGGCTGTTGGCCCACACCGTCCCCGAAGGTCACCCTCATCTCGAATCCGCCCTCCGGGTCCGGGGACGCAACCCTGTTCACTCCGGGGTCCATGAGTTTGTAGGGGAGGCCGAACCAGTAGACCACGTCCCGGCCCACGTACTCGGACTCGTCCCACGCCCGGATTCCGGGGGCCAGCAATGAATCGTTGAGCGTGGCCCACATCTCCGAACCCGTGAAGACCTGCACGTAGAGCCCCTCGGCCTCCGGGCGTTCGATTCGCGTCTGTTCGACCCCGTCCATCTTCCTGTATTCCACCCGACGCGGGCGCATGCGCCGCACCGCGCCGGTTGAATCGAACCACACGGTCATGATCGTGTAACGGGCCGAGGAAATGTCGTGCCAGGCGCCGAGTCCGCCCGCCGCATCCAGCCACTCGGCGGTCAGCGAATCTGCAAGCGCCTCCTCCGCGGTGGGTGCCATGCCTGGTTCCCCGCAACCGGCCAGAACCGCCGCGCAGGCCGCCACCAAGCCCGTTCCGCCACTCAGTGCCTTGACCATGCGTTCCTCCTCGTTAGAATGCTCAGTAAATGTCAAGGTCACGGCCGTAGACCGTGGCCCCCGTGTAGCCCGCCGCCGCAACCTCGGCCAACATCTCCTCGGGAGAAGCCCCCCAGTGCAGCTGATGATGCAACACCAAGAGCCCCGGGCGGGCTTCCGCCGCGATCGCCGCCAGCTCTTCGGTAGAAGTGTGGGCGCCCGCGTGGTACCTCCGCCACTCTTCGGGCCGGGTCCGCCAAGTCTCAAGGGAATAGACCTCGTGCACCAGAACATCACACCCCGCGCAAGCGTCGACCACGGCTCGTGAGGGTGTGGTATCTCCCGATAGCACGATCACGCGGTCCGCGGTCTCAAACCGGAATCCGAACGACTCGTCCCAGCCCGTGTGAGGGACGGCGAACGCGGTGACTCGCACCAGGCTGTCTTCGTAGACCAGTCCCGGGCCGATTTCGACAGTCTCCACGCGCCATCCATCGGGTTCGGAGGGCTGGAGCCCGGACAGACGATTCTGGATGTCGGCGCGCCACGCCCCGGTCAGGTGGTCGGCCATCCGAGCCGTGCCGACCGGCCCGAACACCCGCAGCGGACCAACCCGTTCCGCCACCCAGGACGTGTGGATCAGGTCGGGCAGCCCGATCGTGTGGTCGCTGTGCAGGTGGGTCAGAAAGACGATGTCCAGCTGGTCCGCCGCCAGACCCCCAATCCCGTATGCGGTCTGGGCTTCAGCGGCTCGCCTTACGACCCCGGTGCCGGCGTCGACCAGGTAGGCGCCGCCGTCCACCACAATCGCGGTCGCCGGTCCCCGGGCGTGAGGTTCCGGGTTGGGCGTTCCGGTCCCCAGCAGCACCACCCAGGTCCCGTCAGAGTAGTCCGCCCCGCCGTCGGCCGCCCGCGGCGCATCCGTTTCGAGGTCTGGCGCGGAAGCAGCCATCGTCTCTCCGGCGTTTTCACCGGGGCGATCACCACAGGCCGCCGCGGAAACCACCGCCGCTCCGGCAAGCAGCACCGCCCCTGCCCGCGCGGCGCAACCGCGAATGGTCAGGAGCTCGATGTGGCGTCTTGAGGCGCAGCGCTGTCCGCCGAATCGCCCGCCGCTGCGGCAAAGGAAGTGGTGCGCGGTTTCGTCATGGGATCAGCCTCTCTTCGACAGGTTTGACCAGGAACAGACCCTCCCGCCGGCTCGAAAGGAGGATCGTTCCGCTGGCAAAATACGGGTACACACTCCAGGTGCCGTCGAAGCCGGCGGAGTCTTCACTCCACGGGGTCGTGTCGAAATGGCCGACCTCCACCGGGTTCTCGGGGTCGGTGATGTCCATGATCCGCAGTCCGGCCCGGTTGTTGGCCATGAACAGGCGATCGCCCTTGGTATAGAGATTGTGGTCGGTCACGCTGGTCTGGTTCATGTGCTCCCTCACGAGAACCGGCTCTTCCAGATCCGACACGTCCCAAACCAGCGTGCGGGTCCGGTCGACCAGGCCGCCGGTCTCGTCCAGCTCGTCATTGGAATAGAAGTACCGGTGGTCCTCGGTCAGCCATCCCTGGTGCACGTAGGCCGAGTTCGCGTACTCGGCCGACGAGATGATGAGCGGATCGGTCTTGTCGGTCACGTCCTGAATCGACAGCGCGGTTTCGTTGGCGCTGATGCAGACCTCGCGGCCAGCGTAGTCCGCGTCAGGCCCGGCATAGACCACGCACTGCGCGTCGTGCGCGTTGCCGGTACCGCGCCGTCCAGTCCCCTCGTGCGCCAGGCACCCGGCGAAAACCGGGTTGGCCGGGTCGTTGATGTCCACCATGTGCGAACCGCCTCCACACGTCTCGCCGCCACCCGAGGAGCCGACCAGGTAGGCGTACCCGGTTTCCTCGTTAATCGCCACGTTGTGGGACGAGGCGATGTCGGTATACAGATGGTCGGGCTCAAACTCCCGCGCTTCCCGGACGTCGCGCAGACGGGTCAGGTCAAACACCTGCATCCCGTGCTGCCCCGCGCCGTCGGCCACGATGAACACGTGGTCGCGGAAAACCTTCATGTCACGCCAGGTGCTGGAGTTGCTCCCTTCGGTCTTGGCCAGGTTGCCCAGGTAACGTGGACCATAAGCGTCGGTAACGTCCACGAACGCGGTCCCGTCCATTCGACCGACGATCGCGTATTCCCGGCCGGTCAGCGGATCGGTCCAGCCCCACACGTCGTTCAGCCGTGCCCCCCGGGCTGCACCGATCTCCTCGCGCGGCAGGAAAGAGAGCAGGTCGACTCCGTCGCAGTCGAAACCGGCGGCATCGCCCTCTTCGCAGTCAACCTGGCCACCGGAAATGGCCGCCAGACCAACCTGCTCCGTAATCAGGCGGCCCGCGTACTCCCAGCTGGTGCCGTGCTCGTCGGAGGCGACGAAGGCCCGCAGAGCGCCGGCACCGAAATCTTCGGCCGGGTTTCCGACCGCGCCGAGCGGCCCGCCCATCGCGGCAACCAGGCCCCCGATCGATTGCGTTCCCGGTGCGTCTGCGAGCGCCGGTGCCTCGGAAAGCATGACCCACTGGCCTGTTGCACCGTCGCGCCCGGCACCCGCCGTGCTGAAAACCCGGGTGTTCTGGGCACTGGCAACAACCACTCTCGAGCCACTGGTAGCCAGGGCCACGGGCCCGAATCCGCTGCCGTCCGCCACGACCTTCCGGCTGGTCCACCCAGCGGGGGCAGGCGAAAATTCGTATACGGCCTGACGCATGTCGGCGGCCAGGACTGCCCCGCCCGACAGGGCCACGGCGGTGGCGGGCAGGGGCTCCGCACCGGTCTCGGCCGGGAACGAGAGCACTTCGGGGGATCCCCATTCGCCGTCCGGGCCATCGCCACGGCGGAACACCACCGCCGCCAACCCCGGCTGGTTGGCGGGCGAGGGGGCCATGACCACGATCCCGTCTCCCATCACCATCTGCCCAATCGTGGTCGGGCGCGGTGCTCGACCGGCGCCCGGTCCGCGACCCCTTGAAGCCGGTTCCGCCGCCGGAGGTTGCAGGATGGCCTCAAGATGCGGGCCTTCCTGGCCGTCCACTCGGTACAGGGCCGCGGCAGCCCCGCCACCCTCGCCCGGAAGCCGGCCCGCAACCAGCAAATGCGAACCGCGCGCTGCGATCACGCCGCCGATGTCAACCAGGTCACCCGCGTGGATGGACCAAGACGGGCCAAGATCGCCAGACAAACCCACGTCGCCGATTGGGTAGGCATGCACCGCCGGGTGCTCTCCGCCGGCACCCACTCGTCAGGGCCCTGCCAAACCCGTCGCGGACAGCAGCGTCGGGCCCGGTCAGCGGAGTCAGTTCCGACCAACCATGGTCATACCGCGAATAAACCCTGACCGTGCCTGGCAGCCGCTCGTGGCTGGCCTCACCGGCCATGATCAAATGCCCCGAAACCGCCAATGCGCCGCCCAGACCTTGGGCCGCCGCCGGTTGCGGCAGTGGTGTGAAACTGGCGGCGAGGCCGACTGCGATGGCCGCCACTCCAGCCAGGGGAGACAATGTGGAAAAACGTCGCGTCATTTTCTTGGTCCCTTCAGAGATTGCGGTTCCCTCGGTCGGTCGGCACATGCGGTCAGACCGCGCAGGCGGTAGTGGGTTGGGGCGGGGCAGTCAGACCCGGTGCCCGCGTAATGTTGTCATTCACATATAAGACATCGAACCCCTCGCGCGCGAGATAACTCGCAGCGATGGCGGCGCGCCCTCCGGTCTTGCAGTGCACGATCAACGGGCCGGGCCGGCCGGCGTCGATGGCTTCCCTGAGCATGGCCGTCCGGGACGGAAGCTGGGTATGCGTGGCGTTCAGGGATCCGGGAATGTGTCCCGACGCATGCTCCGTGGCGGCCCGCACATCAAGCACGGTGCCCCGCCCCGCCTCCAGCACCTCTTCCACCTGTCGGTAATCGACCTCGGTTATCGAGGCCCTGCCCGCCAGCTCCATGGCCTGCACAACTGCTTCGGGGGGTGCCCAGCCCACACAGTTGTCCAGGCCTACCCGCCAAAGGCACCGCACCAGCATTTCGACCGCCAAGTGGTCCGCCACCAGCGCGAACGGCTGCTCCGGGTCGGTCAACAATGACCCAACCGAGGTCGGGAACGAGCCCGAGGGCAGCGCGTAGATCGACCCTGGCAGATGCTCCTCCATGAACGCCGACCGGTCGCTTCGCGCGTCCACCACCAGCGGTGCCCCCGCCAGCTGGGCCGGACTCATCCGCGGCGGAAGTTCCCACGACCGGAGCAGGTCGGGTCCGTGCTGGTTAACACGCTTCATTCTGCTGAAATACGAGGGGGGCTCGGGCTGTTCGTCCAGGATGTACTTCACAAACTCCCCGGCGCCCTCGGCAGCCTTGAGAATCGCCTCGTTGAAAAGACGTTCGTAGCCAACCGTGCTGCCGTGGACCGCGCCGAGACTCTTTCCGCACGCCGATCCCGCTCCGTGCCCCGGCCAGACCTGCACGTAGTCGGGCAGCTCCAGAAACCGACCCAGCGAGGCGTGCAGGTCGCGGGCCGACGGCTTCATCGCTCCTTCCACTCCGACCGCCGATTCCAGTAGATCAGGACGGCCCGCCGAGCCCACGAATACGAAATCCCCCGTGATCACGCCCATCGGGGTCTTCGCACCGAACCCGCGTTCGCATACCAGGAACGAGATGTGTTCCGGCGTGTGCCCCGGCGTGTGTATTACGTAAAGGCGGACCTGCCCGACGCGGATCACGTCTCCGTCCTTGACCAAAGTGACCGGGGCCTGGTTGCTGCTCCCCGGCCCCGACCCGTCACCTCCGCTCGCCCAACTGTAGCGCCAATCCCCGGGTCCGCACGCCGACAGATAGACCCTTACGCCGCTGTTCGCGAGTTGCCGCGAGCCGGAGACGAAATCGGCGTGGATGTGGGTCTCGGTCGCCGCGGTCAAGTTGAGCCCCGCGATGCGGGCCGCGTCGAAGTACCTGTCCACGTCCCTCTGCGGGTCAACGACGATTGCTTCTCCCGTGCGCTGGCACCCGATCAGGTAGGCGTTCTGAGAAAGTGCCGGGTCGGCGATTCGCTCAAAGAACACTTGCGCGGTCCTCTTTCAAAAGGGATTCGGGCGAAACGGGGTCGGGCAGCCGCGGCAACGCCAGCAGTCCCGCCAGGAGAGCGGCCCGCTCGATCGTCCGTTCCAGGTACAGGAACTCGTGGTCGGCGTGGGCACCGTCCCCCACCGCACCGAGGCCGTCCAGGGTGGCGGTTCTGAGGCTGGTGATGTTCCCGTCGGACCCGCCTCCCGATTCGCCTTGCTCCAGGTTCAGGCCGATGTGGCGGCCGATCTCGCGGGCCGACTCCCACAGAAGGGTGTTGCGGGGTGTGCGTTCAAGAGCCTCTCGCTCAATGCCCCCCGTAACCGCCAGGGAGGTTCTTGAGAGGCCAGATCGAAGCGCGCCCACGGCGGCCTCAAGTCTGCGGGCGTCGCGACCCGTCCAGACCCGGACATCAACCTCCGCCCGTGCCCGGGCCGCCACGACGTTCGAGCGGGTGCCGCCTTCCATCACCCCGACGTTGACCGTAACCCCTCGGGCGGGATCGTTCAGGGCCACCACCCGCCCCACGATTTCGGCCATCGCGTGGACCGCCGAGGCTCCGTCGGCCGGGGCGAGGCCCGAATGCGACGCCACCCCTTCAACGGTGAACGCGAAGCACCCGACTCCTTTTCGGCGCGTCTTGAGTGCTCCCTCTTCTCCAAGGGCCGGCTCCAACACGAACACCCTGCCGACTTCGCAGGCCAGTTGGTCGATCATCGGCGCCGATGACAAACTGCCGATTTCCTCGTCCGCGTTAATCAGGAAGCCGGTCGCGAGTCCGCTGTCCGCGCCGTCGTTGCAGGCTTCCATGGCCCGCAGCGCGAACAGACCCACCGCCAGCCCGCCCTTCATGTCGAATACGCCGGGCCCGCGAATGACCCACTCCGGTCCCCGGGCGACGCATTCGGCGGGCATGGTCGCCAGCGTGCCTGACGGCCACACGGTATCGAGGTGCCCGAGAAGCAGCTGATCCATGCGTCCTCCGGGCGGGCGCGCCAGGATGTGAGGCCCCCAGGCTCCGCCCGGGACCAGTTCAACGGTCAACCCCAGCCCGGTCAACTCGCGAATCAGGATCTCGCGGACATCGCCCTGGAGTTCCGGCTCGGTCGAAGGGGACTCGGCCCGGGCCAGTGCCAGCACCAGTTCGGCGAATTGGTCGTGCTGCCCCTTTAGCCAACTATTGGCGGCAAGCGCGATTCCCGTGGCAGGCGCGATTCCCGCGGCGGGGTCAGCGGTCAAGGCTGTCGTCCGAACCGTTTCCTCCCGGGGACTCGCTCAGTGTTCCCCAGATCAAGTCGGCGTGTGCCTGGTATTCGGGCCTGTCCGGCATTCCCCGGGCCGTGCCCGCCGCCAGGCGTTCCCGGTGGGCCGCGGCAACGTCCGGCGCACCGCCGGCATCCGCGGCGCGCACCGCCAACGCCAGTCCCAGCAAGTGACCGGGTTCCCGGGCCAGGATCCCGTCCGCGGTTTCGGCCGCCCCCGCGAGGTCGCCCGACACCAGCAAGAGCATTCCCACATGAAACCAGCGGTCCAGATCCATGTCCGTCTCGGGCACGGCCGCGTACGCTCTCAACCCCATCTCAAGAAACCGCGCTGCGTTTTCCGGATTGGTTGAATGCTCCATCATGGCGCGGTCAAACAGGCGGTCCGCGGCCTCGGTTGGCCCCATGGTGGCCAGGTCCTCGGCGGAGGGCATGCCCCCGGAGACACCGGCGGCGCTTCCGGGTTGGGCCCCCGGCCCGCCACCGGTCATCACCATGTCGCCCCGGCGCTCAACGCTGCCCCGCTGGACCAGCAGAGCAATGACCAGCGAGAAGGCGACCAGTGAGACCCCCGCCAAGATCCAGGGAACCCGGGCCGGAAGGTCCTTCCGCTCCCGGCCCCGCAGGGCCCGGCCGCAGTCCTGACAGTACATGGCCCCCGCGGCGTGCCTTGCCCCGCAGCGCGGGCAGGCGGCGGCCTTCAGAGCCGCGCCACATTCCCCACGGAACCGGCCGCCCAGTCGATACCGCACCTCGTGCAGGTCTCGGTCACGCGCCTGGCTCCCCGCCCCGGTCCGGGGGGTTCATCAAGTTGCTAGTCACAAGCAGCAATTTACTCCCCGTTGGCTGCTCTCGTTTTGTTGCTCGGACTGCGTGTCGAAACGATATTCCACACCATGATCAGGGCATCTTTTTCGTGGCCGGATGGGTGCGGTGCCGTTTGCCTCGCCGGCGCTACCAGGGAGGCAGCGTGAAATCCAGGCGCCTGTGGATGCTGGCGGGATTGGTCGCCGCCGGCGGTGCCATCTGGCTGCTCGCCTTCGGCGGCCTGAACCAGAACATGGTTTTTTTCATGACCCCGTCCGAGTTGCAGGCCGGCGAGCCCTTGCCGCCCGGGACCTCAATGCGGCTGGGCGGTCGGGTCAAGCCGGGCAGCGTGCAGTGGGACGCCGCCCAAACACGGCTCCGGTTCGTCCTTACGGATGAGGGGGCGGAGATCAGCGTGGCCGGATCCGTGGCCCCTCCGGCAATGTTCCGCGAAGGGATGGGGGTGGTGGTGGAAGGGACCTACGGCCCGGGTCAGGTATTCCAGGCCGACGGAATCATGATCAAGCACTCCAACGAATACGCGCCCCCGGGTGACGGCGTCGACCCCTCGCAGACATATCGCTCGCTCCTCGAAAGTAGCTAGCCGCACATAGTGGGCCCCGGGATGCTTGGGACTCTCGGATACGCCTCGTTGGTGGCGGCGTTTCTGGGTGCCGCCATCGGTTGCTGGTGCGGTCTGAAAGCAGGGCTCGACCGAACCAGCGACGAGCGGGTCCTCCGGGTCTGCGCGCTTGCGGCCCGCCGGGCCGCGTTCTTCACCTTCGGTGCAATGTCGGCCGCGATGCTGGCGATGGAGGCGGCGCTGCTGAGCCACGACTTCAGCGTCGAATACGTCAGCCGGGTCGGCAGCCTGGAAACACCCGCGTACTACACGGCGATCTCGTTGTGGAGCAGCCTGGACGGATCCATCCTGTTCTGGGCCTGGATCCTGTCCGGTTTCGTGGCTCTTTTCGCGTATTCGCGGCGGCGCGACGGGACCGGCTCTCCCCTGTCCGGCGAGCGCGGCGGCCTGCCCCATGAGCTGCGTAACACACCCCTCGTGGTTGCGAGTTGCTGCATTGTTGGCCTGTTCTTCTACGGGCTGCTTCTGGGGCCGGCGAACCCGTTCGGTATTGTCGATCCGCCTCCGACCAACGGCCCCGGCCCCAATCCGCTTCTCCAGAACCACCCCCTGATGGGCCTGCACCCGCCCATGCTGTACTTCGGTTTTGTTGGAATGACGGTCCCGTTCGCGTTCGCCGTGGCGGGGCTCATTCGGGGCAACGTCGAGACCCGATGGCTCAGAGAATCCCGCCGGTGGATGATCGCCGCGTGGGCGTTCTTGACGATGGGGATCATCGGGGGCGGGTGGTGGTCGTACGAGGTGCTGGGGTGGGGCGGAGCGTGGGCGTGGGATCCAGTTGAAAACGCCTCGCTGCTGCCGTGGCTGACCGCAACCGCGTTTCTGCATTCTTCCATGGTGCAGGAAAAACGCGGCATGCTGAAGACGTGGAACCTGTCGTTGATGATCGGCACCTTCTTGCTGACCCTGTTCGGCACGTTTCTGACTCGTTCGGGGGTCCTCGATTCAGTTCACTCGTTTACCGAAGGGGTCATTGGGCCGATCTTCCTGGCGTTCATCGCGCTGCTGTCGCTTGCCTCGCTCGCTCTGATCGGCTGGCGGAGCGACAGGCTGCACGCGCCGGGTCGCATCGAGGGTGCGGTGTCGCGCGAGACGGCGTTCCTCTTCAACAACCTCCTGCTGGTCGGGCTCACTTTCACCGTTCTGCTGGGCACGATGTGGCCCCTCGTTGTCGAGGCCACGAGCGGCGACCGGATAAGCGTGGGCGCGCCCTACTTCAACCAGGTCTCAAGTCCGGTCGGGCTCGCGCTCCTGTTCCTGATGGGCATCGGCCCGGTGTTGCCGTGGCGACGCGGGGCGGGAGCCGCGGCCCGGGGAGCGCTGGGCCGGGCCGGCGCGGCCGGAGCCGTGGTGGCCGCGGCCGCCCTGGCGCTGGGCATGCGCGAGGTGATTCCCGTGCTGACCCTTCTCGCCGCGGGTTTCGTAATCTGCACGATTGTGGAAGAATTCGTGCGGGCCATCAAAGCCCGGTCGCTGGCGGGCCGGTCGACAGTTGCTGCTTTTCTTGAGTTGTTTGCGCGAAGCGGTCGCCGGTACGGGGGGTATGTCGTGCACATGGGCGTGGTGGTGATCGCGCTGGCCATTTCGGTGTCGTGGACGTGGAAGACCGAACGCGAACAGACGCTGTTCAAGGGCCAGCGCCTGGCAGTCGGCGAATACGAAATCGAGTTCGTCGAGCTGTGGACCCGGGAGGAACCGCACCGTTTCGTGGTTGGTGCCTCGTTCGATGCCTACCGCGGCGGCTCACTTCTCGGACGCCAGGATCCCCGCCTCAACCTTTACGTCAGGGACCCAAGCCAGCAGTTGATCGCCACGCCGGCTGTGGCCAGTTCGCTTTCCAGCGACCTGTACCTGACGCTGATGGCGGTGGACGCCGACAACCTGGAGCACGCGACCGTGAAGGCCATCGTCAATCCGGGCATGGCCTGGCTTTGGGCCGGCGGGGGGATCATGGGCGTGGGTGCCCTGTTGGCCATCGTGCCGTGGGGATTTCGGCGCAGGCGCGCGGTGCCTCTTGAATAGGGGTGCGCCGCACAGAGTCAGGCGCTTGTTGGTCTGGCTGGGGCCGGTGGCGGTGCTCGTTTCGCTGCTGCTGCTGTTGCGGTGGGGGCTGACCCGCGATGTCCAGACTCTCCCGTCGGCTCTCGTCGGGAAACCCGCCCCCCAGTTCAATTTGGCCACCCTGTATGTTCCGGCCGATTCGCTTGCCCTGGCCGACCTGGAGGGGCGGGTGACGTTGGTCAATTTCTGGGCGTCCTGGTGCATTCCCTGCGTTCATGAACACCCGGTCCTGACTCATGTAACGGAAACCTGGGGGCAAGACTCGGTGGCCCTTGTCGGCATCCTGTTTCAAGACAGCCCGGAGAACGGAAAGCGGTTCATGGAGCAGTACGGGGGCGACTGGCCCCTGCTCACCGACAACGGCAGCACCACGGCAATCAGCTACGGGATGTACGGCGTGCCGGAGACCTTCTTCATAGGAGCCGACGGGGTCGTGGCCAGAAGACACGCGGGAGCGGTTACATGGGACCTGGTGGAGTCCACGGTCGATTCGCTGCTCCGGGCCCGCAGGGACCTCGGTTCCCAATGACACGCCGGGCCCGCTCCGCTCAGGTGTTGCTGACGGCCGGACTGCTTCTGGCGGTTGCTGCTCCCTCTCCGGGTGCGGGGGCCGGGGCGCCTGCTCCTCAGTCGGTGGAAGGGGCCTTCGATGCCCCGGCCCCGGCTGACACTGCCGGATCAGGGGCTCTGGCCGGGGGCGCGGCAGCCGCCTCCGCCCTGCCCGAGGTCAAAATCCAGGAGACCGCCGCGCAAATCGGCACCCGCCTGCGCTGCCCCTTGTGCCGGAACCAGTCGGTCACCGAATCGCCCTCGCGCATCGCCCGCGGCATGCAGGCCGAAATCCGCCAGCTCCTCCGGGAGGGCATGACCCCCGACGAGGTAGAGGCCTACTTCGTAGATGCCTACGGGCCGTGGATCCTCCTGAACCCCCCGGCCGACGGAATGGGACTGGTGGTGTACGTAGTGCCGCCGCTCATTTTCCTGGGAGGGGGACTGTTTCTGTTCTTAAGGCTCCGCGCGGCGCGATCAGCCGCCTGAGATGACCCCCGGCCCCGACCGGGAGGCGGCGCCTGGCCGACTTCCCCTCAGGCCTCGCCCAGTTGTTGCCGCAGCACCGTCTGAAGTATTCCCCCGTTGCGGTAGTACCGGACCTCCGCGGCGGTATCGAGCCGGGCCAACACCTCGAACACCGTTTCTTCGCCCGAATCGCGACGCGCCGACACACCCAACTTCACCCGCGGACCCAAACCCGTTTCGATCCCGCAGATGTTGTATTCCTCGGTCCCGTCCAGCCCCAACGAACCAGCCGATTGCCCGTCCAGAAACTCCAGGGGGAGTATCCCCATTCCAATGAGATTCGACCGGTGAATCCGCTCGTAGCTCACCGCGATCGCAGCCTTGATTCCCAGCAGGAACGGCCCTTTCGCGGCCCAGTCCCGGCTGGATCCTGACCCGTAGAGCGATCCCCCGATCACTACCAGCGGCACTCCGTCTCGGCCGTAGCGCTGAGCCGCGTCGAAAATCGTGGTCTGATCTCCGGTGGGGACGTGGACGGTGTAACCGCCCTCGACTTCCGGCACCATCAGGTTACGGAGGC
Organism: Gemmatimonadota bacterium; assembly: GCA_021295785.1. Classification (GTDB taxonomy): domain Bacteria; phylum Gemmatimonadota; class Gemmatimonadetes; order Palauibacterales; family Palauibacteraceae; genus Palauibacter. Next base: position 62,535 of record JAGWBR010000018.1, read on the forward strand.
GGATGTTGGCGAACGTGCCCCGGACCATCACTTCGTGGTTGCCGCGCCGCGACCCGTACGAATTGAAATCGGTGCGCGACACGCCCTTGGCCATGAGGTACTCCCCCGCGGGCGAATCCACCGCGATCTGCCCCGCGGGCGATATGTGGTCGGTGGTCACGGCGTCGCCCAACAGGGCCAGGCATCTTGCTCCCGAGATGTCCCCGGGGTCGGGGGCCCGCCGTGTCATCCCGTCGAAGAAAGTCGGCTTGCGGACGTAGGTAGAGCTCTCGTCCCACGCAAAGGTGGACCCCGCGGGAACGGGGAGCGCTCGCCACCGGTCGTCCCCGTCGTAGACCGACGCGTACTTGAGCGTGAACATCTCGGTCTTGACCGATTCGCGAACGGCTGCCGCGATCTCGGGACCCGAAGGCCAGATGTCCCGCAGGTAAACCGGTTCCCCGTCGGTGCCCGTGCCGAGCGGTTCGCTGTACAGGTCAATGTCCATGCGCCCGGCCAGCGCGTAAGCCACCACCAGAGGCGGCGAGGCCAGGTAGTTGGCCCGTGAGTCCGGGCTGATGCGCCCCTCGAAATTCCGGTTCCCCGACAGAACTGAGCAGGCCACCAGCCGGCGCTGCCGGATCGCCTGCGAAATCTCGGGCGGCAGCGGACCGCTGTTGCCAATGCACGTCGTGCACCCGTAACCCACTACGTGGAAACCCAGGGCCTCGAGGTCGTCCAGCAACCCGGCTCCCCGCAGGTACTCCGTCACCACCATCGAGCCGGGCGCGAGGCTCGTTTTCACCCATGGCCGGCTGGTCAGCCCCCGCGCCGCTGCGTTCCGGGCCAGCAGCCCCGCCCCGACCATGACCGCAGGGTTCGAGGTGTTGGTGCAGCTGGTGATGGCGGCGATAACCACCGAACCGTCCCTCAGTTCAAAGCTCCGCTGGTCGCCTTCGGGCCCCACCATCTCCACGGCGGCCGGCCCCGATCCGTGCTGGTTCGCCCCGGTCCCGTTGCGCCCCCGGAACGCCTGCAGAACATCCCGGAAGTTCTCTTTGCTCTGCCGAAGCGGTACGCGCTGCTGGGGAAGCTTCGGCCCCGCGATGGCGGGATCGACCGTGGAGAGATCCAGGTCGATGGTGCGGGTGTAGGCCGCGCCGTGGGTGCCGCCGTCCCCCTCGTGAAACATGCCCTGAGCCCGGCAGTACGCCTCAACCGTGGCGACCCGCCCGGCGGAACGGCCCGTGAACCGCAAGTAGTTGAGCGTTTCGGCGTCCACGGGGAAGATCGCGCACGTCGAGCCGAATTCGGGAGACATGTTGCCCAGGGTGGCTCGGTCGGCCACCGACAGCGCCTGCACGCCCGGTCCAAAGAACTCCACAAACCTCCCGACGACGCCGGTCTCGCGGAGGATCTCGGTCACTCTGAGCACCAGGTCGGTGGCGGTCGCGCCGTCGGGCAGCCTGCCGTGCAGCCTCAGGCCAACCACCTCGGGCACCAGCATCGAGAGCGGCTGACCCAGCATCGCGGCTTCTGCCTCGATACCCCCCACTCCCCACCCCAGTACTCCCAGTCCGTTGATCATCGTGGTATGGCTGTCGGTGCCGACCAGGGTGTCGGCAAACGCTTGCGGGGACCCGTCGGGGCCGGGTTGCGAGAAGACCACCCGCGCCAGGTATTCCAGGTTGACCTGGTGGACGATGCCCGTACCGGGGGGCACCACTCGCAGCGTGTCGAACGCGGTCTGGCCCCAACGCAGGAAAGCGTAACGCTCGTGGTTTCGCTCAAACTCGCGTTTGGAGTTGATGGCGAACGAGCGGTGGCTCCCGAACGAATCGACCTGCACGGAATGGTCAATCACGAGCTCGGCGGGCAGCAAGGGGTTGATGCGGGCGGGGTCTCCCCCGAGATCCGCCATTGCGTCTCTCATTGCCGCCAGGTCCACCACCGCGGGCACGCCCGTAAAGTCTTGCAGCAGCACCCTGGCGGGGTTGAACGATATTTCCCCGCCCGGTGTCGCCTGCGGGTCCCACTTCAGGATCGCCTCAATGTGATCCGCGGTAACGGATTCACCGTCTTCGTGCCTGAGCAGGTTCTCGGCCACCACCTTGATTGAGTAGGGCAGGTGTGACAGATCGGCCCCCACTGCCCGGGCGGCGGCAGGCAGGCTCCAAAACCGGCAGGGCCCCTCCATCTGGGACCGTGCACCAAACGAATCCAGACCGCCCCCACCCGAAGTTCCGCCGCCCGACTGTGTGCTCATATTGTCCCGTTTCCTGATTTGTCCCGCCCCGCGCGGTCCGATCCCGTTACAGGTCCACCTCGCGACCGACTCCCTGCTCTTGTGCCTTCGCCAGGGCGACCCCGGCAATCGCTACATCCTGCGCCGCCACACCGACCGACTTGTACAGCGTGAACCGCCTGCCGCAACTGCCCCGGGGGGCCGTTCCGTTCACGATTTCTCCCAGCTCGGCGTCTACCGCGTCCGGCCCGATCGCCCCCACCTCCCGGGCCCTGATCAGGTCGCCGGCCTCGGCCATGGCGGCCGCGCGCTGGTCAACCACGATCCTGGCGCGCGCCACGAACCCGGGATCCAGCTCCTGCATCGCCGGCGTGAACGAACCCACCGCGTTCACGTGCGCCCCGTCTTCCAGACAGTCCGCAGCGAAAAGCGGGGCCTCGGCCGGCGTCGCGGTAACCACGACTCCAGCGCCCCGAAGAGCGTCGTCCACACAGCCCACCGCGACCGCTTCAACCCGCGCCGCGCGCCCCGCGGCCCCGTCCTCGCGCAACTCGCGGGCCAGTGCCTCGGCCCTTTCCCGGGTGCGCGACCAGATTCTCACTTCGCGGATCCCGCCGCGGACCGCCGGAATAATCTTGGCGTGCGAGCGGCCCTGCGCCCCGGCGCCCAGAACGGCCATCACCTCCGCGGCGGGGTCGGCGATCAGCCGGGTGGCCAGAGCGCTCCCCGCGGCAGTGCGTATCTCCGTCAGTCGCTCCCCGTCCAACAGAGCCTTCAACTGACCCGTCCGCGCGTCAAACAATTGGACGACCCCGCGGACGGTCGGTTCGCCCCTGGCCGCATTCTCCGGGAATACCGACACCAGTTTGGCCCCCAGCAATTCGGCCGAACCCAGCCACGCCGACATCAAAAGCATCACGCCGTTGCCGCCTTCCAGCCTCCCGCGCGGCGGCATCACCGCGGTTCCTCCGGAGAGTTCCCCGAACGCGGTGCGCATGGCCCCGACGGCTAGCTCGGGCGTGAGCACCGCGTCGAGATCGGCGGCATCCAGGACCCGCACGCGGCGCGCCTGGCTCACCGGGCGACCGGGCTCAAAGGAACCGCTCCAGCAGACGGTGGAAATGGTGTGTGCCCCGTTCCCGGGCGGCGCTGTACCGGCCCCGGTCATAGAGGCGTGACGCTACCCCCCGCTGCACTTCTTCAACAATCTCCTCGTCTTCTTGTTCAACCCTGTGCAGGTCGGCCCCCGCCCCCTCCCCCAGCCTGGACGGATCGCCCACATAGGACCGAAACACCACCCGCGTGCGCCTTGCCCCGACCGGCTGAACAACGTTCAGCGACAGGCCCCAGGGGTAGAAATTCAACATGACGTTCGGGAACAGCCAAAAATACCACCCGGCCACCCGTTGGCCGTGGTCGGGATGCCCCTCGGGAGGCGCGAAGGCCGGACCGCCCCCGCCGGCCGGCCGTCCGATCTGGAGGCTGCCCCAGTCGAACAGGTGGGTCGTGTAGGCGTGATGGTCCAACGCCCCTGCAAGGCTGGTCCTGTGCACGTAGGGGATGTGGAATCCCTCAAGGTAGTTCTCGCAGTAGAGCGCCCAGTTGGCCTCCACCGCGTATTCCTCGGACCGCGCCGGATCCAGGCGGAACCGGTCTGGCCGAAGCCAGGCAGTACGCTCCACCACGGGAGCCACCCACTGCTCGAAACCGCACACAGGATCCGACCCAAGGCACGCGAAGTAAAGAGGCCCCCACTCGGCCAGCGGCAGTTGGGGGAGGTCATCCGCAGCCGACGGGAAGTCCTCAACTCCCTGGAATTCGGGCATCGAACGAAAACAACCGTCCAGGCCGAACCGGCGACCGTGGTACCGGCAGCGGAGGCTGCTCGCCTGCCCGTCACCCTGCGCGACCAGCCCACCCCGGTGGGTGCAGACGTTGCTCAGGCACCGGACCACGTCGCGGTCGTCCCTTGTCAGGACCAGCGGTTCGTCCAGGCACCCCTCCAGCAACGTAAACGGCGCCACCCGGCCCGCGGTCCGCAGATCCGCCGTGTCGCGAACCGGCTGCCAGGATTTGGCGAACAACGCCTCCCGGAGGTGCCGGAACATCGATTCATCGCAGTAGACCCGCGACGGGATCGTGCTCGCGCGGGCGATGTCCGCGTCAACCAGATCACGCTTTGTCATACCGTGCGGCGGCCCCTTTCAGGCGTGGTTTTCGTGACCGTTCGCAGTATACCGGGAGACCGCACCTGCCGGTACCTTTGGAAGTTGGCCCGGCGCTGGCCTCCTGCTGCATGCCAGCCGCCGCAACACCGCTCACTCTCCGCGTGTCCACCCGCTGTAAGGACACCTCGTGACGCCGCCGACCAAACCAGCTGACCAACTCCAGGATATGCCGATGAGAAACGCCGCACGCTCGCCGTCCCTGCCGGTCGTCTTCGGGGCCCTGTTGCTGGGAGCCGCCCAGCCGGTCGAAGCCGCGAACCCCGCCCCGGCCCCGGTCCAAGAGGCGGAGCAAGACAGCGACGAGGCCGGCTCAGAGGTCACGGCGGGCACGCTGGGCGCCTTCCGGTGGCGCTCAATCGGACCCGCGGTGGCTTCCGGGCGGATCGCCGACATCGCTATCGACCCGGTGGACAGAAGCACCTGGTACGTGGCGGCCTCCTCCGGGAACGTGTGGAAAACCACGAACGCCGGCACCACGTGGGAACCGATTTTTGACAACTACGGGTCGTATTCGATCGGCGCGATTGCGCTGGACCCGAACGACCGGTTCACCCTCTGGGTGGGCACGGGGGAAAACAACGGTCAGCGGTCAACCGGATACGGGGACGGGGTTTACAAGTCGATCGACGGAGGGCGTTCTTTCAGGAACATGGGGCTGGAAACGTCCCGCCACATTGGGATGATCGCCGTGCACCCGGACGACGCGAACACGGTGTTCGTGGCCTCGCAGGGCCCCCTTTGGGGACCGGGCGGAGAACGCGGCCTCTACCGCACGCGGGACGGCGGCGAGACCTGGGAACTGGTGCTTGAGATCGACGAAGACACCGGGGTCAACGAGGTCTATTTCGACCCCCGGGACCCCGCCGTCATGTACGCGTCGTCGTGGCAGCGCCGCCGACACCAGTGGACGATGATCAACGGTGGGCCCGGGTCGGGCATTCACAAGTCCACCGACGGCGGCGAGACCTGGCGGGCGATCAACAACGGCCTGCCCGGCGGGGACAAGGGACGAATCGGGATGGCCATCTCGCCCCTCAATCCGGATGTCCTCTACGCCATCGTCGAGGCGTCTGGCGATGAGGGCGGCACCTTCCGGTCCGAAAACAGGGGAGAGAGCTGGAGCCGCACGTCGCGCTACCAGTCAGGGGCGGCGATGTATTACCACGAACTCTACGCCGACCCCCACCGTTTCGACCGCATCTACTCGCTGGACACGTTCCTGCGGATGTCAGACGACGGCGGCGGCACCTGGGGCCGGCTGCCCACCCAGGGCGTTCACGTGGATTTCCACGCCATGGCGTTCGATCCCGATGATCCCGAGCACGTGATTGTTGGCAACGACGGCGGGCTTTACGAGACCTTCGATTTCGGCGAGTCATGGAGGCACTTCTCCAACCTGCCGCTGACCCAGTTCTACAAGGTCGCGACCTCCAACGACGAGCCGTTCTTCTACGTCTACGGCGGCACCCAGGACAACAACACCCTCGGCGGCCCGTCCCGCACACTGGGCGGGGGCATTCGCAACAGCGACTGGTACGTCACCCTGGGCGGAGACGGGTTCGACCCGGTGATCGATCCCGAGAACCCCGACATCATCTACTCCCAGTTGCAGTACGGCGTCCTGTCCCGGTTCGACCGCGGCAGCAAGGAACGCCTGGATATTCAGCCCCAGGCCGGCGCCGACGGTCCGCCGCTGCGCTGGTACTGGGACGCCGGCCTCCACATGTCGCCGCACAACAACCACCGTCTCTATTTCGGGGCTCAGATTCTCTTCCAGAGCGATGACCAGGGCTCCAGCTGGCGCGCCATCTCCGGCGACCTTTCGAGGAATCTGGACCGCAACCAGCTGGAGGTGATGGGGCGCGTGTGGTCGGTGGATGCCGTGGCCAAGAACCGCTCCACCTCGGCCTTCGGACACATCGTGGCCATTTCGGAGTCCCCCCTTGCGGAGGGTCTGATTTACGTTGGCACCGACGACGGCCTGGTCCAGGTCACCGAAGACGGCGGGGAGACCTGGCGGCGGATAGAGAGCCTGCCCGGCGTGCCCGACACCAGTTTCGTCCACGACGTGGAGGCGTCGCTGCATGATCCGGACGGCATCTTCGTGGTTGTCAACAATTTCAAACGGAACGATTTCCGCCCGTACGTCTTGCGGTCCGCGGACCGGGGGCGGACCTGGACCATGATTACTGGCGGTCTGCCAGAGAACAGCCCGACATTTTCCATCGTGCAGGACCACGTCGAGGCCGACCTGTTGTTCCTGGGGGCCGAGTTCGGGGCGTTCGTATCGCTCGACGGCGGTGAATCATGGCTGGACTTCGACAACGGCCTGCCCACGATCGCCGTGCGCGACCTGGAGATCCAGAAACGCGACGGGGCACTGGCCGCGGCCACGTTCGGGCGGAGCTTCCATGTGGTGGATGACTACACCCCTCTTCGTGAACTCGTCGGCGGCTCGGAAGAGATTCTGGGATCCGACGGGTACATCTTCCCGGTTCCCGAGGGCGAGATGTTTCTGGAATGGAACCCGGGCGGAGCCAACGGGTCGGATTTCTACCGGGCCAGCAATCCGCCGTATGGGGTGACCTTCACCTATTGGGTGGGCGAGTCGCTGAGGACGCGGCGGGCCGAACGCCAGTCGTCGGAGCGGGCGGCCGCGCGGCGCGGCGATGACACGCCGTACCCCTCTTGGAACGAACTCCGAGAGGAGGACCGCCAGGAGGCACCGCGGGTGTTCCTTACCGTGGCCGATTCGGAGGGCGAGATCGTCAACGTGGTGCGCGGGTCCACCTCGCGCGGCCTGCACCGGACCCAGTGGAACTTTCGCTATCCCGGCTACAACCCAGTAACCGACGGCGGAGGCGGCGGCAACGGGCCGAGGGCGCTCCCCGGCACCTACACGGTTACGCTCTCCCAGGTGGTTGACGGCGAGGTGACCGACCTGGCGGGCCCTGTCGAGTTCGACGTGGCTCCGATGGTCCGGCCCGCCGTTCCGGCCCAGGACAAGCCGGCCGTGTTGGCCTTCCAGCGCGAGACGGGCGACCTGCTTCGGGCGGTTACAGGGACCCAGCGCGTCGCAGCGGCCGCGATGGACCGGATACGTGCGCTCAAGGCGGCCGTGCAGCGCTGGCCGGCCGCGCCCGCCGCCATCGGCGCCGACGCCCGGGCGCTGGAGCTGCGGCTGATGGACCTGCTCGAAACCCTGAACGGATCCGATACGCGTTCGTCGCGGGCGGAGCCGGAAATGCCCGGCATCACGGGCCGGGTCAACCAAATCGTTCGGGGCCACTGGTCGGGGATGCACGGCCCGACCGGTACGCATCGGGAGTTGTACCGCCTGGCGTCCGAGCAGTTCAGTGCCCTATACCCCCAAATGAAACAACTGATTGAAGAAGATCTGCCGGCGCTGGAAGCCCGGGCAGAAGAAGCAGGCCTTCCCTGGACCACCGGGCGCGCCCTGCCTCGTTGGCCCCAATAATTGACCGCTCCGGAGCGCGGGTTCACGCCCGCGCCCGCGATGGAACAACGCGATAGAACAAGGAGAATCTCACAATGCTCACCAGACGCGAACTTCTGAAATCCGCCGCTGCCGCCGGCGTTGTCGGTGCGGCGATGGGGCTTCGTCCCGGGCTTCCGCGGGCCGGCCGCCCGGCCCGCGGCCTCACCGTCCCCGGCGCGGACGACCTGATCATGAGGGCGGTACCCTCATCCGGAGAGGAACTCCCGATTGTGGGCCTCGGCAGTTCGGCCACGTTTTCCCGCATGGCGCGCGGCGAGAACGCCGCGGCGTTGGGCGATGTGCTCTCGGCCATGAACGCCGAGGGCGGCAGCGTGTTCGACACGGCCCCGAGCTACGGAGCCAGCGAAGAGGTGGCCGGCGCGCTCGCGGCGGAGCTGGGGATTACGGACCAGATTTTCTGGGCCACGAAGGTGAACGTCGCGGGCCGCGGGGGCGGGGCCGCCGACCCCGACGAGGCACGGGCTCAGATCGAACGCTCGTTCACCAGGATTGGCAAGTCGTCGATTGACCTGATCCAGGTGCACAACCTCGGGGATCCGCCGGTGCAGGTGGGCATCCTGGAGGAATACAAGGCCGAGGGCCGTGTGCGCTACATTGGAATCACGTCGACCAGCGACCGCCGGTACCCGGCGCTGATGCAAGCCATGCGCGATTATCCGCTGGACTTTATCGGCATCGATTACGCCGTGGACAACACGAGCGCGGCCGACGAGGTCCTGCCCCTTGCAATGGAGGAGGGGATCGGAGTTCTGGTCTACGTGCCGTTCGGCCGAACCCGGCTGTGGTCGCGGGTCGGAGACCGCGAGCTGCCCGACTGGGCCGCGGAATTCGACGCCTCAACGTGGGCTCAGTTCTTCATCAAGTTCGCGGCGGCACATCCGGCAGTGACGGTCGTTACACCAGCCACCAGCAACCCCGAACACATGCACGACAACATGGGCGGGGCAAAGGGACGTCTGCCCGATCCCGATCAACAGACCCGCATGACCGAGCTGGTGGACTCGCTGCCGCCCGCGGGCTGACCTCCCCGAAGGCGGTTCGACTGGCGCCCGGGCAGCAGCTTGGCTCGGGCGCCATCTTCAAGTTTTGGTTCCCACTCGCCGCCACATGGGTCATGATGGCGGCGGAGGGGCCGTATGTGGCGGCGGTGGTGGCGCGGTTGCCCGATCCGTCGGCGGGACTGGCGGCCTACGGCGTTGCGCTGGCCGTTGCCATCCTGGTCGAAGCCCCGGTGATGATGTTGCTCAGCGCATCCAACGCACTCGTCACCGATGCCCCCTCTTACCGGCGTCTCAGGAGTTTTGTTCATCTCCTTGCCGTGGGTTGCACCGGCCTGTTGGCAGTGACGCTTGTTCCGGCGGGGCACGATTTCCTTATCCGGCGCATGCTGAATCTGCCCGACCAGATCGCGGGCATGACCTACACCGCGCTCTGGTGCTTCCTGCCCTGGCCGGCAGCAATCGGATACCGGCGTTTTTGGCAGGGAGTCCTGATTCGTTCGGGACAGACCCGTCTCGTTACCGCCGGAACCGTGGTTCGGCTCGCAGCCACCACGGTAGCCGCTATCGGCTTCGCGGTTCTGACCGACCTGCACGGTCCCGCCGTGGGGGCGGCGGCCCTTTCGACGGGAGTGGTGGTCGAGGCCGTGGCGGCGCGCTGGATGGCGCGCTCCAGCATCGCCGCGCTCGACGACGGGCCCGGTTTGCCGGAGCCCCCGGAAACCGCCCGGTCGCCGGGCGAAGAACTGACCTGGGGGCGGATCACCGGGTTCTATGTGCCGCTGGCGATGACTTCGCTCGTGGGAATCGCCATGCAGCCGCTATTGACCTTCTTCATGGCCCGCGGCAACAGCCCGGTTGAGTCGCTTGCGGTATTCCCGGTGGTGATGGGCGCGGCGTTCATCTTCCGTTCGATCGGAATCAGCTACCAGGACGCGGTAATCTCGCTGTCCGGCAAGCACAACCAGCATGTCGGGGCGCTGGCCCGGTTCGGCCTGGGACTGGGACTGACCTTGACCGCGGGATTCATGACGCTGGCCTGGACCCCGCTGGCGCACGCCTGGTTCGGAGGGCTGGCGGGGCTCGAAAGCGAACTGACTCCCTTTGCAATCACTGCCGCCGGCGCCATGGCGGTGATGCCGCTGTTCGGAGTATGGCTGTCGTTTCAGCGCGGCATTCTGATCGGGGCGAGGCGGACAAGACCAATCGTCGTTTCGTCGGTCGTTGAGATGTTGACCTTGGCGGTGATGTTTCCCGTCCTTGGAATCTGGGCGGGGTGGGCGGGGGCCACGGCGGCGGCGACGGCGTTGCTTGTGGCAAGGGTTGCGGCCAATATCTGGCTTGCCCGCCCAGTTGCGCGCAGCCTGCGGCCGCGCTAATAACGGGGGCGAGAGCCTCCGCAACCGGGGCGGACCAGCCAACAGTGGGAATACGGGACAGGCGCACGTGAAGACACTCCTACTACTGCGACATGCGAAGTCATCTTGGGATTATCCGGAACTGGACGATCACGACCGGCCCCTGGCACCGCGCGGGTTCACGGACGCCCCCCGGATGGGGCGTCTTCTGGGTATTGAAGACCTCGAACCCGATTTGATCCTGACTTCGGACGCGGTCCGTGCCCGGGGTACGGCCCAGCAGGTGTGGGAGGAGCTGGGTGGCGACGCCGACGTGGTGATCTTGCCTGACCTTTACCACGGCGACGTGCCGTCCTACATCGCGGCAATCGCGGAACACGGGGGCGAAACCGAGCGCCTCCTGGTCGTCGGCCATAACCCCGGCATCTCCGAGCTGGTGATGGAACTGACAGGGCGCCACGAATTGCTGCCCACGGCCGGGCTGGCCTGCGTGGAGCTTGACGTGGAAGAGTGGCACGACGTTGAGACTTCCCCGCCGGGGCACCTTGAAGCGCTGTGGCGCCCCAAGGAGCTCCCGCCGGAGTAGATCTCCCAGTCAGACGTCGGGGTCGTAGCCCGGGGCCGCGATTACCTCCAGCACCTTCTCAAACCGTTGTCCCAGGGCCTCCACTACCACCGTGTAGGTGCCCGGCTCAACCTGACCCTGCCCCCCGGAACCCCTGCCGAAGCCGCCCGGCGGCGGCATTCCACGGTCCCTGAGTGCCTGGTTGAAGGCCCGGTTCACCGCAATGAAGCTGGAACCGCCGGCCCCTGCTGCCCTGCCGGGCCGGGGTCGCGCCGTCGGTCGGGTACCGGAGGTAGCGCGTGCGGAATAGGACTCTCCGGGGCGCTCCTGAAACTCGCGTTCGCCCGTGGGCGCCGCAACACCCGACACGGTTTCGGACACCGATCTCCGCGGGCCCGAGGCCAGCCGTTCCCGCGCCCGTTCAACATGTTCCTCGTCCATCCCTTCGCGGACCAGCGAATCGGCGATCGCGGTCAACGCCTCCGCCCTCCGGGCCTGGTCGGCGCGTTCCGAGGGCGACAGTGGTTCCGGGACCGCGATCGGTGAAAGCCCCCAGTACAGTTGGTGCAGGCCGTCCGAGACCGGCCCCGTGACCACCTGCACTGTGTCGCCGGATTCATTCAGCACGGCCATTTCGAGGCGCGGAATCGACCGGGGCGGCGCCTCGCCGCCGGCGGCCTCGGCCGAGTCGCGCGCCGCTTCCCAGACACTCCTTATCGAGTCGCGCAGCTCGTCGGCCGCGTCTGCGCTCAGGTAGTAAGACAACAGCGCCCCGGAGGGGGGACTCGGCGCGGAGAACCACCCCTGCCCCGTCGACTCGCCACCGACGAACGGGCTGCCGAACTGGAGCGCCGGCGGCGAATCGAACACCATGATGTCGGACTCTTCCCGACCGGCCACCCCCTCCAGGGCCGCAATGTTAACGATCCACACCGAGCGACCGTGCGTGCCCGCGATCAACTCCCGGTCGCGCGGGTGGATCTTGAGGTCGTGCACCGGCACGGTCGGCATGCCCTCCATGAACTTCCTCCAGGACTCGCCCCGGTTGAGCGAGGCGTACACACCAACATCGGTGCCCACGAAAAGAAGCGATTCGTTGTGCGGATCTTCCCGGATCACATGTACGAAATCGGGTCCGTCGGAAGGCAGGTTGCCCGAAATGTCGCGGAACGTGGCGCCCCCGTCATCGGTCACCTGCACATAGGGGTTGAAGTCTCCGGTCCTGTGCCCGTCGAAGGAGACATGGAACCTGTCGGGCTCGTGCCGCGAAGGTTCGATTCTGCTGACCCAAGTCCCTTCCGGCACTCCCGGGAAGCGGTCGGTCAGCTCCTCCCACTGGTCGCCGCCGCTCTCTGTCATCCACACCCGGCCGTCGTCGGTCCCCGCGTACAGCGTGCCCGGGTCATGCGGCGACTCGGCCAGCGCCGTGAGGGTGGCATGGAGTTCGGCCCCGGTTACATCGGGCGTAATCCCGCCCGTTTCGGAGCTGCTGATTCTGATCTTCTCTTCATCCGCATGGCTCAGGTCGGGCGAAATCGGGTACATGTCGTCGCCCCAGTCGTCCGACTTCAGCACCTTGTTGGCACCAACGTAGAAGACGGCCCGGTCATGGACCGACTGAACCAGGGGTGTGTTCCAGTTGTAGCGCAGGTCCGACACGGACGCGGAATCGGACGTAATCTGTTGTTTCAGCTCCTCGATACGGGCTCGCCGCTCCGGGGCGGACAGCCCTTCTCCACCGCTCCCCTCTTCAAGCAATGCGAGCTCGTCGCGCAGGTCTTTGGTGAACGACCGCCAATCGGGTTTCCCGAGCCACTGCCGCTCGCCGGTCGCGACGTTGATTCGCGCAACGTTGCCGCCCTGCGACTCGGCCCACATCAGGTCAGGGTCGGTCATGTCCTGCGGTGCGTAGAAACCGTCACCGCCGTTTACCGTGGCCCAGTGGTGGTTGGTGATCGCGCCCCGGCGCAAACGACTGGGACCGCACCACGTACCGTTGTCCTGGAGCCCGCCGCAGACCCGGTAGGGTATGTCCATGTTGTACGAGATGGCGTAAAACTGGCCCAGATCGATCGAGTTGGGGAATTCCCAGTTCCCTCCACCGTCCCACGTCACGCCCACGCCCCCGTCGTTTCCGACCACGATGTGACTGGGGTCCGTTGGGTCCCACCACAGGGCGTGATGGTCCACGTGCAGCCCTATCGTAGTCTGCCCCACCGTGCGGCCGCCGTCGCGCGACAGCCTGACCGGCGTGGACGACCAGATCACTTCGTCCGGATCCGACGGGTTCACGCGAACCTGCGAATAGTAGAACGGCCTGGTGTTGTTGCCGTTCATCCAGGTCCAGGTGCGGCCCCCGTCGCCGGACCGGTAGAGGCCCGACCCGCGCATGCCGTCGCCCGGATCGGCGTCGGTCTCGGCGTCATCCTCGTCGTCATTCTCGTCTTCGCCAGTTTCGGCGGAACGGGCCTCGACAATCGCGTACATGATGTCGGGGTCGGAATGCGCGATCGCCAAGCCGATCCGCCCCTTTTCGGTCGACGGAAATCCGCCCCCGGTCACCTCGGTCCAGGTGTTACCGCCGTCCGTGGATTTCCACAGGGCGCTGCCCGGCCCGCCGCTCTGCAGGAAATACGGCCCCCGGACCCGCTCCCAGCTGCTCGCGAACAGGATGCGGGGGTCCTCGGGATGCATGACCAGGTCCACGAATCCGGCCTTGTCCGACACGCGGTGAACCAGCTCCCACGTCTCGCCCCCGTCGCGTGTGCGGTAGAGGCCGCGCTCGGGGTTCGAGTTCCAGATGGCGCCGAGGGCCGCGACGTACGCGATGTCGGGGTCCGTGGGGTGGGTCACGATACGCCCTATGGTCTGGGTTTCCTCAAGCCCCTTGAGTTCCCAGGTCACGCCGCCGTCCTCGGACTTGTAGACCCCCCTGCCCGGAGAAATCGAATTGCGCGAGTCTTCTTCGCCGGTTCCCGCCCACACGATTGAAGTGTCGGCCAGCGAAACGGCCAGATCGCCCATCGCCGCGACCCGTTCGGCGTCGAAGAGCGAGCGAAAAGTGACCCCGCCGTTGCTCGACTTCCACACGCCGCCCGCGGCGGCCGCGACATAGAAAACCCGGGTCCCCGGGATTCCCTCGACATCGGTCACGCGCCCCGACATGTTGGCGGGGCCGATCGGCCTCCATCTGAAGTCTTCAAAGAACTCGTCGTCGGGCCAGGCGGCCGGCGGCTCTTCTTGTGCTTCTTCGGCCCCGGCGGGGTCGGCACGGTCCGGGTCTTCCTGGGCCGCTACCGGCGCGGCCGCCAACGACACGCCGGCGGTGAACAGCCACGCCACAAGAGTCCGGCCGGCCGGGAAGCCGGTTGAGGGTCGGCGCGGTTCGGTGAGATCATCAGTATTGTTCATGCAGCTCGCGAGTTTGTTGATTGCGCGGAGAGGATGGTCCATTTGATCCGTATTAACTCGTTTCAGTTCGTTTCGGTTTCGTGCGGTGGTTCGCCAGGGGATTCCCCGACCGGCCCGGCCGCGGTTTCCCGTGCGGCCTCGGTGTCTGGCCGGGCCGGAGGGGCGTGTGCAGCCGGCGGGGTGTTCGTGCGCGCCTTGGGAAGCAGGTCGGAAAACACTTCGCCGTAGAGCTCCCACACCGTGGAAAACAGCGCCGCGATGATGGGGCCGATCAGCAGACCGGCGGTGCCGAAAAGGAGCAGGCCGCCCAGGGTGCCGAGCATCACCATCAGGTCGGACATCTTCGTGTCCCGCCCGACCAGGAACGGCCGCAGCAGGTTGTCGACGGTCCCGACCACCGCCCCGCACCACAGCGCGAGCAGCACGGCAGGCGTCGTCTGGCCGGTTACGGCAAGGTAGATGCAGGCAGGTACCCAGACCAGCGCGGTCCCGATGCCGGGGACCATTGAAAGGACCAGCATCACGGCTCCCCAGAAAACCGCCGACGGGATGCCCGCGACCCAAAACCCCAGCCCGGCAAGTCCCCCCTGGACGACGCCGATCAGCAGCGTGCCCTTCAACATCGCGCGGGTGACCGACGCAAAGTGGTCCAGCAGCCGGCGCTCGTCCTCTTCGTCCAGAGGCATGTAGTAAAGGAGCCGTCTGGTCAGGGAACTCCCGTCGCGCAGAAAAAAGAACAGCGCGTACAGCATCACGAACGACAACAGCAGCAGGTTGATGGCCCCCCGCGTTACACCGGCCAGACCCGCCACGACCCAGCCCCCGACAGCCGAGGCCGCCTGACCGACCTTCTCGGCGGCCCAGACCCTCACTTCGGGAAGATCTTCGGCAAAAGGCAGGGCCGCGATCCGGCGGTCGAGCCACCCGGGCTCGGAGATGGCCTGCTGCACGGCATCGGCGGCCGGACCGGCTCCCTGAGCCACCTGGAACGCCTGGGCGGCCACAATTGCCAAGAACCCGGCGGCGGGCACCAGGATCACTACAACGGCCAGGAGAAGCACCACTCCGGCGGCCAGGTTGCGGCGGCCCCCCATCCATGCCGTGACCCGCCTGTAGGCCGGGTGCAGCACCGCGGCGGACATCGCCGCCAAGAGCAGCGCCGTGATGAAGGGGCGGATCATCGCCACGAACAAGAGCGAGATGCCGACCACCAGGCACAACAGGAACAGCGCGCTGAACCGGTCCCGGTTCAGGCCCGTACCCGCGCGCGCACCGCTCACGGGGCGAACTCTCCGAGGTCCATTTCAGGGTCCTTGCCCTGGCCGATGCGCCCCGCAAGCCGTATCAGGGTCAGTTGGGTGTTGGTTGCCCGTTCCTGCCAGAATCTGCCCACGCTCCCGAATCCCTTCCCTTCGATCTTGTACCGTTCCTTCCAGTAACCCCCTTCGCCGGCCAGCCACATCATGGTCTCATGCGGACCCTGGGCGAGCATGGCCTTCAGGATGAACTCCCGCTCTCCGATCCGGAGGCCCAGACGCAGGGTGCGGGCAGCCCGGGACAGGTCGCCGCGCGACAGGACCATCCCCGACCTGACCGGCGCCAACAGTGCCCGAAAAAAGGCCTCGGCACCGGCTTCGGGTCCCGGCATCGGCTCTGACTCCCGCAGGGCCGTCGGAAGATCGGGGAGCTCGCCTGTTTCTCGAATCTCCCGAACCAGCGTAGCCCGGAGTCCCAGTGCCCAGCGGCTGTAGAACGGCATCCCGCTGCGTTCGACGCGCAGGGAAAACGGCAACATCCACGATGCCATGTGCTCCCACAACAGGCCGCGCAGCATGTTGGGCCGCGCCGCCGCCGGGATCGCCTGGCCGATCGTGCCGTCCCCCAGGGCCAACTGGGCGCAGGCCTCCAGCAGGGTCGCCGCGTGGTCCGGTTCCACGGGGGGCTCGAGGCCCGCCGTCCGCCAAAAACCCGCCATTCGGTCGCAGGCGTCTCCGCCCAGTTTGCCCTCATGGCCCAGGTACACCGCCCCGTAGGGATGGACCTCCATGACGAAGGCCTCGGTGTGGTCGGCGCGGGTCGGCAGCGGCCCCATCTCCAGCGCTCGTGCCACGGGTTCCTGCCGGGGGCTCGGGGCCGCAATGAGCACCGAAAGCGCCCGGAACAGGTCGCCGTAGATACTGCCGGGGACTGCGACCGTCATCTGGTTCCGTTCCGGTCGGCGGGGAGCCTGTACGCACTTTCCACCGGTCGCACGGGCCTGATCAACCAGTGCGGACGCCGCGTGCCGTCCGGCGAGTGCTGCCCGGCCCCCCTGGTGCGCGCCATCCACTCGCAAAACACTCTGCGCGATGCCTCCGCGTCAACGCTGATGTCGCCGGCCCGGTCGCCACGGCCAGCCTTGGTGACCCGCACGGCCTGATGCCAGCAGTGCATCCCCGAGATCGGGTCCGGATGAACCGGGAAGGTCAGGTTCTGGTGCACGCCAACATCCCGCCACCAGATTCGCGACGTGTCCGGGTCGGACGAATCCCACGGCCCGCCGCCCTTCTCGCGAGACAGCGACCACCTCGCTTTGTCCCGCCGCAGCGAAGCCTCGGCAGTCAGCGCGCCCCGGCCCGGACCGCCGGCCAGCTTCCACCGGCCCATGTGGTGGCTGCATGCCACCACCCCAGGCTTGATGCCCTCGGTCACCCAGGCCTTGAGCACGAAATGGCCGATCTCGGTCTCCACGCGGACCAGGTCTCCGGTCCTCACCCCCAGCGGCCCGGCGTCGCGCGGGTGGAGCCAGAGGGGATTCGTGTGGGCGATCTCGTCGAGCCACTTGGAGTTGGCCGAGCGGGTGTGGATCTGCACGGGAAGCCGAAAGGTCGAAATCAGGCACTTCTGGTCCGGTTCCATGGCCCCCGGGTGCACGTGGCTGCGGATGTAACCGGGAAGTGCGTGTTCCGGCCAGCCCCACGCCGCCAGAGTGGGCGAATAGAACTCCAGTTTTCCGCTGGGTGTCGGGAAGCCCCGCTTGACCACCCCGTCGATCACCACCCCGACGGGCCTGCGCCCGTCCTCGTCCGCATCAGGCATGCCCACCGGTACCATGTTGAGCGCGGCGGGGGCGGGGGCGGCGGTGTACACCCTCCCGAATTCGTCAACGCTCACGTCGGCAAGCTCGGGCTCTGGTACATCCTGCGCGTAGAGGGGTCCCACGCCGCGTTTGATCTCGAAGGCTCCGTAGCGCCTCATGTATTCCAGAGGCGAAAGGTCCTCGGCGGCGGCGCGGTCGGCCAGTCCCGGCACCGAGTTTTCGAACATCCACTTGTAGTATTCGTCGGCGGTGAGGCGGGACCCGGGGCGTTCTTCCGATTCCACAAACTGCCTTATCCCCAAGTCACCGGTCGGGTCGATTCGCCACGACAGCTCCAGCCAGAACTCGTTTTCCTCCCAGACCTCCCCAGGGTTGGTGTGGCGGGAATCGCCCGTTTCCTGGCCCAGGCGCTGGCGCGCGGCCCGCAGCACCGGCTGCCGGAACCCGATCCACTGCCCGTCGTGCGTCTCGTATGAATGCACGTCGTGCCGCTCGGGTCCGTGGCCCATCGGCAGCACGTAGTCCGCGAAATACGCCGTTTCGTTCCAGGTCGGCGTCAGGGCAACGTGCAGCCCGACCTTGTCCGGGTCCGTGAGCGCTTCTATCCACTGAAACCCGTCCGGGTTGGTCCACACCGGGTTATATACGCGCGTGAAATACACGTCCAGTCGCCCACGCCCCTCGTTCAGAAAATGCGGCAGCAGGTAAGATGTTTCGTACATGGTGAGCGGGAATTCGCGCGGCCAGGTCAGTTCGTTCCAGTGCTCGGGGTGGCGCGGCAGCCGGATCGGGCGCGGCACGAACTTGTTCCAGGCCGATGGATAGGTCCCCCCGGGCACCGCGATCGACCCGGTAAGGGCGTTGAGGAAGAACAGCGTGCGGGCCACCTGCCATCCGCCCTCGTTGCCGGACGCGGCGCTGCGCCAGGTGTGGGTTGACAGGCGCGACCCGGCCCTGGCAATCATGTCCGCCGCCTCGGCCAGTCGCCGCGCGCTGACGCCGGATTCTCTTTCGGCCCACGCGAACGTGCAGTGAGCGTAGAGCCCTTTCAAATGGTGCTCGAAGGCGGCGAACTCCCTCGGTGAATCGGGATGCTCGGCGGCCAGATACTGCTCCCAGTTGAACCACTTCCGCACGAAGTCCCGGTCCCAGGAACCGGTCTGGAGCAGGTGGTTCACGAAGGAGAGCAGGACTGCCGCCTCCGAACCCGGCTGGGTCGCCAGCCACTGATCGGCGTGGGTGGCGGTGTTTGAAAGCCGGGTGTCCATTACGATGAGTTTCGCGCCGCGTTTGACGCCGTCCATGATGCGCTGGGCGTGCGGGTTGAAGTAGTGGCCCGCTTCCAGATGAGAGCTGACCAGGAGAATGGCGGCGGCGTTGGCATGGTCGGGGCTCGGACGGTCCATGCCCATCCAGAACTGGTATCCGGCACGTGCGCCCGAGGAGCAGATATTGGTGTGGGAGTTGTGTCCGTCCACTCCCCATGCCGCCATGATCCTCTCGGTGAAACCGTCCTCTCCCGGACGCCCCACATGGTACATCACTTCGTCTCGCCGGTCTTCCCTGATGGCCGTGGCGATGCGCCCGGCGATGTCGGTCAGGGCGTCCTCCCACGCAACGCGTTCCCACTTCCCCTCCCCTCGCTCTCCCGCCCGTTTGAGCGGATGGAGAACACGGTCGGGATCCACCACCTGGTTGAGCGTGGCGGGTCCCTTGGCGCAGTTGCGACCCCGCGATCCGGGATGCTCTGGGTTCCCCTCGAATTTCTTGATTTGCAGAGTACCGCGGTCTACGTAGGCAAGCAGACCGCACGCCGACTCGCAGTTGAAACAGGTCGTGGGCACGAGCATGTAGCTGTGCTCCCGGCGCTCGGGCCAGCAGCGCGAGTCCAGCTCGGTCCAGTTGTCCCAGCGTTCTTTCGGGGGAAATGCGGCCAGGTGGTTGCGGCTGGGGCCCGGATAGAACGTCTCGCCCCTGGATTCGGTGGCCTGGCGCGCCGCGCTCACCCTCTCGGCTGCTTTCGCCGCCCAGTCGCTCAAACCGGTCCCCCGCCTGCAGCCGCGCGCAGTTTCACACCCGCCGCTGCCGTGTTCACGCTGCTCACGCCAGCGGGACCGACTGCCCTGCCTGGACGTAGGCGTGTTCATGGGCAAACAGGGCGGTGGGGGGGGGGGGCTTTCGTGCGCCGCGGGGCGGGGTGGGGGGCCCCCGGCGCCGGTGACCTGGAGGCGGCGGCAGACCCGACGGGTCCGCTGGGCTGGATGCTTGGACTGGGCCGCGTGTCATTTCGCGCGCGGCCAGGGCCGCGTGAGCGGTGGCATGTGTCAGCGTCAGTTCCCCGGCCGTCATCAGGAGATGCGCCCCGAGCCCCAGTCCAAGCATCCAGCCCAGCGGACCCGTCGGGTCTGCCGCCGCCTCCAGGTCACCGGCGCCGGGGGCGCCGCTCCAGGCCCAGAGGCCCAGGAAAGCCGCCCCCGCCACCAAAGCCTGCAACAGCATGTGGGCCGGAAGCAGCGAACTCTGCCACAGGTCGCGGGCCTTGGCCTGGGCGAACAGGTACGCCGTGTACACAGCCGTCATCACGGCAAGCGGGGCGCCGACCACCGCCAGCCACCTGGCGACGGTCGCCGCGCCGGCGTGGCCGACCAATCCCCAGACGGCATGCAGGCTCAACACTCCGCAGTAGCCGGCAATAATGAACGCCCCCCTGACGAGCCAACTGCGTTTCTGGGGCCGCGTGAAGATCTTATGGAACTGCGAGGGGCGCTCCAGGTCCCACACCAGCAGGGCCCCGGTAACGGCCATCGCGGCCAGCCCGGCAAACGGGGCCAGGCGCATCCAGGCACCCCCGTCCCACGGCAGCCATCCCGTCAGGCCCAGCCCCGCCAGCACCAGGTACACGCCGGCACCGACCGCCTTGGTCAGCGTGTAGAGGCTCACGCGCCAGTCCCACGGGGCCTTGTGGGACACGTCGTACGAAAGGACGGCCGCCGCCGACGAATTGGCCCCGCGGCGCCCATTCGAATGCGGGTGGCCCGAGCCGATTTCGTGAGGTCCGGCCGGCTGTTCGCTCCACATGAAGAGTCCCCCGTCGGGCCGCGCGGCAGCCAGCGGATCCAGGGTCGCCTGGTGCGCGCCTTTATAGAACAGCTTCGGGCGGGTTTCTTTTTCGGGGCGCCTGACGGTCAGCGGATCCCTGCCCACCATGCGCCCTACCGCCGAATCGGGGTCTTCCAGGTCGCCGACCAGAATGGCCTCGGTCGGGCAGACGGTCACGCAGGCCGGTTCCAGGCCAATGTCGAGACGGTGCGCGCAGAAATTGCACTTCTCCGCCGCGTGGTCTTCGGGGTTGATGAAAATCGCGTCGTACGGACACGCCGCGATGCATGCCTTGCAGCCGATGCAGGCCGATTTGTCAAAATCGACTATCCCGTCGGGCCGCCGGTACATGGCGCTGGTCGGGCAGGCCACGGTGCACGGAGCATCGTCGCACTGGTTGCAGCGGGTGACCTGGAAGGCTCGTCGAGCGTGCGGAAAGGTTCCAACGTCCGCGTATTTTACATAGGTTCTGGTGACGCCTAACGGAACCTCATTCTCCGACTTGCAGGCGGTCGTGCAGGCGTGACACCCGATGCAGCGGGTCTGATCGATGACCTTGGCCCAGCGAGCTACGGGTTCTGCGGCTGCGGGGGGCTGCTGCATTCACTGGCCTTGGGGTGGCGTTGAGGTGGCGGGTGTCGCCTTACTTCCGAGACTTCCGGGAAAATCGCAACGGGAACCGCAGCCGGAATCCTGGCCAGGAACCGCGGCCCTGGCAAGTAAGCCGGGCTGGATTCCTTACCCAATTCACTACATGACCCACCCGAAAAATACAGTGGCTGCGAGCCCGCGCACCGGTGCCGAGGAGCGAGGGGAAATGGCGTTCGAGAGCATCGACCCCGCCACCGGGCAGCGGCTGGCCTCCTTTCCCGCCCTGACCCGCGAACAGATCCGGGCCGCCCTGGACCTGGCCCGCGATGCCTTCGCCGAGTGGCGCCTGGTACCGCCCGAACGACGCGTCGAGCCACTGCGGCGCCTGGCCGAGACCCTTCTCCGAGGGAAACAGGCCTTCGCCCGGCTCATGTCGCGGGAGATGGGCAAGCCGCTGGCCGCCGCGGAGGCCGAGGTGGCCAAGTGCGCCTGGGTCGCGCGGCACTATGCCGACACCGCCCCGGCAGCCCTTGCCCCGGAGGTCCTGGACGTAGGCCCGGCACGGTGCAGGGTCGAGCGCCACCCGCTGGGAGCAGTCCTGGCCGTGATGCCTTGGAACTTCCCGTTCTGGCAAGTGATCAGGTGCGCGGCCCCGACGCTCGCGGCGGGCAACGTGATCCTTCTGAAACACGCCCCGAACGTGCCGCAGTGCGGCATTGCCCTTGAGGGGTTGTTCGCCCGCGCCGGATTTCCGCGCGGGGTCTTCCAGAACATGTTCGCCCGGGTCGGTGACGTGCCCGCCATTCTCGACGACCCGATCGTGCAGGCCGCATCGCTGACCGGTTCCGTGGGTGCGGGAGCGGCACTCGCCGGCGAGGCCGGCCGCAGGGTCAAACGAACCGTTCTGGAGCTGGGAGGGAGCGATCCTTTCATTGTGTTGTCCGGCGCGGACCTCGACCAGGCTGTTTCGACGGGCGTGGCGGCCCGGATGATGAACAGCGGCCAGTCCTGCATCGCCGCCAAGCGGTTCCTGATCCACCAGGATATCGCCTCTGAGTTCGAAGCCCGTTTCGTGGAGCAGGTCCGTGCCCTCTGCGTGGGCGGGCCCCTGGACCCCGCGACGGAGGTGGGGCCCCTGGCGCGGCGCGACATCCGGGATCTGGTGGCGGAGCAGGTTCGCGAGTCGGTTCAGGCCGGGGCGCGGCTGGCCACCGGGGGGCGGATCCCCGACCGGACGGGCTGGTACTACGAGCCCACCGTGCTGGCCGATGTCCCCGGCGGCTGCCCCGCGGCCGAAGAGGAAATCTTCGGCCCCGTAGCCAGCCTGCGGTGCGTAGAATCATTGGAAGAGGCGATTGAAGTCGCCAACGGGACGGAATTCGGGTTGTCCGCGTCTGTTTGGACCAACGACCCGGAAGAGGCCGCGCTGGCTGTACGCGACATCGAGGCCGGCGGTGTTTTCGTCAACGCCATGTCCGCGTCCGATCCGCGGGTCCCGTTTGGGGGCATCAAGAAGTCGGGCTACGGTCGCGAGTTGGGAGCAGAGGCCCTCCGCGAGTTCGTCAACCTCAAAACAGTGTGGACCAATCCCTCATGAACAGAACCAACCGAGTCGCATTTGACCTGCCCGCGGTGCTGTCGGGCGCCCTGCTCGCCATCTTCTTCCCGGTTTCGGGCGCCGTCGCCCAGGGTGTCGGACAGGTGGCCCGCTCCCCTGCCGGCGTGGTGTCCGCCGCGCAGCCGATGGCCGCCGTGGCCGGTGCCAGGATGCTGGAAATGGGAGGGAACGCCGCCGACGCCGCGGTGGCCGCCGCCTTCGCGATCTCGGTCGTGGAGCCCAGCATGAACAGCATCGGCGGACGCAACCAGATTCTGGTGCGGACCCCGGACGGCGAGGTGTTCGGGATCGACGGAACCACCAGCGTGCCAACCGGCTACGACCCGAAGACCGCGCCGGGCGCCAGCTACGGGTATGCGACTGTTGGCGTGCCTGGTGTCGTGGCGGGCCTCATGCGCCTCCATTCCGAGTTCGGTTCGCTTCCGCTGGAGCAGGTCATGGCACCCGCGATTGACTATGCCGAGAACGGGTTCCGGCTTCTGCCCGGCGAGGCCGCGAGGCAGGCATTCGGGGCCGCCGACGTGGCGAAGAGCGAGGGGGCGGCCCGCTACTACCTGAAGGAAGACGGGAGACCCTACCAGGCCGGCGAGCTCCTGGTCCAGACAGACATGGCGCGCTCGCTGCGCCGTATCGCCGAATCGGGACGGGACGGGTTTCATGCCGGCGAAACTGCCAGGATGATCGCCGATGACATGGCGGCCAACGGTGGCTTTTTGACCGAGCAGGCGCTGGCTGACTATCAGGCCATGGACTCGCGAATCGTGCGCGGCTCGTACCGGGGATACGAACTGGTCGGCAGCGACATTCCCGCGTCCGGGGCGATTTCGATTCTCGCACTCCACATCATGGAGAACTTCGACCACGACTCGATGACCGACGAGGCGTGGGCTTCGGTCGTCGGCCAGTCACTCGCGCTGGCCCTGACCGAGTACCGGCGGCCTCCCAGCGACAGCTCGGCCGTGCGCGTGACCTCGAAGGAGTGGGCCGCCGAGCTTGCCCGGCAGGTGCAGACCCCCATGGCCGAAGACAGCCTCCTCTTCGACAAGGCACCGGTGCTTTCCGGCCCGGACGGCGAGGGCCCGTACCCCGGACCGTCCTGGCTGCAGCCCGATACGGGGCACACAACCCACCTTTCCGCAGCCGACGGCAACGGTATGGCCGTTGCCCTGACACAGACCATCGGGCCGAACATGGGTTCCAAGGTGGCGACGCCCGGTCTCGGCTTTCTCTATGCCGTGACCCTGGGCGGATACCTGGGGATCAACGAGCCGGGGGAACGGGCCCGATCGGGGATTTCTCCCCTGATGGTGATGAAAGACGGGGAGCCCGAACTGGTCTTGGGTGCCGCCGGCGGGATTCGGATCATCTCCGCCGTCGTGCAGGCGGTTACGCGGGTGGTGGACGACGGCCTTTCCCTGCCCGAAGCGCTTGCCGCGGCCCGGGTACACCCCGGGATCAATGAAGACGGCAACCTGGTGGGTCTCTCGGTCGAGGCAACCGCCCTGGACGGGTGGGACGACGAGTCGCTGTCGGAGTTTGAGGCGCTGGGGTTTGGAGTGGACGCAATCCGCCGGGCAGGGGCGTTCGGCCGAGTGCACGGGCTTCAGTTCAACCGGGAGACGGGCGTGTGGACGGGTGCCGCCGACCCCGACTGGGAAGGCGCGGCGGTCGCTGCGGGGCCTCCGGGAGGAAATTGAGCATGCGGTCCTTCCCGCGGACGTTGGGGTTGCCCTGGGTGGCGCTACTGGGCGCCGTGGCGGCTTGCGGCGACGGCGAACCCGCACCCCCCTCCCCCCCACCCCCTGATCCCGACCCGAGCATCGCCTGCGTACCGGTGATCACGCTGCCCGAGGGGTTGTGTGCCGTGGTCCACCACCCCGGGGTGGGGCGGGCACGGCAGTTGGTCGTGGCAGGCAACGGCGATGTTTTCGTTGGGATGAGATCAGGGGGAGTTGTGGCCCTGCGCGATGAGGACGGCGATCACAAAGCCGACCGAACCGAGCGTTGGGGAGAGCCGAACGCCAGCGGAATCGGGCTCGGCGAGGAGACGCTGTACCTGGCGGTGGACAACGGCGTGCTGCGGTACCCCCTGGCCGAGGGTTCGCTGGTTCCCTCGGGGGGACCCGACGTAATCGTCACCGGGCTGCCCGACGAGAGGAACCACGCGGCCAAGAGCTTGGCCCTGCACCCTGACGGGACCCTGTTCGTGGGGATCGGGTCACCCGGGAATGCCTGCCAGGATCCCGCCCGCACGCCCGGACTGCCCGGAAAAGATCCGTGCGAGGAGCTGGCGACGCGCGGAGGCATCTGGCGGTTCGCCGCCGACCAGACCGGCCAGTCTCAGCAGGACGGCGAGCGTTTCTCTACCGGCGTGCGCAACGCGGCGGCGATTGCGGTCCACCCCGGAACAGGCGATCTGTATGCCACCATCCACGGGCGCGACCAGCTCAGGGAGTTGTGGCCCTCCTACTATACCGCGGCCGAAGGGTCGGAAAACCCGGCCGAGGAGTTTGCCCGGATCAACCTGGGCTCCGATTTCGGCTGGCCCTACTGCTACCACAATCCCGCCACCAACCAGAAGCTGCTGGCCCCCGAGTACGGGGGAGACGGATCCACGGTCGGTCGGTGTGCCGACATGGACATGCCTGACGTTGTCCTGCCGGCCCACTGGGCTCCCAACGCCATGGCGTTTTCGCACGCCGGAGCCCCAGAGGGGTACCGCGAAGGGGCATTTGTGGCCTTCCACGGATCCTGGAACCGGTCTCCGCCCCAGCAGGGCTACAACGTGACTTGGATTCCTTTTGAGAACGGTGAACCAACCGGCGGTTGGTCGGTGTTCGCCGACGGGTTCGCGGGCGGCACGATTTCGTCTTCGGGCCAGGCGGACTACCGGCCCACGGGCGTGGCCGTGGGTCCGGGCGGGGCCGTCTACATCAGCGACTCCCTGAGCGGCCGCATCTGGAAGGTGATCGAAAAACCCGACCAGTAGCCCCACCCGCGAGACCGCGTTGCGGACGGCATCCTCCAGCGAGGAGGACTCCAGCGCGCAGGTGATCGCCTCCGGTACGGGGCCCTGTCGTGCCGCGACCCCGCGATGTCTCCGATGACCGTGCCCCACATCACGCCCGTTCCGGCCGGCTGCGACGTGCGCCGCGGCCGGAGTTATGCGGGGAGCGGGCTCCCGCCCCCGGCGACATACGTCAATCCGCCTTCGTGCTTTTGAGTACAGAGGGGCCGAATGATGAAATCGGCCACGTCAAGCACCCACCCGTGCAGTTCGAGAAGGGATCCCTCCTCCCAGGCTTGCCGAACAGTCCGATTGTGACCCAGCCGCCGAATCTGCTCGCACACATGAAGCTCAACCAACCGGCGGTGCCGGTCTGCTCCATCCAGAGAATCCAGTTCGTCTTGGTTGATCCGGACCGACTCGCGGACCTGGTCTACCCATTGACCGAGCGGCCCCGGCAGGTCTCCGCCCAGGGCAGCGTCTATCCCCCCGCATCCGTAGTGGCCGCACACCACGATTCGGGAGACCCTCAGAACACCCACCGCGAACTGCACCGCCGACAGGACGCCCAGATCGGAAGGCGGGACCGTGTTGGCGATGTTCCGGTGCACAAACACTTCGCCGGGTTGCAGATCCATGACGACGCAGGGATCCAACCGGCTGTCGGAGCACCCGATCCAAAAAACCGAGGGGGCCTGCCCCGCCGCCAACTCGCTGGCTCTCTGAGGATTTTCGGCACGAAACCGCCGGGCCCAATCCCGGTTCCGGGCCAGCCAGTCGCTGATTTTCGACATGTCGGCAAAGCACCCTGCACCCACGGCACGGTCAGAAATCACCTAGAGTTCACCGCGGTTCTTCGCCCAGAGCGCGTAATGGCAGGCCCGGGCGGTGAGGGCCATGTAGGTCAGTGACGGGTTCTGGCAGGCCGAGGACGGCATCGCCGCGCCGTCGATCACGAACAGGTTCGGCGCGTCCCAGGCCTGGTTGTAGCCGTTGATGACGGAGGTCGCCGGATCCCGGCCCATGCGCGCCGTCCCCATCTCGTGGATCGTGAGGCCCGGCGCCGTGATATCCGTCAGCAGCTCGACGTCCACGCCGCCGCCGGCTTCCAGCATTTCCGCGGCGCGGTCGGCGCTGTCCCGCATCATCAGTCGCTCGTTGTCGCTCCACTCGCAGTGGATGCGAAGGGCCGGTATCCCCCACGCGTCTACCCGCTCCGGGTCGAGTTCGATGTAGTTCTCCTCGCGCGGAAGGCACTCGCCGAACGCGCCGAGTTCGAACTCCCACACCCCGGGTTCGGTGAGCCGGCGCTTGTACTCCGCCCCGAAGCCGGGCATGTCGAGGCCGCGGCTCCATCCCTGACGCGTGGACCAACCCTGGTAACCGTAGCCGCGGATGAAGTCGGACGAAGGCTCCGTCACGTTCCGGAAGCGCGGAATGTAGATGCCGTTGGGACGTTCGCCGGTGTAGCCGTGATTCTCCCAGCCGGGAAACTTCGCCTTCGCCCCGGTGCTCATGGTGTGGTCCATGAGATAGCGGCCGAGGACCCCGCTCGAGTTCGCAAGTCCGTCGGGGAAGTCGGCGGACGTGGAGTTGAGGAGGATCCGCGTCGACTCAAGCGCGGAAGCGCCGAGCATCACGATCTCGCTGAAGAACTCCAGATCCTGGCCCGTCTGGCGGTCCATGACGCGCACGCCCGTGACGCGACCGCGGGCTGGATCCCAGATCACGCTGTGTACCACGCTGTCCGGCCGCAGCGTCATCCGGCCTGTGGCCTCGGCGGCCGGGAGGGTAGCGCTCAGCGAACTGAAGTAACTCTTGGTGCGGCACCCGCGGTGGCAGGGACCGCAGTAGTGGCAGGCGCTCCGCCCCTTGTGATCTCGGGTGAGAACCGCCGTGCGCCCGATCGTCATCAGCCGCGTGGTGCCGAAATCGCGCGCGATCGCCTCCTTCACGGCGTTTTCGACGCACGTCATCTGCATGGGGGGAAGGAGAACGCCGTCCGGCAGTTGGGGAAGACCCTCGGGCCGGCCGCTGATGCCGACAAACTCCTCGACGTGGGCGTACCACGGAGCGAGGTCTGAATAGCGGATCGGCCAGTCGACCGCGATCCCGTCGCGCGCGTTGGCCTCGAAATCGAGATCGCTGAGACGGTATGACTGACGCGCCCACATGATCGAGCGTCCTCCGACCTGGCGGCCCCGGATCCAGAGGAACGGCTTCTCGTCGGGCGTCGTGTAGGGGTTTTCGATGTCGTTGACGAAGAACTTCCGGGCCATCTCGTCGCAGGCGTAGCACTCGCGCTGGACGGGCTGCTCGGCAGCCAGCGCCTTGCGGTCGTTCCAGCCGCGGTACGGCATGCGGTACGGGGGCACGTGTTCTACGTAGTCCCGTTCCGGGACGATCATGGGGCCGGCTTCAAGAACGAGGGTCCGCAAGCCGAGTTCGGTGAGTTCCTTCGCGGCCCAGCCGCCGGTGATGCCCGAGCCGACGACGATCGCGTCCCAGGTTTCCTGTCGGCGGCCAGCCGCCGGTGCCAGGCTCACCGCTCCCCCCCGGGGCGCATCCGTGGCCGACGCTGCCGGCCGGGGCGGCCCTCTCCGGTGCCGTACTGGTCGAGGATGACGCAGCCCTCGAAGGCTCCTGGGATTATCCGGTATCCGAGCGAGCGGAGGCCGGGCTCCGAGGTAAAGTAGCCGGCGAGCGTGAACCGTTTCATGTCGTAGAAGAAGGTCCGCCGCTCATCTTCATCGGGGTCCCGGCGGAGGCGGTCGAGATCTTCGTCCATCCGCGCGACGAGTGCCGTCTGCTGGGCCAGCGTACAGTCGGCGAAGTCGACGGCGTGGGCTGCCCGGGCGGTGCGGCCCACGGCGTCCAGGCCGGCGAGGAAACGGTCGCGGTCGGGCGCGTCCAGCCAACCGGTCAGGAGTGCATCGACGAATGCGGTAACGCCCGCCTCGCTTGCGCCGGGCGTGTCGGTCCGGGGGATGATGACCTCGGCGAGCGCCGTCAGCGTTCGGGCCTGCGCGGGCGTGAGCGTCGCGGGCGGCCCGTCGCCGACCGGGCCGGTGACCGCCCGGATGCGTTGCCCGAGTGCCACGGCCCGCGCCACGGCGCCCCCCGGCATCAGGAGCGGCGCGCCTGCGGCCGCACCGATGATCTCGAGAGCCCTGCGCCGTCTCACAGTCGGTCCTCCCCGGACGCGTCGACGTTGGCGGACAGCGGGATTGCTGCCGCGCCCCACCATAATAGGCCGAGGCACCCCCGTCGCCAAGACCGCCCCCCCGACAGTGGTTCGACGGCGACCGGGAAGCGCGACATATTGCGGCATGGACAGACCGATGAACCGACGACGATTCGTGCACAACTCAATCGGAGCCGGACTCCTGCTGACGAGCGCGGGCCGCGCGACCGCCGCGCCCGAACAGGCGGCCGGCATCACCCAGTCCGTCGCGCGCTGGTGCTTCGAGGAGATCCCGCTGGTCCCCTTCTGCCAGGGCGTGGCCGACATGGGCCTCACGGCGATGGACCTTCTTCCGGTCGAGGAGTGGCCGGTCGCGCACGACCACGGCCTCACCGTCTCCTGCGGCGATGTCGCGGCGGGCACGATCGAGGAAGGCCTCAACGAGCCGAGCAACCACCGCGGCATCATCGAGGCCTTCGAACACCACATCCCCCACGCTGCGCGTGTCTCGGTCCCCAACGTGATCTGCTTCTTCGGCAACCGGCGCGGGATGGAGGACGGCGTCGGGATCGAGAACTCCATCCGTTGTCTCCGGGAGTGCGCCCCGATCGCCGAGTCAGAGGGCGTGACCATACTCGTCGAGGTTCTGAACTCGAAGCCCGGCGGACACGTCGACTACATCGGCGACCGCATGGACTACGCGCTCGAGATCATCTGCGCCGTCGACTCGCCCCGCGTGAAGATCCTCTACGACATCTACCACATGCAGATCATGGAGGGGGACATCATCCGCACGCTGACCGATGCAAGCTCCTGGATCGGGCATTATCACACCGGGGGCGTTCCGGGGCGGGCCGAAATCGACGATACCCAGGAACTGAACTATCCCCCCATCGTCAGAGCAATCCTCGACACGGGGTTCGAGGGGTACATGGCACACGAGTTCATCCCGCGAAGCGGCGAGCCCCTGCGCTCGCTGCGCGAAGCCGTGGAGTTGTGTGCGGTCTGAATCCGAACTCAGTTGATTTGAACAACTCTCCTGGCCGCCTCTGCCGCCTGGCTCGTTCGGGCGGAATGACGCCAGTCCCGTAATCCGTATTTTCCGGAACGTGGTCGACCGACTATATTCAGACTGGTTGTATCATCTGGTCTGTATTACTCTTGCTGAGGGGGTTCGATGGACAGCGTCGGTGCTTACGAAGCCAAGACCCACCTGCCCCGGTTGTTGCGACGCGTGATGGACGGGGAAAGCGTGACGATCACGAGGCACGGCCGCCCCGTCGCCCGATTGGTGCCCGTGGAGGAGGACGAGCGCTCCCGGGCTTACGAGGCGGCCCGCCGCATCCGCGAGAGTCGCAGCCGCCTGAAGAACAAAGCTTCACTCGAAGAACTGATGGAGACGATTCACGAGGGGCACCGATATTGACGCCCATCGTCATCGACACGTCGGTCGTCGTGTGCTGGTGCATGTTGGACGAAGACCACGCCCTGGCGGATCGGGCGATGGAACTGACGCTGCGGAACGGCGCCGTGGTTCCCGACATCTGGTGGTATGAAGTCCGGAACGCGCTCCTTGCCAACGAACGGCGAGGCCGCATCGATGCGGAACATACCCGGGCGAGGCTGGCGGACCTGCGGGAGATGCGGATCTCGCGCGACCACGATCACGACGACCGCATCGTCCTCGACCTAGCCAGGAGGCACCGCCTGTCAGTGTACGACGCCGCCTACGTCGAAACCGCCCTGCGCCGCTCGTTGCCCCTTGCCTCTCTTGACCGCCGACTCTGCGAAGCGGCTGCGGCGAGTGGTGCCACCTTCGTTCGACTCTAGGTAGGGCGGGAAGCATCCTCGCGGCCGACTACCCAACCCCCCTGGACCCGTCAGCGTGGCAGGAGTTCATCCAAGACGAGGCCGATGGTCACGGTCCAAGCGCGTCGGTCGCCCGCAGGCGTCAAGGGCAACACGCCGGTGCTTGGGCTGATTGAGCCGAACGCGGTGCGCAGCCAGAGCCCGGTTGTCCGCTCGGTCTGCCAGCGCACTGTGAGCACGCCACCGCTCACCGAGGCCTGGTTGAGGTCGAGCGCAAGACCGGGACCTACGAAGCGCCGATACTCCGGCCCGAGTCGACCGGGGTCAGGCATCGTGCCAGCTGCTCCATAGGTTGCGACCTGGATCCCGGCGGAGACGCCGATGTCTTCGCCGAAGCGGCGACCCAATTCGAAAGCGCCCCCTCCTTCGATCCCCCGAATGTTCGAGGTCGCTTCAGCGAACAGATCACGACGGTCGCGATGGCCGCGCCGTAGTTCCGCCCGGCCGCCGAGCACCCAGCCGACGCCAAATCGGACGCGGGTGTCCAAGGCAAGATCGACCTGGCTTTCATCGGCTGTGAAGATCACGCCGCCGATCGCGTCCTGGAACGCCTCACCCGCAAGTGTACGGTGCTCGCCATCCGCGGTGATGAGCCAGTCGGCACCTCCCGTCGCGTTGAAGGCCCACTGGCCAGCGAACCCAAACCTCCAGCCGTCCGCATCCCACGTGTCCTTGGGAGGATCGCTCAACTGGAATCTCACGAACTGCCCCTCCGAGGTGCGCTCCCGCAGTCCGTAAAGGGTCCAGTCGCCGCCAATAGCCGCAAAGGCAACCGAGGCACCCAACGATGACGCGTCCCGCTCGAACCGGCGGCGGTAATCGTCGTCCCCGAGGTCCAGCGGGACCGGTTCCGCATAGCCTTCGAGTTGAAAAATCCGGCCTGGTTGTGAGACCGTGTAGATTTGCACGAACTCCGCGGTTCGGCGCCAACGGCCGAAGCCCCCCAGGCGTACCGGACCGAGGTCGTACGTGAAGCCCGCGGAAAACCCCGGGGTTGCCGTCCGGTTGAGCCGCGGAACCGGGGACGCGATGGTGCGACTGCTCTGCCCTTCCCAGCCTGCCGCAAACCCCGCCCCGAGTCTCCCGAATTCCCACGCGAGCCCGCCCTCGAGGCGGACGGCAGACTTTCGAACCGGGTCCCCCATCGTGTCTGCGACGATGAACGGGTTGGAGCCATACGGAAGGAGCACATCCGCGAAGAGCGAGTCGCGAAAGCTCGTGCGGTCAAAGACAGCGCTGCCAATTGCAGCGCCGTGCCTGCCCACCGGTGTCCAACCGGTCGTCGAGACCGCGGCTCTCCCCATTGCACCCGGATCGAGCGGCCGTGCATAGTTGCCAGAAGCGTCTTGCACAGCCAGTCGGAAGTCGGTTCGCCGGTCGTCGAGTTCACGTCCCAGCGCACCGGGATTGCCGGCGGTCCAGAACTCACCCACACGCGGCGCGGGAGACGAGAGCAGATCGGGGAACCGCGATCCGACCGGCAGGCGGCGCGGCAGATCCGCAATTCGCCGGAGCGGGCTCCAGTTCGTCAGCCATCCCGGCAGCTCCTCTTGCAGCGGAGTCGCGCGCAGGGATGTCGCTTGTCCTGCGGCGGATTCCGGGAGCGTGAGAAGCACGCAGCCGCCTGTGAGTGCGACCAGGGTCCAGCGGAGGTTCCTGCCCCTCACCGGCCGAAGATCCTTGCGCTGGGGAAGGTGAGTTCCGCCCCGAACCGCACCGGCGCATACGCGCGTCCCAGACGGTCACCCTCCCACGGCTGGCCACGGCGATCGAAGAAATTGAACGCCCACACGCGGAGCTGGCCGTCAAGCGGCAGTGCCTTCGAGACCTGAAAGTGCATCATCCAGTCGGGTCTGGGCCCATGGAGCGGCAGCGACCGGCCACTGCGGGCTACCCGAAGATCGGCGAACTCCGCCGCGGACCTTCGGTCCGGAGGCACCGGCACAAGTTGCCCGGCGCGGGTCACGTAGCCGGCGAAGGCGAGCGTGTCTGTCGCAACGATGTCTTCGGTCTCGTTGCGCACGTTGTGCTGGACCGTGAGCGTCGCCACGAGAGCCAGGTCCGGCTGGTGGTGGATGAAGCGGTACAGGAGCAGCATCGATTCGCCCCGCTCCGTCAGCCCCTCCCAGTACGGCGAGCGCTCCTGGCTGCGCGAGAGTTGGAAGTCGGAGAAGCGGAGCGGCGTTCCGAAGAAGCGTCCGTCCGAACTCGTACGGGTCTCGAGCCACGACCCGGTCACGTAGAGCTGCGTGGCGAGCGGGGCGATCCTGGGCAGGGCCGCGGTGAGTTCCAATCCACGGTTCACCTGGTCAAACATGTTGCTCGGCCGGTCGATGAGCACCGGCACCGTGTCGGTAAGCGTCGCCGGGAGGATGATTTCGGGACGAATTCCGTTGCCGGTTATCGAATCGGTAAGGGCAAAGTGGTCCCGCGTGATGAAGTCCGGAATGGCTCCGATTCCCACGGCGCCGTCGATGCGGTCGCGAAAGGCCGTGAGAGCGATCGCCCCGTCGCCGACGTCGATCTCGAACCCCACCTCTGCCTTCGTCCCGACCGAGAAACCCAACTCGGGGTTCGTCGGATCCTCTATGAACGTTGTGAGGACTGCCAGTCGTTCGACCGGATCGTTCGCAAAGTAGTTCACGTTGACAAGATCGAAGTATTGGCTTGCGGGATAGAGATCGCCAACGGCCGGCACCTTGGCCGTCCGCCCCCACCCGCCGCGCAACCTCAGCCAGCGTCGGGGCGCTGTTTCGAGGGTGATCCGCGGCTGCAGAACCTGGTCCCGCGCGCCGGCGAACCACGATCCGGCGTCGTGCAGAAGGTCGAGGCGAATTCCGGCGTGAATGTCGGCGGCCAATGGTCCGAGTCGAGTGGATAGTCGGTCGCCCACATAGAAGGCGCTCGTCGCGAGGGCCGGTATCTCGTCAAACGTCCGCGTGCGGTCGTAGCCGTGCACGCCGTTCCACCCGATCGAGGGCGGGAACTGGGGATCGAACTGCAACCCGGCTCCGTTGTTCCATTCCCGGCGGAACTCGACGCCCGCGATAAGCCGGTGATCCGCGCTGAACCAGCGGGCCCAATCCTCCCACTCAAGCCGCCCGAAGCCAAGCCAGGGACGGCCATCAAGTTCGACCTCTGCAATGTACGTCCCGCCGATATAGAAGCCCTCGTTGCGGCCTTCGGTACGGGCGGGAGTGAACGGCTGGACGCCGCTCACTTTGGGGGCGCGGCTCGTCGACTCCTGGTCGATGCGGCTCAGCGAACCGGTGAACGAAAGACGGGAATCTGTGCCGAGCCTCAGGCGGGCTCGTTCCGAGATGCGGACCCCGAGGTCGCGGCTCCGCGAAGAGCGATTCTTCCTTACGATCGGGTTTTCCGGCCGGTCGTCGACGAGCTGGAAGAAATCGACTCGGGTATCGAAGAGAAGCTTCGGATCGGAGACGCCACTCGCAACATCGCTACGTCCGATCTCCGCGCGGTACGCGAACTGGCCCGCAAACCGGGTGGATTCATCATCCGAAACGCCAGGCTGGGTCCGCGTGCGCGCCACATCGAACGTCATCGTGCCGGCGTGCCCCGCCCCCCCGAACGCATGCCCCGCCACGACGTTGGTTTCAAACGTCCGCTCGTCGAGCTTCGCCTCGGCGATGGGAAGCACCGGCGCTGCGCGCGTCTCGACCAGGATGGCGCCTTGGGTCAGGTCGCCGTACCGTACCGACGGGACGCCGCGAATCACCTCCACGCGCTCGATGACCGCCGCTGGAATGCGCCGCAAGTCGATCCCCCCGTTTGCCGCCGTCGCGAAGTTGAGGAATTGAAGGTCCGCTCCTCCCCTGGGACCGAGACTCTGAAGGTTGGCGTTGTTCGACAGCGGCACGCCGTCGAGCACGATGAGCGTCCCGAAGGCCGAGAGGTCCGCCGAGCTTCGACTCACTCCCGCACCGTCCGGAAGAACCCCCACGCTGGATCCGGTGGGTACCGTGCGGAGTGCAATCTGCTCCACGCCACCCAATCCCGGCGCCCGGGTCGAGATACCCGGCACAAGTTGAAGGACGCCCGCAAGACTGGTGGCCGTGATGTGTTCGATGGCGTCTCGTTCAATAACGCTCGCGGTGCCGAGTTCGCCTTCGGCCCGGCTCACTGCGTCAGCAGTTACCGTGAGCCCCTGCATACGAAGCGCGCTGGCTGACAGCGCAATGTCTTGCCTCAGCGCTCCGTCCCCGGGGACCGTAATGCGTATCCGGGCCGTGGCGAGTCCGATCCGACTGACACGCAGCATCTGCGGCCCCGGCGGTACATTCTCGAGCCGATATCGCCCCTCGTCGTCCGTAAGGGCGCGGATGCCGGTGCCTTCGATGACCACGAGAACCCCAACCAGAGGAGCCGCAGTTACTTCATCCGATACTCGCCCGGCAATGCTCGCGCCCGTCGGCTCCTGAGCTTGAGTAGACGCCGCGAGGAAGGCGAGCCCGAAGAAGCCACGCGCGGCCGCGGAAGCTGATCGGCCGAGGATCCGCCCCGATGACACGTTGACGATCAGCGGCCCGTTCCCGACGTGAAGGGCGCTTTGGTGAGGTCCACCGCCGACACATTGGTGTCCTGAAGGCGTCCCGCCGCCCCCTCCGAACCCGGCAAACGAATGCGCTGCGCAGACAGCGACAGGTCGCTGACGCGGGGCAGGAATCCCCCTCCCAGCTGGTCAAAGTTCTCGTGCACGATTCCGTCACAGCGTTCATACATTTGGTCGAAGAAGACATCGGCCCTCTCAAGCGAAGACAAATCAATAATGTCCGCCGCCGGTACCCGGACCTTGTCGGTGTCACCCGCAGGACTGGACCAGGTGCGCCGCTCCAGGCTCGAAACATTCACCTCATTCGCGATGAACAACGAATGGCTGTCGTAGAAGAGCAATCCATGTCCATCGAACCAGGGCTGCAGCCCCACTTCGACGAGATTTGGGACGTCTGGGTTGTCGACGTCGCTACTCCCGAACAACTCGAAGTCGGCAGCTGACAGGTCTGGAAAACGCGGGTCCACCGCGGAATGGTCGACCGCATCCCGCGCAACCACGACCGCGTCGCCGGGCGCCAGCGCGTATTCAGGAACACTGCCCAGACCCCCTCCGGATCCTTGCGGAACGGAGCAGTCTCCGCGCACGAGACGGTTGGGGTAGCAATATCGATGAACTGGACCGTCCCGAACGTCAGCCCGTCGAGGAACACAGTCTGGTCCGAGTTGTTGTACAACTCGAAGAACATGTGGAAATCGTAGTCAAAGCCGTCTCTGGACGGCGTCCCCGGGGCGTACACTTCGCTGATGACCAGCGACCCTGTACGGTTCGGCACCAACTCCATGGTCTGCTCGGTGCCGCCCGCGACGACAGCCACAATCCCTCCCGCCGCCAGTACCGATACACCGGCCTCCGCGGATTCCACG
>JAGWBR010000033.1:0-11472 GCA_021295785.1 Gemmatimonadota bacterium
CCGCGCGGATGCGGGTTTCCGTCAGCCCGTCGAGGCCCAGGGCGCGGATGCCCGGGGTGTCCACGATTTCGCCGCCCCCCGGGAGCTGGATGAGTTCGGCGGCGGTGGTGGTGTGGCGGCCCCGCCCCCGGCGATCGAGCCCGCCGCTCCGCCGTCCGGGTACCCCGAGAGCCGCGAGCAGTTCCGTCTTCCCGACTCCCGAGTGGCCGAAGAGCACCCCCCGGCCGCCCGCCACCCCCGATCGGAACGACTCGATCCCCTCGCCGCTGCGGGTACTCGTGAGGTGGACTTCGAGTTCCAGTCCGCGGTAGGGCGCGAGGTCCTGTTCGAGCCCGGATAGGTCGGCCTCCTTCGCCAGGTCGAGCTTGTTGAAGACGAGAACCGGTGTCACGCCGGCGTCGTAGGCGACCACCAGCGAACGGTCCAGGAAGCCCGTCCGGTAGGGCGGCTCCAAAAAGGCCGAAACGATGTAGCAGCGGTCCAGATTCGCAGCGAACACCCGCATCTCCCGCCGCTCCGGCGGTCCGACCGCGCGGCTGAGCGCGTTCTTTCGGGGAAGCACCGCGGTGATGCGCCCGCCGGGCTTCCCCGGCCGGGAAGCCTGCCGGCCGGCGGCATCGATCTCCTCGACGAGAACCTCGTCCCCCACCACGGCGGCGGCTCCCGCGGGACGCTGGTCCCGCGATCCGAAGAGACGCCCGCCGAGGGCGCAGCGGAGGAGGGACTCCGCGTCACCGACCGCCGCTCCTTTCCGGTTCATCCGGACAACGGTTCCCCGGTGTTCCATCCGAGGGATGCTAATGGCGCGCCGGCCTCGAGGGCCTGACCGGAAGACGGGGCGTTCCGGCAGGTATTGCCCCTCCGGTGAGGGGGAGGCCGCCGCGCCGGAGCAGACCGGGGTCCGCGTGCTACCTTTCCAAAGTTGTGTCGAGAGCGTTGGGGAGCCTTGTGTCCTCTATCGTGACGCTGACCACCTTCCGGCGGGGAGTTGCCTTGCTGGCGGTCGTGATTGTGGCGGCCGGGCTCGAAGCTTCCACGATCCGACATCTGGCGCTCGGTGAGATGGCGGTCCGGGCGGACCAGATCTTCACGGGCAAAGTGGTGGGCATCGCGAGCCAGCTCAATGCGCGGCGCACCGGCATCTTTACCTTCGTCACGATCGAGGTGGACGAGTACCTGAAGGGAGGCCGCCGCAACCTGCTGACCCTGAGATTCCTGGGTGGAGAGGCCGAGGGCTATCGGTTGGTGGTGCCGGGATCCCCGGCGTTTCACCTCGGTGAGGAAGTGCTGGTGTTCAGCGACGGCGGAGCGGGACGAATCCCAACGGTACTGGGGATGGCTGCGGGCAAGTTCACGATCAGCCGCGATTCGCCGACCGGAGCACCGATGCTGCGGCGTTCCCTCGCCGGCCTGACCCTCGAGTCCTCCGATGGTGTTCCGAAGGAGCCGGGTGCGACTGTTTCCCAGGAGCCGGCTTCCCTCGACGAAGTGCGGCACCTCGTCCGCGAGGCCCTGGCCCAATGAAGAGGCTGTCTTCCTCCCCGCGTCCGGCGCGCTGGCAGGCGCGCGCGCTTGTCGTCGCGCTCGGGGTTTCCGTCGGGATCCCGATCGCCTCCGGGTATCAGCTGGTCCGGGGTCGAAGCTTCGTTTGGCCGTCGGAGCAGCGCCCCGTGCCGTACTGGGTTGCAAATGTGCCCGATAACTGGATGACCGTGGATCAGGTGGTTGCCGAGACCAGGGCCGCGTTCGACACTTGGGCCGCCCCGGAACAGGTCGGCGTCTCATTCTCTTACCAGGGCAAGACCAACCTGCGTCCCTTCGATTTCTTTGACCGGACGAACACCGTTGGTTTTTCCACCCGGGAGCACATGGCCGAGCTAGGGCTGTCGGAGGTCACACTGGCGGTCACGAGTTGGCTTGCCGACATGGAGACCGGCGCGATCGCGGAAGCCGACATCCTCGTCAATCCCGCCTATACCTGGACCGACATTCCGGACAGTGGTTTCTGGGACTACCGCACGTCCCTGATCCATGAAGCGGGGCACTTCATGGGGCTTGGTCATTCGGGTGTCGGACGTCAATCCGCCGTTGGGCTCGCAGCTGGCTCGGCAGTCATGTGGCCCTACACGTTTGGAAGAGGCAACTCCCTGGGACGGACGCTCACCGCTGATGACATTACCGGCGCTTCGATTCTCTACCCCAGTGCGTCGACCCCGAGTGGGCAAATCTACGGTGAGGTGCGACACGCCTCTGGAGAGGCTGTGGCTTATGCGCACGTCGTCGCCTACGAGCCGCTCGTGGACCTTACGGTGGGAGCCTGGGCCGACGGCGAGGGCAACTACGAGATCGCCGGTCTTCCGGACGGCGTCTACGTGTTACGCGCCAATCCGATCCCGGCGAACCACAGCGACGCGGCCTACTTTTTCCCGTTTGGCAGGGTAGCTCGGAACTTCAGCGCCACCGTCCATCCGCGACTCGTAGTGATTTCCGGTGCTGGCGCCACCGAGGCCACAATCGAGGTTGGTCAGTGAATCTCTGGCGGCTGGGCTCTGCCGTGCTGCTGACCGCAGTGACGGCGAGCCCGGTCGCCGCTGCGGATTCAAGCGGGGGGCGCATTGCACGGCACGACGCACGGGGTCCCCGAGCGCCGGACAAGTCCGGAGAAAGACGGCTGAAGAACCTATTCGAAAGACTCACGGAAGCATCCGCTAGAGCGCGTCCGGTTGTCCAGGCTGGACCTGGAGGCCAGGGCGCGGTGTTTTCGCAGCCGGGTGATTGGACACACGCGGAAGCGGCCGTCGTGATCGGTAGCCAGTTGGTAGATCAGGATCTGGGCTTTTCGCAGAACATCTTTCAGACCGTCACGGCCGAGGCCGAGGATGTTGGGTTCGGCCAGCACTATGGTGCTCGCGGTGCCTTCTTTGCGAACCGCTATCTGGGCGCGGAAGCCGGGTTCGCGCGGACGGTGACCGAGTTCGAGTTCTCGGTCACTGATGAGGACGCTGGGGTCACCATCTTCGCCGAGCCCCTGGAACAGATTAGTCAGGAGGTTTCGGTGTCGGCGGTCCTGCAGTGGCCGCGCGCCGCGGTCACTCCCTACGGGGTCGTGGGGTACGCGTGGAGAACTTCGGAAGTCGAAGGCGCCGAGCCCTTCGAATCCGGCGCGGTGGTCGTCGGTTTCGGGATCAAGGTGCCATTCCCGCGATTGCCCGTTTCGCTCGCCTTCGACTACCGCTACATCGAGTACCAGGATGAAGAAGGCGATGCGCTGCGGCTTGCGGAGGGAGGCGTGGGGAGTCCCACGGTGTCCGCGCTGACGCTGGGAGTTGTGGTCCGTCTCAACGTGAACCGCTAGCGTTCTGAGATGGATTTGTGCCGGCGCTCCGAGGCGGGGTACCGCCTTTTGGCTTTCTGAACGAGGGAAAAACAAATGGCAGCGAACCTCTGGTTCGCTGCTGGCGTTTTCGGGGGAAAGTGTGAAAGGGGGTCCGCGCCGGTCGCGCTCGTAACCCATTGACCCCATTGTGTTTACGGGAACCGAACCGCTTCGCTGGCCCCCGGCGCGGCCGCCCGCGCGGATGGCACCTTACGGGCAGTCTTGAGCCTGCGAGAGAACAAGAGCACCAAACCAGCGGGCGGGCCGAGCACTCTGCACCCGCGCCCAGCGCCCGCGAACCGCATCGAGAGCGCGGCTTTACTGCCTCCGCGGTGGATCCCGCCGGTCACCCTCTGGCAGCGGACGGGGCAACGGATCGCCGAGCGGCGGCAACTGCGCCGGGTCCACCTGCCGGATAGCGTGAAACGCGCCATCCGCCGGGGATATCCGGTATGTCGCCTCCGGCGTCCACACTCTGCCCGCGACAATGCCGCCGTTCACCACCAGCGTCATGGTGCCGTATTCCACTCCTGCCAGCCGGCCCGACAGCACATAACCGCCCGAGAAGGTTGGCGCCGTTCGCTCCACGAGTCCGGTGAATATGGCGTCTTCGAACAGGTTCAACGTCAATTCGGCAACGGTTTCACCAAGCTGTCCGAAATCAACGGATACCAGACGGCGCCGCAACGAGATCGAATCCGACGGCTGCGGGACCCCGGGTGCGACCGCGGCACCGGCTGATGGCTCCTGGGTCGCGAAGAGAGGGTCGAAAAAGAGGCCCTCTGGCTGCCCCGGTGGTACGGCCTGAAGCCTGCCGGGGCTGCGCGGTCGTTGCCCGTCAGCGCTGGCCGTGGCCGCCGTAGGTGGGTCCGCGCCGACAGGACGCTCACGCCACGCCGCGATTGCAGGACCGGTGACATCGATGACACTCGCCGCGTCGGCGGGACCGGTCACACCCCATGCCGCGGCCTTGGCTTCGGCATCAAACGGTATTCCGGTCGGCTCACCGTTGTAGCGCTCTCGCGGGCTCGAGTATCGAGGCACCCGTCTACAGCGCGTAAACCGGTCATTGCATTCGTCGGAGTAGGCCATGATCGTCCGCCACTGGGTGGGTTTGCGCGCCCTCAGCTGCAACCCAGGCCGGTTGACGTACCCGTACGCCGGATGCGGGCGCAAGCGCCCCTTGGACTGCTCATACCGATCATGCAGAAGTCCAAGATTGTGCCCGAACTCGTGAGGGACGGCCCAGCCCGGCCATACGGAAAGCCCGAAAGGGCCGTAAAGCTGCGCGCGGCCTCCCACGTCCGATTCAGCCGGAATCAGATGCAAGAGGTCAGCGCCCACCAGGTCCCGCATTTCGTGAACGCTGTCCATGTGACCATCCGCAGGTTCGATAAAGCGGAGAATATCCACGAGGGATTCGCCAGTCTCTGCGTACGACACCTCGGATCTGGCTACCAGTGCTACGCGGCTCAGCACGCCGCTGTCCTGGAACGCCTGGTTGGTGGCCGCGATCATGAGGTCAATCCCCGCCTCGACCGCTGCGGTCCCACCGGCCGCCTCCCGTGCGGACGCCGTATAGACGACCGCGACATCGACCATCCGGTCCTCCGTCCCGCACCTGCTCCCGTCGAATTCAATCGTCTCCAGTTGCTCCTGCCAGGAGTCCGGCGCGCAGGTCTGGGTGAGGGCGATGTCCAACCGCTCAAGATCCGGTAGTGCCCACTCCGGCGGGAGCGAACCCGACAGTCCGAAATTCCCTGACAGATATAGGTCACTCAGGCTCGCCAGCCCGCCGAGTTCGTCCGGAATCGCGCCGGAAAGTCCGTTGCCAGAAAGGCTCAGAACGCGAAGACTCGTCAGGTTTGCCAACTCCGGTGGGACTGGGCCGGTCAGGTTGGCCGCGCCGAGATACAGCTCCTCAAGCAGGACCAGGTCGCCCAATTCGGCGGGAATTGGCCCCGGTGTCAGGGCATTCGGACCGAGCGCCAACCACCGCAGATCGGATAGAGCGCCCAGCCCCGCCGGGATCGGTCCGCTAAATCCATTGCCACCGAGGGAAAGGCCGCGGAGATTGCCGAGACTCACCACCCAGTTCGGGATCGGTCCGGTCAGGTTGTTCCAACTTAGCCACAGCCATTTGAGGTCGCCGAGGTTTCGTAGCGCGGCGGGGATGGAACCGCTCAAATCGTTGCAGCAGAGGTTGAGGCGCCAAAGACCCCGCAGGTTCCCCAGTTCAGCCGGAACGGGACCCGCCAGTTCGTTCCCCCAGAGGGAGAGCGTCCGCAGGCTCGACATGCTGCCCAACCATCCAGGGATTGGGCCGGCGAGGGAGTTGCCGCCGAGTTCCAGCACATCGAGTTGGTCGAGACTCTGAAGCGCCGTCGGGATCGCGCCGCTCAACCCGTTCTCCCAAAGGCTCAGTCCTGTGATCCGGCCGGAGGATCCGACCGTCACGCCGTACCAGGATTCGAGCGGCGCGGCTGTCTTCCAGTTCGTGTTGTCCGCCCACGCGTCACCGCCGGTCGCATCGTAGAACGCCTCAAGCGCCTCGCGATCACCCTGCGAGCCGGTGGACTCCGGCTGAACCGTCACCCGCATGATCTGGTCGGCGCACAGTCGGTCCGGATCGCACGCCGTTACGGCGACGCTCGCCTCGCCTGCCTCCTTCGCCGACAGCCAAACGGTGTCGCCGGACACGATGGCAGTCACCCGGGCAGCCTGACTGGACTCCGCCGAAAAGGCCAGCTCATCGTCATCGGGATCGGCGAAATACCCGGCGACAGATTCGCCGCGCGATTCTGGCGCGGTCAGCGTCTGCGCCGGGATCGCGTCAACGGTCGTTGGCGCCCGATTGCACGTTTCTCCCCGGAAGGTTTCGACCCGCGCGAGCCATGCCAGGAAGTGATTGTTGGTTGGCGCACACACCGCGGTCGCTCTAGTGTCCAACCACCTGATTCGCGGCAGCTGCGTCAGGCTCTGCGGGAGCTTCCCGCTCAAGGGATTCCAGCTGACGGCCAGCGTTTCGAGCTCTTGAAGCCTTCCGAGCGCGACCGGGATCGTGCCCGTCAATTCGTTGCCCGAGAGCGAAAGCCACCGAAGGTTCGACAGCTCGCCCATCCAAGTGGGCACAGCGCCGATCAGATCGTTTCCACCAAGGTTCAGCGATTCGAGATTGTCCAGGTTCCGCAGTGCGGCCGGAATTGTGCCGGTCAGCTCGTTGTCGCTGAGCCAAAGGCGTCGGACATTCGGCAGTTCGCCCAGCCAGGTGGGGACGGTCCCGGCTAGGTCGTTCCGGTCGAGGTTCAGTACTTCAAGGCTTTCCAGGTTCCGAAGGGCCGTCGGGATCGTTCCGGTCAATGCGTTCCCCCAGAGTCCAAGAGACCGAAGGCTGGACATCTCGCCCAACCAGGCGGGGATCGTGCCCGTCAACCTGTTCCCGCCGAGATCCAGTGACTCAAGGCTGTCCAGGTTCCGCAGGGCGGTCGGGAGCGTGCCGGTTAAGTCATTACCCCCGAGCCACAGAGACCGGAGGCTGGACATCTCGCCCAACCAGGTTGGGATCGTGCCCGTCAGGTCGTTCCAACCGAGATTCAGTGCTTGGAGCTTGTTCAGGTTGTGTAAGGCGGTCGGGATCGTGCCGGTCAGTTCGTTCCCCCCGAGCCAAAGTAGCCAGAGGTTGGACAGTTCGCCCATCCAGATGGGCACCCTGTCGGTCAGGCTGTTTCCACTGAGGTTCAGGAATTCAAGCTTGTCCAGGTTCCGAAGGGCCGTCGGGATCGTGCCGGCCAATTCGTTCCCCCAGAGCGAAAGGGACCGGAGGTCAGACAACTCGCCCAGCGACGCAGGAATAGCGCCGGTCAAATCGTTCCCGCCGAGTTCCAGTGATTGAAGTCTGTCCAGGTTCCCCAGTGCCGCCGGGATCGTGCCGGTAAGCCCGTTTTCTGCCAGGTCGAGCCCTACAACGCGCCCACGGGTGTCGGTCTGCACGCCGTACCACTGGCGAAGCGGCACGTTCGTGTTCCAGTTTGTCGTGTGACCCCAAGCCGCACCGCCCGTGGCGTCGTACACCGCTACGAGCGCTGCCCGATCTGCGGCGGCGCTGCCCTGCGCAGCCACTTCGGTCACCAAACCAAACCACCCGACAGCGACTGCAAACGCAGGGAATGCCACAATGCGCCGTAAAATCACTGTTAATGCAGTGTATCGGCATAGCAGTACAAAAGCGTGATCGACTCCGTGAGCTTGAACGGTATTTGTGTTATCTTCTTGAGCAGTCGTCGCTACCGCGCCAACGGGCAAGTAGCTCGCGCCCAGGCGACATCGGCTGCCAGCGCTTGTCGCCGGGGCATCGTGGGAAGTTCCAACGAACCGCACGCAGGCACAAAGCTCGCAACCTTGGACGAAGGTGACGACCGGCAAAAGAGTCGTAGCCGAACGGGAGACAGCCGCAGGGCCACGCTTCGGACACGCACTTCGGGGTTGGCCTACACTCGTGCGGGACTCGCGTCACCCTTCGGGGCCCTCAGCGGAGGTGCCCGACATGACCACCAGAGCGCCAGAGCCGGCAGG
The DNA here is from genome assembly GCA_021295785.1 of Gemmatimonadota bacterium. GTDB lineage: Bacteria > Gemmatimonadota > Gemmatimonadetes > Palauibacterales > Palauibacteraceae > Palauibacter. The sequence goes on from JAGWBR010000033.1 coordinate 7,949, forward strand.
CCAATTTGGGCCTAGTAGATCGATTCCATATTGACATAGCAACATCGCGGCGCGTATCCTGCTGGCGACCCTTCCAGGAAGGGTCGCCATGCCGTTCCCGAGTCGCCGCGCGCCCCTGAGCCTGAGCCCGGAGGTAACAGCGCAACTGGAGACGATCCGGGGGATGCGGACCGCGCCGGCGCATCGCGTGGAACGCGCGCGGATCCTGCTGGCGTATGCGTCGGGCGAAACCGTGTCGGCCATCGCCCGAGCGCTCGGGACCAATCGGCCGAAAGTGGAGCGCTGCCTCGACAAGGCGCTGCAGTTCGGACCGCTGGCGGCGCTCGATGATCTGCAACGCGCGGGGCGCCCGCCAACGATCACTCCCGAGGCGCGCGCCTGGCTGATGTCGCTGGCGTGCCGCAAGCGAGGAACTGTGGACGACCCGCCTGCTGGCCCGACACGCGCGCCAGCACGCCGCCACGGCGGGACATCCGAGTCTGGAGCGCCTGGCTCGCGGTACCGTCTCCAAGTTGCTGTCGCAGGCGAAGCTCCGACCGCACAAGATCACCTACTACCTGGAACGCCGGGACCCGGAGTTCGATCAGAAGATGGCCGAGGTGCTGTTCGTCTACAAGCTGGTGGAGGTTCTGCGCGAACATGCCGACGGGGCGGCGGGCCGCCTGTGCGCCTTCGTCTCCTACGATGAGAAGCCGGGCATCCAGGCGATCGGCTCCGTGGCGCCCGATCTGCCGCCGGAGCTCGGACATCACCCTGCGATCAGCCGCGACTACGAATACCGGCGTCACGGGACGCTCACCCTGATGGCGGGCCTCGACCTGCACACCGGCCACGTTCACGGCGCCGTTGTGGACCGTCACCGCAGTCGTGAGTTCATTGCCTTCCTGAAGCAGTTGGACGCCGCCTACCCGGCCCCGACCCGGATCGTGGTGATCCTGGACAATCACTCGGCGCATACCTCCCGAGAGACCCGCGCCTTTCTGGCCACCATGCCCAACCGGTTCGAGTTCACCTTCACCCCCACCCACGGCTCCTGGCTGAACCTGATCGAGACGTTCTTCAGCAAAGTGGCCCGCACCCTTCTGCGGGGAATCCGCGTCGATTCCAAACAGGACCTCAAAGAGCGGATCGAGGCTTACCTCGAACGGCTCAACGCCGAACCCACCGTCCATCGCTGGAGCTACCAGGTGGACGCCTGGGCTCCGTAGTGAATGTCATGGTAGTTTGGAATCGATCTACTAGGCCAGCCTACACAGCGTTAAACACCGTGCTCTGGCGAGGGAGGCTGCGCCCCCTTCGAACCCCCGGCCTCTCGCGCCGCTGCCGGAGCAACGCACGGACGGGGGCGCAGCCCCCCGGACCCCCGCCCCGGCGCACCGTTGTGGTCCCCGCCCACCTCACGCCGACGGACCCGTTCGCCGTCAGCCCGGCAGTGGCCCTCCGGCTCCCCAACGTCGGGGAGCGGAGCAACGAGGTTGTCAGTGGCCTCGAGGAGCAGTGGCTCGATGCCCTCGTCCGCATGGAAGACCAGACGGCGGCCGGAGCCGTCACCGGCCGCCGCCTCCACCCGCCCGCCCGAGGGCGGGTTCGTGGCCTTCCCGCAGGGAAAGCGGCTCCGGGTTGATGGGCGCGACCCGCGCCCCGGCCCTCGTGGAGATCCTCGAGGACCCGGCCTACGCGCCTCATCATCCCCTCACCGCGGCCCTGGGCGCGCTCTACCTTATGCTCCGTTACGGCGCTGTCCCCGGCCTCACGTCCCGACGTACTCTCCCCAAGCGTCCATCACGGGCCTTCGCTCGTCGAACAGGTCCGTCCGCCGATAGGCGCCTTCCACGCCCTGGACGGCATGGGCCAGCGCCGCCTCCGCCAGCATCGGCGCGTTCCCCTGCTCGGCGCTCCAGTCGCTGAACGTCGAGCGGAACCCGTGAACCGTCGCCCGCTCGCCGACGCCCGCTGCCCACAGCGCGTTCGTCAGCGCCATGTCCTTCAACGCCCGATCCCCCGAACGGCCGGGGAACACCAGGTTACACCCCTTTCGGCTCCGCAACTGCCGGGCGCGCTCCAGGACCGCGACCGCCTGCGGACACAGGGGAACGCGGTGCTCCTTCCCGGCCTTCATCCGCTCGCCGGGAAGCGTCCAGGTGCGGTTGTCCACGTCGATCTCCGACCATCGCGCACCCCGCGCCTCGCCACTGCGGGCCGCCGTCAGGATCAGGAACCGCAGGCAGAGGCGAACCGCCGCCCGCGACCGCGACCCCTCCACCCTCGCCAGCAGCTCGCGCACCTCGGCGTGCGGCAAGGCGCGATGGCTCTTCGCGCGGTGCCGCCGTTTCGGGAGGGCTCCATCGATCGCCTCGCCCGCCACGTTCCGCTCGGCGAACTCCCGCGCCTGCGCCCAGCCCAGCACGGTACGGATCTGCTGGCGCACCCGATGGGCGGTGGTCGGCTTCCGATTCCACAGGTCGTCCCGGAAGAGCACCCGGAGCACGTCATCCCCGCGGATCGCGTCCACGCGCATCGGTCCGAGCGCGGGGAAGACATACCGCGCCAGCGTCCTCTCCCACGCCCGCGCGTGCCCGTCGCCCCGCCAGTTCGCCCTCCGCTCAGCGAGCGTCCGCTCCGCCGCTTCCGAAAAGGTCGGGACGGCCCCGCGGCGGCGCTCCGCGATGGGGTCCTTCCCCTTCCACAGGGCGCGGCGGTTCTCGAGCGCGGCCATGCGAGCCTCGGCGAGCGACACGAGGTCGAAGGGTCCGATGGTGATGTCGCGGCGGACCCCGTTGACGGTCAAGCGTTGGACCCATACTTTGGTGGCCCGAATCCGCAGGTAGAGGCCGCCGCCCGCGCAGTAGCGCCCGGGTTTCTTGAGTGCCTTGGCCCTTGCTGCGGTCATGTTCGCCATATTGGCCCCTCCGTACTTATATGGCCCTCCTGCTGGCCCACACAATCGATGAGAAGTATAGCACTCTAGAAGGCGGGGAAGGGGCGGCAAGGGAACAGGGAGAAGGTTGCAAACTGTTGATGCTGTTGCGCTATGGGTCCATATGCCACTGCTTGGGCACGTAAGAGAACAGATAACTGGGGATGAAAGGGGGTTACCCCCTTTCGCAGAAAAGTAACGACCAACCGGAACTCGCCGAAGCGCGCGCCAGCGCGCGAGGGAGTTCCGGTTCGCGGCGCGAAGCGCCGGGCGGTTCGGGGTGGGGCTTCTTGTTCGGCTTCTCCGGGATCACCCGGTTCCTCCGGATCGGAGCCCCACCCCGGACCGCTCGACGGGGCCCAGAGGGGAGCGCGAAAGACCCGGGCTGACGACGCTCAAGAACCTGACTGCTGCGCGGGCGGCAACGCGCGGGTGGCCACCCAAAACAGGCCCCTCAGGCCTCCGTCCCACCGGGCCAGGACGCTGCTCAGGGCGACGACGGCGCCCACGCTGAACCGCGACAGCCGGATGTTCCGGCCCTCCCGGAAAGACGGCGTCCGATGGATGCGCCGCAGCGCGAGCGCCGCCAACCCGATCGCCCAGAGCA
>JAGWBR010000033.1:11615-15102 GCA_021295785.1 Gemmatimonadota bacterium
AACACGTCCCGGGGGAGCCAGCAGGCGCCGTCTTGCCAGTCATCCCAGAGGTCCTTGAGAATGTTGGCCATCTGCAGTCCCTGGGCGTGGGAAGCCGCGAGCGCCATCAGTCCCTCCCGGCGCCGGTCAATCTCGCCGGAGTAGTTGCAGAAGAACTCGACCAGCATCTCGCCGACGACGCCGGCAACGAAGTAGCAGTAGCGGTCGAGTTGGCCGAGGTCCTTTAGTCCGACGGAACCCGGTGGCCCGGCGGCGCCCGGCTCGCGCTGGAACTCCGCCATGCCCCCTGACATCAGCCGGATACAGCGTTCGATGGCAGCCCGTTCCGGCGCGCGAAGGTGCGCGGTCACCCGCAGGATGCGGCTCGCACCCCCGGCGAGCTCCCGCTCCGGCACGGGGGTCGCCGGTGATAGGGCGGCCGCCAGGTCACGGGCGAAAGCCGCCGCGTCCTGGCGTCCGGAGAGGACCTCGACCAGGCGCTCCCAGAACACCTTTTTCCGGGCGAGCGATAGCCGGGGTTCGTCCTCGATCGTGTCCGCGATCCGGCACAGCAGGTAGGCGTTGCTGACGACCGGCCGGAGACGCTCCGGGAGCGCGGGAATCGTCAGGGCGTAGGTGCGCGAGACGGCCTGAAGGATCCGTGCCTGGTATGCGAGATCGGCGTCCCCGCCGCTGCCCGGAGGCGCGGTCATCATGCCCCCGAAGGCTGCGGCAGGCCGCGGGCGCACAGCCGGAACAGCAGTCTCAGGGCCGGATTCCAGCGGGCGAACAGACTCGTGATCACCACCACCGCCCAGACGCTGCGGCGGGAGAAGAATCCGGGCGTCCGCCGGATGCGGCGCAGGGTGAGCATCGCGAGCCCCAGGGGCCACAGGCAAAAGCGCCGAATGCCGGTCTCCCGGGACGGAATGAGGAGCGTGTAACGAAGCGCCGCCTCGAGATGCTGGCGGGCGACGCCGATCAGTTCGAGCAGGCCGGCGGAGAAAGCCGGGTCCGTTCGGGCGGCGGGAAGCGACTGCAGTTCGAGGCCCGCCGCGCGGAAGACGTCGCGGGGCAGCCAGCAGGCGCCGCGGCGATGGTCCTCCCAGATGTCCTTCAGGACGTTGATCATCTGCAGCCCCTGCCCGAAGGGAACCGAAAGCGCCAGCAGGTCCTCGCGCCTCCTTCTTATGCCGGCCGAGTACTCGCAGAAAAACGCGGTAAGCGTCTCTCCCACGACCCCGGCGACGTGGTAGCAGTAGCGGTTCAACTGTCCCAGATCCTGGAGGCCGCGGGTGGAGGCGCCGCGCTGAAACTCCACCATGCCGCGCGTCATGATGGTGACGCAGCGCTGGATCGCCGCTCGCTTGGCGGCGCTGAAGCGGGCGGTGACTTTGAGGACCCGGTCCGTTTTGGTCACCAGCTCCCTTTCGCTCCCGGTTGCGGCGGACAGGCGCGCGCCCAGATCGCGGGAGAAGCCGGCCGGGTCGCCCTCTCCCGCGACCAGTCGGACAAAACGGGCCGAGAAGATCTCCTTCTCGTCCGGGGAGAGGGACGGGTCATCCTCGATCGTGTCGGCGATCCGGCACAGGAGGTAGAGGTTTCCGACCGCGTCGCTCAGGTTGCCCGGCAGGGGTCGGATCGTGAGCGCGAAGGTGCGGGCCACCCCGCCCAGGATGCGCCGCTGGTAGGCGAGATCCGCGTCCGCCGGATCGAGCGGAGGACCGGCGGTCACGGGGCAGGGGGTTCAGCGCCCCGGGCGCGCTCATTTCGCCGGGCTGCCGGGGCCGGCCGCATCGGACCGCCACCGGGCCCGCCGGCTGCGAGGCGTCTCACGGCTCCAACCGGTCGAGCGCCGCGAGAAAGTCGCTCCAGGGCACCGGTTCGCCGTGCACGGGAGCCAGCGTCTCCACCTCGAGGCGCATGCGCTCGACCTGGGTGTTGAGGGCGCGCATCGACGGGAGTTGACCCGCTTTCGGCGGTTCGTGGGTGTCGAACAGGTCGGCCTGGAAAACGATGCGCTCGGCCGGCAGGTAAGCCATCAGCATCCCGGCCACATGCCGCAGCGGCTGGACGTAGTAGACCCGCAGGATCCGGGAGTTGTCGGTGATGACGTAGTTCTCCTGAACCGCCTCGTAGTTGTAGCCCTCGGCCAGCTCGGTGGGCGGCCAACGGGAAACGATGTCCGGCTTGACCGTTCTCGGCTCGTAGGTGAGCACGTCGTGGTTCAGGAACTCCAGGTTCAGGATGTGGGTGACGATGGTCGATCCGAGGTGCAGATAGGTGCGGAGTCCTCCGATGTGGTCGAAATGCGGGTGGGACGCGATCACCCAGCGGATCGGCTTTTCGGGGACCAGCCTGGTGATTTCCTCGATGACCGCGAGGCTCCGCTCCTCGTCACCGGGGGCCTCGAAGACCGCGACAAAGTCGCGGAACTCCACCAGGTAGCTGTTCGCGGGGCCGCCCCCGAGCCGGTAGACGCCGTCCGCGATCTCGCCGACCGTGACCTCGGTGGACCATTCCGCCCCGGCCACCGCCTCCGGCACCGCGACCGGATCGCCGCACTCGTTGGGCCGGACGTCCGCGAACGTCCCGCCGTAGGCGTTATGCCCGGTGCTCTGCCGGTAGAACTGCCAGTTGTCGTCCCACCCCTGGTGCGAGTGCCAGTCGGTGGGCCACTTGACGTTGCCGAACGAGACGTGATTCGTGGATTCGTGTTCGATGTTGAAGTCGCCCAGCGCCGGGATGTTCACCGTCGTCTTGAGCCGCTGGACCCGGTTGCGGGAGTTGATCGTGGCGTCCACCCGGTACTTGCCGAACATCGTGATCGCGACGACGTGCATTTTCTCGGGGCTGACGACGTTGCCGTCGCGGCCCTTCTCGATCTGCTCCCAGCGCCAGAACGCAACCGGGTTCGCGCCGGGCAGGCGAGCGGCCTTGAGGAACCCGTGCGGGTTGAGCCACAGGTCGAGCCGGTACACCTCGGCGATTTCGGGCGGGACCGCGACCGGTGGGCCGTCGCCGTCCCGGTGCCAGGAGAACTCGCCGCTGGTGACGTGGGTCTGCCTCGTCGCCCTCTGGGTGGGAGTTCCGCCGCGCCAGCCCAGGCCGTACTTCCAGGACGCGGGCGCAAGGCCCGGCCGCCGGTCGAACGTCTCGACGCTCGTGCCGGCTTCCCAGTCGATGACCCGCGTGTAGTTCGCCAGTGTGTCGATCCGCGGCCAGTCCACGTTCACCGCGTTCTCGAAGGTCTGGCCGACCGCGCCGGCATAGCCGTTGCCCGAGAACGTGATGCAGCGGAGCTCGGGTTCGCCGATCTCCTCGGCGACGGCGGCGAGCAGCGGAGCCGGATCGACGTAACCCGGCGGGAACTCCTGCGCCGGGGCCCAATTCGCTCCCAGGACGAGCAGCGCGAGGCCACCGGCAAGACGCTCCGCCGTGGTTTTCAGGCGCTCGGGCATGTCTTCGGCGTTTGTCAGGATGCTATCCGGTCCCCCGCGGTCCCGGA
>JAGWBR010000033.1:15228-15951 GCA_021295785.1 Gemmatimonadota bacterium
AGAGCAGCTGATTCGTAATCAGCAGGTCGGTGGTTCAAATCCACTCGCCGGCTCAGCCGTCCGGCGCCGCCGATCTCCATCGCGTCCAGACCGCCTGGACCGCGAAGGCCAACCCGAGCGCGGCCAGAATGGGCGCTCCCCCCAGCAGCAGGATGCCGGGCGGGCCGAGCGGCCCCCCGACGACGCTCCCCAGCGCGGAAACCGGTACAGCGGCGTACCAGAAGAGAATGGGAATCCTCGGGCTCATCCAAAAGCGCCGCAGCGTCCAGATCAGCGGCAGGGCGAAGATGCAGCCGGCGGCAAACGCGAAGACCAAACCCAGGATCAGCGCGGCCGCGTCCCCGATCGACAGGGGTCCCACGTCTTCCATCAGCAGCAGACGCCCCACGGCCACCACGATGAACACGCCGGTATAGGCGGCGCCGTAGCCGAGACAGGCGCGATAGCGGCGTGGTTGTGGAGAAGCCATGAGCGGTCGGGGAAGGCAGGCCACACGAGTGTGGTGTCCCGGAAATCGCACGGCACGCCCGAGCCACGAGGAATGGAGGTTAGCTGGGCGCCAACCTCCGTCCCTCGCGCTCAAGGGGTCTCCGCGCGGCTCTCGCCCCGCTCCGGAAGCGAGAGGCGATTCATCCCGGCCAAAACAGCCGTTGGAGGAACCCGCGCGGCGTTCGGCCGGCGATCCATCCCGGCTTGAACAGCCTGTGGCAAAACCCCCGCGGC
>JAGWBR010000033.1:16059-21500 GCA_021295785.1 Gemmatimonadota bacterium
GTTGCGTTTCCGTCGGAATACTCCCGGTATTCCTCCCTCACGCGCCTTGTCAGCCGGGCGCCTCGCCCCCACCGGGAGACTGGCCGGCCTCGGCGCTCACGCGGATTCCCCCACTGGCTCTTCACCGCTGCGCTCGGCGTTCCGAATCAGTCGGAATACACTCGGTATTCCTCCCGATTCGCGCCTTGTCAGCCGGGCGTCTCGCCCCCACCGGGAGACTGGCCGCTCTCGATGACTCGCGCCATTTCCGGGATACCACACTAGCGCGGCGGGAACGCACCCCGCTATCGCCCCCTCAGTGCGCCTCCATCCGGAATTCCTCGATCGAGGCTCCCAGCTTCCTCAGGTCCCCGGAATCGCCGATGAGCATGAGCTTGTCACCGCGCTCGATCCGCCGATCGCCCCTGGGCGCGACCAGCAGTTCCTGTCCGTCCCGTCGAATCGCCAGGACGAGGACGTTCGCTTCCCGTCCCAGGGCGGAGTCGGCGATCGACCTCCCGGCGAGTTCGGACCCGGAGGTCACGATGAGCTCGCCGGACGCGAATCCCGGATGGCTCATTTCGGAGATGCCGTGCAGCAGGTGGTGGCTATCGGAACTGCAGAGATTACGGAGCACGACCCGGCTGGCGGTGAGGTGCGGCGAGATGACGTCGTGGGCGGCGGCGCCCGCCCGCTCCAGATTCGCGCGGGAACGATCTTCTTCGGACCGCGCAATGACGCGGATCCCGGGACGAAGCGCGCTGGCGGTCATGGTGATCGACAGGTTGTCGCCGTCGTTGGGAAGCAGGGCCACGATGGTCGAAGCCCGCCGGACGCCGGCCCGTTCGAGCGTCTCTTCAGCCGTGCAATCCCCGTGGATCACGCCTACTCCCTGCCGGACCGCTTCGTCGACGCCTTCCGAGGAGTCCTCGATTACGCACACCTTGCTCCCGTGGCGCACGAGGCCGGCCGTCACCCGCCGGCCCATCCTCCCGAAGCCGCAGACGATGATGTGATCCTTCATGTGTCGGATTCTCCTTTCCAGCCGCTGGGCAAGAGCCCCGAACGAGTAGCCCAGGGTTGCCACGCCGCCGCCGATGAGAAACACCGCGAAGAGCCGGCCGGCCGGCGAGAGCGGCTGCACCTCGCCGTAACCCACCGTCGAGACGGTGATGATCGTCATGTAGAACGCGTCCCCCGGATCCCACGACTCGATCCACATGAACCCGAGCGTTCCGGAGACGACGACTGCGGCGGCGGCGGCCGCGGCGGCGCCGAAGCCGAAGCGCCAGCGGGCGCGCTGCCAGGGCCGGAAGACGTTCACCGGGCGCTCCCGCCGGAACGTTTCGCCGGGGAACGCGCGGGGCGTCGCGCCCGTCTTCTCCGCGCTTGCCCAGGGAGCGGAAGGTTCATGGAACCGGATGGGGCTCGACGCGGCGTCATTGCGCCAGTACGGGGCCGCCCTTTCCGGGGCCCGCACCCAATCCGGTGGCGGGGGCGGGATTTGAACCCGCGACCTTCGGGTTATGAGCCCGACGAGCTGACCAGACTGCTCCACCCCGCGTCCGGATTTGGGGGAGCGGACTGTACATTCCAAAGCCTGGCCTCCCGGCACCCGCGAAACCCGGGTCGCGAGTTACTATGAAAAGGAGATCCGGCGGGACCTCGGCAGTGCTGTCGGCGCTCCTTTCGTCCGCCGATCCGCCTGTTTCCCGAGTGCGTTTGTGACCGTTTCCACCCCGGAGTCCCTGCTTTCTCCGGAGGAGGTTGCGCACGCGATCGCGGCGCTTCAGGGCCTCGGCGACGAGCGCCACGTGGACGGCTGGCGTACGGAGCACCTGGGGCGAAAGTCGCGCCTGATGCTGTCGCTGCGCGCGCTCGGGGGGCTTGACCGTTCGCGCCGCGCCGCGGTCGGCCAGCGCCTGAATGAGGCGAAGACGCAGCTCGGTGAAGCCCTGGCGGCCAAGCAGGCCGAGCTCAAGGCGCGCCGGACTCTGGATCTGGCGGCGCTGGACGTAAGTCTCCCGGGACGCCCGCTTCCTGCCGGCGGCCTGCATCCCATCACCCAGACCGAGCGGGCCGTCGTGGCCGCCTTTGCCTCGATGGGATTCCACGTGATCGAGGGACCCGAGGTCGAACTCGAGTACTACAACTTCGAGGCCCTGCGCATTCCGGCCGACCATCCGGCGCGGGACGCGATGGACACGTTCTACCTGGACGGCCCCGATGACAGGGCGCCGCTCCTGCTGCGCACGCACACCTCACCGAACCAGATCCGCTACATGGAGCGGCACGATCCGCCCATCCGGCTCGTCGCTCCGGGGCGCACGTATCGGAACGAGGCGACCGACGCCACCCATGAATGGATGATCACGCAGACGGAAGTCCTGGCCGTCGACCGTGGACTCACGCTCGCGCACCTCAAGGGGACCCTCTACGAGTTCGCCCGGCATCTCTTCGGGGAGGACCGGGAGATTCGCTTCCGTTGCGACTATTTCCCGTTCGTGGAGCCCGGCGTCGAGGTCTCGATCAGCAGTCCCGACGGCTGGATCGAGATCCTCGGGGCCGGCATGGTGCATCCCGAGATCCTGGCGAACATGGGGTACGACCCGGAGATCCATACCGGGTTTGCGGCGGGACTCGGGGTCGAGCGGATCGCGATGCTGCGTCACGGAATCCGGGACATCCGGCGCTTTTACGAAAACGATCTTCGTTTCCTCCGGCAGTTCTGAGCGTCCGTTCCAGGAGCCCGTTCCCATGCGCGTCCCTCTCCGGTGGCTCGAGACGATGGTGCCGCTGCCGGAGGACGTCGAGGCTCTGGCGCAACGGCTGACCCTGGCCGGCCTCGAAGTAACGGACATCGAACGAACGGGCGGCGACTGGGACCTGGTGGTCGTCGGGCGGGTCCTCGAAGTGCAGCCCCACCCGGATGCGGACCGGCTCCGGCTGGTCACGGTGGACAAGGGCGGGGAGCGGCAGACCGTCGTCTGCGGCGCCTCGAACGTGGCCGCCGGACAGGACATCGCGTTCGCTCCGGAGGGGGCGATGCTCACCGATCCTCGGACCGGGAGTGTCCGCAAGCTGAAAAAGTCCCGCATCCGCGGGGTGGTGTCCGGCGGGATGGTGTGCTCGGAAGCGGAGCTGGGTCTTTCCGCCGAACACGAGGGGATCCTCGTGCTGGACACCTCCCGGCCGCCGGGGACGCCGCTCCGGGACGTTCTCGGAGACCGGGTCTATGTATTCGACCTCACCCCGAACCGGGCGGATGCCCTGTCCGTGCTCGGGGTGGCGCGCGAGGTTTCGGCGCTGACCGGCGTTCCCCTGACCGCGCCGGATGTCTCCACGCCCAGACCGGGTCCCGGCATCGAGGGCCGCGCCTCGGTCGAGATCGCCGATCCCGACCTCTGTCGCCGTTTCACCCTGGCGCTCATCGAGGACGTCGAGATCGCTCCGTCCCCTGCCTGGATGCAGGAACGCCTGACGGCCGCCGGCATGCGCCCTATCAACAACCTGGTGGACATCACCAACTACGTGATGCTCGAGCTGGGCCAGCCCGTCCACGCGTTCGACTACGACACGGTCATCGTGCGGCGGGCGGCGGCTGGCGAGACGCTGACGACCCTGGACGGGAAGACGCACGAGTTGAGCCCGGAGCGGCTGGTCATCGCCGATCCCGGGGGGGCGATCGCGCTCGCCGGGGTGATGGGGGGCCGCGAGACCGAGATCACCGATTCCACCCGGAACGTCCTGCTCGAAGTCGCGAACTTCGAACCGGCGAACGTGCGCCGCACCGCGCGCGCCTTCGACCTGTTCTCGGATGCGGCCCGGCGCTTCGCGTGGGGGTTGCCCCCCGAGCTGCCGCCGGTCGCCTCGGCGCGGGTCTGCCGGCTGCTGGCCGAGTATGCCGGTGGACGCGTGGCGGAGGGGATGGTGGACTCCTGGCCGGTACGCGAGCCCGGCGTCAGGATCCACCTGCGCCGCTCGCGGATTCCCCAGGTCCTCGGGATGGACATTGAGGCGCCGGCGGTGGTTTCTGCGCTCAACGGCCTGGGATTCGAAGTGGAGGAGAGCGAAAAGACGCTCGAGGTCGGGGTCCCCTACTGGCGCCGGGACGTCCGGGTTCCGGATGACCTGGTCGAAGAGGTCGCGCGCGTTCGAGGCTACGACGACCTTCCGGCGGCGCCCCTGGCCGGGCCCATCCCGCATCATCCGCCGCTTCCCGCCCGCGACCTGCGGGAACGGGTACGGGATCTCGGGGCCGAAGCGGCGCTCTACGAAGTCCAGACCTACTCGCTGGTGTCCGATGCGGACCTCGCCGTGGTGACTCCACCGGAGATGCGCGAGGCGCCTCCCCTCAAGGTACGGAACCCGCTGGGGGAGGCCCGCGACACGCTCAGGACATCGCTTCGTCCCGGGATCCTGCGCGCCGCCGCGCGCAACCTTGCCCGGGGCGCGAAAGCCGTGCGCCTTTTCGAGATCGGGAGGTCTTACCACCCGGCCGCCGGCGCCCGTGATGGCCGGCCGGAGGAACGGGAGCAGGCGGTCGGGCTCGTCGTGGGCGTCCGGGTGGACCGCTTCGGAAGCCCGACCGAAGAGGGACTCGACCTGTTCGACGCCAAGGCGACGCTGGAACACGTTCTCGCCGGGCTCCGCACGGAACCCGCCTTCCGGCCCACGACCGCTTTCGGAATGCTGTCCGGAAGGACGGCCGCCGTGGCCGTGGGGGGAAGCGCCGTGGGGGTGCTTGGCCAGGTGCACCCCGACGTCGCGGCAGCCTTCGGAGTCGAGCGGGACGCCTTCCTCTGGGAGCTTGATCTTTCGGCCCTGCTCGCGGCGGCGCCGAACATGACGGCCCCGCCCACCGCGACGCCGCTCCCCCGGCACCCATCCGCCGTGGAGGACTTTGCGCTCCTGGTGGGCCCGGAAGTGCTGGCGCAGGACCTCGTTCGGGAGGCGCTCGGGCACCCGCTCGTGGTGGAAGCGCGGGTCTTCGACGATTACCTGCTGGAGGCCTCCGCGGCTCCGGGAGGAGCCGGGGGGCCGAAGCGATCGCTCGGCATCTCCGTCCGCTATCAGGCACGGAACCGAACCCTGAACGACAATGACATTGCCAAGGTGCGGCGCACCATCCTGAAGCGGTTGAAGGGGTCGTTCGGGAACGCGGCTGACGGAAAACGCTCCGGAGCGGAGCTGATCGCCGCCTCACCCGCAACCCGGGCGCTGCTCGACGAGGCGGGGCGCATCGCCGTGTTTGATGTTCCCGTCCTCATCGAGGGGGAGACCGGCTCCGGCAAGGAACTTCTCGCCCGCTACGTCCACGACCGGAGTCCCCGCCGCGGCCGTCCGCTGGTGGCGGTGAACTGCGGGGCGTTGCCCGACGGACTCCTGGAAGCGGAGTTCTTCGGTCACGCCCGGGGCGCCTTCACCGGGGCCGATGCGGCCCGCCCGGGACTCCTCGAGGC
>JAGWBR010000034.1 GCA_021295785.1 Gemmatimonadota bacterium
GAGCGGGTGCTCGACGTCTACCGGCGTCCGTACGATGCGAACTTCCCGGTGGTGTGCATGGACGAGACGCCGCGCCAGCTGATCGGCCAGACGCGCGCACCAAGACTACGAGTACCGGCGCCTGGGCACCTGCAACGTGTTCATGGCCACCGAACCGCTGGCTGGCCGGCGCCAGACCAAGGTGACCCAGCGCAGAACGAAGACCGACTGGGCGCGCTTCCTGCGCGACATCGCCGCGCAGTACCCCGGCACCACCCGGATCACGCTGGTGATGGACAACCTCAACACTCACCGCCCCGGCGCGCTCTACGAGACCTTCGAACCCGCCCAGGCCAAGGCGCTCTGGGATCGCTTCGAGTTCGTCCATACCCCCAAGCACGGCAGTTGGTTAAATGTCGCCGTGGTGGAACTCAACGTCATGATCCGCCAATGCCTCAACCGCCGCATCCACTCCCTACGCGCCGAAGTCGCCGCCTGGCAGGCGGCCAGAGACCAAATCCGAGCGAAGGTCAACTGGCAGTTCACCACGGACGACGCCCGTGTCAAGCTCAAACGCCTCTATCCGACGTTTGCTGTGTGACATGACACTAGACGCCTGTCCAGGAAAATCGGGTGCGCTATACAATTGAGTGCGAATCCGTTGTCGTACCGATTTATTTAACGCGACAGCAGACCGAAGTACCATTCCAAAATCAGGTCCCCAAAGAGAAAGGCCAGCGCCGCGCCCAGCGCCAGAAACACGCCAAACGGGACCAACTGCCCGGTCCGAAGCGCCCTCGGCCCGAAACAGGCCGCGCCCAGCAGGGCTCCGATGAACAGGGTTAGCAGGGCTCCGACCGGTCCAATCAACGCCCCGATCATGGCCAGCATCTTGATGTCGCCGCCGCCCATGGCGGGTCGGTGGAAGATGATCTCCCCCAACCACCCCACCACGTACAGAACGCCGAACCCTGCCGCGGCACCCAGCACTGCGGACACGGGGGTCTGCCCGCCCGGCAGGAAAGCCAGTGTGAGCCCGGCGACCAGTCCCCCGATGGAGAGCCGGTCGGGGATGATATAGTGCCGGGCATCGGTGATGGCGATCGGCAGCAGCGCCGACGCAAGCAGCACCGCGCTCAGACTGCGGACCGAGGGTCCCCAGGACCACGCGGCCGCTGCCCAGATCGCGGCACAGGCCAGTTCCACGGCCGGATATTGCCACGATATCCTGGAATCGCACATCCGGCACCTGCCGCGCAGCAGCAACCAGGAAACAACCGGGATGTTGTCTCGCCAGACCAGGTTTGTTCCGCAAACCGAACACCGGCTCAGCGGCCGTACCAGGCTCTCCCCCTCCGGCAGCCTCGCAATCAACACGTTCGAGAACGAGCCGACGATCAGGCCCGTCAAGCCGGCGAAGACGACGAACTGACTCATTCCGGCGCACCGGACTGGCCGGACCCGCGGGACCGGTTGAGGATGCGGTCAATCAGAAGGGCTCCGCTGGCGGCCACGTTAAGCGACTCGACCCCCTTGGCCATTGCAATGCCGACAGTTCGGTCGGCCTGGCTGCGCAACAGATCGGATACCCCGCTCCCCTCCCCTCCCAGCACAAGGGCAAGTGCTTCGGGAACGTCGCCGGCCGTCAGGCAATCGCCGCCTGCATCAGCCACCCAAACGGGCCAGGCCCGGTCGCGATTCTGGTCCAGCGCGGCCTGCGCGCTGGTGCGAAACACCGGGATCCGGAGCCCTGCCCCCGCCGCGGCGCGAGCTGCCTTGGGGCCCCACGGGTCGGCGGTCCCCTCCAGGCACGCCACGCCGGCAGCCCCCAGCGCGGCGGCGGTTCGCACCAGGCCGCCGACGTTGCCGGGGTCCTGCACACCGTCCAGAAACAGCATCAGGCCCGCACCAACATCTGCCCATCCCCACTCTGGAATCCGGCCGACGGCGAGCACCGGCTGGGGGGTCGATGTGTCGCTGAGCGCATCCAGGACGTGGCTCGATACCTCCTCGACTCGCACTCCGAGTCGGCGAGCTTCGGTCAGTGTCGCGGTTTCGGCCGGCCGGTGCAGCGCCTCCGCGGTATGGAGCAACGCGACCGTTCCTTGCGGCCGTTTGACCATTTCACTCGCCTGGCGCGGACCCTCCGCCAGAAACAGCCCGGACGCCTCCCGGCCCTTTCGGCGCTTCAGCGAGCGCCAGAGCTTTAGTTCGGCCTTGGAAGGCATGTTGCCAACTCGTCGCCGGGAGGCTTGTTGCCACAAACCCGGGGCGTAGTGTCAGAAACCCTGAGGGGGGACCGATGACGGAACCGCCAGCGACCCCGGTGGCCCTGACCATTGCGGGGAGCGACTCGGGCGGCGGGGCAGGGATCCAGGCCGACCTCAAGACATTCCACCAGTTCGGGGTGTTCGGGACGAGCGCGGTCACCGCCGTGACGGCCCAGAACACCCATGGCGTAGCTGCGGTCGGGCCTGTCTCCGCCGAGGTCGTGGCGAAACAGATATCGGCGGTTTTTTCTGACCTGGGGCCGCGCGCCGTGAAGACAGGCATGCTGTTTGACGAGGACGTGGTCCTGGCCACGGCCGAAGCCCTCCGGCGCGCGGCCCCGCCCCACACCGTGCCTCTGGTGGTGGATCCCGTGATGGTTGCCACCAGCGGCGACCGGCTGTTGCGCCCGGGGGCGGTCCGGGCCCTGGTGTCCGAGCTCCTGCCTCTCGCCGCCCTGGTCACGCCCAACTTGCCGGAGGCCGAAATCCTGACCGGAGTCCGTTTGTCGCAGGCAGACCGCGGGAGTGTTCCGCCCGGTGACACCGGGATGCTGGCGGCGACGCGGCGGGCGGCGCAAGCGCTGGTGGCCAGGGGGGCCGGTGCGGCACTGGTAAAGGGAGGACATGGCAAAGAAAAGATAATTACAGACCTGCTCTGGGACGGTTCGCGGGAGTGGATCTGGCGGGGCGAACGCCACGAGACCGTGCACACGCACGGAACCGGATGCACGTTGTCCGCCGCCATCACGGCGGGCCTTGCCCTCGGTCGGACGCTACCAGCGGCGGTCCGCGACGCAGTGGAGTTTACGCGCCTGGCCGTCGCGACCGCGCCCGGTCTGGGAGGCGGGCGCGGACCCGTGAACCACTGGGGTTCAGCAGATAGCGATCCCGACTCGACACAACCGCAGCGGGGCTAACGAGCCTCCTCCGCCGGCCGTGTAAGGAACCTCAGAGCCTGGCGCGGATATCCGCCAACAGAGAGCTGGCTCCGATGCGAAACAGCCGGGGGGAAACCCACTCTCCACCGAGCGAGCGCCGAACCAGTTCGACCCATTCCAGCGCGCGGGGGCCGGTACTGATGCCGCCTGCCGCCTTCAGCCCGACAGATCGGCCGGTCAGTTCGCGGTAGCCGGTGATGGCGCCCGCCATCGCCAGACCGAACGGCAGTGTGGCGTTGACTGCCTCCCTGCCGGTGGACGTCTTGATGAAATCTGCTCCCGCCATCATGCACACCCACGCCGCGCGCGCCACGTTGGTCAGGGTGCCCAGTTCCCCCGCGGACAGGATCACCTTCATCAAGGTCGGTCCGCACGCGTCCCGCAGCACCCCGATCTCGCGGTACAGCGCGGACCAGTCTCCCCGAAGCACGTGTTCCCGCCTGATCACCACATCGATCTCCGCCGCTCCCGCCTCCACCGCGGCGGCCGCTTCCGCCGCCCGCTGCGCCAGCGGGGTCAGCCCGTCGGGGAAACCCCCGGCCACTGAACAGACCGCGATGCCGGACCCGCGGAGGGCATCGCGGGCAACTTCCACGAAAACCGGATAGACGCACACCGAGGCTACTCCGTCAGCCCCTGGTGCCGGGCTGCGGGCCTCCTGGGCCAGTTGGCGTACGCGTTCCGCCGTGTCATCGCCGCGCAGGGTGGTCAGGTCAACCAGCGCCAGCACCCGTCGCAGGTCGCCGTGCCGCGGAGCGGAGCGGACGGCCTCTGCCCGGCGCTGAATTTCCTCCTCGTCCACCGACACGCGCTCGACCAGCGAGGCGTCGAATGGAGCAACCGGATCTACCGAGCGGCCACCCACGCCGTCACCCCCCGTAGAACGGCGGCTCGGACAACCTGCCCACAGCCAACGCCACCAGGTCCCCGAGCGCCACCTCGCACTGGCGGCCGACCTGGATCACCTCCTGGTGAGACAACGGTTCGCCGGTGATCCCGGCGGCATGGTTGGTCAGGCACGATACCGCCGCGCACCGAATGCCCGTGGCGCGCGCCACAATCACCTCGGGCACAGTGGACATGCCGACCGCATCCGCCCCGAGGGTCCGCAACATGCGGATTTCGGCCGGGGTCTCGTACGATGGTCCGTGCACTGCTGCGTAAACCCCTTCGTGCAGCGTCGTCCCCAGCTCGGCGGCGCATTCGCGGAAAACGTCCCGCAGATCCTGGTCGTAGGCCGCCGTCATGTCCGGGAAACGGGGCTCTCGCGGGCGGGCGGGCCCGGCCAGGGGATTCGTTCCAGTCAGGTTGATATGGTCTCTCAACAACATCAATTCGCCCGGCGCAAAACCGTCGTTGATCGCGCCGGCGGCGTTTGAGATCACGAGCGTCGAAACCCCTGTCATTCCCGCCACCCGTACGTAGAAACCGACCCGCGGGGGGTCGCCGCCCTCGTACAGGTGGACGCGTCCGCTGAAACCCATTACCGGCACTCCGCCCAGCTCGCCGGCCACCACATGTCCAGAATGGCCCCGGACTGTCGGGACCGGCCATCCCTCCAAGTCCGAATACGCGATTTGGATGGGGTTCTCAATCCTCGCAGCCAGGCCCGACAATCCCGATCCCATGGTGATCCCCGTCCGGGGCATGCGGCCCGGACCGAAGTGGTCGCGAAGGCAATCTTGAAGTTGTGCCGCGGCCCGCCGGGAGGCGGCAGCGGGCGAAGGGTCAGCGTCGGGCCGGGGGGCGGCGGTCACGCGATGGCGCCGGCCAGCGTAGCTGTCATCCATGTGGCAGCCGTGCCACCCAGCATGGCCCGCAGACCGAGTCTCGCCAGATCGCTGCGCCGGTCGGGTGCGATCCCCCCGATTCCCCCGATCTGGATCGCTATCGAACTGAAATTGGCGAAACCTGTCAGAGCATACGCGCAAATCAGGCGGCCCTTCTCGGTCATCACGGTCCCGGCGGCCGGAGCCCCTCCCGAGAGGGCATCCCCAAACTGGGCGAAGGCCACGAACTCGTTCGCCACCATTTTCACTCCAAACAAGGTCCCCACCGACACGGCGTCGGACCACGGCACGCCAATCACCCAGGCGATCGGGGCAAACACCCAACCAAAAACCTGCTCCAGCGTGAGGGGTTCAAAACCGACCAGATTGGTCGCCCAACCCAGCATGCCGTTCATCATCGCGATCAGCGCCATGAACGCCAGCAGAGAGGCTGCCACGTTCAGGGTGAGCTTCATCCCGTCGCCGGCCCCCCCGGCCGCGGCGTCGATCACGTTGGCGTAGTCGGTCTTCACCTGCACCTGCACGCCGTCGGCCGACTCCGACCGCCGGGTCTCCGGCGCGAGCATCTTGCTGACCACGATGCCGGCCGGCGCGGCCATGATGCTCGCTGCGAGAAGGTGTCCCGCGATTCCAGGAAACGCGCCCGACAGGATCGCCACATACCCCGCCATCGCCCCCCCGGCCACGGTCGCAAACCCACCGGTCATGACGGTGTTGAGTTCCGAGTCGGTCATCTTGGCGATGAACGGGCGCACCAGCAGCGGCGCCTCGGTCTGTCCGAAGAAGATGTTTCCGGCTGCGGAAGTGGTCTCGGCACCGCTGGTTCCCAGAGTGCGCTTCATCAGCCAGGCCATGCCGCCCACCACGCGCTGCATGACGCCCAGGTGGTAAACGACCGCCATGAAGGAAGAGAAGAAGATGATGGCGGTCAGAACACCAAACGCAAAGTGCGCGCCGATCAGCACAGACCCGCCGTCGCCGCCGTCCACCGGGACCGCCGGCGAGGTGAGGGCCCCGAACAGCAGGCTGCTCCCGGCATTCGTGTAGTTGACCATCGCCACCAGCACATCGTTCACGGTGGAGAAGAAGGCCCGGCCGGCTCCGGTTTTGAGCACGATGAACGCGAACACTAGCTGAAGCGCGAGCCCCCGCCACACCAACTGCCAGGAGATGGAGCGCCGGTTCAGCGAAAACAACCAGGCCGTACCCAGCAGGAACACCATTCCCAGCCCTCCCCGCATGGCACGGAGAAAAGCAGGTTCGCCGCCTGCCTGCTCCGCCGCCTGGCCCGGCGCGCTCCACGCCGCAACCGGCTCCACCGCGCCGACGAACACCCACCCCAGTGCGAGAAGAGCACCCGCAACGAGCGGAATACCCAACGCCGGTGGACGGGTCGAAACCAGCGGCGACCGCAGCAAAAGGCGAGTTCGGGCCAGGCACCGAATCAGTTGGGACGTTGCTTGCATGGCGGGATGCTAGGCTGTGAAGCTGGCGGGGCGCAAACCCCGCCGGGTCACCGGAGAAGGGGCCTGCCCTTCCTGTCAGGAGGTGTTGCGATCGATTCCCCAGGGAGTCTCCACAGCCTGTTCGTCCAACTTCGGCTCCCGTACGAGGCTCAGGTTCCTCCGTCTAGAATACGTATTTGAAGTTCAACAGCGGGATTAGCTGGTAGTCCGGGACCGCGAGGGCACCGAAATCCACGCTCAGGCGGTCGCCGAACAGTCGCACGGCCGCCGAAGGAACCAACGTCCCGTTATTTCCAGGAACGGAGTAGAGTTCCCCGACAAGCTTGG
Source organism: Gemmatimonadota bacterium (assembly GCA_021295785.1). Taxonomy (GTDB): domain Bacteria; phylum Gemmatimonadota; class Gemmatimonadetes; order Palauibacterales; family Palauibacteraceae; genus Palauibacter. The sequence continues at coordinate 6,771 of JAGWBR010000034.1, forward strand.
TCGTGCGCCCGGTCCGGTAGGAGCCGCTCAGCATCGCCAGGGCTGAGCCCCATTCCCCCTCCTTGCCGGGGCCAACGCCAGCGGCAGCCGTGAACGACCCGTCGTCGCCGGTCCATGTAAGAGCAGCAAAACCCACGCCCATTACGTAATCTTCCGACCCCAGAATGAGGCTGCCGACCGCGACCGAGATTCGCTCCTTCTTGTAGATCCTGGCCTTGACGGCACCGTATGACAACCGGGTCGCGTCATAGCCGGCCAGAAAACTCCAGATGAGGGGCGTGCCGAAGCCGATCGTCAGAGCATCGGAGACTCCGTAATAAGCGACCGGCAAAAAGATCTCATATGCCGCAAGGGTCCAGACCCCGGCCGGGAGGGTGTTGCCGGTTGGTCCGATCAGGTTGTTCAGGTGGGTGCGTTCCTCGCGCCAGAACCTGCCCCCGCGCACCACACCGCTGGCCGCACTGATCGACGCCACGCGGGAATAACTCACTTCAATGGTGCCGCCTTCCAGCAACCGCAGCCGAATCGGGTCCCCGGTGTCTTCCAGGTATCCGTAA
>JAGWBR010000004.1:0-826 GCA_021295785.1 Gemmatimonadota bacterium
GCGAGGGTCTGGTCAAGTTGTTCTTGGGTAATGACTGTGCGGGGCGAGAATCTTGCACTTGCTATGTTGCAGGCATTCAGGTTCGCCCCGGAGAGGTTGGCCTCCCAGAAGCGGGCCCCGGAGAGGTTGGCCTTCGAGAGGTTGGCCTTCGAGAGGTTGGCCTCCCAGAAGCGGGCCCCGGAGAGGTTGGCCTCCCAGAAGTGGGCCCCGGAAAGGTTGGCCTTCTGGAGGTTCGCCCCGGAGAGGTCGGCCGCCCAGAGCTCGGCCTTGGGGAGCTCGGCCCCCCAGAGCTCGGCCCCGGGGAGCTCGGCCCCGGAGAGGTTGGCCCCGGAGAGGTTGGCCCCGGAGAGGCGGGCCCCGGAGAGGTTGGCCTCCGAGAGGTCGGCCCCGGGGAGCTCGGCCCCGGAGAGGTTGGCCCCGGAGAGGTTGGCCTTCACGAGGCCGGCCTCCGAAAGGTCGGCCCCGGAGAGGTGGGCCTCGGAGAGGTTGGCCTCCCAGGAGTTGGCCCCGGCGAGGTTGGCCTCCCAGAGGTTGGCCCCGGAGAGGTTGGCCTCCCAGAGGTTGGCCCCGGCGAGGTTGGCCTTCAAGAGGTTTGCCCCGGAGAGGTTGGCCTTCAAGAGGTTTGCCCCGGAGAGGTTGGCCTTCACGAGCTCGGCCCCGGAGAGCTTGGCCTTGCGGAGGTTCACCTCGGAGAGGTTCACACCCACCAAGTCTAGCCCAAAATCTTTTTCCTCTTGCTCAATTGCAATCCCGGCGTCGCTGCGGGTTGAGATCGCATCCATGACAGCACGAACATCTTCGCCTGGCACATGGGCGAGTCCAGCGG
>JAGWBR010000004.1:917-73379 GCA_021295785.1 Gemmatimonadota bacterium
CCGCCCAGTCGGACCGAGAGCAGTGCACTCCCGAGCATTTCGGCGGCCTTCTGGTCACGTTCGTTCAGGAGACTGCGTCTCGCCGTCTCGGCTTGGCGCTGCGCCACGACAGCGCGCCAGACGGCCAGTGGTATAGCAATCATGCCTGCCACCACGAGGCCAAGATTGCGCACCGCCTCGTGGTGGGTCCGGACCCCTGGCCAGGTCAGTGCGGCAGCTACTAGTCCTCCGAAAATCAGCAGGATGCCAAGCCCAGACAGCAGCTTCACAGCTATCATGCCTCCGCGAGACCAGCGGCGCTTCACCCAGTCAATGGCAGGTGTCAAGGCCATTCCTACCTCCGAAATCAGATCAGAGCCTCCCGCGACGACCGAAACGGCTGCACCGATGAGCTGGTCCGAGAAACGAGGGTCAACGACTACCCTCGACCGAGCTCCGCATTCCGACGATTCCGCTCACCGATTCCGGAGAATTCCGATCACCTTGGAGGAGAGCGGAGGTCCATACGGGCGCTGGGGTCGGGTTACGGATCTGAAGTTTAGGGGTTGGAGGGGGTCTTCGTCGAGTGAAGGGACCTATCAAGCGCATGATCGCCGATCGAGAGGCGCCGACACGGAGGAGCCACCATCGAGGCGCACAAGTAGTGCCGGTCGATGGCGATGGCGGCGGGACTCAAGCCCCGTCTGGGGCGCACCTTCCCGGGGTGCTCGAGTCCACATACGTGATTCGCGCGTTTGATAGCCTACCAACGCGCCATGACGCCGCCTACGGGATCAGGGTCCGGTCCCTGAGTTTCAGGATGAAGAGACCCTCCCGCATGCTCGAAACCAGGATGTTCCCCGACTCGAAGAACGGATAGTTGCTCCAGGAGCCGGCAAAGCCTGGTTCGTCGGGGCCGCCCGCAACCGTGTCGAAGTAACCGGCGGGGACCGGGTTCAGGGGGTCGCTGATGTCGAACACCCTCAGACCGCTTACGTAGTTGGACTGATACATGTAGTTGTCGCGGACGTAGAGGTTATGGTCCGAGGCCGCGTTGTCCTGCACGAATTCGCGTGCCAGGACCGGCTCCTCAAGGTCCGCGACGTCCCAGACCATGGTACGGGTGCCCTCCGTCAGGCCCGACATCTCGTCCAGTTCGTCATTCAGGTAGAAGTAGTGCTGGTCTTCGGTCAACCACCCCTGGTGGGCGTAGGCCACATTTGGGTAGCTGGCCGTGGCGATGACCTCCGGGTCCTGTTTTTCGGTGACGTCCACGATTCCCAGCGCGGTCTCGCTGGAGTTGAAGCACACTTCGCGGCCCGCGTAGTCCGAGTCCGGGCCGCTGTAGACCACGCACTGGGAGTCGTGCGTATATCCGCGCCCGTTATTGCCCGCGCCCGGATTCTCGGAACACCCCGCGAAGGCCGGGTTCCGGGGATCCCGGATGTCGACCATGTGAAGCGCGCCGCCGCAGGTCTCTCCGCCCCCGCTGGCTCCGACCACGTAGGCGAACCCCGTGGATTCGTTGATCACAATGTTGTGGGCGGAATGGATCTCGTCGTAGACCGCGTCCGCATCGAACGTCTCCGGCGCGGCGGTCACGTCGCGAAGACGCCGCAGGTCGAACACCTGCATGCCATGGGCCCCGGCGTTGTCGGCCACGATGAAGGCATGCCCGTCGTGGACCTTCATGTCGCGCCACAGGTTTGGGATGGCGCCCGCGGTCAGCGGCAGGTCGCCGAGGAACACCGGTTCCTGGGGGTTGGTGACATCGACGAACGAGGTCCCGTTGAACCGCCCCAGGATGGCGTATTCGCGGCCGGTTTCGGGGTCGGTCCAGCCCCACACGTCGCTGACCATGACCCCGCGGCTGGCCCCTACCTCGCCGCCCGGCAGGAAGGAAACGAGCTCGACGTCGCTGCACGGGAATCCGGCCACGGTGCCGTCATCGCCGCAGAGCATCTCCTCGCCGACCACCCGGGCCGGTCCGCCGCCTTCGTTGAAGATGGTTTCCGGTCCGGCCCATCCGTCTTCCGTGCCCTGAAACACAAACCCGACCCCCTCAAAGAAAGCCGAACCCGGGGCACCGACCACGGCGAGACCTTCCGATCCCGCAACCGCGCTGCCCATGAAGCCCTGCATGCCCGTTGTCTGGGCCGACAGCATTGCCTCGACGCTCCAGCCGGAGTCACTTCTCCCGAGGACGAATGCTCCGCCACTCGCGCCCAGCGGAGCTCCCGCGACGACCTTGTCACCGGCCCGGCCCAGGGAATACCCGAAGAAACCGGTTCCGCTGGATTGATCGCCGGCCAAGCTCCCCGCGGCCGACCATCCTTCCGCCTCGTCGGGTATGAACACATGGACTTCGCCAATTCCACCGCCGCCTATTGGCGCCCCAACGAAGGCTGCCCCGTCCACCATCTGAACCGAAAACCCGAACGCGGCCGGTCCCGGGCCGGGGGGCCCCAGGGCCGCGACTTCGTTCCAGGAAACTCCAGACCGCTCAAACATGAACGCTTGGCCGGCCAGGGGAGTGCGCACCGTTCCGTCGAATCCGCCCAGTGACAGGGGGCCGGGGCCGCTTGCGCCGACGACGGCCAGATTCCCCTCGATCGATACGGCGCTGCCGAACCTCCCGCCTGCGGTCCGGTTGGACGGAATCATCTCCGTCGATGCCAGGTCGCCGCCGGTGTCGGTGTAGGCCATCGCGACGCCCATACCGCCATCGCGACCCGGAGCTCCGATGATCCCGAACCCTTCGCCCACGGCAACCGAAGCTCCGAATTCGTCGCCGGGTTGCCCGTCGGGCAGACCGAGGGTCAGGAGCAGGTCCCAGGCGTCCAGGCCCCGCGTGTACACGTAGGCGGCACCACGGGCCTCGTTGGCCAGCGGTGCCCCCACCACCAGCATCCCCCCAGACACGGCGACCGAACGCCCGAAGGCGTCCCCGTAAATGCCGCTTGGTGCCGGCACGGTCTCGGTCTCGGTCCAGGAACCGTCGGCGCCGCGACTGAACACGTGAACCGCCCCCGGCTCCGAGCCGGGCATGGGGAAAGCGGGGAACTCGCCGGCGCGCCCGACAAGGATCTGGTCTCCCCACACCGCCGTGGCGGCGCCAAACCCGATCGCCGCCGCCGCGAGGCCGGAGCCATCAGCGCCCGGCAGCCCGGGCCCGTCAGCCGTGGTCTGGGCGAACGCGGCGGAAGACGCGGCCAACATGGCGGCAATCGCGGACGGCACTGATCGTGCTGCTTTCATATCAACATGCTCCTTGAGGCGTTTCACCGATGGTGCGAATCGAATCAACAGTCATGCCAGTTCCTGGTCAAAACCGGATTCTGAAGCCGAACTGCGCCTGCCACTGCGACGTGCCAATCTCGGGAACATGGGGCAGACCGGCGGCAATGCCGCCATCTTCGCCGCGGATGAGTTGACCGGCGTAGCGGGCTTGGAGCGGGTCATCCACCTCCGGAATGACGCCCGCTCCCACGCCCCCGTCGTCCTCCCAGCGCCCGTCCACCCGCAGCACCTCCACCACGGGGTTCACGGCGCGCACGTGGCCCCAGTTCCGGTTCATCAGGTTCAGGGCGTTGATCAGGTCGGCGGCCAACTCAAAGTCCATGCCGCCCGCCCGGAACCCCCGTGAGACCCGCAGGTCGAGCTGGTTCGACCAGGGCGTGCGACAAGCGTTGCGGTGCAGGATGCGGACGCGAGACTCCTCCAGACAGGGATCGCGCAGCACGAGCTGCTCAAACAACAGGCCCGAGATGAACGACCTCCCACCCGGAAAGTCCAGGTGCGTCTCGGGCACGTACACGAGGTCGTTGCTGAGGTCGACCGCGTGCCCCAGCCCGGGGTAGCTGTCGGCGTTGATGTCATCCGCGTACACGTAGGAATAGGGGCGCCCGGACTGCCCGATGTAGAGCAGCGAGACGTTGAAGCCTCCCATCGACTCCGGGAGCGCGGCCGAGGCCTGCAACACTGCCTTGTGCGGGCGATCGAACAGCGAGGCCTGGCGCTGCGGCGAGTTCGGATCTCCCTCAACCGCGGTGAAGCCGAAATTGGACACCGCATCAAGAGATGCCAGGCTGCGCGTGTCGGCGGACCGGTTGTAGGAATAGCCGGCTTCGACGGAGAAGGTCTCGCCGAACCTCTTTCTGAGGGAAACGCCCAGGGCATACGAGAAGTTCTGGGCGTCGTTGTCGATCAGGATCACCTGCCCGAATCCGTCGTACACGCGGTCGGGGAAGAAGATGGGCTCGCGAGGGTCCGGCGGAGACCCGGGCGGGGGATCGACCAGCTCGTTCCCCCGACCCCCCGGCCCGAACACCGACCTGCCTGCGTAGCCGAAACCTTCCGAGTAACCGTTCTCGGGTGTGCGGTCCGCCGGGTCAACGCCGGGTCCGAGGTTGAGGTCGGTCAGCGAGATCTGGGTGCGGGCCATGGTGTAAAGCCACTCGATCGAGAGCACCGCGTCGCCGGGCAACCGCTGGTCGGCGGACAAAGACATTTTCCAGTCCTGCGGAAACTCAAACGACGGGCTGAACACCGTTACGATGGGCAGGGCCGATTCCGCGGCGCTCCCGTCGGCGCATGCCTGCGGGGCCGGCGCGCCCGGATCGAAAACCGGGACGATTTCCGGGTCGGCGACTCCCACGTTGCGGCGCCGGCAGGTCAGGTAGCCGCTCGCCAGGCCCGTGTTCTGGTAGGCATTGGCCAGCCAGGAGAACGGCGGCCGGCCGGTGAACAGCCCCACGCCTCCGCGCAGCTGCGAGCCGTCCAAGGGCCGCCAGCTGACACCCGCCCGGGGGGCGAGCACCAAGTTGCCGCTGGGCAGTTCGTCCGTTCGGTAGCCGAAGTGCTCTTCGACCACGGCGTTGGCGGTAGGCGACCCCGGGAAGAACGGAACTTCGGCGCGAATCCCAGCCTTGGCATCGAACCGGCTGCCGTCTGCCTCGAACTGCAGGTAACCCCCGATCTGGTTCACCGAAAACTCGCTGGTCGCGGCGTCCGCGGTCAGAGGCAGGTTGACCGTGTATTCGAACGGTTCGTTCGCGGCCAGATCCTCCAGCGACAAGAACCGGTAGGCCCCGAGCGAACCCGGCAGGTACTGGCGGCGGATGCCGAAACGGTCGAACTGCGCACCCACCGTTGTCTTGAACGACCCGGACGTGTGGCTGAGAGCCTCGGAAACCTGGAAGATGTTCTGGTCCAGCTCGCTGTCGTGCGAGAAGAAATCGGCCCCGAGCCTGAGGTCGCGCCTGAACCCCTGTTCTCCGTCCCTCCCCTGCAACGTGACTTCGACGCGGGGGAACATGGACAGGGGATCCTCCCAGTTCCGCAGGCCGGTGAAGCTGATCAGGAATTCGCTGGAAAGGGTTGGCGACAGCGTCGAGAGCAACCGTGCAGCCACCGAACGGTTGCGGCTCTCGATCCGCGACCCGCTGGAAGAGAGCTCGTAAGCGTCGCCCGCCAGTCGGTTGGTTGCCGCGTCGTCGCCCGCCGAGGCCAGATTGAGGCGCAGCGTGGCCGCGTGCCGGGGGTTGAGTTGATAGTCGAATCTGGCGAAGAGGTTGATGAGCGCGTTGTCGAGGTCGTACAGCCCGGCCTGGCCGGCGTCGACCCCGAACCCCGCGATCACATCCTGGACGCGGCCCACAGTGTCGGGCGAGAGCCGGGTCAGGATCGGGTCGTCCACTCCAACATGGAATCCGTCCGGGGGCTGGCGACGAGTCTCAAATTCGCCGGCAACGAAAAAATGGGCTCGGTCCTTCAGAATCGGCCCGCCCGCGTCAAACCCGGCGTGGAAGTTGAGGAGATTGCCCGGCGAGCGCGGCTTGTCCGAGATCACGGCATCGCCGACCAGCGTGTCATCGCGGTAATTGGCGAATGCAGACCCGGTGAAGGTGTTGGTGCCGGACCGGGTGACCGCATTCAGCACTCCTCCGGTGAACCCCGACTGCCGCACGTCGTAGGGGGCCACGAGCACCTGAAGTTGCTCTACCGCCGCCATCGGGATCACGCGCCCGCGGGCCTGTCCCCCCGCCACCCCGCTCGGCGAGAGCCCGAACACATCCTGGCTCAGCAGACCGTCAACCTGGATGTTGTTGAACCGGGAGTTGGCACCGGCCACCGAAGCGCCGTTCTCGTCCATTTTGACCAGGGGCGAGAGCTGTGCGAATTCGGTGAAGTCGCGGGTGATGGTGGGGAGGTTTTCCAGGGTTTCGCGCCGCACGACGGACGCAGCGCCGATGCGCGAGGGGTCGCCCAGCAGATCGCCCTCCACGCGCACGGTCAGTTCGGGCAGGGCAATGGCCTCGGTTGCGGTAACGATTTCCAGCGTCAGTCTCTGGCCGATTTCCAGCGTCAGGCCGCTCCGGGACACGGTCTCGTACCCAATGCGCGACACCGAAATCGTGTAGGGCCCGCCAGGGCGCAGGTTTTCAATCCGGAACCTGCCATCGGCACCGGTCACGGCCGTCGAGAAAGTGCCGGTCTCGTCGCGCTCCAAGCGCACGCTTGCCCCGGGAACAGGCTGTCCGGCATCATCAACCACCCTGCCCGCGGCCGCCGCGGTCGTGACCTGGGCCGCGGCGGCCGCAACCGACCCCGCCGCCGGCAGGCCAGATGCCACGGCAACCAGCGCCCCCGCCAGGAGCAACCGCCGAAGTTGCGACTGCGTGGTTCCGACCACAGAGTTAACCATTGATCCAGACCTGATACGAAGAATGTTCATGCACGGAATAGAACCCAAATCTGGCTTGCAGGCCAGCGCACCAACCCGTTCGCTGTCGTTCCGGGCGGCGCTGCTTCCGTCCGGGCTGGCCCGGGAGGTCGCCATCGCGTTCGGGCCCGGCGGGGTGATTGAATCGGTGAAACCGGGCGCCCCGCCGTGGGACGGGTTCCTGGCGGTGCCGGCCATGATCAACGCCCACAGCCACGTGTTCCAGCGGGCGTTGGCCGGACACGGCGAGGCCCGGGGCACCGGAGTTGACTCGTTTTGGACCTGGCGCGAAGTGATGTACCGGCTGGCCGATCGCATCACTCCCTCTCAGATGTATGCCGTGGCCCGCCGCGGATTTTCCGAAATGCTGGTGGCGGGGTTCACCGAGGTGCTGGAGTTCCATTACGTGCATCATCCGCCCGGGGCCCGCCGGGGTCGGGGTGTCGAGATGGCAGGCGCGGTGAGCCAGGCTGCCCGGGACGCCGGCATCCGGCTGGGCTTGCTGCCTGCGTACTACAAGTGCGGCGGATTCGGCGGGCTCCCGCCGTCGCCCGGCCAGGCGCGATTTCTGCACACCGACCTCGACGATTTCTTCGCGACGGTGAGCGCGCTGTTGGAAAACGGGGTGCCGGTCGCGGGGGTGGCGGCCCACTCCCTGCGAGCGGTGCCGGCGGAAGAATTGCCGGGGTTGGTCGAGCGGGCGGATCAAGCGATTGGCGAGTGCCCGGTGCACATTCACATCAGCGAACAAGCGCGCGAGCAGGAGGAATGCGTGGTGGCCCACGGGTGCACCCCCGTTACGCTGTTGGCGGACTCGGTGGCGCTCGGCCCCCGTTGGCAGCTGGTTCACGCCACGCACGCAACCGGATCGCAGCGTAGCATGATCCGGCGGTTGGGTGCGGGCGTTGTGCTCTGCCCGCTGACCGAAGCCCATCTGGGCGATGGCATTTTCCCTGCGGTCGAGCATTTTGAGGAAGGGGGGAGCGCGGCGATCGGCACCGATGCCAACACCCGCGTATCGGTCATCGGCGAACTGAGGGTGCTCGAGTACGGCCAGCGTCTGCGCGACCGTCGCCGCGCTCGCATCGCGACCGAGGGCGGGGCGGGCGGCCCGGCGTGGGCGTGGGCCGCTGCCTCCGGCGAAGCCGCCGCCCGCCCCGCCCGAGGGGGTCGGTTGCGGGGAGGGGCGATAGAGCCCGGTCGCAGGGCCGATCTGGTGGTGCTGGACGAGGCGGGACCCGCCATCGCCGGGCACGGCACCCGGACCGCCCTGGATGCCTGGCTGGTGGGCGGAGACAACAGAGACATCTCCGCGGTTTATCTGGGCGGCCGGCGCGTGGTGGACGGGGGAAGCCTGGAGACCGGGGCGGAGGAATCCGAGACGACGGACAAGTTCCGGCAGGCCATGGCCGCGCTCGACCTGCAAGACAAGCCGCCGGGCGCCGGTGGTTAGGCCGCCTGTGCCTCCAGTTCGCCGGACCACTGCCCCAGAGTCGCCAGCGCATTCATGCGAGCCCGATGGGCGAACGCCGCCCGCACCGCCGGGCCGTTTGCCGGATTCCCGCCCCAGGCCTTGAGCGGAGCCGCCTGAAGCGCTCTCCCGTACGAGAAAGACAAACGCCACGGCGTGTCGAACGCCGCGTTCATGGCGTTCAGGTTCTCGGTCGCCTCCAGGTCGGACTGGCCGCCCGACAGGAACACGATGCTGGGAACCGCCGCGGGGACAGAGCGTCGCAGACACGCCACCGTCTTTTCGGCCACTTCTTCCGCCGGGGCCTGTACCGGACACAGTTTCCCCGAAAGAACCATGTTCGGTTTGAGCACCGAAGCTTCGAGCACCACGCCCTGTTCGCTGAGCGAGGCGTACGTCTCTCGGAGGGTGAACTCGGTGGCCTCGAAGCAGCGGTCGATGTCGTGATCGCCGTCCATCAACACCTCCGGCTCCACGATCGGTACCAAGTCCTGCTCCTGACTCAGCGCCGCCATCCGCGCCAGAGCGTGGGCATTGGCGACCGCGCAGGCCCGGCTCGGGACGGACCGGTCGCCCCCGCGCCCGATGTCCATGACGGCCCGCCACTTGGTGAACCGGGCACCCAGCTGCCTGTATTCGGACAGCCGGTCACGCAGCCCGTCAAGCCCCTCGGTCACCTTTTCGCTGGGTGAGCCGGCCAGAGGATGGGCCCCCTTGTCAATCTTGATTCCCGGAATCGCGCCGGAGCCGGCGATCAGATCCACCAGCGCGGTCCCGTCGGCGGCGCGCTGGCGCAGGGTTTCGTCGAACAGTATTACCCCGGAGATGTGATTGTTCAGTGCCTCGGTGGTGCGAAACAGAAGCTCGCGATAGTCCCGCCGGTTTGTCTCGGACGACTCGACATTGATTGTGTCGAACCGTTTCCTGATCGTCCCGGAGCTCTCGTCGGCGGCCAGAATCCCCTTGCCCGGCCCTCCCATCGCCTCCGCGACGCCGTCAAGGGAGTTGGGAATCAACTGGGTTCGTCAGGGTCTGTACCGTGAGTCACCCTCCACTCAACAGGGCTGTCCGTGGACAGTGTCTGGTTGTTGAGGAATTTGTCGATCAGCGGACCAGGAATAGACGATTCCAGATGCTGGGCCCTGATGTCGTAGCAGCCGGCTTCAAGTATGAAGGTCCGTGTGGCGTCGGGGGCTATGGTACCATCCACGGGATGATCCGACATGAACAGGTCGTCGCCCCAGTCGGTCGTGCCGCAGGCCCGGGCGTGGACGTAGATGATGCTGCCCCGCGTGCCGTTCTCAATTCGCAACTCTGAAGGGTTATCGTAGGTGGGGTTGGCGGGCCCACCTCCGCATGCCGCTGCCCCAACGGCCACCAGGGCGCACGCCAGAACGGACCAGACAAATTTCGTTTCCAACCTGGAGCTTGGTTCGCATCCAGCCATGACAAGTGCCTCCTTAAATACCGCGGGGCCGCATTTCGGGGCCCCTGAAAACGCTAACCGCCGCGCAATAATCCACTGATCCCGGGAGTCTGGGAGAGGATCTTGACGGACCCTCTAAACTACGTACAAGTACCCGAAAATATGACACCCTGCGCCCCCCGGCAGTTTACCGGGGCAGAGTGTGGCCGATCAGTTCACTGGAACATGCTGCGGACCACGAACAACATGTTGGCGGGCCGCTCGGCCAAGCGCCGCATGTACCACGGGAACCATGCCTCGCCGTAACTGATCAGTACCCTCAAGGGGGCATCGCGTAAGATCAGCCGTCGTTGTTCGCGCAAGCTGATCCCGTAGAGCATCTCGATCTCAAAACGGTCGGGCCCGATCCCAAGAGCCTCCGCCCGTTCAAGTGGGGTCATCATGGCGGGGTCATGCGTGCCCAGGGCGAGAAACGCCCCGCCCCCCCCTTCAAGATGATCCAGCAGAATATGCGCCATCTCCAGATACTGCCGGTCCACGTCCGCCTTCTTTGGCAAGGCGACTGAGGGTGGCTCCGAATAGGCCCCCTTCACCAACCTGACGCGGGGCTCGAGGTCCAGCATCCCCCTGAGATCGTCGGGTGAACGGTGCAGGTAGGACTGCATCGCCACGCCCGCCAGAATGCCGTCTTCCCGCAGCCGGCGGTAGATCCGCAGTGTGGGTTCCAGATACCCGGATCCTTCCATGTCCAACCAGAGGGTCCTGAGGTGGGTCGCGCCGCCCCGGTCAACGGCGGCGCCACCGCAACTGGCGGCAAGGGCCGCGCACGACTCCACCACCAGGTCCTCGCTCAGGTCGAGACCCAGATGGGTGGGTTTGATAGATGCCTCCAGGTCGAGGCCCAGTTCGCGAGATTCGTCCAGCAGGAGACCGTACTCGGTTACGACTGCCTCGACTTCGGCCTCTGTCTTGACGTTCTCGCCGAACAGGGTGAAGAGGGTGCCGACGCCCTTTTCGCTGAGACGGGCCGCCGCCGCGAAGGCTTCCGAGCGGGTCACGCCCGGTACGTATTTGCGGACGGCCCGCCTCATGAACTTCTGACGCGGCAAGACTTCGGAGAGCATCGGGTTTGTCGATGCCCAGAGAAGGGCCCGACTGGCCGCTTCGCCGGGTCCCCGGATCAAGAATCGCTCCCCTTCACTCAGTCGGCGGTCCGGCACCGCCCGCTCTGAATGCGTACGAACCGAGAATCAACGCAGGCCGGCTTCGCCGTCGGCGGATACCTCAAAATCGAGCCACATGCCCTGCATCGCGTGGGCGGGCACCACACACACCAGCGCGTAGGCACCGGCACTGGAAGCCGTAAACGTCACCGCTTCGGAACCGCCCCCCGGAGGAGTCGACTCGTTGGCAGAACCGGCGTTGCTGGTGATGGCACCGTCAAACACGGGAACCATCTCGTTGAACATGGGTGGCCACGTGGCCTGAGTGTCCAGAACCGCGACGCTGTGGTAGTTGACCGGATCGTCGTTGCGGAAGTTGATGGTGATCTCGTACCCCTCGGGCACCACGACCGTGGTCTCGCCGCCCAGATAACCGTTGAAATTCCAGCCCGAGTTGGTGGCGGTCTCGCCGGCGATCAGCTCAATGGTGACCGTACCGCCGTCGTGGTCAACCGCAATCCAGTCGGCTTCCATCACGCCGCCGGCCATGTCGCCCGGCGCGTCACCGCCCGCGTCCGCCCGGGCAGCCTCCATTTCGGCGGCCTCGGCCGCGCCGGCATCGCCGGCGTCGTCGCCCGATTCACCGCCGCAAGCCGCACCCAGCGCCGCCACGGAAAAAATCAACAGCCCCTTCCAGATCTTCTTCATTCGTCCGCCTTAGTCAGTTCATGTTTGTTCTTGGTTACCGAGTCCTCAACAGGTCGCCCGACCAGCTCTGCACGGTTCGGACTGAACTGCCGAAAAATAACGCCAGCCTGCGCTGACCGCCCCGCAAGCGCCCCAATGGCCGGTGCCCGGAATCGGGCCGGGAGTGGTTCTGTAACGAAGGGACTGGCGCAAATCATACCCCAGGGCCAATATTAGGGACCAGCCAGCAGCTGCTGTGCGCCCGACGGTCACTTTGCGGGCGCGATCTTTCAACGGCGCTTTGCGTAGCGCCTCGGCGCTGCCCGGACCAGTCCCGGCATCCGCGCCACCTGTCATGGCCCCCGGTTCGAGAAGGCCCTTGGGTCGCCCGGCCGGGCTTTTCCAGAACAGAGAATCTTGCACAGCGAACAAACAGACTCAGCAGGCCGCGACGGCCAGCGTCGCCACCGAAGCCGCCAACCGCGCGGTAAGGGCTCATCGCCCCCTCGCAACTCCGGGGGCCGGGGTCGGCACCAGCACCAGCAGCGCCGCGCCCGCCCTCCCAACAGGCGACGGTCGGATCAGCCGGTCAAACCACTGGCGAACGAACCCCAGCCAGACGTTCCGCTCGACGAGTACCTGGGCCTGTTGGAATGCGTGGCCAACAGGGCGGGGTTTATCAGGCGGCCCAACGCCAGCTATGCGCCCGGGAGCGGAGACATCTACGTGAGTCCGCGTATCATCGCCCCCCACAACCTTCGCACGGGCGACGAGGTTTGCGGTCAGATCGGCCAGCAGAACCACCGCGGCAAGAGCCCCCCGCTCCGTTACGTCCACACCGTGAACGGCCACTCGCTGGAGGAACTGAACCCCCGCCGCGAGTTCGACAAGCTCAGCGCCCGCCATCCGGACCGTCCCCTCAAACTTGAGTGCGAGCTGGAACGCGGTCCCCACGACTACACCAACCGGATCATCGACATCTTCTGCCCGCTGGGTCTCGGTCAGCGGGCGTTGATCGTTGCGCCGGCCAAGGCGGGCAAGACCATGGTCCTGCAGGCCATCGCCGAGGGGATCGCCAAGAACTACCCCGACTACAAACTGCTCATCCTGTTGGTGGACGAACGGCCGGAAGAAGTTACCGAGATGGAGATGACCGGGTTCGGCGAGGTGGCGGCATCGAGTTTCGATTTCCCGGCGGACCGGCATGTCAAGGTGGCTCAGATGACTCTGGAACGCGGCCGCCGACTGGCCGAAATGGGCCAGAACGTGGTGGTGATCCTGGACTCGATCACCCGGCTGGCGCGCGCCCACAACACGCTGTGCGGTGGCAGCGGCAGGACGCTGACTGGTGGTCTGGACTCCGAATCTCTGGAGAAACCCAAGCGGTTTTTCGGCAGCGCCCGGAACATTGCGCCGGACCAGGGGGGCGGTTCCTTGACCATCATCGCGACGGCCCTCGTAGACACGGGCTCTCGCATGGACCAAGTGATTTTCGAGGAATTCAAGGGCACGGGCAATAGCGAACTAGTGCTGTCTCGCGAACTGGCCGACCGCCGCATCTACCCGGCCATCGACCTCAACTCCAGCGCGACGCGCAAGGAAGAGCTACTGCTTGACCCGGATGCGCTGGCGGTGGCCCGGGCCATGCGCCGGGAACTCAGCAGCTATCCGCCGATGGAAGCCATGGGCGAAGTGCTGGGGTTGATGCGAAAGACCGAATCCAACGAGGAGATGATCGCGACTCTTCGCCGGAGGGTCTAGTCCTCTTCGGGTAACCCCTTGGCAGCCAGCTCCGCGGCGCGCGCCCTTTCCCGCTTCGCGAAGTGGATGATCTCGTAAGCGGTGGCCATCAACAGTCCCAGTTCCCGCCCGTCCACCGCCGCGCGCTGAAAGATGTTCCTGAAGCTGCGCATCTTGGGCAGGGGATCCAGCCCCCAGAACAGGCCTGCCTTCGTCATCGCCTTCTCCCAGAGACCAAAGAACTCTTCCATTTCGGCGTGCGTGGCCAAGGGCCGGTCCCGTCTTTTCTTGGGGCTCAGGTCCCGGCCGGAACCGCCCGCCCACTTGCGCAGTTCGTAGCACAAAACCAGCACCGCGTGAGCCAGGTTCAGCGAAGGATGGTCGGGATTGGTGGGAATGCAGACGGCGCCGTGGCACAGATCCAGCGCTTCGTTCGGCAGGCCGCTGTCTTCCCGGCCCAACAAGAGGGCCAGGCGGTCGGTCGGAGCAAGCGCCCCCAGCATCGGGCCGATCTCGTCCGGCTCACGCCAGGTCTGCCTGACCGTCCGCCGCCGCGCCGTCGAACCGATCACCACGGCCGTGTCGGCAAGGGCCTCCTCCAGCGAATCGAACAGTCGAATCCGTTCGACAACATCCCTGGTGTCGTGAGCGATCCCCGAGATGCGCCATTCGTCGTACTCGGCGGGGCGGACCAACCGGAGTTTCGACAGACCCATGTTCTTCATCGCCCTGACCACCAGTGCGACATTCACAAGGTCTTGGGGTTCATGGAGCACCACGATGGCCCGATCAAGGTCGGTCGACATCAATTCGGGTTCGGGTGGCATCAATGCCGCCGATCGGTTAGCATTTTTCTCCCTCCAGGGGCGGTAGCTCAGCTGGCCAGAGCGCTGCGCTCACATCGCAGAGGTCGGGGGTTCGAGTCCCTCCCGCCCCATAACAACGCAGCGACTGACCTGGCCGATGCCGCTGGTCATTCGAGGTTTCATCGCGGGCGTAGCTCAGTTGGCAGAGCGTCAGCTTCCCAAGCTGAAGGTCGCCGGTTCGACCCCGGTCGCCCGCTTCTTTGGACTCTTTCCCCGGCTTCGTGCAAGGCTGCCGGCGAGCCACGGTCGATGCCTGGGCGCCTGAGATTGTCTTCGGTTCCGCAGTCGATGGGCCGACCCTCTCAAGAAGATATGACTTATGCCCCGTCTCGATGATCTCCTGGTCGAATCCAGCCGCACTTTCGCGGTCGGGATCGGCCTGCTCCCGGAGCCGCTCAGGCAGGAAATCACGGTTGCCTACCTGCTGCTGCGCGTCTCGGATCACATTGAGGACACGACGACCCTTGAGGACCGGGAGAAGATCACGCTCCTGCAGCTGTGGGCGCGGACCCTGGCCGACCTTGACCCATCGGACCGCGGCACGTTCGCGAACACCGAGATCGCCGGTCACCTGCGGGAGGCCGGGGGCGGCACCCCCGACAGCCTCGTTGCCCGCGACACCTCTGCTGTTCTGGGGGGACTGGCCGCCCTTGAGCCGGTAGCGCGGGAAATCGTCGCGCGGAGGGTGTGCGAGTCGACCCTGGGAATGGCCCGATGGGTTGAGCGGGGTTCCGATTTCGGGGATGAGGACGACCTGGACGACTACATGCACCAGGTCGCCGGCCGGGTGGGCCTGCTGCTTACCGAGCTCTTCGCGGTCCGGCTGAGCGGAGTTGCCCGCGGAGTCTCTCGGATGATGACCCTGGGCCGCGAGTTCGGGCTAGGGCTCCAAACCGTGAACGTGATTCGCGGGTTGAACGAGGATCCCGGCAGGGGATGGGTCTTCGTGCCGCGGTCGTTCGTGCCGGACGGTGTCGACCCGGGAACGATATTCCACGGCAGCGGCGAAGCTCCGTCGCCCGCGGCCATGGCCGTGCTTGATCGACTGGCCACCAAAGCCGAGGGGCACCTGGACGCGGCCATCGCTTACACCAAACTGATCCCGAGGCGGCACCACGGGGCGAGGTTGTTTTGCGTGCTGCCGCTGTTGTTTGCGGTGCGGACGCTGGCCCTGAGCAAGGCCAACCCGGATGTGTTGCGCCAAGAAGTAAAGATGACCCGCCGCGAGGTACTGTCGATAACGCGGGGGGCAAAATTGCTTGGGTTCTCTAACCGCTGGTTGGACTGGCGCCGCCGGAGGCTGGCGACCGGCGCCTAGACCGCACGAACGGCAACATCAGTGCCTGCAGGAACGCCACGGCGATGGGTTGCAGGGCCAGCAGGTACCACGGCCAGCCGGGCAGGAAATCCATCAGCGTGTCGGCCGTCGGTTTGTGAACCGTGTAGAGGTAGTTGGACCCAAGCCAAAGGTTGAGCGGGTAAACGACTACCGCCAGCCCGTTCATCACGGCCAACGCCAACCAAGGATCTCGGGGCCGGGGCCGGTAACCCTCGACCGCGGCGGCCCACACTCCCGCGGTCACAACCAGCCCGTGCGAGCCCATGGATTCGAGAAAGGTGTAGTGGAAGGGGCCGTAATCGACATCGGGCGTGATCACCGCTTGGATGGCGCCGACCACTCCCAGGAAATACATGGCCTTGAGGGCCAGCGGGTTGCGGGTGCCCAGACCGTAAATTGAGACCCAAGCCATGATGTTGCACAGCTGGAATGGGAGCTCTTCCTGAACCGACCAGATTCCGGTGTCGATTCGCCACCAGTGCCGGGCCACGCGGAAAAACAGCAGCCCCGCTATCAGACCGCACCTGAGGTAGAGCTGTCCCCGTTCGCCCGTCTTCCGTCCGGCCAGCACCACCGCGGTGCCCGCCAGCACGGTAATGGCCGCACCAACCAGGTGTTCGGTGCCAAAGACCTCGAACGGCTGAAGTTCAAGGCCCCAAAATCCGGTCCGCACAGCGGCTTGGTTTATCTGGCTCTCGCGGAGTCCGGGGTGATCAATGTTCCGGGCAGCGCCCAGGTCAGCTCCCCGCCGTCAACTACGAATTCTCCGGCCACGAGCACGTGTTCGACCCCGTCGGGGTATTGGTGCGGCTCGAAGAATGTCGCCCGGTCCTGAATGCTGGCCAGGTCGATCACGGTCAGGTCGGCCCGGTATCCCTCCCTCACCTGCCCGCGGTCGCGCAGCCCCAGCACCTGGGCGGGCAGGCTGGTGGCGGAGCGGATGGCGCTCTCAATCGACAGTACCTCCTGCTCCATGGCGTAGCGCCTGATCTTGCGTGGGAAGGTCCCGTAGAACCTCGCGTGGACTGGACCATCGCCCGGAAGAGCGATTCCCGCGTCGGAAGCGGTGATCGTCCAAGGCTCGGCCGCGAACAGGGCCACGTCGATCTCGGACAATGAGAAACCTCGGATGCGTGCCCCGCCCCGCCGGTCGGGGTCCCCGTCCAGTTGAAGACGAATGGCGGCGTCCACCGGGTTTGCGCCCCACTCAGAAATCAGGTCCGCAAGCGTCACCCCGACGAGCGCGGAATCGGGGTGATCCATGATGAGCAGGTTCGCCGGCCCGCCCCGCCGGTTGATTTCGTGGTCAATGTCCTGGCGGACCAGCTCGCCCCGGTCCGGATCTGCGAGAGCAGCCAGCAGCCGGTCGCGAGGGCTCTCCGTGGTGTCCGGTGACGCGAAAACCCAAGACGGAATCAAGACCGTGTTCCCGTCGGTGCCGGTGGTTGGGTAGGGGTACTGGTCGGCCCAAATCGGCACTCCCCGTTCGCGCGCCGTCTCGATCAGCTGAATCAAGGTGCGGCCGGTCCCCCAGAAGTCGGCACCGCGGGCCTTGATGTGGGTGGCGACCGTGGTCACACCGGTCCGTTCGGCGATTTCGATGTCTTCGAGAATTGTGTGAATCATGGTGGGCGGGCCCGGCTCGTCCTGGCTGGGCCAAAACCACATGGGCGTCATCCCCGAGCTCCGTTCGTGAACGATGAACACTCCGCCCCCCGCCCCCGCGGCCGAGACCAGGGGCAGCAGCTCTTCGGTCTCGCTCCACCTTCCCGGCACATACTCCAGTCCGGCGCTGAGGCCGTACGCGCCCTCTTCCATGGCGCGCTCAACCATCGTGGTCATGCGCCCGATCTCTGCATCGGTTGCGGGCCGCCGGTGATCGGCGCCCAGGACCAAGCCCCGGATCACGTTGTGGCCGGCCATGAGAATCGCGTTGGGGCCGTGCCCCCGGTCCTCCAACCGCTGGCGCTGGGCTGCGATTGGCCAGGCCCCACCCCCGTCCTGGTTGACAACTACAGTGGTCACTCCCTGGGCTACCAGATTGGGCGCGGCCCGCCTGCGGGCTCCGTCGCTGCCCGGGGGGCCTTCCGCGTCGAGTCCGCCGTCGGCGTGCGAGTGGATGTCGATGAAACCGGGCACGACGTAGAGACCCGAGACGTCAACGACTCGCACCGCCTCCGCACCCGCCAGGTCGCCCACCCGGGCGATGGTCCCGTCGCGGATGCCTACATCGGCCTTGAACCAGGGGTTCCCGGTTCCGTCGAGTACCCGCCCTCCCAGCAGCACCACGTCGAACGCCCCGGACTCGGCCTGCGCGGCCTGGCCCTTCTGCACGGCCGGCGCGGAGGCAGCGACGGGTGCCGAAGCGACACCCGTCGCGGCTACCGCGACCAAGACCCGCGCAGCCATACCGAAGGGTCTTCTTGCTGTTGTGTTCATGAATCTGACAAGAACACCGCGCCGCAGTCTCTGCAAGCCCGGCGGTCCCGGGGCACGGGACTCCGGTGGCTAGGTTGAACGGAGCTTGCGAGAGCACGTCACCACTGCCGCCCTTGGCGTGGACCTCCGACGGGAGCTGATCAATGAAATCGATGACTAATCGTGTCGTAGACCGGGCTGCCAACGCTTTGCCGCGGGCTGTGTGGGGGGCCGCGCCGTGGTTGGCCGTCGCCCTGCCCCCGGCCGTGCCGCTGGCGGTGATCTTCGCCGGCGCGGCCCTTTCGCCCGGGGCCCGGCTAGCCGCCACCGCCGCTCCCGCTGCAGCTCCGCAGGATGCCCCGGCCGGGTCGTCAATTGGCGAGCAGGCTCCATCGGCAGCCCAGCACTACTACGGTTCGCTGCGGTGGCGGCAAGTTGGACCGTTCCGCGGCGGGCGGTCGTCTGCCGCGGCCGGAATCGCCGACGACAAACTCACCTACTACTTCGGGGGGGCGGGGGGCGGCGTCTGGAAGACGGAAGACGCCGGCACCACCTGGCGCAACGTCAGCGACGGCTTCCTGGGGACTTCCTCGGTGGGTGCACTGGCGGTGGCTCCGTCAGACGTGAACGTGGTCTACGCCGGCATGGGGGAACACGCTATTCGCGGCGTTACGACCTCGCACGGCGACGGCGTCTACCGGTCCACCGACGCCGGGCGCACCTGGCAACACCTGGGGCTGGAGGACGCGCGCGCCATTTCCCGGATCCGGGTCCATCCGTTCGACTCCGACCATGTCTACGTCGCGGCCCAGGGGGATCCGTTTTCGCCGAGCGCGGCGCGGGGCATCTACCGGTCCACCGACGGTGGCGCGACCTGGCGGCTGGTGCTGCACGTGGACGAAAACACAGGGGCCTCGGACCTGGCAATGGACCCGACCAACCCGCGCATCCTCTATGCAGCAATGTGGGACCACGACCGGGAGCCGTGGGCGATTCGCAGCGGTGGCCCCGGGTCGGGCTTCTGGAAATCCACGGACGGCGGAGACACCTGGAATCGGCTGTCGGACGGGCTCCCCGCCGAGACGGGCAAAACGGCGATTGACGTCTCGGCGTCGCACCCGGACCGTGTTTGGGCGCTGGTCGAGGCATCCGTGGAGGAAGACGGTCTTTACCGGTCGGACGACGGCGGAGCGACGTGGACCCACGTGAGCAGCGACCGCGTGCTGGTGGGCCGCTCGTGGTATTACATCGAGGTTTACGCCGATCCGCAAGACCACGAGACCGTGTACGTGATGAATTCCCCGTTTCTGCGTTCGATTGACGGCGGGAGGACCTGGGAGACCATCGTCACGCCCCACGTTGATCACCATGATCTGTGGATCAACCCCCACGACAGCCAGGTCATGCTGTCCGCCAACGACGGTGGTGCGACCCTCACCTTCAACGGGGGCGAAACCTGGTCCACCCAGGAAAACCAGCCGACGGCGCAGATCTACCGTCTGACCGTCGACAACCTGTTCCCGTATTGGCTGTACGGGGGCCAGCAAGACAACACAAGCGTTGCAATCAAGGGATGGGTAACGCACGGCGGCGGCATTGACTGGAAGGACTGGGGGGATGCCGGCGGTGGCGAGTCGGCATGGGTGGCGTTCGATCCCGACAACCCGCGTTTCCTGTATTCCACTTCCATTCAGGGGATCATTCAGGAGGTGGATACCAAGTTCGGGTCGGTGAGAAGCGTTTCGGCGTATCCGCAGTGCCAGCTGGGCATGGACGCGGAAGACATGCGCTATCGCTGGAACTGGAATGCGCCGGTTGTGGTCTCTCCGCATGATCCCGAGACCATTTATCACGGTTCGCAGCACCTGCTCCGCTCGCGCGACCGCGGATTCACATGGGAGGAGATCTCGCCCGATCTGACTCGCAACCAGCCCGAACGGCACGGAGCCGCGGGTGGGCCGTTCAACAACGAAGCGGCGGGGGGCGAGGTCTACAACACCATTTTCAACATCGTGGAATCTCCTCGAACACCCGGGGTCATCTGGGTGGGCACGGACGACGGCCGGGTCCGTCTGACCCGAGATGCCGGCGCGACGTGGGAAGACATAACGCCCCACCCGCGCCTTCTGCCGGACGGGGCCGAAGAGGGCTTGGTGAATTCGCTCGAAGTGTCGCCGCACCAGCCCGGAGCGGCCTACATCACCCTGGCCCGGTACAAGTTCGGGGACTTTGCTCCCTACGTGCTCAAGACCAGCGACTACGGCGAGACGTGGCGGCGAATCGACGATGACCTGGCCGAGGCTGCCCCGGACGGGTGGGCGCGGGTCGTCCGCGAAGATCCGGCGCGCCGCGGGCTGCTCTACGCGGGAACCGAGCTTGGCGTCTGGGTGAGCTTTGACGACGGAGAATCATGGCAGACGCTTCAGCAGAATCTGCCCAACACCCCGATTACCGATCTGCGCGTGGCCCACGGAGACGTGATCGTGTCCACGCAGGGCCGGGGTTTCTGGGTCTTGGACGCTCCGGAGCCGCTTCGCCAGATGGACGGCGGGTTTGCCGCCGCCGGTGGGGGCGACGAAGCGCGGTTGTTCGCCCCGCCCGACGGTTACCGGGTGAACCAGGGTCTGGGCGGGGCCGTCGGGCCCGTGGTGCAGGGCGAGAACAAGACCCCCGGTGTGCCCCTGGACTACATCTTGCCGTCCGGCGCGTCGGCCGAGCTTGAGATCCTGGACGGCGACGGGAACCTGGTCAGGACTTTCCGCACTCCTCCCGGCGACGAGCCGGAAGGACAAGACGAAACAGACGAGCCCGACGAAGCCGACGAGGGATCCACCACACTCCTTCCCGCGGGTCCCGGCCACAACCGCATCTACTGGGATTTGCGAGTGGAGAGCGCCGCGCCCGTACCGGCCGAGCCGGCGTTTTTCGGGATGGCAGCCGGGTACCGCGTAATGCCGGGCACATACTCGGCGCGACTGACGGTAAACGGAGAGGCACTGCCCGAGAAGCAGTTCCGGGTTACGGGCGATCCGCGAACACCCGAGTCAGAAAAGGACTATGCCGCCAACCGCCAGTTCCTGGAAGACGTATTCGGCGCGGTTTCCGAGCTGCACGATGGGGTCATTGACCTGCGGGACGCGCGGGTGAAGGCCGCGGAGGTGACCGACCGAGTAAGGCGGGCGGAGATTCCCGACGCGGATGAGTTGCTGGCCGCCGGAGCCGAACTGGCCGATTCAATCAACGCCGCCGAAGACAGGCTCTTTCAGAAGCGCCGCGGTGCCCAGCAGGACATGGTCGCCTATGAAGGCCTCCTGAACATGCAGCTCTCCGCGCTGATCGGTGAGGTGGACGGGACCGACCTGCCCCCAACCCGGGGGGCTCTGGACCGATTTGAGGACCTCAGGGTGCATTGGGAAAGCGAGCGGGCGGCAATCGCCAACATCCTCGGCGCCATGCTGGACCGCTTCAACGACCTGGCCCGGCAGGCGGGCGTGCCAGCGGTCATCACCCCCCGCCCCCGAACCATCTCCTGAGCTTAGTCGGCGCGGGCCTCCAAAAGCCGGAGGGCGACTGGCCGCGCGGCATCGATGTCGGGCACGGTCTGGTCGCGCGACACGAGGTCGAGTACGCCCAGTGCGTCGAGAGCCGCCCCGGCCCGGCCCGTGGCCCCTGTCAGGATGCAGTCGGTGTCTGACCGTTTGGCCGTGGCCAGGAGCTGCCTGATCAACATGGCCGCGCTGTCGTCGAGGTGGCTGGCCCTCGCAAAGTCGAACACCACCACGTCGTGATCGCGGATATCCCCCCCGATCGTCACGGCCAGTTTGTGGGCCGACGCCACGGTGAACCGCCCGCGCAGCTCCACCAGTCCGACCCGCGCGGCAAACGGGTCGTCGGTCTCAAACCCCGGAATTCCCTCAAAGAACTGCTGGTCCAGAATCGGAACCGATACGACGCGGTCGAGTTCGAGTTCTTCCAGCTCCTGGGCGTGGGTCATGCCGGCCACGATGAGCCCGATCGCCACGGCGGTCACCAGATCCACGAACACGGTCAGCGCAACCGTAACCAGCATTACCACGATGTGCTGGCGCCGCAGTCGCCTAAGCCGCGACAGCAGCCACCAGTCGATCACATCCCAGCCCACCTTGATCAGAATGCCGGCCAGCGCGGCCAGCGGGATCGGTGCCACCAGATCGCCCATCCCGAGCACCAGCGCCAACAGGAACACCGACCGCAGCGCCCCGGACACAGGTGTGGATCCGCCCGCCCGGATGTTGGTGACGGTTCCCATGGTGGCCCCGGCTCCGGGCAGTCCGCCGAACAAACCGGCGACCGTGTTGCCCATCCCCTGCCCAATGAGCTCCCTGTCGGGTTTGTGCCGCTCGCCCGTCAATGAGTCGGCCACAAGCGAGGTCAGGAGGCTGTCTACCGATCCGAGCAGCGCCAGGATCAGTGCCGGAGAGATCACGGACACCAGGAATGACGCCGACGGCAGGGCAAAGCTGAGGGTGGGCAGTTCGGTGGGGATCTGGCCGATCTGCGGGGAGCCGGTAAGAACAAAGATCCCCAGGACCACCCCAACGGCGAGCGAGACGAGGGCCGGCGGAAGGTACCTGGCGAATTTCGGGGGCCAGACAAAACCGACAATCAGGGTCGCGGCACCAATCGCGACCGCGCTCGGGTTGGCGTTGGCGATCGCATCGGGAATGGCCTGCACGATTGCCGTCGGCCCGCCGGGCGGAGCCGGCACCCCCAGGAAGGGCGTGATCTGGACCAGAATAATGATGATCCCGATCCCCGACATGAACCCCGACACAACGATCGCGGGAGTATAAACCACGAAACGCCCGAGTTTCAGGGCTCCGAGGCTGATCTGCAGAAGCCCGGCCATGACCACGATCACAAGGGCTTCGGGAATGCTCGAGGCGTGCGTGGTCAACATCACGGCCATCGCAACGGTCATGGACGGTGTCGGCCCGGAAATCTGGGACGGCGTACCCCCAAACACCGCGGCAAAGAACCCAACCGCAATCGCCCCGTAAAGGCCGGCCGCGGCCCCCAGCCCGGACGCGATTCCAAACGCCAGCGCCACCGGCAGGGCGACGACAGTCGAGGTCAGGGCACCGTACAGGTCGCCCCGCAGCGTGGCGGCTGTGTATCCCTTGAAGTTCACCCGCGGCTAGCCCTGGTCCGCGCCCGCGCCGCGGCCGGCAAACACGGACGAAACCGCGCGGGTCAGCCGCATGGGCGTATCGTGTCCGGGGCGTTGGGTACCGAACAGAGAAACTCAAACGGCTCGTCGCCCAGCGCTTCATAAGAGTGAGGCGTACCCGCGGGGATGAACACAACATCCCCCTTCTTGACCCGGTGCGTGTTGTCGCCGATGCGGACTCGCGCCCGACCGCGAAGCACGTACTGCTCATGCTCCACATCGTTCGTATGCAAGGGCATTCCGCCGCCCGGCTGCATCACAAACCTCCGCAGGGCAAAGTTCGGCCCCGTGTCCGGTCCGATCAGCACCTGAACCTCGGTGTCGATTCCCGCGGCGACGGGAGTGAGTTCCATTTCCGAAACGTTGCGAACGCCCACGGTCGCCCCTTTTTTCAAGTCTGGCTGGCAGGGTCGGGTCCTTGCCGCCGGTGCGATGCACCGTACAGATTCTAACGGTCTGAGATATATGCGGGCGTAGCTCAGTTGGCAGAGCGTCAGCCTTCCAAGCTGAAGGTCGCCGGTTCGACCCCGGTCGCCCGCTTCACACTCCGCGGCCCGTCCTGATTTCGCCTTTCCGAACGCTCCCGAACGAGGCTGGCATGAACCCCAAAATCCGGCATCCCCTACTCGCCATGGCCGCCATCCTGACCACTTCCTCGTCGGCGTGCGCGCAGGCCGACGTTACCAGCTACGTCCGTTACGGCTCTGCCGACGGACCCCGGTACGGCGTGGTCGCCGACGGGCTGATCCACGACTTGAGCGCCGCTCCGTGGAGCGGGGGCCAGGCCACGGGTACCACGATTCCGTTCGAAGGGGCGGACCTCCTGGCCCCGGTTCAACCGGGCAAGGTGATCGCGGTCGGCCTCAACTACCGGAGTCATCTGGGCGGACGCGAACCGTCAGAGTACCCCGGCCTCTTCGCCAAATTCCCAAGCGCCATCGTGGGGCCGGGCGCCGATATCGTGCTACCTCCCGATTCGGAGAACGTGCACTACGAAGGCGAGCTGGTGCTGGTCATCGGGAAGACCGCCAAAGCCGTGTCCCAGGAAGATGCGCGGAGCCACATCTTCGGGGTCACCGCGGGTAACGATGTCAGCGAACGCAACTGGCAGGCTGCCGACCTCCAGTGGTTCCGGGCCAAGGCGAGCGACACGTTCGGGCCGGTGGGACCGGTGGTGGTTGCGGGTCTCGACAGCGATGCGCTCTTGGTGCAGACCCGCCTCAACGGAGAGGTGCGCCAGTCGGAGAGCAGCGCCGACCTGATCTTCGACACGAGCCAGATCGTCTCCTACGTCAGCCAGTATGTCACGCTCGAACCCGGCGACATCATCTTCACGGGGACCCCGGGCACGACGGCGGCGATGCAGGCGGGCGACGTGGTCGAAATCGAGGTTGAAGGCGTTGGCGTGCTGCGGAACACGGTGGTGGCCTCGAACAACTAACGTAGCCGTCCCGCGCGGTCGAGTGTCTAGATGTCGAGCGCCTTGTCGATGTCCCACGCGAGTGGCCGGGGCCGGGTCAAGAAACCGATTCCCAAAAACAACACCAGCGAAACGGCCAGGGCGGCCGCACCGTGGTCCACGCCGTAGGGGAGTCGCACTCCCCCCAGTCGCAGGCCGAAGTTCACGACGATGCTGCTCGCCACGGCGACATTGGCGGCCAGGGCCCCCGCCCGTTTCCAGTTCAGGCCGATCGCTATCACCGGCACCAGACCGGCGGCGAACGTTCCCCACCCAAACGCACCCAGCAGCGCCACCAGATCACCTGCCTGCAGAGCCACGAAAGCGGCGATCACGGTCAGACCTACCGTGACCAGGCGGGCCGCGGTCAGCTCGTTCTTTAACGCCCGGCCCCGGATGGCCCTGGGCAGATCATGGACCACCGCAGCCGTGCCAACGTTCAGGAACGAATCCGCGGTGGACATGATGGCTGCGAGCAGGGCCGCGAACACGGTGCCGGCCAACAGCGGGTGCGCGAACGTTTGAAGGAAGGCAGCCGAGGCTTCGTCCGGTGACGCCAGCGGAGGATGGCCCCCGGAAAGCGCCATCGCTCTCATGGCCAGGCCGACTCCGATCCAGAGCAGCGCGGTCGCCGTGTAGGCCAGAACTCCCAGCGGCACTACCATCCGCAGATCGGAGACCCGCCGCAGCATCATGAACTTGGTCACCACGTGGGGCTGACCGCCCACCCCGACCCCGAACACGAAAAACCACGAAAGCGCCCCGATCATGCCGAGGGTGCCCCAGGCGCCCGCCGCGCCCCGGTTGTCGGCGGCAATTATCCGGGTCATCTCGGCCAGTCCCCCCTCGAACGTCCCGAGGACCGTCACAAACACCAGCAGCGCGGCAAGAATCATGATCACGCCCTGCACGAGATCGGTGTACACCGAAGCCACGATTCCGCCGATCACCGAATAGAAAAGCAGCACCGAGCACGAAATCGCGGCGCACAGGGCCAGGCTGGGGTCGGACAACACGCCTGCCTCGGCCAGAAGGTCCTGGAGCACGATCGACATGGCGAGGATCTGGGTCGCCAGATATCCGATCACCCCCAGCAGAATCACGACCGACACCGAGCCTCGTACCGAACGCGATCCGTAACGGGCCGCGGCAATGTCTGGCAACGAAATGCAATTGCGGATTCCGGCCAGGATCCGAATCCGCTTCCCGACCATCGTGAGCACCATGAGGTTGGAGACGGCTATCGACCCCAGAATCCAGATTGAACTGATCCCCATGGAGTACATCAGCCCGGGCCCGCCCACAAAGCCGAATCCGCTCATCGTGCTGGAGAACACGGCGAACGCGGTCAGGAAAACCCCCAGCCTGCGGCCGGCCGCGAAAAAGTCTTCGGCGGATTTGGTGCGGCGCAGCGCCCAGAGACCGGCCCCCAGGCAGAGCACCATGTACCCGCCTACCGCCACCAGGGTGATCATGGCCCTGTTGCCGTCGAGCATCAGGGCCGGCGGTTCGTTTCGGTGCCGTCACCGCGGGCCCGGGAGTGAACCAGAGCGAGCAGCTCGCGGAACCGCCTTTTTTCATGGTCCCCGTAACACCATGCGCCGAATCTCACGATGACCAGCGCGGTCGCCGGGAAGGCACCCAGCCCGACACCGTACACCAGCCAGGCGGCCGGCAGGGTGAATCCGCCCCACGTCGGGACAGCCTGAGCCGGGCCAAGGGCATCGTAGCTGGCCACGGCCCGGACCAGGCCCGCCAGCACAAGCGCGTACGCAGCGAAAAGCGCAATGAACATCCGCCCGGAACCGCTCTCGTGGAACCGCGCGCGGGGCACGATTCCCATGGCTACCCCGGTCCCCATGATGGACACGGTCAGCACTCCGACCACGAGTCCCGCCCAGAGCGGGGCACCGAACCGCGCATCGCCCGCCACCTGGAGCATGGGCGCGAACTCAGGGTGGGGCACCGCCGAGCCTTCACCGGCACCCAGCGCCACGGCCACCAGCAGGAGCGCGACGAACGCGGCCGCGGAAACCAGCCACACTGCGATCAGCCGGTCTGCACGGGTGCCTTGCCGGCAGTTTGGAGCCCCTTTCGGGCTCGCGGGGGAGGCGGAATCGGGCATGCCCGGAAACTACACGCGGAGCTAAATTCGGGGGTCGCCAGTCGGGGGTCGCCAGCCCCCGGCACTCCCGAACAAGAGAAACACGCCATGTCACAGCCAGCCAGAATCGCGATCACCGGCGCAGCCGGGAACATCGGGTATGCCCTGGCCTTCCGAATCGCAGCCGGCGACATGCTCGGCAAGGACCGGTCCGTCGTACTCCAGCTCATAGAGATTCCGCCCGCGCTGCCGGCGCTGCAGGGGGTCGCGATGGAACTGGCCGACTGCGCGTTCCCGCTGCTGCGGGAAGTCGTTACAACGGCAGACATCAACGAGGGCTTCAACGGCGCGGATTACGCTCTGCTGGTGGGCGCCAAGCCCCGCGGACCGGGCATGGAGCGCGGCGACCTGTTGGCCGACAACGGGAAGATCTTCGGTCCCCAGGGGAAGGCTCTCAGCGATTCGGCCTCGCGCGACGTGCGGGTGCTGGTGGTTGGGAACCCCGCCAACACGAACTGCCTCATCGCCGCGGCCAACGCGCCTGCCCTGGACCCCGGCCAATTCACCGCGATGACGCGGCTGGACCACAACAGGGCCACCGCGCAGATCGCCGACAAGGCCGGAGCACACTCGACGGATGTACGCCGGATGACCATCTGGGGCAACCACTCCGCCACGCAGCACCCTGACATTGCCCACTGCACGGTCGGGGGGAAGCCGGCGGCCGAACTGGTGAGCCAGGCCTGGTACCGGGAACAGTTCATTCCGCGGGTCCAGAAGCGGGGGGCGGAGATCATTCGGGCGCGTGGTTCCTCGTCGGCGGCATCGGCGGCCAGCGCGGCTCTGGACCACATGCGCACCTGGGTACACGGCACTCCCGAAGGGGACTGGACAAGCATGGCGGTGCCCTCGGACGGCAGTTACGGCATCGCACCGGGCGTCATCTATTCACATCCGGTGACCTGCGCCGCCGGTGCCTATTCGATCGTCCAGGGCCTGGCAATCGACGATTTCTGCCGCGAGCGCATGACGATCACCGACCAGGAGCTGCGCGGGGAGCGCGCCGCCGTGGCCAACCTGCTCCCCTGAAGCTGCACGCGAGCTCGCCTACCAGGGTTCCCTGATGAACCTCACATCCCGGGTACGCCCGTTGGACAGATAGAACGCGACGATGTCTCCGTTGCGGTCCCGCTCAAACTCGAAGGTGAACCCCCTGCCGGTGAACTGGTCGCGCTCGCCCGCCTCCAGCGAGGCGCGGCCCATGCGCCGTTGCTCGATCATCAGCTCCCCGGCCTCTTCATCGAATTCAATACGGTAGAAGGTCTCGATTTCGGGACTGAAGTAGACCCCGGCGAACTCGCGCAGATCTTCGGCGGCGGGTTCCCAGGTCTCGGCGCCGTCGCCCTCCAGCCGGGTGGCGGGCTGGTCGCCGTTCTGGTGCAGAATCAGCCCGGTCACGGCACCTTCCTCGTCGCGCTGGAACGTCACTGACGCGTCCACGACCAGGAACCGGAAATTGACTGGCGAGGTGGGCACAATCTCCAGCCGCGGCTGGCCTGTGGCCTGAGCATGAAAAGTGCCCTCGTCGCGCGTGAAGGTCATCACAAACGCCGGCGCGGCATCCAGGGCGTACCGGCCGGCGAACTCGTCAAAGTCCTCCGGGTCGTAGGCCTCGACGTTGAACTCGTCTTCGCCTTCACCGTCGCCTTCGCCGTCCTCGTCGCTGTCCAACTCCAGTGCATCCGCGAAGAATTCTTCGGCCAGCTGGGCAGCCAGCGCGCTGGAGAATGAAGCATGGTTGGACTGGGTGGTGATTCCGGCGTTGATCTCGGGGTAGTAGATGAGCATCGACCGGTGCGCCACGTCGGCGCCGCCGTGGCTGACCCGCTTCAGCCCTCCGTGTTCGTCTACCGAAAGGCCGTATCCGTAGCCGGTCTCCTCGCCGTCGTCCAGGACGAACGAAGTCATCATTCTGTCGAGTGATTTACGGGTGCCGACGGTCGGCTCGGCGGCGGCCATGTTCTCGACCCACTTCTGCAGGTCCTCAATCGTGGAATAGATGCCGCCGGCCCCAACCGCGCCGCCCAGGTCGCCGATCTGCCGGTAGCCCATCGGGCCGGGCGTATAACCTTCGCTCTGGTCGGGAACGATGCGCCGCGTGTCGGCCCGGACCATCGTGCGGGTCATTCCGAGGGGCAGGAACACGTTGTCGCGCATGAACTCGCCGAAGGGCTGGCCCGACGTGCGCTCGACGATGGTGGCGGCCAGACCGAAACCTGTGTTGTTGTAGTTCCACTCGGCCCCGGGCACGTTCTGGAGTTTGGGTTGCCGCTGCACGATGTCGATCAGCTCGGACCGGTCGATCCAGTCTCCGTGGTCGAGCCGGCGCCCCGTCATCAGTACCAGATTCAGAAACTCGCGCAGCCCGGATGTATGCGTCAGCAGATGCTCGATGCGAATGGTGTGTTCGAACTCCGGCAGCTCCGGAACGTGGTCCCGGATGTCGTCGTCCAGCGACAGGAGGCCCCGCTCGGCCTGGAGCATGACCGCGAAGGCGGTGAACTGCTTCGACGTTGACCCGATGTTGGTCCGGGTGTCGGCCTCGAACGGGATCCCGTATGCGAGGTTGGCCATGCCGTAAGTGTTCGAGAAGATCGTCTCGCCGTCGCGCCACACCCGAATCGCCGCCCCCGGCGTGTCGTCCCCGTCGTACCGAGACAAATGCTGGTCAGCCAGGGCGCCGGGCTCCGATGCGAGGGGTTCGTTGCGAAGGAGTGTGATTTCGTAGTCCCCGCCCTGGGGTGCGTCGTCGGACCCCGCGTCGCCTTCATCCTCGCCGTCGTCACCACCGTCGCTGTCGCCGCCCGCCCCCACTACCGTGAGTTCCACGGTATAGTCGCCGGCCTCGGGCGGGTTTCCGCCGAAACGCTGAACCCCCCGGCCCAGGCCGGCCGTTCCCCCAACGGGTTCGCCGTCGGGCCGGATGACTCTGATCAGCAGGGCCACCGAGATCTGGTTGACAGCGCCCAGAAGAAACGCGTCGTCTCCCACCTGGACTGTGTACCTGGCCGTGTCCCCCGCCATGATCGAACCGGCGTGGGTTTCGCCAACCTCAAGAACGGTATGCTGACCGACTGCCGCACCCGCGCTGAAGACGCCGAGAACGCCAACGACGCTGGCGAGCCAAAACGCGGAACGGGAACGGCGGAAAGTGGTGCGAAGCGACATGAACGTGACTCCGTAGGTGATGTCCAAACAGGGGGAAAGCGATACGGCCATGGTCCGACCCCGGCCGGCGCAGGCAGGGCGACCAGCGAAAAGGAGCCGGCCAAGCTCTCTGACGCTACCGCGGGCTGGGGAGATTTGCGAAGATACCCTGCTGGGGTTTTTCCGGCCCCGCAAACGGCCACCAACCATTGCGCCCGGACGGTCTCCACCATATCCACACAAGATCACACCCCCCACCAAGGTGGTCCAGATGAATGCTGAATCGCGACTTTTTCTTCGCAGCACCCCCCTGACCACGCTCGCGGTGTTTGCCATGAGCGCGGCAGCCACTCTGGCCGCTCCCCACACCTCCAACGGGCAGATGACGGTCCAAGAGGCCGCCGCGCGGCTGACCTACCGCGAGGTCGGCCCGGCCCTGATGGGGGGACGCATCGCCGACCTGGCTGTCGTGGAGGCGAGCCCCCAGACCTTCTTCCTGGGCACGGCCAGCGGGGGGCTCTGGCGAACCGACAACCACGGCACCACGTGGGAGCCGCTTTTTGACGACCAGCCCGCCAGCTCGATCGGCGACGTGACGATTCACCAGCAGAACCCCAACCTGGTGTGGGTGGGGACCGGCGAACCGCAGAACCGACAGTCATCCCCGTGGGGCAACGGCGTCTACAAATCGCTGGACGGCGGACGCACCTGGGAGCACAAGGGTTTGGAAGAAACCAAGCACATCGGCCGGATTCTCATCAACCCGTCCAACCCCGACATCGTGTACGTCGCGGCGGTGGGCGACCTGTGGGGCCCGAACGAAGAGCGCGGCGTTTTCCGCACCGCGGACGGCGGCAACACCTGGCAGCTGGTTCTCCATGTGGACGAAGACACCGGCGCCGTGGACATGGCGATGGACCACGCCGACCCCAACACCATTTTCGCGGCGATGTATCAGCGCCGGCGCACGGGCTGGGGGTTCAACGGCGGAGGTCCGGGCAGCGGTCTCTACCGCACGGTGGACGGCGGGGACACCTGGACCGAGCTGGGCGGAGGCCTGCCGGAGGGAGACAAGGGCCGCATTGGCGTGGACGTGTACCGGGGCGACGGCAACCTTGTCTACGCCCTGGTCGAGGCGGACGCCCGCACACCCGGTTCGGGATTTGGTGGTGGCGGAGGCGGGAGCGGTCCGAGGGAGACCGGCCTGTACATGTCGACCGACCGCGGTGAGACCTGGGAGATGGTGTCCAACACCAACCCCCGGCCGATGTACTATTCGCAGGTCCGCATCGATCCCGCCAACCCGGACCGCATCTACGTGCTTGGCACCCAACTCCACATCTCGGACGACGGCGGCCGCACGTTCAGAAGCGACGGTGCGAGGCGAATTCACGTTGACCACCATGCCCTCTGGATCGACCCGAAGGACCCCAACCACCTGATCCTCGGGAACGACGGCGGGATCTACGCTTCCTGGGACGCGGCCGACACTTGGCGCATGTTCGACAACATCGCCCTGGGCCAGTTCTACGCCATCGGATTCGACATGCGCACCCCCTACTACGTCTGCGGGGGACTTCAGGACAACGACGCGTGGTGTGGACCGTCCAACACGCGCTCCTTCCACGGCATCCGCCACGCGGACTGGTACGAGACTGTTTACGGCGACGGGTTTTTCACCATTGTCGATCCGACCGATTCGACCGTCGTCTATTCAGAATCGCAGGGCGGCAACCTGAACCGGTATGACCTGAGAACGGGCGAAAAGACACCCATGAGGGCCGTGGTCGGGCCACGCGCCGAGGGTGACACGGCCAAGGTGTACCGGTGGAACTGGAACGCGCCCCTGTTGCTGTCTCCGCACGATCCGGCAACGGTTTACCACGGCGGCAACTACCTGATGCGTTCCCGTGACCGCGGCATGTCCTGGGAAGAGGTCGGCGGCCTTGACCTGACCAGGCAGATCGACCGTGACACGCTGGCCATAATGGGCGTGCCGGGCTCAGAACCGCAGATGTCGCTGAACGACGGGATTTCGAGCTACGGGAACCTGACGGCGGTGGCCGAATCGCCCCTGGTCAGGGGGGTCATCTACGCCGGTACCGACGACGGGAACGTGCAGGTGACGCGGGATGATGGTGAGACGTGGACCAACGTTGCGGACCGCATTCCCGGCCTGCCCGATCGCACCTACGTGAGCCGCCTGGAGCCGTCGGCCCACGCGGAGGGCAGAGTCTACGCCACGTTCGACGGGCACAGGAACGGCGATTTCGCGCCTTACGCCTACGTCAGCGAGGACTACGGTTCGACGTGGCGGTCGATCAGCGCGGGCCTGCCCGGCGGATGGTCGGTGAACGTGATCCGCGAGCATCACCGCACTCCGAATCTGCTGTTCGTGGGAAACGAAGTAGGGGTGTTCGTCTCGGTGGACCGCGGGGCGAGCTGGACGCAGCTCAAGAACAACCTGCCCACTGTGCCCGTGGACGACATCCTGATCCACCCGCGCGAGAACGACCTCATCGTGGGAACGCACGGGCGCAGCATTTGGATCATGGCCGATGTGTCGCCGCTGGAGGCGCTGGCGGAAGGAATGTTGGCCGAGGCCGGCCGGGTGTTTGGCGACCACTCCATCATGTGGACCGAGCGGGGTGACTGGCCGTTTCCCGCCGCCGACTACTCCGCCCCTAACC
The DNA here is from genome assembly GCA_021295785.1 of Gemmatimonadota bacterium. GTDB lineage: Bacteria > Gemmatimonadota > Gemmatimonadetes > Palauibacterales > Palauibacteraceae > Palauibacter. The sequence goes on from JAGWBR010000004.1 coordinate 33,400, forward strand.
CGCCTCGCGGGGCGCGGATCAGGTATTTCGTGGGCGAAGACGCCACCGAGGGCGGGAGCGATTCAGCCGAAGTGGAACTGGTGATCGCTGACGATTCGGGCAGCCCCGTCCGTACCCTGGACGTGTCGGGCGAACCGGGTATCCACGAGGAAATCTGGGACTGGCGGCACGACCCTCCCGTTGAGGCGCAGGGCTCTGGCGGGGGCGGTCCCGGCGGCGGTGGGGGCGGGTTCGGTGGGTTCGGCGGTGTGCCGCGGGGCCCGATTGTCCTGCCCGGCACTTACACGGTAAGCATGACGCTGGGCGAAAAGACTTTCTCTGCCGAAGTGGATGTGGCGGCGGAGCCGCGCAGGCCGATGACCGATGCCGACCGCATGGCCCGGCAGGCCTCGCTGATGAGTCTGCACACGCTGGCCGTGCCTATCTACGAAGCCGGGCAAGCCGTGCGCGACATTCGGAGCCAGTTGAGCGCGGCCGGAGATCTGATCGATGCCGCCGCCGACGCCCCGCAGGATCTCTCGAAAGAAGTGGAGGCGATTGAAGAAGAACTGGACGCGGTCAACGACGAGCTCTCGGACGCTCGACGTTTCGCGGGCCGGGCCGAGGCGATGCAACGGACCTCGGCGCTTCCCACCGCCGACCAACTGTGGCAAATGGACGAGGCCTGGCGGCTGGTTCCGGGCATTCTTGAGCGTCTCAACGTTCTGATCGGCGAGCGCGTGCCCGCGCTTAACGCGCGCCTCTATTCCGAGGACCTGATGCCCCCGGCGGGTGACGAGATCGGCATGCCGGACCGGCCGGATTCCGGGTGATTGCCGGTCGCGGGGCGGGTCAGGGTGCGGCCGCTGATGTCGATGACTCGCCCCGCCGACCCGGATCTGGCTGCCCGGGTCAAGGCCCCGCTCCGGTCGCTTCGCTTGTCTGTCGATAGGATGTTCAGGCTTGGGCCTGTTGGGAGGGCTCAGCCGAGGCGCTTCTGGCCAGAAGTGTCAGATTTTCGGTGGCCATTGACAACCCTCACAGAAACCGCCGTACCCTCTTCCGATACTCCCGGTACGCGTCCCCGTACTGCTCCTCAAGCCACGGCTCTTCGGCGAACGGCGCGACAATGAACACCAGCGCGATGAGCAGGTGCGTAATCCACAGGAGCAGCGAGTTCGCGATTACGCTCACGCCCAGGAAAAGCACGATGTCGCCCACGTATTGCGGGTTCCGCGTAAACCTGTGCGGGCCGGTGGACACAAACCCGCCCTTCAACCCACTCGTGTTCTTCCAGCCAATGGCGACCATCCCCCACACGGCCAGCAAGCCGCCGAGCACTACCATCGGGATCCCGACGACGAACCGCAGCGGGCTCTGGAAGATCCAGGAGTTCCAGTACATCAGGAGCAGCAGGGCGTTGATCCCGCACACCGTATAGAAGCCCGCCCAGTTCAGCACGTACGGCCACGAACCACGGCCGCGCGGCGGCGGCCACAATCGCTTTTCCGGGATCGCCACGGACCAGATTGCCGCCGCCAACATGCCCAGAAGGATCACGACGGCCACGCCGAATAGAATGTTGGACATGCGCGCGACCTCCTACCGGTTCGGGTTCGGCGCCATCGCAACCAGCAACACCAGGTTGCCATCGGACTCGTTCGCGACGCCGTGCGGTTCGTCCGGCTCTGACCACGCCACCGCGCCGGGGCCCAGGACTTCGCTCCGGTCGGCCACCGTGAAGCGGCCTGCGCCCTCTATCACATAGTAGAACTTCGTTGCGCCCGCATGCGTGTGTACGTGCTGGGCCTGCCCGGGACCCAGGCAGTAGACGTCGCAGAACATCTGATCGGTCTCGAAGAGGTTGAGCTTCTGCATCTTCTCGGCGGAGAAGTGGCGCCGGCGGGTGGAGTCGACGATTCCCATGAATGGCCTCGGAAGTGGGATGGATGAGCGGAAACATGCTCCGATGGGACGCCGCCGGGAAAGTGCCAGATGCCAGAGCGCCCGCGGGCACCCATGTCGAAAGACGATACACCAACGCCAGTCCTGTCGTCATACCGGAGCATCGGAGCAGCACACATGACCTTCCTCCGCCCCACCTCTCTCGCCCCGGTCCCGCCGCCCAGAGTCCGCAAAACCGGCACCTCCGGCGCTCGTTTGGACTGCCGTGCTCGCGAAGAACAACCGCTCACAGGAGTATGCAGTCCTGTATGTACTTGCGTGATCTCCTGCCGTGATTCTGGCTACCTCCAGTCCGTTGGTCGGCCAGCACCGCCTTCGCCGCCATCATCCCCGGCCGGCCGGTGATCCCAGGGCCGGGATGGCTGCCCGCGCCGCCCAGATACAGACCGGGCACCGGGGTCCGGTACTGGGCGCAGCTTCCCGCGGGCCGCATGAAGAACCACTGGTCCAGTGCCAGTTCTCCGTGCTGGGTGTCGCCGCCGGTCATCCCGAACCGGGCCTCAAAATCCTCGGGCATGAAGACCCCCACATGCCGGATTCGGTCGTGGAGCCCCGGCATCCACCGTTCAAGTACCCCCAGAACGGCTTGCGTGGCGGTCTCGCGGGCTCGGTCGGGCTCCAGCGCTCCGTGCGGGAAGTACTGGGCTGATACCGAAAGCAAGTGCATGCCCGGAGGCGCGAGAGACGGATCCGGTCCGGTGACCAGGGTGGCGTCCACGACCGGCGACTGAGAAAATCCGCCGTACTTGGCCGCGTCGTACGCGCGCTCGACGTAGTTGATGCTCGGCGCGGCGCGGACGGTCGTGCCGCTCTGGAACGCGGCGTCCAGAGCCGGGTCGCCGGTCGCGGACAGCCCGTCCAGGGCAATCGCCAGCGTGGCCAGCGAGCCTCGGCAACGGATGTTTGCCGCGGAGCGGGCCAGGTCGGGCGGCAATTGCGCGGGGTCGACCAGATTCAGCAGCGTGTGTCGTGGGCCGGCGCAGGAGAGAACGGCGCGCGCGGCGATCTCTCCTCCCGCGACGAGGCGAACACCGGCCGCGGCACCGTCGCTGATCAGAACCTCCGCCACGGGACTGCCGGTCACCAATTCCGCCCCGGCCGTGGTCGCCCGCTCCGCCAGCACCGCGGCCAGGCGGGCCATCCCGCCCCGGACGCGCCACTGGCTGCCGGCCGGCGACCGACCGCAGGCGGCACCGTGCAACAAGCCCAGGGCCGTGGCTCCCCCCAAGGGGCCAAGCGTGATGCCGGCCACGCCTTCGGCGGCCAGCGAACCGGCCACGATGTCGCTCTCAAACCACTCGGCCAGGAGTTCCTCCATCGACATCGGGAGCATCCTGGTGGTTTCCAGCGCCTCCTTCTTGCCGACCCTTCGCAGCCGAACCCCCGCTCCGATCAGGTGGCGGAGGCCGGTGCGGCGGATGCCCGCGGGCACAAGCGGCACCTCGCGGTACAACACTCTCAAGACCCGGCCTGCATTCTCCACGGCCTCCAGGAATGCCGGCCACCGGGCCGCGTCACGCGCCGAGAACCTGGCGATGTTGCGGGCGGTCACTTCGGGGTCGCGGTGGAACAGCAAGGCTCCGCCGCCGTGTGATCCGTCCGCGCCTGCGTCTCCTGACAGCGCCGCCACGGGAATTTCCGGCCGAATCAGGTCAACGGCCCCGTCGATCTCGAGTTCGCGGACCACGTCGGGGTCAAGCCCGACCGCCCGGGTGGTTCCCGTGTCAACGAGGTAGCCGGGCCACAACTCCTCGGTAACCAGGCACCCGCCGGGTTCGGTGCGTCCGTCAACCACGGCAACGCGAAGACCGGACCTGGCCAGCAACGCGGCGGCGACCAGGCCGTTGTGGCCGGCACCGATCACGACCACATCCTGACCGTTCACGAACGCCCCCGTCTGACCTTCAGGTCGCGCAGCACCTCGAGCGCTGCGAGTCGTCCCGGAGCCCCGCACACGCCGCCCCCCGGGTGTGCTCCCGAGCCGCACTGGTAGTAGCCCCGCACCGGAGTGCGGAAGTTGGCCCACCCCGTGACCGGCCTGAACAGGAACAGCTGTTGAAGCGTGAGCTCGCCGTGGAAAATGTTGCCCTCGGTCAGCCCCATCTGCTGCTGCATGTCCAGCGGTGTCATGACCTGCCGGTGCAGGATGATGTCACGGAGGCCCGGCGCGAATTCCGCCAGAGTGTCGATCACGGCGTCGCCGAAGGCGTCGCGCTTCACGCGGTTCCAGCCGCCGTCCAGGGCGAACGGGGCATACTGCACGAAAACCGACATCACGTGTTTTCCGGGCGGGGCCATGGTCGGGTCGATCATCGACGGAATCACGATGTCCATGAAAGGACGCCGCGAGAACCGCCCGTATTTCGCGTCATCGTAGGCCCGCTCCAGGTAGTCCACGCTCGGGCTGATGGAGATCGCCCCCCTCAGCAGGGTTTCGGCTTCGCCGGGGGTGCGAGTCAACGAGCCGCCGGCCCCGGCCAGACAGGTGAAACGGGGCAGCTCGGACAGCGCGAGGTTGACCTTCCCCGATGACCCCCGGATCCGAAACCGTTGAATTGACTTGACGAACTCGCCGGGAAGGTCGCTCTGATCGAGCAACTGCAAGAACGTGCGTTTCGGATCGAGACCCGACAGCACGACCCGCGCGCCGATTTCCTCGCCGCCCTCCAATACGACACCCCGCGCCCTGCCGCCCGAAGTGATGACTTGTTCCACCGGGGCCGATGTGCGGATCTCGGCTCCGAGCGACCGTGCCGCCGATGCAATTGACTCGCTTACCGCGCCGTTTCCACCCCGGGCGAAGCCCCAGGCCCGAAATACGCCATCGATTTCGCCCAGGTAGTGGTGCAGAAGAACGTATGCGGTGCCCGGAGTCCGGGGGCCGGCGAAGGTCCCAATGATCCCGCTGGCCGACATCGTGGCGATCAGGGGACCGGTCTCGAACCACTCGCTCAGAAAGTCGGCCGCGCTCATGGTGGTCAGCTTGAACAGGCGCTCGAAATCGGCTTCGTCCAAACCGCGGACCGCCCGGGCAAGTTCCCGAATCGTTTTGGCGTCCCTGACGCCCGGCCGCAAGGGGTTCGGGGGCACGGTGGAGAGCAGAGGCTTCAGGGCCCAGGCCAGCTTGTACATGCAGCGCGAAAAATCCGCGTAGGCGTCGGCGTCGCGGGGCGACCACCGGGCGATCTCGCGCCTGGTCTGATCCGGGTCCGACCAGCGCGCCAGACTGTCTCCTCCCGGCAGTGGGGTCAGCGTACTCTCCAGCGGCAGAATATCCAGCCCGTGTTCGGGCAGGCGCAGGTCGCGGATGATCTCGGGTCTGAGAAGGCTGACAACGTACGAAGCCACCGAGTACCTGAACCCGGGGAAGACCTCCTGAGTTACAGCCGCCCCGCCTACCAGGTGCCGCCGTTCGAGAACAAGCACCTTGAGGCCGGCGCGAGCCAGGTACGCCGCGGATACCAGGCCGTTGTGGCCGCCGCCCACGATGACGGCGTCATGATCCCCGCGAATGCTCATGCGGGGGTCGCCCGCTTCCGGCGAGGGTTGAAGAAGGGCGTCTTGACCACGCGAACCCCCACCCGGGCCGGCCGGTGTTCCACGGTGATCTGCATTTCCAGATTGGTGCCGACCGGCCCGTGCGAAGCCTCAATATGCGCCAAGCCGATGTAGCTCTTGAGCACCGGGGACCAGGTTCGACTGGAGGCGTAACCCACCTGCCGGCTCTTGTGAAAAAGGGGGGCACTGGAGCGGACCGCGCCGTGGGGAAGAAGTGGGGGCAGCCCCGCGCGCCAGAAGACCCTTTCCAGAGAATCCCAATCGATCGCGATTCCGCAAAACCGCCACCGCGGGGGCTCGCCCGTCTCGGCGCGGAGGGCCTCTTTCCCCACGAAGGCCGGCTTGTCGAGGTCCACCGCCCAGCCCAGCCCCATCTCAAAGGGAGAAGATCTCTGCGCCCCGATCAGGGCTTCATGCGCCGGCACATAGTCCGTGTGGACAAGGGGGAGCGCCGCTTCAATCCTGGCGATGTCCAGAGCGGCCAGTCCGGCCGGCGCAATGCCGAAATCGCGTCCGGCCTCAATCAGTGTGTCCCACACCGCGCAGGCCCCGTCGGCGGGCATCCACAACTCGTAACCGAGGTCGCCGGTGTATCCGGTGCGCGAGATCCACGTTTCAACGCCTCCCAGAGGGGCGCGGGTCAGACCAAAGTAGCGCGGAGAACCGATTGCGCGGGCACCGGCGGCGGCGAGCACCTTCCACGACAGCGGGCCCTGGAGGGCCAGGGCAGCGGTGCCCTCCGATTCATCAGACACCGACACGTCCAGACCGCGGGCCAAGTCCGTGATCCACCCCAGGGTTGGCTGGGCGGAAGTAAGCCGGTAGTCATCTTCGCCCAACCGCTGCAGGGTCCCGTCGTCGCGGATCTTTCCGCGCGCGTCGCACCAGGGGCTGTAGAGGACGCGGCCCGTGGCGAGGCGGGTCACGTCTCTGGTCAGCATCCTGTCGGCCAACGCCCTCGCCCCCGGGCCGGTCAGCCGGTACTTGAAAAGGGGGGAGATGTCGAAGAGCGCCGCCGCGGCCCGTACCGCGTGGTACTCGCGGTGGTGTGAGGGCTCGTAGGAATCGGCTGCCAGAAACCCGCTCCAGCGCCGCCAGTTCGACGTGCGGCAGAGCGGACCGGTGCGGGAGTGTAAAGGGGTGGGGAGGGCGGCCGAGACGCCCGACCTGTCAGGGAGGTTGCTCACGGAAGCCAGCGACTCGGCGCGGTTCGCGGTCGGTCAGCTACCAGCGCAGCGCGGTCTCGGCCAGCACCCGGGCCAGCAGAACGCACGAACCGATGTCGACCCATTCCACCTCGGCGTGCGCGCCGCTGCCGCTTGGCCCCATCACCACCGAATCGACTCCCGCTGCCTGCGTGAGGGCCGAGTCCATCCACGGAGAGTCGCCGGTTACCTCCGGGGCGACGCCCAGAACCCGTTTAGCCGCGCGGCGCAGACAGCGGACGACGGGTGCGTCGGGTGATGTCTCAAACGGCTCGCGGCTGAACAGGGTCCGGCGCGAGGTCCGCAGCGACGGATCCTCGGCCCGGAGCCCTTCGAGCAGACGATCGATCTCGGACTCAACTCCTTCGACGGTTTCGGGCGGGACAGTGCGCCGTTCGATGTTCAGAACGCACCGGGCGCTGTAGGTGCTCAGCCCGGTTCCCCCATGCACGGTGGCGGCGTGCAGCGACGGCGGGCCAAGCAGTGGATGCCCTGCTTGCGACTGCAGGCGGTCGCGCAGGGTTTCAAGCTCGCCCAGTACCCGGCCCATGCGGATGTTGGCGTCGTCGCCCAACAAGTAGCGACTGCCGTGAGCCGCCCGGCCGTGCACCGTGACCTCGATCCAGACAAATCCCCGGTGCGCCACGCACAGCTTGAGCGAAGTGGGCTCGGTTACGATGGCCGCGCCGAAATGCAGCTCTCCGAGGTCGCGGCGGCGCAGCAGGTCGGCGGTGCCCAGGCTCTCGTTCTCTTCGTCGGACACTGCGGCGACCACCAACCCGGCCGGCGGGCGTTGTTCCGCATCGGTCAGCATCGCTGCTGCTTCGATACACGCAGCCAGCGCACCCTTCATGTCGTAACCACCGCGCCCGTGGAGTCGCTCTCCTTCGATTCGCGGCTCGAACGGGGCCTCCATCTCATCCACGCCTACCGTGTCGTAGTGGGCGTTGAGCATGAGTGGTTGGGTCCCGCCGGCAGAGGCACCGCCCCCGGCCGGCGGTAACGAACCCACCACGCTGGGGCGGTCAGGGGCACCGGGCGGTGAAAACACCGCGGTCTCGAGGCCCGCCGCCCGCATCAGCCGCTGGGTGACTCGTGCGATTTCGGCTTCGCCTGCCCCGCCGAATGCCGGATTCACGGAGTTCACCGCTACCAGCTCCGAAAGCGCGGCGGTCAGCCTCTCGCGATTCGGCGTGACGCTCAGGATTCGGACCTGCCGTCAGCGCCCCCGGAATGCGCGGCGACGTGAGCGGCGTTGTGCGCGGCGATCCTGTGGCCCAGCTCCCGCGCTCCGGCCACTGCCGCGGCCGGGTCAACGGTCAGCAGCTTCCGGCCGCGCATCACCCAGGTCCCCTCGATCATCACATCCGTTACGTCCGCCCGCCCAACCGTGTATGCCAGCAGCGGCCAGGGGTCGAACGCCGGCGTCAGGTGCACGCGGTCAAGGTCGATTAGCACCAGGTCCGCGCGGTGCCCCGCGGTGAGCCTCCCCGTGACTTCTCCCAGGCCAATGGCGTCCGCCGCTCCCGCGGTGGCCATGCGAATGGTCTGTCGGGCCGGAGTCAGCAACGGATCCTGGTGCACGCCCCGCTGAAGCAGGCCCGCGACGCGGATCGCGGTCCACATGTCGAGGTCGTTGGAACTGACCGCCCCGTCGGTGCCAATCGCCACCGGAATGCCGCGGTCGAGCATGCGCGGCACCTCTGCAATACCGGAGCCCAGCTTCAGATTGGAGAGAGGGTTGTGGAGCGCGCCCGCCCCGCTTTCGGCCAGCAACCCGAAGTCTTGGTCGGTCAGGTGGACCAGGTGGGCCAGGGCGGCAGCTCCGTCGAGTGCGCCCAAATGGTGAAGGTGGGCAAGCGGCGTGCGCCCGAACCGGGCAACCGATCCGGCCACCTCCGCCTCGGTCTCGGCGCAGTGCGCGTGAAAGACGGCTCCGTGTCGGTTGGCCAGCTGCCTCGCGAGGCGGATCCGTTCGGGAGCCACGGTCAACACCTGGTGGGGTTGCACGGCGGGGTGGATCAGCGGCTCGCCCGAGTACCTCTCAAGCCACAACTCGCCGTGCGCCGGGCGTTCCTCGGCGGCGACTCCGTCGGGCCCCTCGAAGTCGAACATGATCGGTCCGGTCGATAACCGAAAACCGGCGGAAATCGCCGCGTCCGCGGCGGCTTCCGGAAACCAGAACATGTCCAGCGCCGAGGTGATTCCCCCGCGGATCATCTCGGCGATGGCAAGGTCCGCCCCCAACCGAACGGTGTCATACGACAGGAACTGCCTCTCGGATACCCAAAGGCGCTCCAGCCAGGGTTCCAGCGGCAGATCCTCCACCAGGCCTCTGAACAAGGAGTCGCCCATATGGGTGTGCCCGTTGACCAGGCCCGGCATCAGGATGTGGCCGGACGCGTTGACCGTCTCCAGCCGGACCTGATCCAGTTGGGCGAAATCGGAGACGGGTCCCACTCGTTCAATCTTGCCGCCCTCCACCAACACGGCTCCGCCTTCAATGACCCGGTCGGCCGCGTCCATGGTCACGACGAGGGCCCCGGTGATGAGGGTTCGGACCGCCACGTCAGCTATTGGGCGCGCGGAGCGGGTTGGCGAAAACGGCTTCGGGGAGTGCCCGGACCGCTTCCACAACCACGTCCAACATGGCCGAAACACCATCTCTGACAATTTGCCGGTCTGGGTCGTAATCGGTCATCAGAGGGTCGTTTTCCTCGACCAGATTGCCGTCCACGGTCAAGATTCCGGCGGCGCGCGCGCCGTGCATCGCGGCGACGACCAGCAGCGACGCCAACTCCATTTCGACGGCCAGCGCCCCGTGGGGCGTGTACTTCCGCCACGGGGGAGGTTGCCAGCCGCTGTAGAAGTTGGCGGATGTGACCACCAGTCCTTCGTGGCAGGTGGCGCGCAGGTCGGTCGCGGCCGCGGCGAGCGCGCTCGAAAGATGGCGGTCGCACGCGGCCGGGTACGCCAGCGGGATCAGGGGTTCGCTGGCGCCGTCTTCGCGGATGGCCCCGGTCGCCAGCACCAGATGGCCGTCGCGAATCCCCGGCTGGAGACCGCCGCACGTGCCCGCCCGGATGAACACCCGGGCGCCGCCGTTCAACAGCTCGAAGAAACAGACATTCGCCCCGCCCGCGCCCACGCCGTGCGAGCACACGGTAACCTGCCTGCCGTTTACCGACCCAGCGAACGTATGGTACTCCCGACTGGCACCCACCTGGCGACTGTCGTCGAGGCGGGACGCGAGAGCCGTGGCGCGTGTCGGGTCCCCGACCACCAACGCCACCTCGGCGATGTCTGCCGTGGAGCACCCGAGAATGGCCAGCCGGTTGTCTGTGCCAGTCATCTTGCCGCTCGGCGCGACACCGAAAACCCGCACATGTTGTGTGCTACAGGACCGGACATATTGTACCTGCTCGCATTGCTGGTGCCGGAGTTGCTTGTTCCCGTGGCCAGCTTAACTTCCGTCGGTTGGCGCTGCCGCCGCCACTTCGCGCGGCCGCACACTCAGGCAGCGCGGCGGATGCTCGTGGCCCCGTAGCTCAGGTGGACAGAGCGCGGGATTCCTAATCCCGAGGCCGCAGGTTCGAATCCTGCCGGGGTCATATCCTCCGCCAGTCTCCGTTATCCGTTCCCTGTGAAAAACTCTGTGCAGGCGGCCACGACCCGCTCTTGCCGGGCTGCCGTGATTTCCGGCCACAGCGGCAGCGCCAGCGCCTCCCGGGCGGCGGCCTCCGCCTCGGGGAACTCTCCTCGTTTGTGCCCCAAGTACGCAAAGCACTCCTCCAGGTGGAGCGGGCGGCGGTAGTAGACCCCCGTGCCGATGCCCCGTGTCTCCAGGTGGGAACGGAGCGCGTCGCGTTCGGGGGCGCGAATCACGAATTGCCCGAATACGTGCCGGCCGGGCAGCGGTGCGTCGGTCGCGCTTCCACCCGCGGAAGGCGCGCCGGGGTCCCGGGGCAGGCGTATCGGGAGGTCGCGGGCCAGGTCGCCGAACAGGTCCAGGTACCGGCCCGCGGCGAGCCTTCTCCGGGCCAGGGCAACGTCGAAGCGCCTCAACTCCTCTCGTAGCAGGGCGGCCTGGAGCTCGTCCATTCGAAAGTTGCCGCCCAGACGAGCGTAGCCCCCAGCGTTGGCGTCCGAACCCCGGGCTCCACCATCACCCCCCGGGGCCCTGGCACCGTGGTTGCGGAGTTCCCTCAGAGTTTGCGCGAGGCCCGGCCGACGGGTGACCACCATGCCGCCTTCGCCGTAACCACCCAGGGTCTTGGTTGGATAGAACGAAAGGCACGCGGCGTCGCCCAGCGATCCGACCGGCCGCCCTTGCACATCCGTCGCCCCGAACGCCTGAGCGGCGTCCTCGATCACCGCGACTCCCACGGGCTGCGCCCAACTCGTCAGGTGGTGCAGTTCGGCGCATCTGCCGAACAGGTGAACCGGCATGAATCCCCTGGTACGATCGGTGGCGGCAGCTACGGCCAGTTCGGGGTCCAGGGTCATGGTGTTGCGGTCGATATCGGCGAAAACCGGCCGCGCCCCGGCCCGGGCGATTGAACCGGCCGTGGCAATGAAGGTGAAGGGCGTGGTGACGATTTCGTCGCCCGGGCCCGCGCCGGCCGCGACCACGGCGGCCAGAATGGCGTCGCTCCCCGACGACATTGCAATCGCCGTGCCGCCCCCGCAGCGCGAGGCGACGGCCTGTTCCAGCGCCTCCGCCTCACGACCCAGCACGTAATGTCCCGAGTCCAATACCCGTCTGAAAGCCTCGGTAAGAGCCTCTCGCCGGCCCGCTGACCGGGCGGCCGCGTCAAAAAGCGGAATCGGGTCCGTCATGGTATTTCTCTTTTATTGCAGGGCGCCGACCGTACTGAAATCAAACGGGTTCGGCCGCCCGGGCAGGTCTGGGCGACCACGATTGCCGCGCCGATCTCCCACCGTCGACAGTACGGGCAATTGTAGTCAGGCAGCCCCCTGGCTGCCGCCCCGGCCCCTCATTCCGGAGTATATTTCCGGTCCCCCCAAAGGCCGTTGTTTCCGCGAAACTCAGCCCCTCCTAGGAGCCTGAATGTCCGAACAGTCGACCCCTGTCGTACAGCCTGGTGGCATTGCCGCTCTGGCTTGAGACGACGGGAAGGCTGTGCCGTCGGTCCCTGGAACTGTGGCCGCACATGCGTCCGTCCTGCCATCTTCGGTCCGTGGCCGATCTGGATCCCCGAGACCTCGTTGCGCGAGGCGTGACCACGGTGCTCTGGGATGTGGACGGGACCCTGATGCCGCACCACGCGAGCGCGCCCGACGGCCGGATTGCGGAGCGGTGGGAGGCGCTTTTGGGGGAGCCCCGGCTGCGGCACCTCATCGTGTCCAACTGCAAGGAAGACCGGTACGCGGACCTGAGCAACATTTTCCCTTCGGCGGGAATCGTGCAGGGCTACGACACGCAGGCGGGATTCGCGGTGCGGGTCCGGTTGGGCGGGCGGGACCACTGGGCAGTTGACGGGGTGGCCGTGGGCCGGGCGCCCGACGGGCCGTGCATTCCGGTTCGCAAGCCCAGCGGGCGGCTGGTGCGGGGGGCCATCGGGTGGGCAGCGAAAAACACTGGCGCTGTCGGCGAGGCCATCGTGGTCGGCGACCAGTACCTGACCGACATAGCGTCGGCCAATCTTGCCGGAGTCCGCTCGGTGAAGGTCAGGAACCTGTGGCCGCGCAGCTTTCCGCTGAGTGTGCGGATTGGCCAGCGCATCGAGGGTGTTCTCTACCGACTCCGCTTCGGCCGCCCCGTAAAAGGGTGGTCGTGACGGGCGACCTCACGATGGTTGCGGCCGGTTCCCGGGTCGCCGACCGACTGTCGGCCCTGGAGAAGGAAATCACGCAGTGCCGCGCCTGCCCCCGGTTGGTGGAGTGGCGCGAGCGAATGGCCCGGGAGAAGCGCGCCTCGTTCCGGGACGAGACCTACTGGGGTCGGGCGGTGCCGGGGTTCGGCGACCCGCGGGCGGGCATGCTGGTGGTTGGCCTGGCCCCGGCGGCTCACGGCGCCAACCGAACCGGCCGGCCTTTCACGGGCGATCGGTCCGGCGACTGGCTCTATGCAGCCTTGCACCGTGCCGGGTTTGCCAACCAGGCTGAATCGGTCTCCGGCACGGACGGACTGGAGTTGGTCGGTGCCCGCGTCATCGCAGCCGTCCGCTGCGCACCTCCCGCCAACAAGCCCACCCCCGCCGAGAGGGACCGGTGTAACCCGTTCATGGCCCGTGAAGTGGCCCTGCTGCCCGCGCTGAAGGTGGTTGTCGCGCTCGGGGCGTTTGCATTCAGAGCGGTACTGGACGTGTGGCGGGAAATGGGGGCGACGCTCCCGAAGCCGGCGCCGCGTTTTGGGCACGGTGCCGAGTTCTCGCTGCCCGCGGGGCCCGGTGGGGGGCCTGCCGCGAAGCTGATCAGTTCGTACCACCCCAGCCCCCGCAACACGTTCACCGGGACGCTCACCGAAGAAATGTTCGACGCCGTTTGGTCCAGGGCTCGCGCGTTGGTCGGTCCCGCGGCATGATCCCACCTCCCGCGCATTCCCGGCGCGATCCGGCCGGGCACCACAAGCAACTCTGCCGCGAGATCGAGCGGCACCGCAGTCTCTACTACCAGCAAGATCAACCCGAGATCTCGGACGAATCGTTCGACCGCCTGTTCGCGGAGCTCAGGGAGCTTGAGGCCGAGTACCCCGAGTTCGTGACCTCGGGTAGTCCCTCACGGCGCGTGGGCCCCGAGCCCGCCGGGAAATTTGATTCCGGTGCCCACGCGGCTCCCATGCTCAGTCTGGATTCTTCGGACGGCCGGGAAGAGTTGGAGGCCTTCAATCAACGCGTGAGCAAGGCGCTGGGGTACCAGCCCGCCTACATCGTCGAACCCAAGCTGGACGGATCGTCGATCGAGCTGGTCTACCGGAACGGAGAGTTTGTCCGCGCGCTGACCCGAGGCGACGGCACCGTGGGGGAGGACGTGACCCAGAACGTGAGGACGATCCTGTCGTTGCCCATTACTCTGGACGCCTCGAAGCGCTCTGTTCCCCGGTTCTTGTCGTTCCGGGCCGAAGTCATGATGCGGATCGACTTTTTCGGTGCCCTCAATGCACGGTTGGTGGCCGATGGCGCGAAGACCTTCGCGAACCCCCGGAACGCGGCCGCAGGTTCGCTTCGGCAATTGGATCCGGCGGTGACGGCCAGGCGCCCGCTGGAGGTGTTCGCCTACGACATTCTGGCGGCCGAGCCCGATCCCACCCAGGCCGCGCCCGCCGAGCCGGAACTGTCCGAGACGGAAAAGCCGCGTTTGATCTTGACACAGGAAGAGGTCTTGAATGCGATAGGGGACTGGGGAATCCCGGTAGCCCCGGGCTGGCGCCGCGCCAGCGATACCGAAGAGATCGCGGCGTACCAGGAGGCACTTCAATCAGACCGGGACGAACACGAACTGGAGATGGACGGTGTCGTGATCAAGCTCAACGAGCTGGCAAGGCGGGCGGAACTCGGGTCGACATCGCACCACCCCAGGTGGGCGTTTGCCTACAAGTTCGAACCGCGCGGGGCCGAGACCCGACTGCTGGAAATAGCAAACAGCGTGGGACGGACCGGCGCGATCACCCCCGTCGCGATCTTGCGACCCGTTGAGATCGGCGGCGTGACCGTGGCCCGCGCCTCGCTCCACAACCCGCGGCTGGTCGCGGAAAAAGACATCCGCCCCGGCGACCGTGTGCGAGTCGAGCGGGCGGGCGACGTGATCCCCCAGGTGGTCGAGATGATTCCCGATCCCGGTCGTACGGATCCCCGCTCCAAACGATGGGAACCTCCCGGGGCGTGCCCTTCTTGCGGCACCAGGCTGGTCGAACAGGGGCCCCGGGTGGTGTGCGCCAACAGTGCTTTGCGCTGCCCGATGCAGATGGCGGGGCAGATGCAACACCTGGCCGGCAAGAACGCTCTGCACATTGAAGGATTGGGGGAACGAAAGTGCGGCCAGCTCGTGCGAGAGGGGTTGATCAAGCGCCTGCCGGACCTTTTCGAGTTGACCGAGAAGGCCTTGGTCAAGCTCGACGGCTGGGGGGAGAAGAGCGCGAAGAACCTGCTGGGGCAGATCGAGAAAGCTCGGCAGGGCACCGCCCTTTGGAGGCTGATCCACGGTTTTGGACTTCCCGGGGTCGGGGCGGCTGCCTCAAAGGCACTGGCTCTGGAGTTGGGCAGCATAGAGGGCCTGGTCACAGCCGGTGAGGAAAGGCTGCAGGAGGTTGAAGGCTTCGCCGAGGTGCAGTCGCGCCAAGTGGTCGAGTATCTGAGGATCCCCGAAGTGGCCGAGATGGTGTCTCGCCTGGCCGGGCTCGTTCAGGTGCAGATCCCGGAACAACCCCTACGAATTCTGAAGGGGATCAGTGTGGTGGTGACTGGCACCTTCGCGCCCCGTCCCGGGGAGTCCGCAGAGGCAGCTGCGATCAGAAAGGAGATTTCAGAAGAACTGCGGCAGTACGGAGCGAGCGTGAGCACGGGGATAACCGGAGCCACGAACTTGCTTGTGAGGGGGGAATCGGGTGCGGGATCAGCCAAGCTCCGGGCCGCCGAGCGCCACGGTGTGGAAGTGGTGGACCGCGGCGGGTACGAACGGTGGCTGGCCGACCGGCTCGCGGAAGCGGCCGCTTCGGGTTCCGAGACTCTCGCGGATTCGACCTGATGGAAAACATCGAAATCGCTGGCGCCCTGAGGCAGGCGGCCGATCTGATGGAGATGCTGGGGGCCAACCCGTTCCGGGTTCGGGCCTACCGGCACGCCGGCCGCGTGGTTTACGAGCAAGAGCAGCCGCTGCGGGAGCTGGTCGCCGCCGGAGGAGACCTGACCGAACTGCCGGGGATTGGGCGGGGGGTTGCGGCGGGGATCCACGAGTTGCTGACGGGCGGCCAGATGGAGGTCACCCGGGAGATGCTGGAGCAGGTTCCGTCAGGTCTGTTGGAGGTGAAACGCATTCCCGGCCTCGGCACCAGGAAGGTTCGGCGGCTCTGGGAGGAACTGGGTGTCGAGTCGATCGACGACCTGGAGGAGGCGGCGAGTGCTGGCGCCGTGGCCGAAATGGCGGGATTCGGCGCCAAGACGCAAGACGCCATACTCGCCTGGATACAGCGTGCCCGGTCGGGGGGTGTTCGGTTTCAGACTGCCACGGCAGACGAGCTGGTGGTGCCGCTGCTGGAGCATGTGCGCGGGTGGCCGGGCATCGAGAGGGCGGAACCGGCTGGCGACGCCCGGCGGCGCACCGAAACAGTCGACAAGGTGGTAGTGCTGGCCCAGACCCGCGCGAACCCGGCCGGGGCGGGCGCGACTCCTCCGGGAGCGGCGGATATTCTGGCCGGTTTTCCCGCGGCGCGGGGCACCCGGGGCGGAGCAGATTCGGCCGCCGGGGTTCTTCGGAGCCGGCTGCCCGTCGAGGTCCATGTGGTGGCCGAAACGCAGTGGGGATCCGCCTGGGTCGAATTGACCGGATCCGCAACGCACTTGGAGCAGATCACGGTCTCCGGCGGGGCAACGACCGAGGAAGAGGTGTACCGCCGCGCGGGCCTGGCCTGGATTCCCCCGGAACTGCGCGAAGGGAGGGGAGAGGTAGAAGCCGCCGCCAGCGACGCGCTGCCCCGGCTCATCGAAACGAACCACATACGCGGCGACATCCACATGCACAGCACGTGGTCCGACGGCCGTGCCTCGATCGAAGAAATGGTCGCGGCCTGCGCCCGCCGCGGTTACGAGTACATGGCGATCACCGACCACTCGCCGGCCCTCGCCATGGTCCAGGGGCTCGACGAGAAGCGACTCGGCCAACAGTTCGTCGAGATCGAGCAGGTCCAGGCCGCGCACCCGCAAATCCGAATCCTGCGCGGGATGGAGGTAGACATCCTCCGCACGGGGGAGCTCGATCTGGCAGACGAAATGCTAGCCGAGCTGGATATCGTCATCATCTCGGTCCATTCCCATTTCGGGCTCCCCCCCGCCGAGCAGACAAGGCGAGTCCTCAGGGCGGTCGGGCACCCGCGGGCCAGGATCTTCGGCCACATGACCGGCAGACTGGTAGGTCGGCGCCCTCCCATCGACATCGACGTAACCGAGGTTCTGGCCGCGTGCGCCGAATTCGGTGTGGCGGTGGAGGCCAATGCGAACCCCCGCAGGCTCGACCTGCGGGACGAACACCTGGCCCTCGCCCGCGAAACGGGAGTTCCGGTAGTGGTCAACACGGACGCTCACCGGCCGACCGAGCTCGGTCTGATCCGGCACGGTATTGACCAGGCACGCAGGGCCGGACTCACCGCGGGAGATGTGCTCAACACGATGCCGTTGCCCGATTTGCTGGCGGCGCTCAGGTGATCGCCCGCCATCCCTGCCGCCCGGGGGGCACCCTCCGGATCGCCGGTCGGTTACAAAAAACCCACACACGGCCAACTCCGATCGGTGTAAGTGGGTAAGTTGCCCCGCGACAGCGACAGCACCGATTCCCACCGCCACCGCAAGCCTTCAACAAGAACCCTCAACGGACAACCTGAGGGACAACCCGAGGAGACCGCGGCATGAACCCCACAAGCGCGCCCAGACGACCGGCTTTTCAGCGGGCATTTCTCGTTGTGGCCCTGGCGCTGGCCCACGCCACCGGGATCGGCCCAGGCCAACTCGACGGCCAGGATCACGTGCCGCGTGTCGAGGTTGTGAAGGACGCATCGGGTCATCGGCTTCAGGTGGACGGCGAAGACTTCATGGTCCAGGGGATCAACTGGGATTACTTCCCGATCGGCACTACTTATTCGTACAACTTCTGGGCAGAACCCGATGACCTGATCGAGGCGGCGCTCGACCGCGAGATGGGCCTCGCCCGCACCATGGGTGTCAACACCATCCGCATCTACGCGGGCATCCCGCCCCGCTGGGTCAGGTACATTTACGAGAAGCACGGGATCTTCTCCGTGGTCAACCATCCGCTGGGCCGTTACGGGCTCACCGTGGACGGTGTGTTCAGGCCAAACACCAATTACTCCGATCCGGCTGAACGCGGCCAGGTCCTCGCCGAAATCGATGCCCTGATTCGCGAATTCGACGGAACGCCCGGCGTGTTGATGTGGCTGCTCGGAAACGAGAACAACTACGGTCTGGTCTGGACGACTCCGGAGACCGAAGACCTTCCGGTCGACCAGATGGACAACGCCCGCGCCCGGCACCTTTATTCGCTGGTCGGCGAAGCGGCCAGCCTCGTCAAGGCACTCGACCCCGGCCGCCCCGTCGGATTCGCGAACGGCGACCTCCAGTACATCGACCTGATCGCCGAAGAGGCGTCCAGCCTGGACGTGCTCGGCTCCAACGTCTATCGCGGTGCATCGTTCAGGGACCTGTTTGAAGAGGTCGACGAGAAGCTCGGCATCCCGGTCATGTTCACCGAATTCGGTGCCGACGCCTGGCACGCCCGCCACATGCGCGAGGACCAGCTGACGCAGGCCACGATCCTAGTCGATCAATGGCGCGAGATCTACGAACAGTCGGCCGGCAAGGGCGGTGTCGGAAACGCCATCGGCGGGCTCACGTTCCAGTGGACCGACGGGTGGTGGAAGTTCGGGCAGGAAGACAACCTCGACGTCCAGGACACAAACGCATCATGGTCCAACGCCGCCTATCCGGAGGATTTCATCGCGGGCGGCAACAACATGAACGAAGAGTGGTGGGGCATCGTCGCCAAGGGTCCCACCGACCGGAACGGCCTTTACGAGCTGTATCCGCGCGCCGCGTTCTACGCCCTTCGCGATGTGTACGAGATGGGAGCCTACGATTCAGGTGTGGGCATGGCGGAGATAGCGGTGCACTTTGAATCGATTGACCCGGAGTTCGCCGTGCTCCAGGCCCGCGGGGACCTGGCCGCCCGCGGTTCGCCCGAGAGCAATCGGTTCGAGGTCAGCCACGTCAGGGGCGAATTCGAGACGATCCAGACGGGCGGCGACCTGATCAGCACTTCCGACGCCAAGCCGGCCGTCGCAACGGGCTATCCCAGTTTTCAGGGATTCGACCAGATGCAGTCCTTCTACGGGGGAATCAAGGTTCGTCCCGTCGGGGGGGCGGAGGGCGAGATAGTCGTCAACGCCATCGGGAACGTCGCGGAGAATCCGATCGACGAGATCTTCTACGAAAACCGGGGCCGGCAGCAGACGGTCGAGACGGTGACCGGCGCGAGACTCCGGCTCAACGACATCGAACGCGTCAAGGTCTATCAGGCGAGCCTTGCCTGGGACGACGAGTGGTTCCGGCTCAACGGGTTCTACCGCACCGGGCACTATCACTGGGGCTATGAGGGCGACTTCTTCAACCTCTACAGAGAAGCCAACTACGGCCCCAACATCGACATCTACAACGGCATGGCCCCCATCGGCGTCGAGGTTGAAGGGAAACGCATGCTGAGCGGTCTGAAGGTGGCGATGGGGCCGAGTCTGTGGTGGGGTGCCAACCCGATGGTGATTGCCAAACTCCAGCGGAGCATCGGGGGCGGCACCACGGCCGCCGTGGTATTTCAGGAAGACATGGCCCAGCAGTCGGCCGTCAGCAGCTCGTTCGCCATTCCGCTGCCGCCGACCCGCAAGGCGACCGTGCACGTTGAAAAGACCATGGGTCCGGCGGTGCTCGAAGCCGGCGGGATCTGGTCGGGATCCACCAAGAAAGGTGAGACCTACCAGGTCGTGAACGGCGAATCGGGGTCCTACGAGGTCTTTCGCGACGCGATCGAGGCAAGCGATGCTTTCGGCGTGAAGGCCAAGGTCTCGGTCGCCAAGGGGCGCTGGAACTGGTACCTGCAGGGCGCCTCGATGGGCCTGGTCGCCGACGGCGGACCAACCCAGACGCAGACCTTCACGGGCTGGTGGGTTCGCGACAGCAACATGGGCAACCAGATGAACGTGCTGTCCGGGGTTGCCCTGAAGTTCGGGAACTGGGAGGTAGCACCCAATTTGCTGTGGCAGAGGCCCGTCGTGGGACCAATTCCCGGAGACGCGGGCGTCCGTCCGCGCAACGTCATCGACGATCCGTTCGCCGTCCGGGCCTGGAGCCGCGAGACTCGCGCCCTGGAGTTCCTGCTCGGGTACGACCCAACTCCCGCCACCTGGCTCCACACCTGGGACAGCGACGTAAGGGAAGACGCTCCGTTCGCGGCGCTGTTCTCGTTCGTGTACAAGAGCTTCCCCACCACGCAAGACGCCTCGATCGGAATCCTCGCCGACGGCCGAACCCCCTTCGCGTTTCCGGGCGCGCCCGGTCCCCGGGACATCTGGGAAGTCAGGGCGCGTTTGATTTCCAAGGGACAGAGGGGCAGAGGGATAATCGCCAACCTCTACACGGGCACGGGCGAGCCAAATGGCGAGAACAACCGCTTGGTGAGGCGGCACGGGGCCGAAGTCAGGGCCCTGAGCGGTCCCCTCAAGCTGGAGACCTACGCCCGCATCAATGACTGGGGTCCGTACGACTACCACCGCGACTTCAACCTCACGTTCCCCCTCCAGCTGATGGGCGACATCTCCTATTCGATCGGACTGCCGCAGTGGTTCGCCGACTTGCCCGGCAGTCGTTTGGGGATCAGGGCGACGTGGCGCTCGCTGGACCAGTATTCGCCGCGCTACTGCCCCAAACCCGTCACCGACAGCGACGGTTTCCTGGTGTGCGAGCCCGGGCAGGCAGGTCCGAAAGGCAGCGAGTGGGAGGTCCGCACCTACCTCCACTTCTCCATGTGATGCAGGGGGGGGACTCGTGGCACGGGAGAGAGGTCTTGTGACACAGGAGGCGAGCGGGGAGGGCCACCTCCCAAGGGCGTCCGACCGGGTGGAGGGGATTCTGAGCCGCATGACCCTTGCCCGGAAGGCCGCCCAGATGACCCAGCCGGAGCGGTTGCACGCTACGCCGGCCGAAGTGGGAATGTTCGGTGTCGGGTCGGTATTGAGCGGAGCCGGATCCTGCCCGGGCCAGAACCGTCCGGTCGACTGGGCGCGGATGAACGATCGGTACTGGGAAGCCTCAACGGCCCCGCGCGACGACGGACAGCCGGCCGTGCCAGTGTTGTACGGGGTGGATGCAGTGCACGGGCACAACAACGTGCTCGGCGCGGTGGTGTTTCCCCACAACATCGGGTTGGGCGCGGCGGGCAGTCCCGACCTCATGCGGCGGATCGGCCGGGTGACCGCCCGCGAAGTGCTGGCAACGGGGGTGGACTGGACGTTTGCGCCCACGCTGGCCGTGGCGGAAGACGACAGGTGGGGACGCACCTACGAGAGTATGTCCGTCGATCCCCGGCTCGTGGGGGTCTTGAGCGGGGCCATCGTCGAGGGTCTGCGGGGATCGGAGTTCGGGGGCGATGGAATCCTGGCCTGCGCGAAACACTGGGCGGGGGACGGGGCCACCACGGGAGGAGTCGATCAGGGGGACTGCGACCGCGAACTCGACGACCCCGGGTTTCGGCGGATGCACCTGGCACCGTACGGACCTGCGCTGGACGCCGGTGCCCTTGCTGTAATGGTATCGCTGAGTTCAATCCGCGGCACACCCTGCCACGCCCACCGGAAGCTGATCACGGATGTGCTCAAGGGCGAATTCGGCTTCGCCGGATTCGTGGTGTCCGACTGGAACGGCGTCCTGCACGTTGATCCCGACCTGGACGAAGCCGTGGTCGCCTGCGTCAACGCCGGCATCGACCTGTTCATGGTGCCCGAGCGATGGCGGGAGTTCATCGAGGTGGTTGTGCGGCAGACCGGAGCCGGACGTATCCCGGTGGAGCGGATCGACGACGCGGTGCGGCGGATTCTCAGCGTGAAGGAACAGATCGGACTCTTCGACCGTCCGCGGCCGCTTGACCGCCCGGCCACTGGGAACGAAGACTTCGGTTGCGCGGCGCACCGGGCGGTGGCCCGCGAGGCCGTGAGCCGGTCGCTGGTTCTGCTGAAGAACGGCCCGGCCGATGATGCGAGCTCCCCGGTGTTGCCGCTTGACTCCTCGGCGCGGGTATTGGTGACCGGGCGAAACGCGGACGACCGGGGCAGCCTGTGCGGCGGCTTCACCGTCGAGTGGCAGGGCGTGATCGGCAACGAGAAGATCAAGGGCGGCACTTCGATCTGGGAGGGCGTAAGGGACATGGCTCCGGGGGCGAAGCTGCTCACGGCGGACGAGCTCAAGGAACTCGCCGCTCCCGGAAAGGGAGACCACGGATTTGACTGCGCTGTGGTGGTTGTGGGAGAACAGCCCTACGCCGAGGGCATGGGAGACATTCGGGACTGGATGCAGTCAGAGATAGTGACCGGCGGCGGCCCCACGTACGCCCGATCGGGTGAATCCGAACTTGAGCGCAAGTATGGAGAACTGGTCGACGAGGTCGATCCCGGCGGGCACGGCCCGGGTGCCCTGGAGCCCTACGGCGACACACTTTCGTTGTCAAGACTGCACCCCGAAGACCTGGAGGCAATCCAGCGGGCGTCGTCGCTCGGCGTGCCGGTGGTGACAGTCCTGGTTTCGGGGCGGCCGTTGGTGGTCAACGAAGAAATGGCGGCGTCGGATGCGTTTGTGGCGGCCTGGTTGCCCGGCTCGCAGGGCGAGGGCGTGGCAAACGCGTTGTTCGGGCGGACGCCGTTCACCGGCAAACTGCCCCGTCCGTGGCCGGCCACCGATATTGCCTGCAATGAACCCGCGGAGGAACTTCTACCCACGGGTTACGGGCTCACAACCATCTCCGGCACGGCGACTGGGATCAAACACAATTCAGGGGTAGCAGCGTGATCAACCGACGTTTCTTGACGGTGGCGGCACTGGCCGTGACCACTGCGGTGGCCGGTGCGTGCGGCGGGATCACGGGACCGGACATCGACGGGCGGTGGGAAGGTACCCTGACCGACGTGAATACGGGACAGGTCTGGACTGGTGCCCTGAACCTGGAGATCTCCGGATCAACGGTGGGGGGAATTGCTTCGCTCCCCGGGTTTGGTGCCCCCCGGCTGGGTGCGATTGCGGGGAACTACAGTCCCCCCGATATCAACTTCAGCACAAGCACTCACCGGTTCAGCGGCACCGTCGTGGGGACCACCATGTCAGGAACCGTGGAACACAGCGGCCCGCTGGGCCAACTGGTGCTGGACTTCGAGTTCACACACATCTTCTGAGCCTGCCGGAGGGCAGGGTCGCTCAGGCCCCCCGGCCGGGCTGCGGCCAGGGGCAGGGCGTCAGGCGGCTCCGCGACGGGCTTCGAGAATGGCCCGGGTCGCGCCGGCGGTTTTCTCGGTAATGGGGTACTTCCACACCGCCCAAATCGCGATGGCCGAGAAAACCGCCGGCACGAAAGCGTCAAGGGCTCGCATGTAAGTGATGGCCGACTCCAGTTGGCCGCTTCCGAGGTCAACGTCGAACCCCGTCCAGTTCAACATGAACCCCCCGAGCGCCAGGGCCAGCGCCTGACCCAGCTTCACCACCCACCAGAAGATCGACCCGAACATTCCCTCCCGCCGGGAGTGCGTGGAGACCTCGTCCACGTCTACCACATCGGCCACCATCGACGGCATCAGGGTGAACAGGCCGCCCAGAGCGAACGCCATGAACGGGGCCGGCAGCAGCGACAGCCAGGGAGCCGCGGGAGTCAGGCAGAACCACTTCATGCAGTAACCGACGACCGCGATTCCGGTTGCTACGAAGAACGCACCCCGCTTCCCGATGCTCGTCCCCAGGCGGTTAACCAGGGGAATCACGAAAGCCATGGTGGCGATCACGCCGACCGTGCCCGACCATCCGGCCCAGTACGCCCCCGCGGTCTGGTCCCCGCCGGCGACATAGTAGATGAGCACGTAGGTCTGAAACGCGGCAATCATGATGAAGCCGTTGAACACCAGAAACGTAGCCAGACACAGCAGCAGGAACGGCTTGAACTTCACCGTGGCCAGAACGCCCCTGACAAACGCCCCGACCCCTCCGCCCCCGGGGTCCTTGGCGGTGTCTTTGAACCGTTCTCGCAGGAAGATGGCGGGGAGCACGCCAAACCCGATCGTGGCAACTCCCACCAGGATTGCAAGCCACCGCGCGCCGGCCACCACATCGCTGAAAATGCGTTCGTTGTACATGAACGCCAGGTACCAGGGCGCCAGAATGTAGGCGAACTGTGAGATCCAGTTCTGCACGGCCATCAGGCGGGTGCGCTCGTGAAAGTCGGGCGTCAGTTCATAGCCCAGCGCGACCCACGGCGTGGCGAACACTGTGTAGGCCATGAAAAACACAATCAGGCCGACCAGGAACCACCAGTAGTAAAACCCCTCTGACTGGCCTCCCGGGAACTGCCAGAGCAGGGCGAAGATCACGCCCGCCGCGATTGCGCCCGCAAACAAATAAGGCCGCCGCCGCCCCCACCGGCTCCGGGTCCGGTCGGACACGTGCCCCATGATCGGGTCGGTTATCGCGTCGGTGAGCCGGGGCAACGAGCCCAGCAATCCGACCAGGGCCGGGTTCATTCCCAGACCCAGGTTGAGAACAATCAACATCCCGCCGCTGGCCGCGGCGAGCGTGTTGTTTACGAATCCGCCGATGCCGTAAAGGACCTTGTGGGCCCGAGGCACCCGGTCGGCGGGCAGCGTGGCCTGCTGCCCGGAATCTGTCATGTCACGGACGTGGGTGTGGGGTCGCCCGTTATGGAGACCACACCCTGACCCAGTCCACAAGCAAGCTCTGCGGGAACACGGTGTCCGGGTTGGGCGGACCGACAAAATGCCCGCCTATTGCCAGGTTCAGGAGAATAAAGAACGGCTTGTCGAACACCCACTCGCCGGTCAGGTCGCCCGGACCCACCGACTTGTAGAGTTCTCCGTCCACGAACCACTCAATGCGATCTTGGGACCACTCCACGGCGAACGTGTGGAAATCTTCGTGGAAACCGCCGCCGGGCAGCACAAACCGGGTGGAGCTGGCCTGACCGGCCGAATAACCGGGCCCGTGCAGGCTCCCGTGCACGATGTTCGGCTCCTGCCCGCGAAACTCCATGATGTCGATTTCGCCGCAGGCCGGCCAACCGATGTTGGGAAAGTCGCCCCCCAGCATCCAGAAGGCAGGCCACATGCCCTGACCCACGGGCACCTTGATCCGGGCCTCAAACCGCCCGCGTTCCTGTTGGAACCTTCCGAGAGTTTTGATGCGCCCGGATGTGTAATCGCGGTCCATGTACCGTTCGCGCCGGGCGGTGATTGCGAGATTGCCCTCACCGTCCAGCGAAACGTTCAAGGCCCGGTCGGTCGTGAATTCGAGTTGGGCGTTGCCCCAGTCGGTGCCGAGGTCAAACACCCATTTGTCAGCGTCGGGCAGCTGCCCGGCCGGCCCCTCGAACTCGTCCTGCCAAATCAGGGCGCCCGATGCCGGTGCCGCGGCGTCCGAACAGGCCCACGCAAACAGGCCCGTCAAACACCCGGCACCGGCCACCCCCAAGGTACGACCGGTCAATTACCGTCCTTGTTCACAAAGTAGATGTTGTCGAGGAACACCGTATTCGGCAAACCGGTGCCCGGCACGCTCTCGATGACTATCTGGGCCAGATGTTCGGTTCCGGCGAGCCCCTCGAACGCGCTGAGCTCGAACTCCAGAGTGATCCAGGCGCCCGTCTCGATGGCCGGGTCCGTGTCGGCCTTCACAGATACGGATGACTCGGTATCGTCTCCGCCACCGAAAGCTCCGTCTGGCCCGAAGTCCACCAGCTTGATGGAGAACTCGGCGTTCTCGGTGTTGTCCGGGGTCCAGAAGTGCGTGTGGAAATGAGTCATTCCAGATGCATCAATGACAAAAGTCGTGAATTCGATGCCCGCGTAGTGCAGGTTGGTGTACTTGTGCATGCTCTCGCCCATGAGCGAGAACTCCTCATGGTCCGCGTTGTCCCAGCCCGCCGACCACGTGTCCACCGTGACATCATCGTACGAATCGCTGTACAAGGAAATCACGTCTGCCGCGTCTTCGGTGGGGGTCGGCGCCAGCTCGTCCGGCTGCGTCGATGCGGTCACGGTCACGTTTGCCTGACCTGCCACGTCCACTCCCATGAAGGTGGCCGTGATGGCTGCGGTGCCAGGCGCGACGCATGTGATCAGACCGTTCTCGTCTACCGTGGCCACGGACTCATTGTTCGAGGCATAGCCGAAGTAACCTGACGCCACGGTTGTGGTTTGTTTTTCTCCGTTCAAGTCCCACTCGATTACATGGCCAACCGTGTGCCCGGTTCCCTCCGGATTGCAGTCCAGATCAACCACACCCATCTTGGGCCGCGGGTTGCTGCCAGCGACATCATCCACGTAACGGATGTTGTCGAACCAGAATGTGTTATCGGCACCCTCGGAGCCCTCGGCAATGTGGAAGATCCCGTCCTCCGCGGTCAGCCGCGACGGGTCGGAAACTACCATCCAGAAGTCTCCCCATACCGTCCCGACTGGAACACCGCCCTCAACCTCGCTGATGTTGACGGAGGGATTGAGGTTGTCCACACCGAAGCCGACGGCGTTGATGCTGGCTGCCGTGGTGGCCCTGGCCGAGAAAGCGATGGCCGAATACGCCGACATGTCTCTTTCTTCTGACGCTACGAAGGCACCGCCGACCCAGCCATCGCCGGGAACGGTGAACTTGAGCGCCGCCGAGCCGTCGACTCCGCCGGTGGCGTCAACTTCCATGGCACCGGTCTGGCCGCCGAAGAACTGGAAGTCGATCCCCTCGGCGAGCTCGTCGACGAACACGTCGCCAGGTGCGGTGCCGCCCTCGGTATCGCGGAAGTAGATGTTGTCGATGTAGACCGTGTTCGGGTCGCCCTCGAAGAGCAGCTGCGCCAAGTGGGCTCGGCCTGCCAGATCGGTCAGGCCGTCGAGCATGATGTCGAAGCCGACCCACTGACCCGAAGCGAGCCCGTCGGCCGCGGTGAACGTGACGAGGTGCTCGGAATCGTCGCCGCCGCCGTCCCACACACCGTTGTCGCCGAAATCGACGAGCTTGACCTTGAAGACGGCCGGGTCAGCGGTGTTGTCGTTGGTGAACATGTCGAAATGGAACACTTCCATGTCGGTGGCATCGATGACCGAAGACGTGAATTCGATGCCCGCGTACACGAGGTTCGAGTACTTCTTGACGGCGTCGTCTCCGATCATGATGTCCTCGACGTCGGCCTGATCCCAGTCCGCCGACCATGTGTCGACCATCACGTCATCGTAGGCGTCGCTGAACAGCGAGATAACGCTGTCTGCCGGAGCGGTGGGCGTAGGTGCGGCCGCGTCGGGCGCTCCCTGGACCACGACGGTCACCTCTCCGCCGACCGCCGCGCCGGCCAGGGTGGCCGAGATGGTGGCGGTCCCGCTGGCGACAAACGTGATCACCCCGGCGTCGCTAACGGTGGCGACGGACTCGTCGGAGGACGAAAAAACGAAGTAGGACGGCTTGACCCCTATCACGTGGGGACTGCCGCTGAAGTTCACAACCGTGCCGGCCACCTCAGCCGTGCCTCCCGGCTCGCCCGTCACGTTCATGACCGCCATGGCGCCGGCGGGAGCACCGATTTCGTTGGAGGAGACATACTGCATGTCGTCTATCCAAATCGTATTGGCCTGGCCCTCGCCGGCTTCGGCGAAGAAAAACATTCCCTGTTCGGCGGTCATCACAGACGGATCCGGCATGCCCAGAAGTACCTGGGTCCAGTCGGTACCGATGCCTACGCCACCGACGACCTCGACATCGTAGATCGAGTTGCCGGTATTGTCGTTTCCGAAACCGACAGCGTTGATGGTGGCCGCGCTCGCGCCCTTGACCCAGAAACTGAGTGCATTGTAGCCGGACAGGTCACGCCCCGGATTGGCCACGAATGCGCCGCCCGTCCACCCCTGGTCGGGATGGGGCACGGTAAACCTCAGGGCCGAGGTGCCCCCGCGGCCCCCTGACTCGTCGATCTCAAGAGCCGTGGTGAGAGACCCCAGAAACGGCTGCCAGTCCAGACCCTCGGAGAAGTCGTCGATGAAGACTTCACCCTCCTCTGCATCCGGGGGAGGGGGCGGGGGAGGGCCGACCGGGGGTTCGGAGTCGCTGCAGGCCACCAGCCCGGTAGCGGCGATTGCGGCGATCAACAAGCGGTAGATTCCTGAGAAATCTGCCCGCGGGACTGAAGTCACGGAAGAGTGGTTCGGAAGACGCTTGATCATTGAAATAGTTCCTTCGGAGACATTGCAACCAGAAAATTGGCGAATCGCAAACATATAGACACCGTGGCCACCGGCGCCAACCACGCCAAACGGTTTCCCGGCTGGTTGCCGCCGGTTTTCCATGCCGGAATCGCGCTGGTGCTGTTCTTCCCGTTTGTGTTCGGGGGGGCGGGGCAGATGATCTACGGCACCGATGCGCTCCTGGGTTACGTGGGCAGGGCCCTGTTCCACGATGCGGTCCTGGAACTGGGCCGGCTCCCGCGGTGGCAGCCGGAAGTACTGGGGGGCGTACCGTATCTGGAGGCGAGCAGCGCCGGGCCTGCCATTTATCCGCCGTCGCTGTTGCTGTCGCTGACCATGGACCTGCACCGCGCGGTCGGGTGGAAGCTGATCCTGCACGTGGCCGCGGCCGGTCCGCTCATGTATGGCTGGATGCGGTGCCTCCGCGTGTCAAGGCCCGCCGCCCTGCTGGCCGGGACTGCTTACATGCTCGCGCCGGTTTTCGTGAGCCTGACTTTCGCCGGGCACGACGGGAAGATGATCGTCGCGTCGCTGACGCCCCTGCTTTTCTGGATGACCGAGCGCCATTTTGCGCGCGCGGGGCCGGCCGCCTTCGCGGGCATTGCCCTGACCGTGGCGGCAGCCATTCTGAGCCCCCACTTCCAGATGGCGTTCTTCCTGTTCTGTGGTGCGGGGGCGTATGCGATTTTCCGCACCGTTCAGGTTCACCGGGCCGAAGCGCGCCCGGAGGCCGGTTCAGCGGGAGTTCGGGGCCGCCCGGGAGCCCGGGCCGCGCGCCGTTTCGGGTTGTTCATGGGCGCGGCGGTGACGGGAGCGGCGATTGCGGGTCCCCAGCTGGCACCGGCCTTTGAGCACATAACCACAATGTCGCGGCGGCTGGCGCAGTCCGACGCGGAGGGCATGGCCGCCCGCGACTGGTCCTCTTCCTGGAACCTCCACTGGGAAGAAACCGCGGGCCTCGTGGTGCCCGAATTCGTCGGGTACGATGTCCCGAACGCAGAGTGGACGAGGGGCACTTACTGGGGCCGCAATCTCTTCAAGCTCAACGCCGAGTATGTGGGAATTGTCGCGATGCTCCTGGCCGCCGTGGCTCTGTTCGGATCGGTCGCCCGCCGGGCGCGCAGGGATCTTCACTGGTTTTTCGCCGGCCTCGCCGCGCTCGCCCTGTTGTTCGCCCTGGGAGACAACACCTTCGTCTGGATTGCGATCTACGAGGTGGTGCCCGGCATCAACCTGTTCCGCGCGCCGTCCATGATCATGTTCCTGTTCGGGTTCGCGGTCTGTACGTTGGCGGGGTTGGGCCTGGACCGGGTGCTGGCCCGGCGCGAGGCGAATCCCGCCGACCCCGGCCCCGACCGCCGGGAAGACCGTGCCATGGTGCGCACGGCTCTGTTGGGCGGGGGGTTGATGGTGGTTGTGGCCGCCCTCGCCTCGGCGGGCGTTCTCACCGACCTGTTCACGGCGGTTTTTGGCCTGACTCCCGGGCGCGAAATCCGACTGGCCGCGGCGCAGCCGCACATCGAAACCGGTGCCTGGATTGCGGCCTTCCTTGCGGCCGTGGTGGCGGGCCTGGTATGGGCCAGATCCAGGACGCGGGTATCGCCCGGAGTGTTCGCGGTTGCCGTACTGACCATCATCGTGGTTGACGGCTTCCGGATCAACCGGCCTTTCATTCAGATGATGGACCACGGGTCCTGGGCCGCGCCCGACGCGAACACGCGCCAGGTGCTGGAGCGGGAACGCCAGTTGGGCGGCGGCGAACCCTACCGCATGCTGTCTCTGCGCGGCGGAGGCCAGGACCTGATGCCGGCGCTCCACGGAATCGAGCTGGCCGGGGGCAACCACCCCAACGATCTGGCCTACTACAGGGAGCTGGCCGGGATGGAGGGATCCGGGAGACCCGCCAACCTGTTGAGTTCGCAGTCGATTGGCCGGCTCCTGAATATCAAGTACCTGCTCTGGCCCGATCACCAGTTGGGTAACTCCGGGGACCAGGGCATAGTGAGCCGCACGGAAACCGCGGACGGGTCCCCTTATGAGACGGTTTTGCAGCTGCCCGCCCTGGCCAGGGCCAGGCTCCTCGCGAACGCGGTGGTGAAGAGCGACGGGGAGGCCGTGGACTACATGCTCTCGACCGATTTCGACCCCGCCGGCGAGGTCGTTCTGGCGGGTCCCCCACCCGTGGACCTGGACGGGGGGCCTGTCACCGGGGCGGTTACCTGGCAGGAACGGGGCCCGGACCGAATCGTGCTCGACGTTGAGTCCGACCGCCCCGCCCTGCTGGTGGTTGCGGACAATTGGTACCCGTGGTGGAGGGCCCGAGTGAATGGTCGGGACCAGCCCGTTCTGCGTGCATACCACGCGCTCAGGGCGGTGCCCGTGGGCGCCGGTGTGTCCGAGGTGGTGATGTGGTATGAGTCGACCACGATGGCGGTTGCCACGGGCGTCAGTCTTGCCACGCTTTCGGGTCTGGCCGCGGCCGCTGGCTTGGCCGGATTCCGCCGCCGGAGGAGGCCTGTTGTTTCCGAGTCCGCCGGGGCTTCGGGGTTGCCCTCTGAGTGAAGCCCGGAGGCTGAGAGGGTTTGTAGCCAGACACCGAGCGTCAATCAGGGTCGCCATGGTGGTGCTCTTGCTGGCGGCCGCCTGGTTCGCGGTCGACCGACTCGGCATTACGGCCAGCGACATCGCCGACCTGCGCAACGAACTCGGGCCGCCGCGCCCGGGCGAACTGGCCCTGGCCCTGGTACTGCTAAGCGCCTCCGACATTATCGCCATGTTCTTGTGGCGTCAGGCCATCGCAGACCTGGGCGGGCCGCGGCTGGGGATTCTGGAGGGGCTAGCCCTGTTTGGTGCGGGCAACCTGGCCCGGTACCTGCCGGGGGGGCTGTGGCACTTTGCCGGGTTAGCGGTTCTGGGGGCGGAAAAAGGCGTGTCGGTTGCTCTTTCTTCGGCCGCCGCCGTACTGACCCACGTCGCTTCGGTGTTAACCGCGTTTCTGGTCGGAATCACCGTGTTCTTCACGGGGCCGGACGTACTCCGGCCCTGGGCGCCATGGGCAGTCGCGGCGGTCGGTGCGGGTGTGGCGGTGGCCTCGGTCCCGTCGGTATTCCGGGCAGTGTCGCGCCGGCTTATCCAAAGGGCGAAGGCGCAGGCCGAAAGTGGGGGAGATGAACCGACCGCCGCGTCGCTGGAACCCGCCGCCGGCCCGCGGGGCCTTTACTGGATGGGTGCCCAACTCGTGGTTTGGCTGGGCCGGGGAACAGCGTTCTGGCTGCTGGCGAACGGCGTGGGCATTCAAATTGAACTGGAGCTGGCCGTGACCGCCTTCGCTGCCGCCCACGCGGTCGGTTTCGTAGTCTTCCTGGCACCGGCGGGGGTGGGCGTGCGCGACGGCAGCCTTGTCCTGCTCCTGACACAGCAAATTGGTTTGGCACCGGCCGCGGCCCTTGCTCTGGCCACCCGGGTCTGGATGACGTTAACGGAACTGATCACGGTGTCGACGCTTATGGCGGTTTCCGGCACCGGTCGCCGCCCGCCGTTGATGGGCAGCACCCGGGATGATTCGTAACGAGGGGGCCACTGATGAGGAGTCAAGGATGAAGCCTCAGTCCAGACACACCGACTTCACCGTTGTTGTGCCCGCGTTCAACGAAGAACCGGTGGTGCCCGACCTGGTCCGCGAGCTCAGGGAGGCGTTCGCCGAATTGGAGTTGGACGGGGAGGTGGTTCTGGTCGATGACGGGTCGACCGACGGAACCGCCGAGAAGGCCAGGACGGAGGCCGCCGACTGGCCGCGGTTCCGGGTGGTTTCGCACCCGCGCAACTTGGGCAAGACCGAGGCCATGATGACGGGCGTGGAGGTGGCGTCGCATCGTCGCATCATCCTGTTTGATGCCGATCTGCAGCATTCGCCGACCGAGATCCCCCGGTTCCTGGAGAAGATGGACGAGGGATGGGACATCGTCACCGGCCGCCGGGTGGGGAAATACCAGAAACCCCTGGTCTCCAACATCTACAACGGCCTGTCGCGCCTGGTGTTCCGGGTGCCCGTGCGCGAACTGAACTCGGGCATGAAGGCCTTCGACCGGAAGATCCTGGACGGTCTGGTTCTCCGGCACGACTGGCACCGCTTTTTCGTGGTGATGGCCTGGGCCCGCGGGGCCAGCGCCACGGAGATCGACATCCCCATCTACCCGAGGCGGGCAGGCGTATCGAAATACACCGGGCTGTGGCGCGTTGTGGTGGGCCTCATGGACCTGGTCTCGGTGGGTTTTCTGTTGTTCTTTTCTCGCAAGCCGCTGTTGCTGTTCGGGGCATCGGGGATGGCCCTGGTCGGAATCGGAGCCGTGGCCGGGGCCGTGGCGGTCTACCTGCGTTTCGTGCATGCGGCCCTGGGGTTCTCCTACTACGAACCTTCGTTCGGTCTCCGTCCGTTGCTCTGGCTGGCCATCGGTTCGGCCATCGTGGGGGTGGTGCTCGCCGGTTTCGGGATCCTGTCCGAGCAGATCGCGCATCTCAGGGCGGAAATTGAACGGCTGGGCCGTGCCGGGGTCGATCGGAGACCACGCGGTACCGACCCAGAGGGTCGTGCGCGTGACTGACCCGCGCACGCCACCGTGACCGATTCCCGGCAGCCCCTCCGGGTTGCGCACATGGTAACCGCGTTCCCCAGACACGACGGCGACGTCATCACACCCTGGCTCGGAGAACTGCTCCTGGCCCAGGCGGAGCGCGGCATCCGGGTATCGGTGTGGGCACCTGCCTACAAGGGCGGCGGCGACGGACGCTGGCGCGGCATCCCGGTGCGGCGTTTCAGGTATGCGCCGGCAGCGTGGGAAACCCTCACCCACGACGAGACCGCACCGGACCGGTTGAGGAGCAAACCCTGGTATGCCGTCCTGCTGCCGGGGTTCGCGCTGGGCGGGCTCGTTGCCGCGTGGCGGATCGCCCGTGCGGGGGTGGATGTGGTGCACGTGCACTGGCCCATGCCGAACGGTCTGTTCGGCGCGGCCGCTCGTTGGTTTTCGGGCGGCAAGATCGGCGTTGTGTCCAGCTTCTATTCGGTCGAAATCCGGTGGGTGGTTTCCAGGGTCAGGGTTCTGGTGCCGTTTCTCAAATGGACCATCCGGAGCGCGGACATCCTTACCGCCAATTCGTCAGCCACGGCTGAACAGGCGAGGCGGCTTGGCGCGGCCGGGGTGCGAGTTATCCCCAGTCCGGCGGGAATCCGCATTCCCGGTCCGGCGGAGATCCTGCCCGGGCACGCCCCTGCCCCCGCCAGACCGAGCCGGGATCGGGATCCCGCCGGACTGGCCGAAATCCTGTTCGTCGGAAGACTGGTCCAGCGGAAGGGAGTCGAAACTCTGGTACGCGCCGTGGCGAAGTTGGCGCGAAAGCGACCGGTCCGACTGACGGTGGTCGGGGAAGGAAGTTGGCGGCCCAGGATCGAGGCCGCGGTCGCCGGTGCGGGGGCGGAGAACTCGGTCCGGTTCGCGGGCAGGGTCGGCGAGCGGGAACTGCACGAGGCCTACCGCCGCGCAGATGTATTCGTGTTGCCCGCGGTCTACGACGACAAGGGCGACACCGAGGGACTCGGCGTGGTGCTGATTGAGGCCCTGTCGCACGAAGTCCCGGTAGTGGGGGCGGACATCGGCGGGATCCCGGACATCGTGATCGACGGAGAAACCGGGTGGCTCTTCCCCAGCGGCGACGCGGACCGCCTGGCCGAAGTGATCGAGCTGGTGCTGGACGACCCCGTCGAGGCCGCTCGCCGCGTCAGCAGGGGAATCAGCCACGCCCGCAAGCGCTTCTCTGCGTCTGGCATCGCCGGGGCGCTGGAATGTTGTTACAGGGACGCCATGTGCTAATTTCCCAAATTGCTCAGTAGTCAGCAATGGATTTCAGTCTAAAGCTGTCCCGAAGTCAAGGAGGCCGTGATGTCTGTTGTGAGATTCAGTGATTCGCGACGCCTGTCTGGTTGGCTGGCGCTTCTTTCCCTTACTTCCCTTGCCGCGGCGTGCGGAGGCGATGGTGGCACGGAGCCGCCCCCCCCTCCGCCCGGCACGCCAGTCGTCACCACCGTTGAAGTGCGCCCCGAGGCGTCCGAGGTGGTAGTGGGCCAGACCGTCACCCTGACGGCAGTGGTGCGCGACCAGGACGGCGACCTGATGACCGGTCAGACCGTCACCTGGAACAGCAGCGATCCCGGAGTGGTGTCGGTGAGTGCAACGGGACTGGCCAGGGGAGAGGGCCAGGGGACTGCCTCTGTTTCTGCCTCGGTCGCGGGCATTTCGGGATCCGCCTCCTTCACGGTCGCGGGCAACCCCGACCGAAACGCCCTGGAAGCGTTCTACTACGCGCTGGGGGGCGACGGATGGGACAACAACCAGAACTGGCTCTCAAGCGAGGCGCTGGCACAGTGGTTTGGGGTGCAGGCCCTGGGCGTGCGGGTCGAGGGGATTCTCCTCTCGGACAACGGGCTCACGGGCCGGATCCCGCCTGAAATCGGACAGCTGGATGCCATCCGTAGCCTGCGCCTGAACAACAACGCCATCGGCGGTTCGCTGCCCGACGAGTTCGGAGACCTGGCGGTGGCCAGGACCATCGATCTTTCGGGCAACAACATCGACGGCCCCCTGCCGACTTCCGTTGCGAATTTGGGGGAATTGGACATTCTCCTGGTGACAGGCAACAACGACCTTTGCCTGAGGGGGACCTCGCCAGTTCGGGCCTGGTCGGTGTCCGTGCTGGATTCCACCGATGCCGTGTTCTGCAACGAGCTCGACCGCGACGCCCTCGGCGCGGTGTACCGCCAGGCGAACGGGTCGAGCTGGACGGACGACTCGGGCTGGCTGGTTGAATTCACGGGTGTCGGCGACTGGACGGGAATCACTGCTGACGATGTGGGGCTGGTCACGGGGATCGATCTGAGCGGGAACGGACTGTCGGGCGGGTTGGCTGCGGAGATCGGCCGTCTCGGCAACCTGACCTCGCTGGACCTCTCGGGTAATCCCGACCTGGCGGGCGCACTCCCGGTCACGCTCGCAAAACTCAGTCTGGACGCCCTGGACTATTCGGGCACGGACCTTTGTGTGCCCGACAGCGACGATTTCAGGGACTGGCTGGAGGGCGTCGAGAGCGTGAGCGGACCCGGCGATACATGCGTGCCGCGTTCCGACCGGGAAGTGCTCGGCGACTTCTACGACGCGATGGGCGGCAACGTCTGGTTCCAGTCAAACGGGTGGAACACGGACGCTCCTCTTGACGAGTGGGCGGGAGTCTCCGCAAACAGCGAGGGCCGGGCAACTGGCCTGGAGCTGCAAAACAACAACCTCCAGGGCGACCTGACCAGCGTGGTTTCCGAGTTGACCGAACTGGAGGTGTTGAACCTCCGGAACAACGGGATCGGTGGTACAATTCCCGCGGCGCTGGGCACCATGGCCAACCTTCGGGTTTTGCGCCTCGACAACACCTCGTTGGGTGGGCGCATCCCGCCGGAACTGGGTGATTTGCAGTCCGTGGTTCGACTGGACCTGGACGAGACGGATATCATGGGTGCCATTCCGCCGGAGATTGGCAACATCTCGAACCTTGAGCGGCTGAACCTGACCGATACCGGGATCAAAGGGCCGCTGCCGGCGGAACTGGGGAACTTGTCGGAGCTTCGCCGCCTTGAGGTCGGTTCGGCAAACGTGGGTGGAATTCTGCCGGAGGGGTGGGGGTCACTGTCCAGGCTGGAGTACCTGGATCTGGGCGACAATTTGCTGGTCGGATCGATGCCCGACGACTGGTCGGGGATGACGAGCCTCGAATTGCTGCGCCTGGAGAACAACAACCTGTCAGGAGGTATCTCGCCCGTCGGGTCGATGTCGCAGCTGGAGCACCTCTCTCTCTATAACAACAACTTTGAGGGCGAGCTGCCGGCAGAGGTCGGCCAGTTCAGCAACCTGCGGGTGTTGGATGTGGAGCGTAATGAACTGACGGGTTCAATCCCCGACCTGAGCGGCACGAACCTGCAGATCCTGTGGCTTTC
Organism: Gemmatimonadota bacterium; assembly: GCA_021295785.1. Lineage (GTDB taxonomy): Bacteria > Gemmatimonadota > Gemmatimonadetes > Palauibacterales > Palauibacteraceae > Palauibacter. Next base: position 69,362 of record JAGWBR010000004.1, read on the forward strand.
GGACAACGATTTTTCGGGCGAATTGCCTTCCGGTTTCGGGCAGCTTACCAGCTTGACCGAGGCCTACATTTACAACTTGCCGCATCTGGAGGGCGGGATCCCCGATGATTTCGGAGGCTCCGGCCAACTCCACATACTGATTCTGTCGGGTAACCCGGGGCTTTCGGGCGCGGTGCCCGAGTCGATGGCCAACCTGACCGCCCTGGTGCGGATCGACGCCAACAACACGCCGATTTGCGTGCCGCCCGACAACCAGGTTCTGTTCGACTGGGTTACCGACATTTACCTGAGACGATTGGCGACCTGTGGCACTGATGGTTCCAGGGCCTACCTGGTGCAGGCGGTCCAGAACCTCGAGCATCCGGTACCCCTGGTGGCAGACCGCAGCGCCCTGCTGCGGGTGTTCGTGATCAGCGAAAATGAGACTTCCGAGGGGCTGCCCCCCGTAGTCGCCCGTTTCCATGATGGTGATACCGAAGTGCACACGGTCGAGGTGGGGGCGCAGTCCACGGCCATCCCGACCGAGATCATGGAGGGCGACCTGGACCAGACGGTCAACGTGGAAATCCCGGCTGACGTTATCCAACCCGGGCTGGAGATGGTGATCGAAATCGACCCTGACGGGACGCTTCCCTCCGACTTGAACGTGACCCCCCGCATTCCGGCCGAAGGGCGCATGCTGGTTGATGTGCAAGTGGTGCCGCCGTTTGATGTGATGTGGGTTCCGTGGACCGTCGCGGGTTCGGGCGATTCGAGTTCGGTGCAGGCAGCCCGCAACATGGCGGAAAACTGGGAGACTGATGACTTGGTCTGGGATACCCGCTACCTGCTGCCCGTGCCCGGGATGGACGGCAAGGCCCACGACGCGGTGGAGACCGATACGAACGACATTTTCGATCTCCTGAACATGACCCGGACGCTGCGCCTTGGTTCGACCGACGGCGGAACGCAGAGGTGGGCCGGGTTGATGAACGGGGTGACCGGTGCTGCCGGCGTTGCGTGGGTGCCCGGTCTGACGAGCATGTCGGTTCTGAGCGCGGGCACCATCGCGCACGAACTGGGCCACAACCTCGGGTTGCACCACGCGCCCTGCGGAGGGCCGGCGGGGCCGGATCCGTACTTCCCGGATCCCAGCGGTACAATCGGCTCATGGGGGTACGACGCGCGCGACAGTACGGTGGTGAGCCCGACCACGCCCGACGTAATGAGCTACTGCGGCCCGCACTGGATCAGCGATTTCTACGTGGGCAACTCGCTTCGGTTCTTCGACAGTGAGTTCAACCACGAGGCATTGCCCCGCACGCTGCCCCGACAGGAATCGCTGTTCGTGTGGGGCTGGGCCGCGGTTGACGGGACTGTGCACCTGTATCCGTCGTTCGTGGCGGAGGCGCTTCCAGCCGGGCCCGAGAGCTCGGGCCCGTACCGTCTGGTTGCTACGAACGAAGACGGTGCGGAGGTGTTCGCGTTCAGCTTTGAGATGGCCGACATCGCCGACGGCGACGGCAGGAAGGCGTTCAATTTCGCCCTGCCGGTTGGTGTCGGTTGGGAGTCAATCAGCCCCCGGTGGCAGTGCTTTCCTGGATGTGGCGGGGGGCGGGGGCCAGGAACCTCTGGCCATCGTGCGCGACCCGGATACCGGAACGATCAGAGCGTTTTTGCGCGGCGAGCGGGCCGAGGCGGCTGAAGCCGTGGCCCGCGGTGACCTGGATGCGTTGCATCTAGCTCCGGTCGCGCTTGACCGCGAGGTCCTGTTCAGTCGCGGAATCCCCCCGGCGGGAGACTGGCGGCCGTAGCGGCGAGCAGCACGAACAACTTGGGCGACCGGTGACTTGGGAGTACGCTCATCTGGTCGCCCACTCCTTCCCCATCGTGCTCACGGTGACGGGGGCGCTGACGGGATTGTTCGGTTGGTGGCGGGGAAGGGCGGACCTTGAGAAATGGGGAATGGTGGCGCTTGTGATCGCCGCGGCGTTCGCGGCACCCGCCTACTTCACCGGGTTATCGGCCGCGGACGTGGCGGCCGACAGGACCTTCGTTCGGCCGGGCGTGGTCCAGACCCACAGGTTCTGGGCGACCTGGGCTTTGATTCCCCTGTTCACCTCGGGGGCCCTGGCGGTTGTCGCCCTGAAAGAGAGCGACCGGCGGCTCCGCCGGTTCACGCTCGTGTTGGGCCTGTTCGCGGCCTGCGCGGTGGGACTGGCCGCGTGGAAGGGCTCGAAGATCCGGCATGACGCGGGCCCCGGGTCCGACGGTTCGGCGGTGCTAGTGTCCGAAGTTTTCCATCAACAGGATCAACCCGAAGAAGGCTAACGCGGCGGCACCCATCCCCAGGGTCTGAAGCACCGTCTCCTTGAGGTTCATCTTCCCCAGGCGGGCCAACAGCAGAGATACCAGGACTGCCGCGCCAAGCATCAACACAAGGGTGAGGTTCATTCCTGAGGTTCCTTCCTGGTTACGGAAACGGAGAGGTTGGGCAGTGAGCACGGGGCCCGCTGCGGAAAATCCCCCCGGGTCGCCCCTGAATCAACCCGCGTGTCGGGAGCAAATGGAATGTCCGGTATTCGGAGCACATGAATTGTCCGCTTTTCCAAACCGCCGCTTTGCGAGGCGAGCGGGGCGGCGGCCTCGCCGGAAACCGGATGCGGGATCAATATGATCGCCGTCTCGTGTTCCCGCCGACCGGGGGGGTCCACTACCCACCCTACCTGCTACCCGCTGCGGCTGGCCGGGGGTGGAAAACACTCACCCAGGGGGGGACATTTCTAGTGCGGTTTGACACACCGGCGGCGCTGGCGCCCTGTCGGGAGCACATAATCTGTCCGGTTGGTTAGTTAGCGAATCACTCGCAACCACACGACGTATTGCACTCCGAGTTCATCCTCAGTGACGGCGATTATCGCTTCCCCGTGGAAGACAGGGAAGGGCTCAGCGGCGATGGGTACCGGGGGCGAAACCGGTCCCATATAGTGGCCCCGCTCATCAAAAACGTCCCAAACTGTGATCGGCCGCCCACCGCGATCAACCCAAATCCATCCATCGGATGCTACCGAAATCGCCTTGAGAACCGTCTTACGCTCGGGCAATCTCGCCGCCGCAATCCCAACAGCAGCCGCAAGGCTGTCCCGTTCCCCACCGGCTAGGTTGGGAGCCAACCGAAGCAAGCGCACGGTGCGTAGCGTATCTCCATCATACGTCGTTTCGTGCAGGTCAAATTCCGATTGGTTTGCCAACCACACTTCGCCATCCAAATCCACGGTCCAGGCAATTTCGGGAGTGTGAGGAATGGGGCTGAGCGCCATCATTCTCCCCCCGGCCCACTCGATCTCGCGCTCGTACATGTCAGGCTCAAGCCAAGGGACGGGGAAGGTATCCGCGGGGACCAGCCCGGAGCTGGGACGGTACTTGACGATGTTACGTGGGCCAGGGTCCCACAGGTGAAGCGCGTGGTTGGTGTCCACCCATAGTCTCCAAGGCAGGCTAGCCGATCCGGATGGTTGAAGCGAGTGAGTTCCCTGAACACTTCCCGCCGAATCGAACACTGTCAGTCGGTACTGAATTGCATCCATCGCCCACAGCAGTCCGGGGGCCTGCCATGCAATACCGGCCAGCATGCTGAACTCTCCCGGCCCTTCTCCTGCCCGTCCGAACGTATGGACGCAGTTGCCGTGTGCGTCGAAGACGGCAATGGCGTTCGCCGAGAGGTCGGCGACGTAGGTTCGCCCAGCGTCATCGACGGCCAGGGAAAACACGTTGCCGAAGGCGTCGCAGAATCCTTCGGCGGATCCGATGCGCAGTTCTTCCACAAGGGTCGGGGCCGCGCCCTCATCACCACTCGGCCTGTCAGGGCTGGATATGACGACTCTCCCTCCAGAAAGGGTGTCTACTCGTACCCTTCCAATGGGTGAGGGATCATCGCAACCCGCCAACCACCCGGCGCTGGCTAGCAGGCCGTGGAAAAAGGGCTTTCGGGGGAAAGTCGGTTGTGCGTGACGAACGCGGCGCACAAGCGGCCCGGGTT
>JAGWBR010000019.1:0-36270 GCA_021295785.1 Gemmatimonadota bacterium
GGGTGTCTGAGAAGCCACTTGTGGATCATCGCGGTCCTGTGGGTGGTGTAGTTGTCCAGGACCAGATGGACATCCAGCATGGGCTTTGTTTCGTGTTGCCGCCTGAACGGCGGGATCAATTGTTTCGTTTGACGTGTCTCTTTGCGGCTCACTTGGCTGGCGTTGCAATCACGTCTTCCCTCTCGGCCCAGGCTCCGCCCCGCAGCGACCTGATCATCACCGAAGTGTGGAGTTCTGAAGCCCACGATTGGGCCGATGGACTCTCCATGGTAGAAGGACTGGGCGAGACATTGGAAGGGACGCTATGGGTGTCGGACGCGTTCCCGGGGAAAATCCTCATTGTCGACCCCGCTTCTGGCAGGATGATTGGGGTCCGAGGGCAAGGCGAGGGGCCGGGCGAGGTCGATAGCCCCGGTATGATCGCCATCACTCCCAAAGGCCATGTGGCGGTCTACGACCTGGGGCGGTCGTCCATTGAAGTCTTCTCGTCATCCGGCGGATTCGTGAGACGGGTTCGGTTGCTAGTTCGTGTAGAGTGGCCCAAGGGATTCGCGGTCCTTCCATCCGGAGACTTCGTCATTAGCGGTCCTGTGTCTGGAATCAACCACGCCATCCACCAGTTTGATCAGGATGGCAAGCTGATTCGGAGTTGGGGCGGGACCGCAGAGGCGAGCGACTGGCAGGCCGCGCTCATCGGCACCGGCGGGGCTTTGCAAGCACTGCATGACGGATCCCTCCTGTATACGCAAGGAACTCCTCACCGTGTTGTCCGCTATGTCCCTGCTGACAAATTCGCGACCGGTTCTGGATACTGGGGTGAGCACGTGATTGTTGAGATGGCCGAGATGCTCGAGGCGCCCGGAGACGCGATCATCGTTGATACGGTGGAAGACGGGGTGGCCTATAGGGGGTTCTATGTGACCTATCCGCAGTCTCGCGGGGTCTTTGAGATGACCGGCGGGTCGGTACTTAACGTGGTGGTGATGTACGACGAAGCGCGCTCGGTGTGGCAACTGTTCGACGATCTGGGCCAACTCCTTGCGGAAACAGACGTGGATCAGGCCTACCGTCCGTGGTTCAAGTGCGCGAACGGCGACATCTTGGCGACCCGATTGGACCCGGTGACCGATGTTCCAGTCGTGGTTCGCTTGCGCGTGAGCCGCAGTGGATGACCGGGACTCCAGTGTAGTGTCGACAAAGTAGTGTTGGCGCGGTTGACGTTAGCCAGGATGTCTTTCACGGTGGCGGTCCGGACGAAGGGTTTCGGGGCGCGGTTCCTGTCGTCGATGTAGGACGTGATCGCGTGTACGAGCTGGCTGACGCCCTGCTGGCCCGGCTGCTCCACCGCTGCCACATCGTCAACATCCGCTGCACCAGCTACAGGATGCGACGCCACACCGAACTCTCCAAAACCATCCGCCCAACGGCCTCCCGCGTCGTCCCCGCAGAACCCCATCGAAAGCCCCCGCTCCGGTCGATCCGCGACGGTTCACGAAAAGTGTGCATTTTTTCCGTGAACTCGGGGCGTGGGGCGTACCCGCCTCAAGACTCAGGCAGCCTCGTCCTTCACCTGCACCTGCACACCCATCTTCTCGATCTGGCGCGACAGCTCGTCGATCAGGTCCAGGTGCTGCCGGAGCACGAACCTGCGGTGGTCGCGCATCAGCCTGGGGACGACTTCGGCCAGCTCCCTGCGCTTGCCGCGCAGACGACCACGTTCCATCTCAGCCAAGACCTGCAGATCGTCCTCTTTCGCAATCATGGCCTCCAGGATCTTTGCCATCCGGGTTGACCTGCGAACTGCGGTCCTGAACCAGCGTTTTCCGGAACCGGGTCAGGTCCCGGAGATCGCGAACGCGGGCCGCCTCAGCACTGCAGGGTTCCCCGAAGCGCCCCGGATCATGTTCAATGCCGGGCTCTATAGCACCACTAAATGTCACGACCTCTGCCCTCACCGTGACTGACTTATAGTTTCAGCACCGCAGGGTGGCCAGCCCACGGCGGGCCATGACCGTTCAATGGCCATTGACATTTCGTTGCGGAAACAGAAGTGGCTCAAGCCTACGGTCCGCGATTCAGGATCTCTGTATTTGGCCAACGGAAAATGAGGGCGAAAATGGCAAAGTTGACGGGGGTGGAAGCCTTTTGGGACCGCCGGCGTTTGGCCGCGGCGACTCTGGCCGCCGTGCTGGCAAGTGCTCTGTTGTCGGGGGCGTGCGCCGAGGACCCGGCCGCGGAGGTCGAGGCCGAGGACCCGGAGGCGGAGGTCGAGGCCGAGGACCCGGAGGCGGAGGTCAAGGCCGTGAGCCAGGTGCTCGATCAGGTTCACGCCATGGCGTCAGCGGCCGACTACGAAGGGTACTTCTCCCAGTACGCCGGGGAATTCGTGTTCCTGGGAACCGACTGGTGGGAGCGCTGGGACCGGCCCGCCTTCACCGCCTACGCCAAGGAGCGTTTCGACACGGGCACCGGTTGGACCTATACGCTCATTGAACGGAACGTGACCATCGGCCCCGGCGGGGATGTGGCCTGGTTTGACGAGCGCCTCGACAACGCCACGATCGGGGAATCAAGGGGAAGCGGCGTCCTGGTACGCGAAGACGGAGCGTGGAGGGTGGCCCAGTACAACCTGACCGTGCCGGTGCCCAACGAGATTCTGCGGGACGTGGCGGATCAGATTCGGGCCTTCAAGAAGTCCGCCGAGAACTAGCGTTGGTCCGCGCAGACAGGACGTGGCTGGCCCGTGTCGGGGGCATACCGTGGTTCTTGCGCCGGTTCGGCTGGCGGCAGCTCTTCCTCAAACCCCTGCGGATGTGGGGGGCCCCGTTCATAGTTCCGAGGCTTCGTCCCGGTGAGGTGATGTTTCGGGGCGAGGCCCTTCCTCTGTTCTACCATCCGCACAACGTTACCTGGGCGAACGAGCGCGCCGTCGAGCTGCCGATCGCGTTTCGGTTCATGAGGGGAGCCCGGCCCCGCGAAATTCTGGAAGTGGGGCGGGTCACGCCGCACTATATGGATGCCGGTCACACGGTGGTGGACAAGTACGAACCGGGCGGCGTCATGGAAGACATTGTCGACTACCAGACCGACCAGCGGTTCGGCCTGATTCTGTCGGTTTCCACGTTCGAGCACATTGCCTTTGACGAGGATCCGCCAGTCACGGACGAGGTCGAGATCGCGGCCCGGGTGCGGGCTGCCGTGGATAAGTGTCTGTCACTGCTGGCCCCGGGCGGATTGCTGCTCGTAACGCTGCCGTTCGGCTACAACCCCGCGGTCACGAGAATGATTGCCGATGATGAACTTGGCTGTGACCGGGCAGTATATCTGAAGCGGTTCCCGAGGCGGGCCTGGCGCGAGGTTGAGCGCGCGGAGGCGCTGGCGTGCCGGTACGCCCGGCCCTATGTGGGGGCGAACGCCATCATGGTGGCGGAGTGGGACGGGCCCTGACGTTCCGAAACAGCTTCGTCTCGCCGCCGTGCTGGGCAATGACCAGATCGAGCCTGCCGTCGCGGTCATAGTCGGCGACCGCGGCCCCCCTCTGGTCGCCGTAGGCGATCAGCCCCGACTCCTGCCCCGGGACCGGCTGAAGGTCTCCCCGCCCGTCCCCCCTCAACCATAGGCTCCGCCCGGAGTTTTCACTGTCCAGCGCGCTGCGCATGGACGACATGTTCTGCGGCAGGAACACATCCTGGTGTCCGTCGCCGTCCAGGTCGGCGATGACGACCTGGAATGCCGGGGCGAGCTGGGCCTCGGGCGGCAACAGCGCGGCGTCGTACCCGCCGTCGGCGTTGCTCAAGAAGACCATGTGGCCCAGTTGGGTGGCGCTGTCCCGGTCCAGAGTCTCAAGCGGACGGCCCAGAACCCCCTCCAGCTCCATCTCGGCATACTGCGTGTACCCCTGAATCCGGCTCCGCAAAATCGGCAGTCCGTCGGCCATGGTCAGGAGCCCGCGAACCGGCACGTAGTTGGCGGTGGAGTCATCGTAGCGAGCTTCGATCACGTCCCACGTGCCGTTGTTGTCGACGTCCCCGTGGAACAGCATCGCGGGGTGTTCGGCCGTGGCCCGATAGGGAGTGTTGAGACCCCGGTTGGCGGCAACGATGTCGGGACGCCCGTCCGAGTTGAGATCGCCGGTGGCCACGCCGTTCCACCAGCCGGTGTGGTCGCTTAGCCCGAGTTGATCGGTCGCTTCCATCAGTTCGCCTCCCTCGTCGAACTCATTCAGAAAAACCCGGACCGGTCCCCACTCCACCGCCAGCACCAGGTCCGGATCTCCGTCGCCGTCCAGATCGCTGAACACCGCGCCGGACACCAGCCCGGCATCCGCCAAAGCGTCTCCGGCGAAGGCGACGGCCAGAACGTCTCCTCCCCCCGCCCGCGAGCAAAGAGCTGATGCTCCTGACCCCGGGGGCAGCCGGTAGATGCGGGACCGCTGTGCGTTCGGATACCGCCCGGGCACGGCACGGCCTCCCCGGAACACCTCCAGTGAGCCGTCGCCGTCCAGGTCGGCAGCCACGGTTACCGGAGGAGCTCCTTCCCAGCTTGGCGGGCCCGCCTCGCCCGGGCCGCCGGGAACCAGGTCGAACCCCCCTGCGCCGTCATTCCTGAACCAAGTGACGGAACCGTCCCGGTCTGCGATGCAGAGGTCGGGCCAACCGTCGGTGTCCAGGTCGCTCCATGCCACGGCGGGGTCGGTCGTACTCACCCGGTGGGGGAGCAGGGGTTGAAGCGCGAAGTCGTCAACGTCGGGCGGCGAGTGCACGTGACCAAGCAGGTGGGACACGTCCTCGAAAAACGGACCGGGAGAACCGGAGGCAGCCGTTTCGGTCGCGGGCGCCGGCTCGAAGACTTCGTAGATCCGGTTCGGCCTTACCCCCTCAATTCTGCTCAGGGCCCCGCTGCGCCACGCCACCTCGATGGCCAGTTCGGCGCCGGCCCGCACCAGGGGTTCACCCGCTGCAAAGGACCAAAGCTGCTCGGAGCCAGACAGGTATCCGCCTCCGGCGACTATTTCCTTGCTTTGGACGAACGGCCGGCCACCAGGCGAGGGTGCGGCGACCACGCTCACTGCGGCGCCGATCCCAGCGGTGTTGCCGCCCCGGCCCCGCAGGCGCACCGCAACCCGCGGAGCCCGCGCCACATTCCGCAGAACGAGGGCGGGGTCACCCAACCGGTTCACGACAACGTCCAGATCGCCGTCGCCGTCCAGGTCCCCGAGAGCCATCCCGTGCGAAATGTCTTCATCTGGCCCAAATCCCCACTCGGGCGCGTGCTCAAACACGCCGCCCGCATTCCGAAACGCCACGTTGCGGGTGCGCAACTGCGGAATGGCCAGGATTCGGCGCCGCCAATCGACCGCGGCGCTGCGGGCCGCGGCATCTCGGTCCATGGCATCGTAGAAATGGCCGTTGGCGACCAGAAGGTCCTCCCAGCCGTCCAGGTCAACGTCCATGAACAGACTGCCCCAGGACCACTCGGAGGCGGCGACTCCGGAATAAAGCGCGGTTTCGGCCCAAGTGCCGTCTCCACGGTACAGGTAAAGAGTGTTCCGCGGCTTCTGGGGTCGCGCCTCGGCAGCGTTAGACGGTTCCCGGTCGGGTCCGCCCCCGCCCATCTGCCGCATTCGCCGCCGGTGGTCGCGGCTAAGCATTTCAGCCACGAAGAAATCCTGGTCGCCGTCGCGGTCAACATCGGCGAAATCCGCCGCCATTGAGGCAAAACTCGTAGCCCGAATTGCTTCCTTCGACACCGCCCGGAACCCCCCGTCTCCGTCGTTGATCCAGAAATGGTCCGGGCTCTGGAAATCATTCGCCACATAGATGTCGGGGTCCCGGTCGCCGTCGAAATCCTGAAAACGAACCGAGAGCGCCCAGTCGAGTGGGGTGGTTGCCAGCGGCTGACCGCTCTCGTCCAAGAACGCGCCGCCAGAGAACGAGACCGGTTCAAAATGCGCCGTCCCGTCATTGAGATAAAAGGCGTCGGGCTCCGCCAGCTCACTCCGCGCCACGCCACCGTCCCCGGACACGACGATTGAATAATGGTCCTCAAATTCGGGAGCCAGAACGATCTCGCCGTCCGGCCCCCGCACGTACAGCCGCGAGGGCAGCAGCTCGTCGGGAGGGTAGAGATCCTGTAGCGTCGCCAGCTTGTTGTTGGCCACGTAAAGGTCCAAGTCGCCGTCGCCCTCGACGTCGGCCAGGGCCATCGACATGGAACCGCGGGTCGACTGTAGCCCGGCCGCCGGCCCCGCCTCGGTGAACCGGCCGGATCCGTCGTTGAGAAACAACGAATTCGGGCCGCCAAGCGCGGTCACGAACAAATCCAGGTCGGAGTCGCCGTCCGCGTCGGCGAACACGGCACCTGTCGAAAACCGCCCCTCCGCCGCCACTCCGGAAGCCGCGGCAACTTCCTCAAACCGCCAGCCGCCGAGGTTCAGGTATAGTCGGTTCGGCCCGTCCATGGAGGCGAAGTACACATCGGCTCGCCCGTCGCCGTCGGCGTCGCCAATCGCCACCCCGGAACCGTTCAGGTAGTGGCTGTTCTCGGTCAACTGGTCTTCGGTTACCACATTGACGAAATCGATCCCGGAGCGCGCCGGATCAACCTGCTCGAAACCGGGCGAACGCTCGCCCGACACTGACAGAGCGGCCCATCGATGGCCGTCTTCCTGTACCCACTCCAGAGGCCGTTCGCCTTCGCCGCATGCCGCGGCCAGCAGTACAGAGGCCACTCCAAAAACGCAGTGACCCAGGGCCCCGGCCGGCCGAGAACCGCGCAGCCCGCCGCAGCGAGCCAAACTGCTCACCGAGAGGTGTCGCTCAACCCCCGGGAAACCGAGTCGCGTCGAGCCCCGGAACCAACTTCAGTGCATTCTCGAAATAGACCTTCCGCAGCACCTCGTCGGGCAGGTCGAGCCCGTACATCCTCCAGAACGCGTGGTACTTGCGGTAGTAGGGAAAGTACTCGTCGTCGGTTTCGAGCACCCGGAAGTAGGTGCTGTATTCGCCGGGATCCCACCGGTCCTTGCCCATGAGAATGCGGTCTTGATACTTGATGAAGAACTCCCTGGCGAAGCGCGGCTGTCGCCCGGGCTCATAGATCACCGCGCCAAGCTCGGTGTGCATGTTGGGGATCTCGTCGAGCAGGCTACCCAGGCGGGCAAGGTCGTTCCCCATCCATCCCAGGTGGGCCGCAATGAAATGCGTGTTCGGATGCCGCCGGAACAGGTTCATCTGCTCGCCAATGAGCTCTTCCCAGGTCGGCGGTGCCTCCTGCTTTCGCCGGGGTCGCTCGCGAAGTTCCAGCCACCGCTCGTTGTGCTGGTCCATCGGCGCCCAGAACTCGGCCGGATCCGCCGTGTGGATGAGCACCGGCATACCCAGCTCGCCAGCCTTTTCCCAAATCGGATCAAGCCTCGGGTCGTCAACCCCCACTCGCTGGCCCGACACATCCTCCACGTACATCCCGAGGTCCTTGAAGATTTTCAGACCACGGGCGCCGATCTGGAAATCGCTCTCCAATTGCGCGGCCGCACGTTCCCCGAATCCGGGCGTTCCGACGCCGGTGAAATCGACGTTGGCGAACACCACGATCCGTCCCGGGGCGGCCTCTTCGAACCCCCGGATCTGAGCGGCCAGCAAGTCGCCGGTCCCGCCACTCAGGTTGACACCGACTTGGAGATTAATGCTGTCCATCCCGGCCACCAGCTCGGCCAGTTCTTCCCGCGAGGCTGTCCCGTCCAGGTGGAGGTGCACATCTATGAACGGGTAGCGCGCCCGCCCAAGTTCGGTCCCGGGCACCACCAGGGTGGATCTGGGATCGTATTCCAGGACCGTCATCTCTTCTCCCGCAAAAGGCGGAGGGGACGGGAATGTCGGACGCCTCACCTGGGCTGCCGATGCCGCCGGCGCGATCAAACCCACGACCGTGAGTCCGGCTGCGACCCACCCCGCCAACACACCGCGCGCCACTCGTCCGGATTGCCGATTGAGAGCAGTAACGAGTGAATCGAATGGCGGTTGTCTGGTGTCGTGGCGGGCCGGATGGGCGTGCATCAAGAGTATTTCTCCTGGTTGGTGGGCGTCTTCTTCGTCGACAGGGGAGGTGGCGAAAGGCTAGTTTCCGCAGGTTATGCCGCGAGTCCCCACGGCCTTCCGGGGACCCTCCAATATACCGAAGGGGTTCGACGATGAGACACACTGGGCTTCATTGGCGTGTTTGGTCTTTGACGGGAGCAGGTTCCTGCTCTTGGACACGGGCGGTCGGGCCGGCGGTTTCCGCTGCGGCGGCAACCGCCGCCATGGCTACGGCCACTGCACCGGTTGCCGCGCAGCAGATGGATGCGGAGGCAGCCACGGCGGCCCTGGAGTGGCGCCAGATCGGTCCCACCATCATGGGCGGGCGCGTGGCGGATCTGGCCGTCAACGAGAAAGACCCGGCCGTTTTCTACGTAGGGACCGCGACCGGAGGCCTGTGGAAGACAGAAAACGGGGGGACCACGTTCTCTCCGCTCTTCGACGACCAGCCGACGGCTTCCGTGGGCGACGTGACCCTTGCCCCGTCGAACCCGAACGTGGTGTGGGTCGGCAGCGGCGAGCCGCAGAACCGGCAGAGCTCGCCTTGGGGAATGGGCGTCTTCCGGTCCACCGACGCGGGACGGACCTGGAACCATCTGGGACTTGACAACACGCATCATATCTCGCGCATCCAGGTCCATCCCAGGGACCCCGACATGGCATACGTGGCGGCGGTCGGGCACCTGTGGGGCGCGAACCCCGAACGCGGGGTTTTCCGGACCACCGACGGCGGCGAGACCTGGGAAAATGTTCTTTTCGTAGACGAACACACCGGGGCCATCGACCTGGTCATGGACCCTTCGGACCCGAAAACGCTGTTTGCCGCGATGTACCAGCGGCAGCGCGCGCCGTGGGGTTTCAACGGAGGCGGACCGGGCAGCGGCATCTACAGAACCACCGACGGTGGCGAGACCTGGACCGAACTGATGGAAGGCCTTCCGCAGGGTGACATGGGCCGGATCGGTCTGGGGATCCATCGCGGCGACGGCAACCTCGTCTACGCCCTCGTGGAGGCGGATGCCCGCACCCCGGGCCAGGGCTTCTTCGGTCAGCAGAACGACGACCGGCAAACAGGGCTCTACAAGTCCACCGACCGGGGCGAATCGTGGACGCAGGTCAGCACCACCAACAACCGGCCCATGTATTACAGCCAGGTCTGGGTCGACCCCTCCGATCCCGAGCGCATCTATCTGGGCGGGGCAAACATGTACCGCTCTTCCGACGGCGGTAACAACTTCACCTCCGACGCGGCGGCGGGCGTTCACTCGGATCACCACGCTCTGTGGATCAACCCGGAAAACTCCGACCATTTGATCTTGGGCGGCGACGGGGGCGTGTCGATCAGCTGGGACCGCTCGGACAGTTGGCGCCAGCTGAGGAACCTCCCGCTGGCCCAGTTCTACGAGATTGGAGTTGACGACCGCCATCCCTATCACGTTTGCGGCGGCCTGCAGGACAACGGTTCGTGGTGCGCTCCCTCGGACACCTGGTCCAACCAGGGCATTCGCGCCAAGGACTGGTACAACGTCGGCGGCGGCGACGGTTTCTTCACCGTGATGCACCCCGACGGCGAATCGATGCTGGCCGAATCCCAAAACGGAAACCTGATGATGGTGAACCTCAGGACCTTCGAGCGCCTGCGGATGCGTCCGCTGGGCAGGCCTGGCGAAGGCGGGGGTGAAGAGGGCGAGGACGAGGACGAAGACGAACTTCCCTCGTACCGGTGGAACTGGAACGCACCGATCGTCATATCGCGGCACGACGACCAGACCATTTATTACGCGGGCAACCACGTGTTCAGGTCGACCGACTATGGCATGAGCTGGGAAGAGATCAGCCCGGATCTCACCAAGGCCATCGATCGGACCGAGCTTGAGATCATGGGTGTCGCGGGGTCTGAACCGATGATGTCGGCCAACGACGGGACCTCGACTTTTGGCAACATCGTGTCGCTGGCCGAGTCGCCGCTGAACCCCCAAGTGCTCTACGCGGGCACTGACGACGGCAACCTGAACGTGACCCGCGACGGCGGCGAGACCTGGACCAACGTCGCGCCCAACGTGCGGGGCATGCCCGACCAGACCTACATGACCCGGGTGGTGGCTTCGCACGGTGACGAGGGCACCGTTTGGGTGGCCGGTGACAATCACCGCAACGACGATTTCGCGGCCTACGTCTTCCGGTCCACCAATTTCGGTCAGAGCTGGGAGGATATCTCGGACGGCCTGCCAGAGCTCTGGTCGGTGAACGCGCTGGCGCAACACCCGCGCGCGGCCGACCTGCTGTTCCTGGGGAACGAGGTCGGAGTGTATTTTTCGATCGACGCGGGCGATTCGTGGCACTCGCTGCGGCGCAACATGCCGACCGTGCCCGTTGACGACATCCAGATCCAGGCCCGGGAGAACGACTTGGTGCTCGGAACCCACGGACGGGGCGTCTGGATCATGGACGACATTACTCCGCTCGAAGAGATGACGGCCGACGTGCTGGCCAGTGACGTGCACCTGTTCAGCACCCAGATCGCCACTTCCTACACGCCGTACACCCCCCAGGGATGGACACCGGGTGTGTTCGAGGCCGACAACCCGCCCCAGGGCGTTCGGATTCGCTACTGGCTGGGTGCCGACGTGGCCGCGGATGAAGGGGATGAGGCAGAAGGCGACGACGGCGAGTCGGGCGTAACGGTGACCATTGCGGACGGCTCCGGGGAGGTTATCCGGACGCTGCAGGGTGCCGGCGAGCGCGGCTTGCACGAGGTCATATGGAACTTCCGCCACGATTCACCGACCCGGGTTCCCGGCGGAGGCGGCGGTTTCGGAGGCGGCTTCTTCGGCGGTGGAGGCCAGGCACCCAAGGTGCTCCCCGGGCAGTACGTGGCCCGTTTGGAGGCCGGCGGCACGGTGATGGAAACCCCGCTCGAGGTGGAGCTCGATCCGCGAGTGTCGATCAGCCGCGACGACCTGCTTGCACGGCAGGGCGCACTGATGAGCGGCTACGAACTGTCGGGCGCGGTTGCCGAGGCCATGGCGGGGTTTGGCCGCGTGCGCGACGCGCTGGAAGTGGTTCAGGAACAGATGGACGGCCGCGATGCCCCGGAATCCCTGTCTGAAATGGTGACGGAGATCGACGAGGAGCTGGACGAAGTCGGGGATGACCTGGGACAGGCGCGCCAGGGCGCCGGGCTGGCCGGACTGGGCTCGTTCCACCGTGCGCCGACGGCAGATCAGCTCTGGCGGCTTGACAGGGGCTGGGAGCTGCTTCCCGGCGCTGTTGACCGGCTCAACATATTGATCACCGACCGCATGCCCGCGCTGCTCGATGCACTGGACGATGCGGATCTGAGGCCTGATCTGGGTGACACCGTGAGCGTGCCGACCGCCCCGGGCGGGCAGGACTGATGGTCCGGGCGAGACAGATGGCCGCGGTGGGGTTTGCCGCTTGCCTGGGGGCAGCGCCCGCCGCCGTGTTTGGCCAAGAAACAGCCGTCGGGTCCGGCACCGACACCCGGGCGGACCTGACGACGCCGGAAGAGTTCTTCGGACACCGGATCGGCGCGGACTACGTGCTGCCGAACTACACCGCGCTGTCCGGTTATTGGGAAACCCTGGCGGAGCAGTCGCCGCGCATGACCCTGCATTCGATCGGCACGACAGCCGAGGGCAGGGACCAGTTGATGGCGATCGTTACTTCGCCCGAGAACCACGCCGACCTTGATCGGTACCGCCAGATATCGCGGCGGCTGGCCCTTGCCGAGGATGTGCCCACCGAAGAGGAGGCCCGCGAGCTGGCAGCCGAGGGCAGGGCCGTGGTGTGGATCGACGGCGGCCTGCACGCCACCGAGGTGCTGGGTGCCCAGCAGCTGATGGAGACCCTCTGGCAAATGGTCAGCGGCGAGGACCGCGAGACCCTTCGCATTCTGGATGACGTGATCATTCTGTTCGTGCACGCCAACCCGGATGGCATGGACCTGGTATCTGACTGGTACATGCGCGCCGAAGACCCTCGGCAACGCTCCTCGCGGGGCATCCCGAGGCTCTACCAGAAGTACGTGGGCCACGACAACAATCGAGACTTCTACGCCTCGACGCAGGCCGAATCCGAGAACATGAACCGGGTTATGTACCGCGAGTGGTACCCGCAGATCGTGTACAACCACCACCAGACCGGTCCGACTGGCACGGTCATGTTCGCGCCTCCTTTCCGAGATCCCTTCAACTACAACATCGACCCGATGGTGATCACGGGGATCGACCTGGTCGGTTCGGCCATGCACTCGCGATTCGTGGCGGAAGGCAAGCCGGGAACCACGCGGCGCAGGGGGGCCAACTATTCCACCTGGTGGAACGGCGGGCTTAGAACCACTCCGTATTTCAAGAACATGATCGGGCTGCTGACCGAGACAATCGGCAACCCGACGCCCATGGAGATCCCGCTGATCCTGGAGCGGGTGCTGCCCAACGACAACCTGCCCTACCCGATCGAACCCCAGCGGTGGCACTTCCGGCAGTCGGTTGATTATTCGGTCACGGCCAACAGGGCCGTGCTGGACGTGGCTTCGCGCTACCGCGAGACGTTCCTGTACCGGATCTGGCGCATGGGCATGAACTCGATTGAACGGGGCAGCCGGGACAGCTGGACCATCGAACCGAGGCATGTCGCGGCCCTGTCCGAGCGGATGAACGCGGGCGAGTCCGAGACGGACTTCGCCCGCAACATTGGCGGGTTCGGCGGCAGCCGGGGCACGCGGGAGGATTACGAAACCCTGTTTGATGCTGATTTGAGGGACCCGCGGGGTTACATCATGCCGTCCGACCAGCCCGATTTTCCGACGGCGGTGAAATTCGCCAATGCCTTGCTGGAAGGCGGCGTCGCCGTACACCGGGCCACCGAGGCGTTCGAGGTTAACGAAACTTCTTACCCCGCGGGCAGCCTGGTCGTCAAGACGGCCCAGGCGTTCAGGCCGCATGTGCTGGACATGTTCGAGCCGCAGGACCATCCTGACGACTTCCCTTACCCCGGTGCGTCGCCAACCCCGCCCTACGACAACGCGGGTTGGACCCTGGCGATTCAGATGGGCGTGGAATTCGACCGGATCCTCGATGGGTTTGACGGTCCCTTTGAGCAGATCGCCGAGTGGAATGCCGCGCCGCCCCCGGGGTTGGTTGCCGACGCCGACGGGGCCGCCGGATTCACGTTCTCCCACGCGCCCAACGATGCATTCACGGCAGTGAACCGGCTCCAGGCCGAGGGGCACGAGGTGCTGTGGCTGGCAAACAATCGTTTCTACGTCCGGCCCGGTGCTTCGGACGGGGCGGCATCGCTGGGTGCCGACGTTGCCGAAGTCGCCGCCGACCTGGGGCTGAGTTTCACGGGCCACGCTGATGCCCCTTCGACCGAGGGTGCAAAGGTGCTGCGGACTCCCCGCATCGCACTCTGGGACACCTACGGCGGCTCAATGCCGTCGGGTTGGATCCGGTGGATTCTGGAGCAGTTTGAGTACGCCGACATGGATGTGGTTTACGCGCAGCAACTGAATGCCGGGTCGCTGAGGGACGACTACGACGTGATCATCTTCCCCAACGGCGCCCTGGGCTCCCAGTTTTCGGAGTTGCTGATGGGGGCGTCCGAGTCGGCCCGCCAGCAGGCGCAGTGGGCATTCGGAGGCGGCGCGGCCAGCGCAGAGTCGATCCCCGAGGAGTATCGCGACCGGCTGGGCCGGGTGACCCCCGCCGCCACCACCCCAGCCCTGGCCGAGTTCATGCGGGCCGGCGGGTCGGTGGTCACGATCGGAGGTTCCACCGCGCTGGCGGGCGGACTGGGTCTCCCCGTCGACAACCACCTGGTTTCGGGCAACGACCCCCTTCCGCGGAGCGAGTACTACGTGCCCGGCTCGATCCTTCAGATCACCATCGATCCTACTCAACCGGTCACGGCCGGGCTCCCGGGCACACTGGCCGTGTCGTTCAACAACAGCCCCGTGTTCAAGGCGAACCAGTTCCTTCTCGATGACCGAATGACCCCCCTCGGCGGTTTTGCCTCAAGCACCCCGCTGATCAGCGGCTGGGCCTGGGGCCAGGAGCACCTGGAGGGAGGCGTAACGCTGGGGCGGGCGGCGGTCGGCGACGGAACCCTCTACTTGTTCGGACCGCTGATCACGCGGCGCGCCCAGACGCATGCCACGTTCAAACTTCTCTTCAACGCGATCGCGCTGTCGGCATGGTCCAGCGCCGACGACGCTACCCGGGCGGTGTCCGGTGGCTGAGGCGGGAGGCAGCAGGGGCAGGGCCCGGAGGGTAATCGGGGCTGTCGCCGGAGTGGTCGTTCTGGCGATCGCGCTGTGGTTGATTTTCGGTCCGGGACCTCCGGGGATACTGGAAAGCGCCCGGTGGGCCGTTCGTAATGCGCCCGGCGAAGACGTGGTCCTGCTCCACGTGATGATGGATGCCGACAGCCCGTCGCAGGTAGCCGAAGGGGCCTTTCTCATCAACTACCACAGGATTACCGATGACCGCGACGGCCTTGAGGTGGAGCTGGCCCCGGTCAATCAGCTGGTCGATGTGTTCCGGTCGCTTGGCGTGTCAAACCACACCCGCGTAGTCGTTATCGGGGATCCTGCCCACGTGGCGGGAAGGGTGTTCGTGACGCTCGACTACCTGGGCCACGGCGACATGACTACGGTCGTTGACGGGGGAATCGAAGCCTGGAAGGCAGCGGGTGGGGCAGTGCTGCCGCGAGCCTCGGGCGGAGTGGCGGCCGCCAAGGGAAGGCCGGTGTACCCTTCGGTGCCCGGCACCTTCGAGGCCACAATCAATGAGAATGTTCTGGTCACCGCGGACTGGATCGAGGCGCGCCTTGATGACCCGAGCGTGACGCTGGTCGACGCCCGTCAGCACGGCGAATACAGGGGCTGGATTCCGGGCCGCCGCGGACTTGCCGCGGGGCATCTGCCGGGAGCCTACAACATGTACTGGGAAGATCTGCTCGTTGAGGGAGATGTGCCCGTGATGCTGCCCGAAGATGACGTGCGGGCCAGGTTCGACGAGGCAGGTGCCGGCGAAGATGGAATAGTGGTCAACTACTGCCTGGTCGGGATGAGAGCGAGTTACACCTACATGGTGTCGCGCCACCTCGGCTACGATGCCCGTTTCTACGACGGTTCCTGGAACGAATGGGGTGCCCGGCCGCGCAGGTCCATTGCAGGGGGCCGAGGCTCGCGGAGTCGGTGAGGATTCGCCCTTGAGAGCCACGCGGGAAGCCAAACGGTCCTGGAAGGAAAAGCTGAAGGAACTCCCTTACCGCGTTCTCTTCCAAGAAGCCACCGAGCTGGCCGGCAGCAGCCCCCTCAACCACGAAAAGCGTTCCGGAACGTGGATTTGCGCTGCCTGCCATTCGCCGCTGTTCACGACCGACATGAAATACGACAGCGGCACGGGTTGGCCCAGCTTTTTCGGGACTCTGCCGGGGGTGGTCGACACCAAACGCGATTTCAAGCTGGTCCTGCCGCGAACCGAATACCACTGCGCCCGGTGCGGCGGTCACCACGGGCACGTGTTCAACGACGGCCCCCGACCGACCGGCAAGCGTTTTTGCAACAACGGGGCGTCGCTGAAGTTCGTTCCCGAGGGGGAGCCGCTCCCGGAGGTCCGCGACTCCTGATCCCGCGGGGCCCGCGCCGGTGCTCTGTGTTTCAACCGTGCGTACTGCTCTGCTCGGTGTTTGGCGCGGCCCTCTACCCAAACCCTGATCGCGCGGTCGCGCAGCTCCCGGGCTCCACCGGTGCATGCGAGACCCGGGGTGCGCAGTGGCCGCGTTGGGGGGTACCGACCGGGCCCCGCACCTCGACAACCGACCTCCACTGCATCAGCCTCTTTCCCGCCGCAATGGGCGGCGAGGCCGAGGGCTGGGTCGAGCTGACCCCGCCCCCCTCCCCGTTCGGGGTCTCGGTAACCCCCCAGGGCCGACACGTGCACGCACTCACGGTCAGGATCGACGGGCTCCCGGAGATCAGCGACCTGGCAGGCCCCGGAGGCGCGTACGTGGCGTGGGCCACGCCGTTGGAACTTGATCCGGTCATCAAGCTCGGCACCGTGTCCAACGGAGAAACGCGCCTCGGCAGGTTGGCGCTCAACAAATACCTGTTGCTGATCAGCGCCGAGAACAGTGACACGGTGACGGTGCGCCGGGGGCCACTGGTGCTGAGGGGACAATCGCCGTCTGCGCTGATGGAAGCGCACGATCTGCTGGCGATCGCACCGTCGGCCGAGCTAGGCCCGCCAGGAGGCATGAGCGGCATGGCGGGCCGCGAGCCTCCGCGGTGGGAGAGTCCGCCCGCCTACCCGGGAATCTCCATGCTGCCGGGGATAATGGCGCTGGAGCCCCGGGTGTCGCCCCACCGCCTGGCGCCAGTGGCTGTTGCGGGTTCTGCGGCGGACAAAGGCACCCTGCCGCAGGTCCGTCCCGGGGAGGTAGTTGACCTGCCCGGCGGGGGGACGCTCGACCTCGAAGCGGGCCTGGTGCGCCGCAAGATCGGGAACCGCTCAGTGGTCATGCTGGCCTTCAACGGACAGCATCCAGGACCAATGATCCGGGTGCGCGAAGCGTCAACCATCTTCGTCAACTTCGTCAACAACACACCCTACCCGACCGCGATCCACTGGCACGGTCTGCGGCTCGACAACCGGTTCGACGGTGCGGCGGGCGTTACCCAGGACCCGGTGTTGCCCGGCGAGTCGTTCCGCTACGAGGTCTACTTCCCGGACGCCGGGATCTACTGGTATCACCCGCATCACCGCGAAGACATTCAGCAGGAGCTTGGCCTGTACGGCAACATGCTGGTTGAATCCCGGGCACCCGATTACCACGGCCCGGCCAATCGCGACGTGATCTTGTTCGTGGACGACATTCTGCTCGACGGAGAGGGCCCGGTGGAGTTCGGCGAGCAGTCGGCCAACTACATGCTGATGGGCCGGTTCGGCAACCTGCCCCTGGTGAACGGCGAGCTGGCGCACGGCATGGAGGCCGCGGCGGGCGAAGTGATCCGGTTCCACCTGACCAACCCGTCCAACACCCGCACTTTCAACCTGTCGTTTGCCAGGCTGGACGGTGCGCTGACCCGCGCCGAGAATGCCGCCGCCCTGCTCGAAGCCGACGGCGCGACCGAGCGACTGCCGGTCAAACTGGTTGCCTCGGACGTGAGCCGGTTCGAACGCGAACAGTGGACCACGAACGTGGTCATGGCCCCCGCCGAACGCTACGTGATCGAGGTCCGTTTCCCCGCCGCCGGTGTGTACGGGCTGGTCAACCACGTGCAGGGCATCAACCACCGTAGGGGTGTGTTCCGCCCCGAGGCGTGGGTGCTTTCCGAGATCAATGTCAGCGAGGCGCCCGCCACGCCGGACCACGCCACCGCTTTCGAGACCCTGCGGGTCAACCACGACGTGATCGCCCAGATCGATCCGTACCGTGATCTGTTCGAGTCCGAGCCCGACTACGAGCTCTTGCTGACCCTGGAAACAGACAGTTTGCCCGACGCCATCGAACGATCCATGCTGTACGACTGGGTCTACTTCAACCCTGTTGAATGGACCGGAACGATGCCCCGCATGAACTGGGCATCGACGGGCCGCGAGGTTCGCTGGGTGCTCAGGGAGCCGGCCACCGGGCGGGAAAACGAAGAGATAGAGTGGCGTTTCCGGGTCGGCGACGCGATCAGGATCAGGTTGGTCAATGACCGGGGGGCCTTCCACGCCATGCAGCATCCGCTGCACATTCACGGTCAGCGGTTCCTGGTGCTGTCGCAAAACGGCGTCCGGACCGAAAACCTGGTCTGGAAAGACACTGCGCTGCTGCCGGCCGCGACCACCACCGATATTCTATTGGAGTTGTCCAACCCGGGCCGATGGATGATCCACTGCCACATTGCCGAGCACCTGGAGGCGGGAATGAGCATGGTGATGACCGTTGACGGCCCGCCGAGAAATTGAGGAGGAGCCCCAGATGACTTTGACCACACGTACACGGCCGGGCGCCCGGACACCGAGTCTGGGAGCTTTTTCGGCTCTCGCCGCCGTGGCGGCCCTTTCCACCGCGACCGGTCACGCAAGACTGGCGGCCCAGGAGGAGGCCGCGGAGCGTTTCGCCGAGTTCGTGGCGGTGCACGCGCCCGTCGTGGCGCTGACCAAGGTCAAGATCATCGACGGTACCGGAGGCCCCTCGCGGGAAGACATGGCGATCGTGATCGAAGACGGCCGGATCGCCGCCATCGGCCCGACTGCCGAGGTGGCCGCGGGACTCGGCAACGCCAGAGTCGTGGACCTGGGTGGTCACACGGTCATACCCGGCCTCGTGGGGCTGCACAATCACAGCTACTACACGGGCGGAGACGGGCGGGCGGCCCAGCTCTCGTTTTCCGGGTCACGCCTTTACCTGGCCTCGGGGGTCACCACCATCCGCACCACGGGTGCTCGCGCCCCGTACGAAGAACTCAACCTGAAGGCCGCCATCGACGCCGGGCGTTCAATTGGCCCGCGCATGTTCACGACCGGGCCGTACCTCACGGGCGAAGAGGGATCGCAAAGCATGGCGCACCTCGACGGCGCGGAAGAGGCGCGCCGACTGGTGCGGTACTGGGCCGAGGAAGGCGTGAGCTGGTTCAAGGCCTATACCTGGATCAGCCGCGAAGAACTGGGCGCGGCCATTGAAGAGGCGCACCGGCACGGAGTCAAGGTCACGGCGCACCTCTGCTCGGTGGGCTACCGCGAGGCAGTCGCCCTGGGAATCGACAACCTGGAACACGGTTTGTTCGCCAACAGCGAATACCACCCCGGCAAGCAACCGGACGACTGCCCGTCAGGGTTTCGCACCGGGTACGCCCACCTCGACGTCGGTTCAGAAGAGGTGCAGGCCACCTTCCGCGACATGATCGAGAACGATGTTGCCATGACGTCCACCCTGGCCGTCTACGAAATCTCCGTGCCGGGCCGCGACCCCATCGACCCGCGCGTCTACGAAATGCTGGCCCCCGAAATCGCCGAGGAGGTGCGGGAGCGCGCCGAGTTCATCCGCAGCGCCACCCTGGATTCGGGGATCGGCATCCACCCGGACGTCTACCGGAAGGCCCTCGAGTACGAGTACGCGTTTGTGCAGGCGGGCGGCACGCTTGCAGCGGGCGTGGACCCCACGGGTTACGGGGCGGCGCCTCCGGGGCTCGGTGACCAGGCGAACTTCGAGCTCCTGCTGGAGGCGGGGTTCACTCCGGTGGAGGTAGTGCAGATAATGAGCGCCAACGGCGCCAGGGTGCTGGGGATGGATGACCTGGGCACCATCGAAGTTGGCAAACTCGCCGATCTGGTCGTGCTGGAGGGCGATCCCGAGGCGGACGGGCACATCCGCGACACCCGCATGGTGTTCAAGGGCGGCATCGGCTGGGATGCTCCCATGTTGATGGAGTCGGTGCGGGGGATCGTGGGAATCCGCTAGGCCAACTGGCGCGGTAACCCACGCGGGGGCTACATTCGAAGGTTCGTTCCAAAGGGCAGGCAGCGGCCCCGGGTGCCGGGCACCCGCGAGTAAAAAACGTTTAAAGGGGAAACGTTTTCATGAGCAACGAAGCACGCGGAACCTGGAGCGGCAACCTTGGCCTGGTGCTGGCGGCCACGGGCAGTGCCATCGGTCTGGGCAACCTGTGGAAGTTCCCCTACATCACCTGGGAGAACAACGGCGGCGCTTTCGTCCTCGTCTATCTGGGCTGCATTGTATTGGTCGGTTTGCCGATCATGATGGCGGAGCTGCTTATCGGTCGGCGCAGCCAGCTCAGCGCGGTCGGCGCGCTGCGCGAAGCCGCCGGCCCCGCCTTTCGCTTTGTGGGTCTTTGGGGCGTCCTGGCAGGCTTCATCCTTCTCAGTTACTACACCGTTATCGCCGGGTGGTCCCTCTTCTATTTCTGGAAGGCCCTGGGATGGACCGTGAGCGGGTTCGACACGGCCGGATCGGGACTGTTCGGAGAACAGGTCGCCAACGCCCCGCTCCAGCTGATTCTGTCGCTGGTGTTCAGTGCGGCGACCATCGGGGTGGTCTATTTCGGCGTGTCTCGGGGCATCGAGCGCGTGGCCAAGGTTTTCCTGCCGGTGTTGTTCGGGATTCTGCTGTTGCTGCTGATCAGTGCGCTCGGCATGAGCGGTTCGGGCGAGGCCCTGACCCACATCTTCCAACCGCGCTTCAATGAGCTGGACGGGGCTGGCGTGCTGGAAGCCCTCGGGCACTCGTTCTTTACGCTGTCGCTGGGAATGGGGGCCATGATCACCTACGGCTCCTACATCGGCAGGAAGCAGTCAATCGTGAAGGCCGGGGGCGCTATCGTGGCCCTCGACACCATCATTGCTCTGGTCGCGACCGTCATCATGTTCTCGGTGATTTTCTCGGTGGTGGGGCTGCGCGATGAGGTGGGCGCCTCGGCCGTTGGGATGCTGTTCATTTCGCTGCCCGAGCTGTTTTACACCGAAGTGCCTTTCGGGACCGTGCTGGCGCCGCTGTTCTATGTGTTGGTGGCCCTCGCGGCGCTGACCTCCACGATCTCGTTGCTGGAGGTCGTGACCGCCTACCTGATCGACGAGCGGAAGCTGAGCAGACACAAAGCGGCGGTGGGATCAGGCGTGGCCATCTTTGTCTTCACCATCTTCGCCGCCCTGTCGTTCAGCCCGGCCGGCGGTTTCCTGGCCAGCATGAACATCTGGGGCGAAGGCAAGGACGGGTGGTTCTCTACGATGGATCACTTCGTCTCGAACTGGATGCTGCCGACCGGTGGATTCGCCGTCGCCGTGGCAGCTGGCTGGATAATGACTCGCAAGGCCACGTTCGAGCAGCTCGTGGACGGCACCGAACCGCGCTGGTTCAGTTTCGAGGCCTGGCGCGTGTGCATACGCTACATAGCGCCGACCGCGGTGCTTGCCATCATCATTGCCGTCATCCTGGGAACGGACTTCAGTTGATCAACTCAAAGGTTGTGTTGCGGGGACGGGGGGCGGCGGGTGCGCTGACCGGAGCCGCGGTTCTCGTCGTCAACTCATGCGGAGGCCCCGGCCCGACGCTTCCTGATCCGTCTCCGGCCGAGCCGATGGCGGTCACCATGGAGGTCTCGCCTCGGGAGCTCGTGTTCGCTTCCATAGGCGAGCAGGTGCAGTTGACGGTTATCGTCCGGGACCAGTATGGCGAAGAGATGCCCGGTGCGGCCCTCGGTTGGACCAGCACTGTGCCTGATGTGGTTTCTGTAACGCCCGAAGGCCTTGTAACCTCAGTGGCTCCCGGCAGAACGATGATCATTGCGTCCGCGGGATCGGTAGCGGCGGTTACGGGTGGCGCTACCGTCACCGTTACCCAGGAACTGGCAACAGTCGCGTTGGTACCGGCCGAGATGACCATTGCCGTTGGCGACACCGTCATGCTCGCGTTTCAGGGTCGCGATGCAAGAGGCAACCTGGTGGCCGACGAACTCCTGCCCGAGATCAGTTGGATATCGGGGAACAGCGACATGGCCCGTGTATGGGGCACCCAAAACGCCGGGAGGGTGACGGGAGAATCGAAGGGAACGGTTGCGGTTACTGCGTCCGTGCCTTCCCAGGACGAAATGGCCGCTACCGCCATGGTCACGGTCGAGCAGACGCTGGCCTACTTGGTGGTGTCGCCCCCTTCCGTGACCGTCTCGATCGGCGATTCGGCCACGTTGAGTGTAGAGGGACGGGACCGGCGCAATGCGCCCATCCCCGTTGAAGAATTGGGCGATGTCACCTGGGGATCCGGAGACGAAACGGTTGCCACGTTGGCCGATTACCAACAGACGGCAACAGTGACCGCGCTCTCCGAAGGCGACGCGACGATCACTGCGAAGATCGGGAATGTGACGGGATTTTCCAAGGTCGAGGTCCCCCCGGATCCTGCGGTGACGCCGTGCGAAGGAGGCATGGCTGGTTTGTACCCGTGCCAGGGCCTCAACTTGGTCAGCAACGTTCCCCCCCACCTGCTGCGACCGGGTAAGCCAAGCCAGCCGGTGAACGACATCTGGGGCTGGACCGACCCCGTCACGGGAACCGAATATGCATTGATCGGTCGCCAGGACGGATTGTCGATAGTTGATTTGTCGGAACCGCTTGAACCGACTGTGATCGCTTTTCTGCCCAGCGCCGTGCCCTACCCGTCGCTCTGGCGAGACATGAAGGTCTACGCCGACCACGTGTATGTGGTAGCGGATAATGCTAGCGGCCACGGAGTGCAGATCCTCGATCTGACGCGGCTCAGGGACCTGGAGGAATACACCGAGCTGGACACGGACGGACGGTATACCGGGGTCGGTTCGGTGCACAACATCGTGATCAACGAGGAGACCGGGTTCGCCTACGCGGCGGGTTCGGGTACGTGTGGCGGCGGAATGCACGCGCTGGACCTGGACAGCCCCACGGCGCCTGTTTTTGCCGGATGTATCCAGATCTCGGGCACCGGGTTGTCCGGTAGCGGCTACACGCACGACGCGCAGTGCGTGGTCTATGTAGGCCCCGACGCAGAATACCAGGGGCGCGAAATCTGCATTGGGCTGAACGAGAACCGGCTGGTTGTGGTGGATGCCACAGACAAATCCGATCCCCTGCATATTGCGACTGGCATGTACCCCGACTTCGGTTACCTGCACCAGGGCTGGTTCGATGAGGAACATCGCTTCTTTTACATGAACGACGAACTGGACGAAGGTTCCATTTCATCCCACACTCGTCTGATCGTATGGGATCTTATCGACCTTGACGATCCCGTTGTCTCGATGAAGTATCTGGGACCCACCACCGCGATCGACCACAACGCCTACGTCCTGGGTGATCGCCTTTACCAGTCGAACTATGAGGACGGAATCCGTGTGCTCGACATCTCGGTTCCCGGGCAGCCGCAGGAAGGGGCGTTTTTTGACACGTCGCCAAGCGGGTTGGCGTGGAACGGGTCATGGTCCAACTACCCATTCTTCCAGAGCAAGTACCTGATTGTCTCCAGTTGGGACGAGGGCCTGTTCGTGCTGCGGCTCGACGAAGACGGAGACGGCTAGCGCTAGCACGGCGGGGCGGGCTGCCCCGTGAAACTGTCTGCCACCCCTCGCGCCTACTATCGGATGTTGGCTAATCGCTAATGACCAGAGTGCTCGCGAAGCATTTTCCGAAGCCGGTCGTCGTCGATGTCGAGACGACCGGTCTCGGTGCGCATGACCGGCTCGTCGAAGTCGCGGTCATAACTCTTGACCCCGAGACTTGGGAGACACAGGACGAGTACGACACACTGATCGGGTATGGAGGCGCCCCGATCTGGAAGTGCTCGCCCGGGAGAATGGATGGGTACCGGTCGGGAGCGTAACAAAAAGGAACTGTGACGTGCTGGTTGCAGCAGATACCTCCAGCATGTCGGGGAAGGCGAAGAAGGCCCAAGCTCATGGCAAGCCAGTCGTGTCAGTGGCCGAGTTCCTTGACTGGGATCAATCCAGGGCGAACCGGTGACGCCGTTGCCCGAAGAGCCGGGGCGCGAGCACCCCGTGCGGGTGCCTACAGTCCTTGTTCGACCCCTTCGTCGAACGACCGCATCTAACGTCCTCTCGGGATCTGACCGCGCGGGAACGAAACCACGCTCTCGTTACCGTCATGGCCCACCGCGGCGACGCCGAACAGGTAGTTGTCGATGACGAGTCCCTCCAGCGTGAAGTCGGTTACGCTGCCCACCCAGCGGGAATGCTGCCACCGCGGCGCCGTGGTATCCCTCCAGTAGATCTTGTATCCGGCGACTCGGGGATCATCCACCGCATCCCACACGAGACGGGTCGAAGGCTGCACCGCGCCGCCTATCGCGACTCCTGCGGGTGAAGGGGGTGCCCAGGCCAACTGGGCCAGAGTGGCGGCGTTCAGGGCTGTCATCCTGGCCGCGTAGTCGAAGTCCACTCCCTCAACAACGTCGCCGTATTCGATTCCGTTTTCGACGCGGATGTCTTGGTGCTGGCGGGTGTAGTTCTCGTGGGTCTCCATGATCCGCACGCCCGCGAAACCGGCGTCGTTGAACGGACGGTGATGCCCTCCCCGCCCAAACCTGTCGAGCCGGTAGATCATGATGGGGTCAAGATTGGGGATGTACCTGTCGGCGGTCTGGGCCACGTACCGCGCCAACTGTCTGGACGGGCCGTCCACTTCGCCTCCGAATACCCTGTAACGGGCGCGCGCCTGCTCGGTATCGGTCACCGGAGTGGGCTCCGAGAAAACGCGGAAGGTGTTGTTTTCGATTACTCCGTCCACGCCCTCGATGTTGCCGATCATGTCGTTGTTGAGCACGCCGATGATGTCCCATCCCTCGCTTGCCGCCACGCGGGCCATGTGACGCCCGCCCCACAGGCCTTGTTCTTCGCCCGACAGCCCGGCCAGCACGACAGTGTTTCCGAATTCGTAGTCGGCCAGCAGCCGCGCTGCCTCGATGGCCCCCGCCATTCCCGAGGCGTTGTCGTTGGCCCCGGGCGCGTCGGTAACCGCGTCTGATCCGCTGGAGGCCCGGGAGTCGATGTCGCCCGACATGATCACGTAGGTGTTGGGATTGACCGTGCCCCTCTTGATGGCGAGCACGTTCACCACCCAGGTGTCCTGAGGGATGCGCGGGCTGTCTTCGGAGGTGACGAGACCGTTCAGGTAGATGACCTCGTAGCACCCTCCGCAGGCCTCGGAGATGCGGTCGAACTCGGCCTTGATCCAGCGACGGGCCGCGCCGATGCCGCGCGTTTCCGATATCGTGTCGGAAAACGTGTTGCGCGTCCCGAATCCCGCCAGCATGCGAATGTCCGCCTCCACCCGGTCGGGCGAGGCCGCACTCACGATGTCGTAGATGCGTGTGTCGATTTGCGGGGGGACGGCCGCGGCTGCCGCCTGGTCTTGGGCGGTTGCCGGGCCGGGTCCCCAGGCGGGCAGGGCCAGGCAAAGGGCCGCGGCGCCTGCCAGCACCGCGAAAGGGCGGTTACGGAAACGGGGCAGTGGCATGGTTCAGGTATCTCCTCGGTTGCTGTTTTCGTCAGTTTCTTCCGTGCTTTCCGACTCCTCCGGTTTTTCCGGCGGGCGGGCCCGGTTCAGCCGTAGCGAGACTCCGCCGAAGAACGACGACCCCGAGCGTGTGACCTCGTGATCTCCGTCATGCAGGTAGTCCAGGATGGCTTGGTCCCAGGCGAGCCCCGCAGTAGCAACAAGCTCCAGCCACGGGCCGTAAGCAGTTTCGTCCGGGGCCTCTGTCGTTCCGCTCCAAATGGTTATCGACGGGTCGAACCGCCCCCCGCCCCCGCCCCCGGTCGATCCCTTCAGGGGCATGTGAATCAACACGCTGTCGCTCATGGGCAGCCTGAATACCTCAGGATCGAAGTCCGCGCCGTACCTCCGGTAGCGGTCATAACTGCGCTGGTTCAGGCTGAATACGGCCGAGTCGGCGTTAATCGCCGTGGTGATGTAGTCGCGAATCTTGAATGCCGCGTCCTTGTGCCGGGGGTATTCGGGGTTGTCGATGTATCCGAACCCGGGCATGAACCAGCCCTTGTTGAACCCCCAGTTCCGCTCGGTGACCCGACCGCGCCGCACAAGCCCGGTGTACTCGCTGAACAACTGAACTACCTGATGCGACGGATAGCCGTGCGGGTTCAGGAAGATGTCGGGGGTCCACAAGTCCCACAGCTTCCCGCGTAGCGCGGACTCGGGGTAGATCGGATGGTCGTCGCTTCCCCCGGAGGTGACGTCCTGCCCGAGTGGCCCCAGATACCCGGCGTGCAGAATGTAGTCCGGCGTTTCGCGGAAGAGGTCGTAGGCGAGCTGAGCTCCGTCCGGGTTCGTGAACGGGTGAATGATCACGTTTACCCGGTCCAGTTTGGGTCGCCAGTCCGGATCGGCCAGCAGGAGCTCGGCGTGGCGCAGTACGTGGCTCGTGGACGATACCTCGTTGGCGTGTTGCCGGGCCGAATAGATGACCGTCGGTTTGTGGACGCTGGCCTTGGCCCGAGAAAAGTGGCTGGTCGAGACGGGCGACATCAGGTCCATAGCCCAGATGTCTTTGCCCAGGTAGGAGTGGCCGAGCCTGTACATGGTGGCTTCGTCGAAGGCCGCGGCCATTTCGGCGAGGATGCGGTGGCCCTCGCCCGGCGGTATCGGCGTGTCCCACTGCACGAGGCGCTGGCCGTTGTAGGCCTGGTCGCCGCCCAGAAGCGAGCGCCAGTCTGGCGGGGCGGGGGGAGTGCCGTTCGCGGCCAATCGGGCGGTGCGGCGCGCCTCCGGGTCCTGCTCGTGTGTGGTCTCGGCCCAGACCTCGATTTCGCCGAGTCCCTCGAATGCCAGCTCGGCGCGGTAAAGGCCGGCCTCGCGCAGGGCACTCATTTCATGAACCGTCGCCTCAATCTGTTGGGCCGAGACCATGGACCGGTCCACCGCTTCCGCCCTGGCATGGTCCAAGAGGCTGTCGCGCATGTCTGCGTCGGTGTCGACCCGCACCCGAAGCGCCAGCAGGTCCAACCCGATCTTCCCGGCAGTGACCTTTGCCATTCGGGCCGACGGCCTCTGGAGCGCGGTCCTGGGAATGTCCAGCCTGACCGTCACCGAGTCGTCCGTCCCGCCGGGTTCCGCGCCGACCGTGACCACTACCGCCGGCCGGGAGGTGGCGAAACCCGTAAACGAGAGGTTGAGCTGAGGGGGCGCGGCCTCGGCGGCGGGGGTCATGACCGGCAGGATGCGGCCGGGGAAAGTCAGTCCCTGCCCGCGCGAATTGCGTCCGATGAGGTCGAAGAACTCGATCGTTCCGAAATAGACTTCTTCGTGCAGCGCGTCCATGGTCGAGTGGATCTCGTTGTCGACGCCCAGCCGGTAGTCGGGCTCGCTCATTTCCAGTTGAACCGTCAACTCCCCGAAATAGGGAGCGTCGGCCGACCCGCCCAGCGGAAGCCCCTCGTGGAGCCGCATCACGTAGTCGTAGATGGCCGGCAGCACGGT
Source organism: Gemmatimonadota bacterium (assembly GCA_021295785.1). GTDB lineage: Bacteria > Gemmatimonadota > Gemmatimonadetes > Palauibacterales > Palauibacteraceae > Palauibacter. The sequence goes on from JAGWBR010000019.1 coordinate 27,089, forward strand.
GCCCTGGTAGTGGTCCCAGAACGTCTCCGGGTCGGTAGGGATGCGCTCGTCCACGAGCACCCGGGGGCCGTCTTCGCTCCCGCCCGGAGCTGCCGCCTCCGCATACAGCCAGCCGGTAGTAACGCGCACCTGCTCGTAGTCCTGGAACCGGTCCACATACGGGCGAAGCACCCAGCGCGGGTCGAAGGAATCGGTCAGGATCGCGGCTCCCGACGGATCGGTGACCACCACCTCGTAAGTGGGGCCTTCGTGGGTTTGCTCGAATCGCACCTGGCCGGAATCGAGCGCCAGGTCACCGACCAGCACCTCGTCAATCGGGAAGATCTCGTGCAGCCAGCGTACCGGCGTGTGGATCGCCTGCTGTGGCCATCCGGCGGGAGGTTCGTTGCGCCGGAAACGGACCACGATCTCGTCGACCGGGTTCCCGTGTTCGATGAGCTCCGCGACCCGAGGGCCCACCGACTCCCGCAGCCAATAGAACCCCTGCTTGAAGGCCGATGCAATTTCGACAATGGTTCCGTCGGGGTCGGCGCCTGCTTCGATCAGGGCCTGCCGTGCCTGGTCTGCAATCTGGCGGCGGAGCTCGGGCGGTTCGCTGAGGCGGGCGTGCACCGCAATCGCCTCGCCCGTGGAGGCATGAGGCAGTACCTCTGAGCGGAACAGACCCCAGAACCGGTCGACTTCCCAGACGAACATCGAATCTTCGGCGAAAATTGTCCGCGCCCGCTGCACATCGCGGTTATCGATAACCGTTTCGACGTTGGCGGGGTCAAGCTCGAGGCCGGCAGCAGCCCGGGCCGTTACGTAGTTCCCCAGGCCCGGATCGGCCTTCTCCACCGACATCAGCACCTTGGCCCGGGCCGGGCCCCCGGCTGAGCCGTCCGCCGCCTCATCGGCCGCGAGACGCTCGATGATCTTGTCCAGCTTGTACAGGCCGATTGCTGCCTGACCGATCGGCGAATGACCCGACAGTGCGTGCCAAAGCTCGTTTTCTACGTAGTCGATGGTCGGCCGGTCATCTCCCCGGGGGCCCAGGTTGGGAAACACCCGGGCAACCTGAGAGAGCGCGCGCTCCGCGCCGCGGGCGTCGTGTCCCGTGACTGCCAGCGCTGACTTGCCGCCAAACGCTTCCGGGACAAGCTCAATCAGGCCCTGGCCGGGCTCGAGGTCGGCGGTTGCCAACTTGCTGCTGTCGGCCAGCTCCCTCGTGAGGGGGTTACTGTTCACCGCTCCAGTCAGGACCAGGGTTGGCAGAGACCCGGGCTGTTCGACCTTCGCGGCGCTGGTGGCCAGCGGCACCACGATGCCGGTGGACTCAAGACCCATCCGGGCCGCCAAATCGGGCAGACCGGAACTCCCCGAATCGCCGGCGGCAAGCAGGGCGTCGGTTCGGCCGGGGATCGCTCCGCCCCCCAACAGGCCGTCGGACGTGTAGCGGTTCGAGAGGTCCAGGCTCTGCTTGCCGCCGGCCCCCGGCCGCCCCGCGCCCCCCGCGCGGGCGCGGCGAGCCGGATTACGGGGCCGGGCCGGGACCGCAAGATGTCGCCCGCGTCCCCGGGGTCGACAGCATGGAGCCGGACCGCTACGGACCCGAGCCCCCGGTAGTCGAGAAACTCGCCGGGAGCAGCATCAGCGCCCTTTTCGGTGTCGGTCGCCTCGGCGGTTTCCGGCTCTGTGTCGCCGGCCCGCGCTTCCTCGAGTTCAGGTCCGCTCGGCTCGGCGAGTGACCGAATGGCATCCGCCGCCAGCTCCAATTCGTCTTCGGAAACGAACACGTCCGCGACCAGCAGCGAGATTCCCTCCTCACCAGACCTGGCGCGGGCCTGCGTCAGTCGAACGTCCGGTTGATTCCCCTCCGGTTGGGGAACGCCGCCGGACTCGAGTAAGCCGGCAAGGTCATCCCGCACATCGAGGTCGGGGCCCGACAGGTTTCGGGCATGGGGCAGCACCCCGGAGAAGAGCCGTGCCGCGGCGAGCAGACCCTCTTCGTCACCCCCCGCCACGATCACCCAGATGCGCCCGGCCTCCTCACGCACCGACACCGAACCCTCGCCCGGGTCAAGCGACAGAGGATCAACCCCGGCATTCCGGAGTCCCGACCGGTCCAGGGCGGCGCGCCCAACCACAACGGTCGCGCCCCCGGATCCATCGGCCCGGGTCTCGGCCCGTACCAAAGGCAGGTCCATCGCCGTGGTCTCAAACCCAAGTCTGGCCGAGATCTCGGCAGCGGCGGCCAGCACGGTCGCGGAGGGGGAATCACCCAACAACAGGGCGGCGCTGACGAAATCCGCCACCCCGTCGCCGTTCAGGTCATCGACCAGGCCCCCGCCGATCTCGAACAACGAGATCAGGTCAGCAGGTGACCCCTGAACTTCCCCGGGCGGGCCTTGGGCTCTGGCTGTATGCGGGTGAGCGCAGGCCAAAGCGAATAGCCACCCGGCCAGCGCAAACAAACGGCATTTCAACCCACCGTGGTTCAACCTTCGCCCATCGGTGTGTGCTCAATGAGCTCAACCTGGAAGACCAATGGGGAGTAAGGCGGTATCGACCCCCGACCCGCAGCGCCGTAGGCGAGGTCGTAGGGAAGCACCAGTTGCCGGCGTTCGCCCAGCCGCATCCCGGTCGCACCCTCCACGAATCCGTCGATAGCGCTGCCCGGCGCGATGACCATGGGAAAGTCTCCGGTGTCGATGCGGTTCCCGTCGGGAAGCCAGACCGTGTAGTTCAGCACAATCTCGTCCCCGGGCTGGGTGGTGGGACCGCTGCCATCCTCCAAAACCCGCACAAAGAGCCCGGTTTCGGATTCCTCGCTCGCGTCCAGGTCTATCGCCAGGTGCGACGCAAACTCAAACTTGCGCAGGTCGATCAACACGCCCTCCGGTACCATTTCGGCTTCATCAGCGTCAGTTTCGGCCATGTCGGCAGCGGCCTCATCGGTGGCGGCATCGGCATCGGTATCAGCGTCGCCCCCGCAACCCGCTACAAACCAAAGGGCGAGAAAAAGTGATGCGGCCGACAATCGGGTTGCAGTCTTCGTGCGTATGATCATGTGGTCACCTGTCGTCTGGTGTTGGTAGAGTGTCCTGCGCCCGCCCGCTGCGCAGCCCTGTACATTCTACCGGAAACTGGCAACCAGCAGACCCCCTGCCGCGGGGTCCCGAGAAAGCTCAGGGTTCCGTGTCTCGACAATCCGTCCCAAAATTGATCGCGCCCGTTTGCCCGACGTTGCGGTTCGCCCCGCGCGTCTTGTTCTTCGGGGCGGCGGTCGCATTCGCCTCCGGCTCGGCGACCGCCGCCCCGATCGTGCAGGCGGGGCAGGACGGCGACGAAGGGCAGCAAACTGACCAAGGGCCGGTCGTCGGTCCCCCGTCGGGGTCTTTGGTTATTGTGGGCGGGGCAATGCGCGACCCGGGCATCCTGCAGCGGTTCAGCGAGCTGGCAGGCGGCCGGAGGGCCCGTATTGTCGTAATCCCCACCGCGGGCGGACGCGAGTCTTACGATGATTCGTTTGAGGGACTGCGGGCGTTCCGTGAGTCCGTCGGCAGGCGCAATGTGTCTCTACTTCATACTTACGATCCCGAGGAAGCCGATACCGAGGAATTCGTCGAACCCCTCCGGCGGGCGACCGGGGTCTGGTTCACGGGCGGGCGCCAGTGGAGGCTGGCCGATTCGTACCTGGGCACGCGCACGGAGGAAGAGCTGTGGGCCCTGCTGGAGCGGGGTGGCGTGATCGGCGGGTCCTCGGCCGGGGCCACGATTCAGGGGTCGTACCTGGCCCGCGGCGACACCGGGGGGAACACGGTCATGATGGGCGACCACGAAGAGGGGTTCGCGTTTCTCCGTCAGACCGCGATCGACCAACACCTGCTGCGCCGCAACCGGCAGTTCGACCTGCTGGAGATCATCGACGCGAAGCCCGACCTGCTGGGCATCGGCGTCGACGAGAACACCGCGATCGTTGTCGAAGGCGACACATTCGAGGTGATCGGGCAGTCTTACGTGGCCATCTACGACGCAGCCACCATCGAACAATCCGGTCGGCCCTTCTACCTGCTGCCGCCCGGCGCCCAGTTTGACCTGGCCAATCGCCGCCGCCTTCCTGCCGAGGAAGGTGGCTGAACTTCAACGAGCGCCCGCGCCGAGACTGCTTGCGGGAGGCAATTCGCGGATTCCCAGGGGAGACGGCGACGCGCCCGTTGAGGCCTGCATGACCGCGATGCCCGGCCGGGGCTGGTTCCTCTCCCTAAGCAATGATTAGCGTTGCAGACTGGAAACGTGATGCTGCGCCCCTCTTCGGACCCCCGGCTGTTTGCGCTGCTGGCGAAAGGCGCGGGCGGCGGGCCGAGGACGTGGGGAAAGGACATGGTCTTTGCAGTAACGGGCACCGGTGTGTGGTACGGGTCGGGCCGGTTCCGGCAACTTGGCCGAGAGCAAGTGTCGAGGGGGGACTTTCTTGGTGGAGCCTGCGCGACCAACGCCGTCGGAAGGACCGGAGAATGTCACAGACGTCACGCTTCCTGATCTTTGCCGTACTCTCCACCGCCCCCCTGGCATGCGAGAGTGAGTCAACCGAAACGGCAAGCACCGGCTCCATCACGACTGCCGATGCCACGGGCGTGGCGACCGTCCGGGTTTCGGATGTCCATATGCTCGACCTGCCCGAGGTGGAGCTGCGACTGCTCCATACCACCACCACGATTCCCGATCTCTTCTTCGAGAGGGTCATAGCGGCGACGTTCCTGCCGGATTCGTCGCTGGTCGTTGCCGATCACCTTCCTGGCACCGGACGGGACGGTCGGCTCGGAAGCGGAGAGGTGCTCGCGGCATTGGAGACGCGGCCGACCCTACCCCCGGGAATCCAGCGGGGTCCGGTCTTCCTCGTGCTCGCGGACGACGCTGGTGAGATCGTCGATACGCTCGGCCAGTGGGCGGGCAAAGAGCGCCATGTCGGCGACGACTGGAACCCCGTCGGGTTCGGTCTCACCGCGCATTTTGCCGGACGTGGAGAACACGCGCTCGTCGGCACGAACGATTCGTTGAACCTCACCCTTTACCGGGGAACCGCTCCGGTCACCCGGATTCGCGGTGGGTATTCGCCGCGCATGGTCACGGCGGCTGAGAAGGAAGAGTGGACCGAGACCTTCCTGGGGATCTTCCCCGAGGAAGTTCGCGCGAACTGGCGACGGAGGCTTGAGCAGTCGACCATTCGGGACACCTATCCGGCCTATGGGGCGATCAGCGTTGACGCCGATGGGAGGATTTGGATCGGCGACTACCCGAGGCTGGCCGACGAAATGCGGCGCTGGACGATCCTGGAGGCGGACGGGACGCCCGTCGGGACGCTCAGGCTCCCGGTGCTTCGGCCCACCTGGTTGGAGGATACTGTCGCCGTGACGGGCCAGCCGAACGAGGTACTGGATGTGGCGCACGGAAGGATCGCCGTGCTGAGGCGGGACGAACTGGGCGTGGAGTTCGTGGAGGTGTATGATACGCGTATCTTGTCGTGTGCCGTAAGATATTGTCATATATCAGTTTACAGCATTCAGATTCTACATTGGTGTCCGCGCCGTGGCGAGAAGGTGGTCGACGTGGTGCGCTTCTAGACAACGGCCCGCGGTGGTCTCCAGCTGTACCGTAATGTGCTGAAGGTCGAACTCGCCATACGCGATTTCACGGACCCGGTCCAGCAGGATCTCGTAATCTTCGGCCGCGTACGCGGGGTCCACCAGCATGTGCGCGGTCAGGGCGACGTATCCCGGCGCCAGGGTCCAGCAGTGTACATCGTGGATCACGGTTACCCCGTCGAGTTCCTCGAGCCTGTGGCAGAGCGCATAGAGGTCGACGTGCTCCGGCGTGCCCTCAAGCAGTACATCCACCACGCGGGACAGCAAGCGCCAGGTGCTCGCCAGTATTAAAACACCGATCAGCATGCTCGTAACCGGGTCGGCCACCTGCCAGCCGAACGCCCACACCAACACGGCCGCGACGACGACGGCCACTGACCCCAGCAAATCGGTGATCATGTGCTGGAAAGTGCCTTCCAGCGTGGAGTTTTTCTGGGCCGCGCCGTGCACCGTCCACACGGCCGCGATGTTCACGACCAGTCCGATCGAGCCAACGATCAGGAAAATCGGGGCATCGACTTCCGGTGTTGCCGACAAGCGGCGGTATGCCTCGATGAGCACCCACACGGAAATGCCCCAGAGCGTCAACGCGTTGACCAGCGCCGCGATGACTTCGATGCGGTGGTAGCCGTAGGTGTGCTCTGCCGTGGAGCGGCCCGACAGACGCATGGTGACCAGCGCGAGCACCAGAAACACGACGTCGGTGAGCATGTGGCCGGCGTGGGCGAGAAGGGCGAGGCTGCCGACCATGAAGCCGGCGACGACCTCCACGATCAGGAATCCGCCGATAAGCACCAGGGCGGCTATAACGCCTTGCCGTCCAGCCGCGGAGGGATCGCCGGCGGGGTGATGGGAATGGTCGTGGCCCGAATTGCCCGCGGGTGTAAGGCCGTTGTCAGCATTCATCGGTTATTCTCCCTCTCCGCGCCTTCGGCTACCGGGATGTTGCCCCAGCGCATGAACAGTGCCGGCACGACCACCATGTTGAGCAGGGTCGACGTCAGCAGCCCGCCCAGAACCACCACGGCGAGCGGCGCCTGGATTTCCTTCCCGGGCTCGCCGATCCCCATTGCCAGGGGGATCAGGGCCAAGCCCGCTGTCAGGGCGGTCATCAATATCGGGCTCAGTCGCTCCACCGATCCGCCCCGGATGGCGTCCGGAAGCGACATTCCGCCCGCGCACAGGTCTTGATACCGGCTCACAAGGAGCATGCCGTTGCGCACGGCGATCCCGAACAGCGTAATGAAACCGACGAGCGTCGCGACATTCACCGTGCCGCCGATGAGGAGCACGGCAATGACGCCGCCGGTCAGGGCCAGTGGCAGGTTAACCATGAGGAACATGGCCGTGCTGAAGCTTCCGAACGCCCGGAACATGATCATGAAGATCGCGCCGATCGAGAATAGCGACAGGATGGTGATGCGGCGCGTGGCACTCTGCCCGCTCTCGAACTGGCCCCCATACTGCAAATGGTACTCCGGCGGCAAATCCATCTCGTCGGCGATGTGTCCCTGCAGTTCGGTCACGGCACCGACCACGTCCCGCCCGGCCACGTTGGCACTCACCACGATCTTCCGCGACACGTTTTCGCGCGTGATCATGTTCGGCCCTCGGGCCTGCACGATCGAACCAAGCTGCGATAGCGGCACGGTCGGGCCGGCGGGGGTCGCTACCAGCGCCCCTCCGATGGCTTCGGGATCGCTCCGGTGGCGGTCCGCGTAGCGCACGACCAGGTCGAAGGTCCGCTCGCCCTCGCGCACAATGGACACGACCTCGCCCTGCATCGCGATGTGGACCGCGTCGGCCAGCGCCCCGGGGCTCACCCCGTAGCGGGCCATGGCCCGGCGGTTGGCGCGCACCTGCAGCTGGGGCACCTCCGCCTGTTGCTCCATCGATACATCCACCAGGCCCTCGACCTCGTGTGCGATGGCCTCGATCTGCCCGGCGATTTCGCGCAATTCGCGGAGATCGGGTCCGAACACGCTGATCGCGATCGCGGCGCGCGTACCCGACAGCATGTGGTCGATGCGGTGCCCGATGGGCTGCCCCACCGTGATGCTGGTACCCGCGATCCCCGCGAGCTCCGCGCGCACCTCGGCCATCACTTCCGCGAGCTCGCGGCTGGCCAGATCCAGGCGCGCTTCAACGTGCGAGACGTTGACGCCCTGCGCCTCCTCGTCCAGTGCGGCCCGGCCGGTGCGCCGCGCGGTCGAGACCACCCCCGGCACCCCCAACAGCCGCCGTTCGACGCGATTGCCGATCTCGTTGGATTCCGCCAGCGAAGTGCCCGGCACGCTGATGATGGCGATCGTCAGCGACCCCTCCTGGAACTCGGGCAGGAACTCCCGTCCCAGTGTAGGCACCACCGCCAGGGTACCTGCAAGCAGCAACCCCGCTCCAACCAGGACCCTCCCCGAACGGTGCAGCGCCCCGGTCAGCACCCTTTCGTAGACGGACTCGAGTCCCCGCACCAGCCAGGGCTCGCGTCGCCGCCTGATCGAGCGGTCGCCCGGCAGCAGCAGGTAGGATAGCGCCGGGGTGACCGTTACGGCCACGACGAGCGACGAGAGAATACTGATGATGTAGGCGTATCCAAGCGGCTTGAGCATGCGGCCCTGCACGAAGACAATGGTGATGATCAGCGTCGCGTTCAGGATAGGATCCCTGATTTCGTTCGCCGCGCCGCGAATCAGGGGAAGCGTCGCGAGGCGCTCGCCGGGTGGCCGGCGGAGGTTGTCGCGGAGTCGCCGGTGGACGTTTTCCACAAAGATGATTGCGTCGTCGACGAGGGCCCCGATCGCGATGGCCATGCCGCCCAGCGTCATCGTGTTCACCGTGCCCCCCAGGGCACGCATCGTGATGACCGCCAGAGCCAGCGACAGGGGGATGGCCACCACGGATATCAGCGTGGTGCGCACATTCCACAGGAATAGCAGCAGTATTGCGATTACAAAGAACGCCCCGTCGCGGAGTGCGACGATCACGTTTTCCACGGCGAGCGAGATGAAATCGGCCTGCCGGAAAATGTCGCGCTCGAAGGTGATTCCCTCCGGAAGTTCGGCTTCGATCAGATCCAGCTCGGCATCGACCCTTCCCGTGAGCTCAAGCGTGTTGGCGCCCGCCTGTTTCTGGACCGACAGGATGACCGCGGGTTCGCCGTTCACGGATCCGGTCCCGTAGGTGATCTTGGGACCGATGCGGACTTCGGCCAGGTCGTCGATCAGCACCGGAACCCCGTCCCGGGTGGTCACCACGGTCACCCCGATGTCCTCCAGACTCGATGGGCGCACGATCCCCCGGACCAGGATTTCGCGTCCACCCGACCAGTAGAGACCTCCCGCCACGTTTTCGCTCGACCCCTCGATCGCGGCGAGCACGTCTTCGAGTCCCACCCCGTAGGCGAAGAGCCGTTGCGGGTCGATCAGCACCTGGTATTCGCGCACGTCCCCGCCCTGCGGAACCACCTGCGACACTCCCGACACCGCCAGCAGCCTGCGCCTCACGATCCAGTCCGCCGTGGTGCGCGCCTCCATGAGCCGCGACTCGGGAGCGACAACG
>JAGWBR010000019.1:36356-47217 GCA_021295785.1 Gemmatimonadota bacterium
CGATCTGCCTCGCGAGGTAGATGTCGGTTCCCCATTCGAAATCCGCCCAGACGACGCTGATTCCCTGCGCGGACTTGGATCGGACCCGCCGAACTCCGAGGGCACCGTTCAGCGCCGTCTCGATCGGGAAGGTGATCGACGTCTCCACGTCTTCGGGGGCCAATCCGTGTGCGTCGGTCACCACCGTAACCGTTGGAGCGGTCAGGTCGGGAAAGACATCGACCGGAAATGTGGCCGCCACCCAGCTTCCGCCCACGAAGAGCCCCATGGCGAAGATGAGCGCAAGGAAGGGATTCGCCAGCGAGGCTCCCACAATGACGTCGAGAAAACCACGCCGCTCGAACGCCGGGGGGATTTTTTCCACCGGCTGATCAGTGGGCGTGGTCGTGGGCCGGCGCGACGACCCCGAGCGCGGCAAGGTTGACCTGGTACGCACCCACGGTGACTACGTGCTCACCAGAGGCGATCCCGGACGAAACGATTGTCCAGGAACCGTCCGAAGGACCCGTAGTCACGACCCGGCGCTCGAAGGTGTCTCCCGTGAGCATGACGTAGATCACGGGCAGGTTGTTCTCGTCCTGGATCGCCGAGGCCGGAACTGCGACTCCGGGCTCGGGATCGTCGAGGAGGATGTGGCCTTCCGCCAGCATCCCTACCTTGAGCGCGCCGCTGGAGTTCGGAATCCCGAAACGTACCGCGAGCGTGCGGCTCGAAGGGTCGATCGTGTTTCCGATGGAGAGGACCCTCCTCGACGTGTAGGTGGTCGCGCCGCCTTCAACGGTGAACCACGCGCCCCGGATCCGGCGCGTCTCCGAGGCGTAGCGGGCGGGAACCCGCGCGACGAACCACAGAGTGGAGGCGTTCACGACCGTGAAGGCGTGTTCCCCCATCTCGACCTGCGCGCCCGGCGGAACGTCACGCACCGCCACCACGCCGTCGATCGGGCTGCGGAGGTAGTACAGGCCGGGGTCGGCTTCCTCCTCGCCGCCGCCGTCCGCACGGCCACCGATGGCTTCGAATGCGGCCAATGCCACCTCGAGGTTGCGCTGCGCCTCCAGCAGCCTCCGCTCAGGGATGGCGCCCGCGGCGAAGAGGCGTTCCGCCCGGTCGGCTTCGAGCCGGGCCTCCTGAACATCGGCCCGCGTACGCGCGTACGAGTTGTTCAGGCTGGTGGGCGCGATCAGCGCCAGGGTCTGGTCCGCGCGCACCCGGTCGCCCGGGCCGACCGAAGGGCCGTCCACTGAAATGCGCCCCGCAACGGGCGACGAGACGTGTACGAGGCCGCCGGGAGGGGCCACCAATTCGCCGGGGACCGGGATCGATGCTGGAATCTCGCGCTCTTCCGCCGCGGCAACCTCAAACGGGAAAGACCACTGCTCCTGTTTGGGCAACGTGATCAATCCGGCGGCCGCCTCGCCCTCCGCGTGGCCGTGCCCCGCGTGCGGGTCGGGTTCGTCAACGGCGGGGCCCTCCGCGTGGTCGTGCCCCGCGTGCGTGGCAGCCTCGTCTCCCGCGTGGTCGTGCCCCGCGTGTGTGTCGGCCTCGTCATCCGCGTGGTCGTGCCCCGCGTGCGCGTCGGCCTCGTCTCCCGCGTGGCCGTGCCCCGCGTGAACGTGGACGTCCTCTTCACTCGCGAAAACCTCGAACTCGCCCGTCCCGATCACGTAGTCGCGTCCACCTATCGACAGCTCGACCTCGGCGTGCCAGTGTCCCTCCGACGGTATCGTGGGCGACACCATGTACAAACCCGGAGTCTCCGGCACGGCTTCAATCTCCTGGCGGCCTCCGGGAGGCCCATAGACGACCAGGGTCACGCCCGCGTCCGCCACCGGTTGCCAGCCCTCCACCCGGGTGAGGTAGATATCCCATGGCTCCTCGCTCTCGACACCCGCGATCTGGTGCGGGTACTCGACGAATAGCTCGATGTCGCCGGACACTCTGGTGAACGTCCCGCCGCCGCCGTGGGGATCGTGAGCCGGGCCGGCCCCTCCGCTGTCAGGCGTTTCCCCACACCCCCACAAGGCGATGCCCGCCACGCCCATCATCCACGGTCCGACTGTTCTCATGTTCATCGTTCATCCTCCGGAGCACTTCCCGTGGCGCGAAGCAGGTCGTAGTACGAGACCCAGGCCTCGGTCTCAAAGGAGAGCGCGCTCAACTGGGCTCCCTGAAATGCACCCGCGGCGTCCAGGAGCTCCAGCAGGGTCATCTCGTTTTCGGCGTAGGCCGCGGTGGCGGAGGCCAGCAGCGCCTCACCATCGGTCCGCAGACCTTGCCCCGCTGTCTCGAGCCGTGCCCGGTTGGACGCGTAGCGGTCCGAAGCGGCCAACACGTCGTTCCGCGCCAGCTGCCTCCGAAGTTCGAGGCGATACGCGGCGGCGGAGCTGTGGGCGGCAGCTTCCTCCCTGATCCCGGATCCCCGGTCGAAGAGCGGCAGTGCGAAATTGAGCCCAAAGGCGGCGCCCCCGAAACCATCATGGTGGTGCCGGAACCCGAGCTCGAGGCTCGGGACGGGCACCCAGTTGGTCCCGGCCACGTCCACACCGGCCCGCGCCGCGTCCAGCTCGCTTGCCGCCGCCGCCACATCCGGACGGCCATCGACGGCGGCCAACGCGGTCTCGCGGCTGATCATGGGCGGCACTCCATCCGGCCCCTCCGACGGACCGACCTCCTGCATTCCGGTTCCCGGTGCAATGAGCACCCCGAGATTCCGCCTCGCCGCACGGGTGCGCAGCACAGTTTCCGCCAGCTCCTGTTCGGCCTCCACGCGCGCAAGCCGCAGCCGACGGGCTTCGTAGGCTGAAATGTCACCCGCCTCCAGACGGACCTCAGCATCCTCCACCACCGATTGAATCACGGAGGCGGTCCGCTGCACAACCGACTCCGCCTCTTCCGCGAACCAAGCCCGCACATACGCCTCTCGCACGTCGAAAGCCAACGCGACCGAGTCGGCACGGAGGCGGGCGGCCCCGGCACTGATCGTGTGCCGGGCGGCGCGTGCCCGGGCGGTGGTCCGGCCGGGCCACTCCACCTGCTGGTGGAGCAGGAAGGACTCTTCCCAGGCCTTTTCGTCATTGCGACTCAAGTCGTCCCGTTCAAACGAAAATTCCGGATTGAAGTAGGCGCGGGATTGCCGCGCCATACCCACCAGCCCGGCGGTCTCGGACCGCGCGATCTTCAGTTCGAGGCTATTCCCGGCGAACGCCTCCAGCGCCTCGGCAAGTGAGACGCGGCGCACCGTTTCCTGTCCGACCGCGGCCGACGGCGCGAGAAGTACGCCGCACAGGACCAGAGCAGGCGACAATGGTGCTCTCGATGGTCGCATGGATCTCCGTGGCAAAGTGGCCCCTGACGCTTACGAAATCGCCGAACGGCTCGCTCAGCCAGCCTCGCCGCCACGGCGCTTCGCCGCCGTCCGTGCTCGCAGGAGCCCCTCCACGGACTGCCGGCAGCCCGCAAACGGCCTACCGCGGCATTCGGGCGGCACTCACATTTGTGTCTGCCAAAAAATTTCACAAGCGGGCGCGGGAGCCCTGCGGGATCCCGCGCAGGTCGGCCCCGTGCGCGCGTGGGGCGCACCCGGGGCCGACCCGGTCAACTGTCGGAGAGGGTTCTTCTAACCGTCAGAGGCACCGCCGGCCACGGCGACGGCCGCTCCGGCCACACCCATCATGATCATGGATCCGAGTGCGGCACCCACGAGCTCGCCGCTGAAGTCCATGGCTTCAAGGCTGTGCGCCAAGCTGAGGACCAACCCGAAGCACGCGCCCGCCTTCGCCCCGGCCATCATGTCGCCAACGCCCTTCCAGCCAAGCACCATCGCCAACACGACGCCGTGAAAGAGCGCCCCGAGCACGCCGCCTACGGACATGTCTGCGTGTTCGTGGTGTCCGTGCGGGTGGTGGCCCCCGATGAACGGGATGTAGTCGAGCACGAAATCGGCTGCAAACAAGGCCACGCCCGCGGCGACGGAGGTAACAGCGAGTTTCTTCATGTCCACGGTGACTCTCCCTTTATGAGTGGAAGGAATGGTGAAGGAAACGTGAGGGGTGAACCGCCGGCGCGCAAGCAGTAGCGCGAATGCTTCTGACCGCGCATGCCCCAGAAGGGGCCCCGCGGGCAGTTCCAGAGCCCCGCGCAACGTGCCCAGGTAAGGAGAATCGCGGACCTCGGCGGGACGGGAGGCACGCTCGACTACGTGACGGCGTGGTTCGTCAAGGCGGGCGAGTACGCCAAGGGCACGTGCATCCGGATCGGTTTCGTGGCCACGAATTCGATCACCCAGGGTGAGCAGGTGGCGCAGCTCTGGCCGATTCTCTTCGACCGCTGCGGGCTGGAGATCGCCTTCGCCCACCGGACCTTTGCGTGGGGGTCGGACGCGCGCGGAAAGGCCCACGTTCATGTGGTCATCATCGGGCTCGATGGTCGCCAAGCGGTGCCCGGCAGGAAGCGTCTATTCAGCTATCCGGACATCAACGGCGAGCCGGAGGAGACTGAACACTCCGTGCTCTCACCTTACCTGTTCGATGCCGGCGGGCTGGCCGACCCGCACATGGTGGTGAGGGAGGAGGCACGGCCAATCAACGGACTGCCGAAGCTGATCAGTGGATCCAAGCCGATCGACGGTGGGCACTACATTTTCCCGACGGAGCAGAAACGCGCCGAGTTCGTCGCGGGCGAACCGGGGGCGGAGCAGTACGTGCGGCCCTACATCGGTGCCCGCGAATACCTTCGAGGCGGTGGCAGGTGGATTCTCGCTCTGCACGACGCCCCGCCCAATGTCTTGGCGGGGATGCCCGCCGTGCGGGATCGGATCGCGGCGGTGCGTGCCTACCGCGAGGCCAGCCGGAGCGCCCCGACTCGGAAGCTGGCCCAGACCCCGACGCTGTATCACGTGAGCGTCATCCCCGACGCACCCTTCCTAGTGGTTCCCGAGGTCAGTTCGGAGCGGCGGGAGTATGTTCCCACCGGCTGGCTGGAGCCGCCCGTAATCCCGAGCAACAAGCTTCGGATACTCGTGGACGCGACCCTCTCGCAGTTCGCCGTCCTGACCTCGGCGATGCACATGGCGTGGATGCGTCAAATCGGCGGTCGGCTCAAGAGCGACTACAGTTACGGCATCGGTATGGTCTACAACACCTTCCCCCTGCCGGCCGGTTTCGGATCCGGCGGCGGCGAACACGCTCCCAAGCTGGAACCACTCGCCCGGGCGGTGCTGGACGCCCGCGCCGCTTGGCCCGACGCCACATTGGCCGACCTCTACGACCCCGACCTCATGCCGCCTAACCTGCGCGCCGCCCATCAAGCCCTCGACCGGGCCGTGGGCCGGCTCTACCGCCAGACGGGGTTCACCTCGGAACGTGAGCGCGTCGAGCATCTGTTCATGCTCTATGAGAAAATGCGCGCACCCCTCGGCATCGGGATCAAGAAATCGAAGCGGCGACGTCGATAGATTTGAGTCGGATCGCGTTTGGGTCTTCCCCTGGCCGGAGAAGCGGACTTCCCGGCCGCGACCAAAGCCTGCGCTTCGGGCTCTTCGAGGCGATGGACGAGGCGTTTGCGGAGGTCGACTCGCATCCTGGGCCGCACTGGGTTCGGGAGGACATCCCGTCGCATGCCCCAATTGACGCGGTGCACGGTGCACCCCTGATTTCAACAAGTAGCGAAATCCCACGGCCTCGAACCGGTGTCATGGCCCCAGGGCCGGGAAACGAAAGCGAGAGAGGAGCCCTCATCCACAACCTGCCGTTCGGCCGCGGGCGGCCGCGTGGATGGCCCATCCCAAGGGACCTGAGACCCGAGAAAGCGCGGAAGGCCCTCGGCACCGCGGATTTTCGCCGCCGCCGGATCATCTCTGAGGTGGTGCTGATGCGGCGCCTGCTCCTGCTCGACCACATGCTCGGTCATCGCCACCCGCCGTGGTTCCCGACCGAGTCGAGGAAGGTGGCCGCCTTCAAGAATCCCCAGATCCGGCGCCGGGTTCTGCTCCAGCGCAGGAGGGAGTTCGAACCCTGTGACACCCGGGAGACTGATCCATGACGGCGTCATCAAACACATCCGGCGGCGCGGCAGCCGCTGGTGGGTTCGACTTTCAAGCCGCGCTCGGCGCAATTGCCTGCATCCACGTGCTGCGGGGAACCTCCATCAAATGGACCGACGATTGGACAGCGTCACACCCTACGGCCGTGTCCTTTGAGACCGATGGTCCCGGCGATGACATTTCATTGACGCTTGCAGACGACAGCATTGTCGAGATACAAGCGCGAAAGGGACTCAAGGCGTCAAAGCGATTCTGGTCGGCCCTCGACTCGCTCTGCAAGGGAATCCACTTGGGTGACTGCGACTACGGCGTCTTGGCCGTGTGCCCCCAGTCCAGCCTGCCAGTTAGAAAACACTACGCGCTCGCATTGCGTCGACTCGGCGAAGGGCGCGGCGATCACCCGTCGGAGCATCAGGCCGAGCTGACACGCTTCCTCGCGGACAAGAGATACGACGCCGCTAAGGTTTGCTCACGCATACGCATAAAGACCGTTTCGGCCCTTATCGACGATAACGACGCGGTTGCGGCGGCCCATTCAGAACTCGAGCATGTCTGTGCTCACACTCATCAAGTCATGCCGGCTTGGGACGCCCTCTACCGGGACGCACTGTCCGCAATATCTACCAAGGGCCGTAGGACGATTAGGAATCTCATCCCGCTCTTGCTGGCATCCCAAGTAGAACTGTCGAGGCTGTCGAACGACGCGCCGGTGGCGATCAGTGCGTCGATCATCGATTGGACAATGACTCGAACGCAACGCTTCGAGATCCTAGGAGTGCCAGACCTGTTGCTCACCGACCGAGCATGGCTCCCTCTCAAGGCGGTCGTCCGCGACGAGCCTGTCGAGACTGCATCTTCGGTCGCGGAAGCACTGGCGGCGTACCAAGCGATAGGCGAGGAGTCGAAACGGAAGTACAACGGCGAAGTCGACGCAAGAACCATAGGCACATTCCGAGGGCTCTGCGTAGTCATCGGCGGACCCGGCAGCGGAAAATCGCTGTTGCTTGAAGTCTTGGCGCGCGAGTTCGCGAAGGACTCATTTGTCAGCCTTCGCGTCCGTTTGCGAGACTTGGCGAGGCGTATTGACCGGTATGGGTGTACGGTCGAGGAAGGAATCTTCGCACTTGGCCTCGACGGAAGCCGAATCTCGCCGGAGCAACTGCGTGCGGCGTCGCTTTCGGAACTAGTCATTCTTTGCGACGGGCTCGACGAATGCGGCAACCATCAGTCAAACATCGCGTCGAGCCTACGGAGCATTGCCGAATCCCATCCGTCCTACCGGGTAGTCGTCACGACGCGACCGATCGGTTACGACACGAGCGAACTCCGCAATTGGCGCCACTACGATCTCGTACCGTTTGCTGCGGAGGACGTACCAAAGCACCTGGAGATTCTCTGCGGGTCTGCCCTCGCAACCGATGGCGCTCGGAATGATCATTTACGCGACCGCGTGCAGGCGTATCTGGGAGAAGACGACTCAGCGCGGACCTTGGCACGCACGCCGCTGTTGCTGGCGCTCGGAGCTTCTCTGTTCCTGCAGCGGCAACATCCCGGCCGGAGCAAGTCGGAACTCTACGACCGAATCTTCAAGCTGATCGACGACGTGCGGTCTCCCAGGAAGGAAACTCCTGCCGTTCCTACGAGAGCAATCCGCGACGGCGTCTTGAACGAACTCGGGTGGCAGGTGGTCGCTTCACCACTTCTGGCTTCGGACGACTTGGAGCGCCGCTGTGCCAAGAACTTGAGCGCCGCAATGGGGAAGATGTACCCCCAAGCCCTTTCGGACGTTCAGCAATCGATCAACTATTGGGAGGCGGCTGGTCTCGTGGAAAGGTTGTCCCACGCAGATTTGGATCTGATCGCTTTTGTCCACAAGACGTGCGGGGAGTTCGCGGCCGCCCGGCATCTTGCCGCGATGGACCCCGAGCGGGCGCGCACCCTGATACGGGACGAGCTCTCGAATTCTGATTCCGAAGAAATCCTCGACTTCGCCACTCAAACGCCACTGGCCACGACGTTGGCGGAGATGCTTATGGCCGAAATCGAAGCAGTAGAAACCGACCCAAACAAACAGAACCGGCTTCTGCGGATCCTTGCACGGCCCGAAACTTCGGTCTCGTCCACGCAACGCAAGTCTTTTCTCGAACGCTTATTCGCTCTCGTTCAATCGGCGGACCGTCAGAAAGCGTACAGTACTGGGCTCTGTCTGATCCGGAACGACCTCGGTCGTTTGCCCGAAGCAGAGGAGATGGCATCTCGTCTCCTGACGGCTCGCGCTGAGTGGTCGCGTCTCGTTGGTTGGGCCGTGCTCTGCACCCACTTCCCGCGCAATCTGGACAACGGGGAGCTGGAGGACGCATTCCACCATTTCGTAATGCGCAGTCGCGACCCCGAGTTCTTTGTCCAGAAGCACTCGGTCTTCGGACCATTCCCCGAACGAGCTGTCTTCGAGAAGTTCATGATCGGTGCGTTGAGATGTCTACTCCCAGGCAAGGATGCTCGCTACCAAGATCAATTCCTCGCCGTGGTAGCGGTACACAATACCCCATTCACCCTTCCTTTCCACGCTGTGCTCCGGGAACTGCTCCAGGAACTAGGCCGCGAAGACGCAGTGCGCCAACAGTCGCAACTGTTCAGAGTCGACTCTGTGGTTCGTCCCGCAGGTGCGCGATCGATTAAATCCTTCCTGGGCGAGGTCGTATCGGCCGCGTTTCTCAGAGAGCTCCCCGAACCCCCGCCCAAAACGGGCCTGAAGTTCCTCTCGGCTTTCCGGCGCATGTCAGGCATGCTGGACTCACCACCCAGCGACATCGATGCCCTTCCGTCCGGTGGCCACCAGTTGGCGGAAGTGCACGCCCTCTTCCGTGCCGCTGCATCAGTGTTCGATCTTCCGGCCGGGAGACTGGCGGCAGAAGCGCGATGTGTCGCTGACGCCGTCGAATCCCTGGTAGTCGATGGTAGTGCCGCTTCGGCCTTCGATATCTTCCCGGCCGTGGATGCGCCCGAGGCCCATTGGGAGCGTGCCGTTGACCTCCGAATTGACAATGGCTGCCTCGAAGGCTTGGTCCATCATCCGTCGGGCTGGGTGAGCTGTCTCGCTGGCCAACTGTTGGACGCTCGGCTAGAGCTAGACGAGGTCCAGCGTGTCCCCGTGTGCGAACGCATTCTTGGAATCGGGAAGGGGGATGGTCTGTTATTGGGTGCGAGGTTGGCGATGGCCCTTCCCGATCACGGCTGTCGGGCACTCGTCTTGCACAGACTCGAAGGCCGAGCGGTTGAGGGGTTCCACCATCTCTTCGACGTCCTGAGAGAAGACCAATTGACCCCGCTTCGCGCTCACCTCCATGTATTGGAAAAGGGCTTGCTTGATTCCGGTGCTAAGACCGCCGCGTCTGCAGCACGATGGTGCCAGGACGTCGGAAACGCGTCGGATGCTTGGATGGTGCCACTGCTCGAGCGAGCGATGGACCACTGGCTTGAACACGAAGACCCGTATCCGGTCGAATATGGGTTAGTGCCCGACAGTCCGAGGGAGGCCCTACTCCGCACGTTGTTCCAAGTCGACCATCTCGACCTTCACCAACTCGCGGAACTGTCTGCGGATGCAAGGCGAGATGTCTCCGATGCCGCCGTCGACTGTCTGATTGCGTGCGCAATTGAATCACCTGATCAACGAAAAGAGCTTGTCGGCATGATCGCCGCCAAGCGGTTCCCCGTGCGTCTCAGCAGCAGACTGCTTGATGTGAAAGTCCCGTATTCAGCTGCTGAGTTGGCCAAGCTGAGCGCTCTGCGCAACGATGCTGATGCCGCCTTCAGGGCCTTCGTGGTCCGTCGTGTCATCGTCCATCCTGGGATGAACCCTGCTGAAGCCGCTTCGACCGCGGCTCTCATGAAAGGTGACCAGAACGGCAGTGTTCGGGATGCCGCATATCGATTATTGGACTCTGCAACGAGAAGCGCTTGACAGAATCAAGGCGGGATCCCGCGACAGTCGCAAGTTGTCCAGCGACAATCAAGATGAGAACGTTTATCGGCAACCCAGGCCACTATGTCCGTGGCGATTCCTGGGGACGTGGATTCTTGGATGATTCAGGTCCCGG
Organism: Gemmatimonadota bacterium; assembly: GCA_021295785.1. GTDB lineage: Bacteria > Gemmatimonadota > Gemmatimonadetes > Palauibacterales > Palauibacteraceae > Palauibacter. Next base: position 46,497 of record JAGWBR010000019.1, read on the forward strand.
CGCTGTCACGGACCCGCGTGCGCTGGTCGAGACTCCTCCACCAGCTCGTAGACGGCCACGCTTTGCTCATCGAATTCGCCGTGCTCAAACAAGAGCACCCAGTCCAGTCCAGCGCCGAGGAGGTTCGAGCGAGCCGGGATTGCGAGCTGCCGAACCCATATGCCATCCGGGTCCAGCAAGTGGAGTTCCTTCCTCGGCGCCCTCCACGTGTGGGTTGTGACCCACCCACTGCCGTCCGGCAGCGCCAGTAGGCCATCCGATTCGTAGGCGGGGAAGCGTTCCGGCAAGTGGTCCCGAATCCCGGGCCAGCGCTCGCGCTCGAAGCGCCGCCGCTCCGCTGGGGTGTCGTACCGAGCCAGATGGGCACGCAGGTAGCGGTCCAAATGCTCTGACCTGACCTCGAGGTCCGGCCCGGCCCACCAGGCGACGCGTGGGGACTGTCAGATTTTCTGTGTAAATGGTCCTCGCACTTCATACGGGCACTCGGCCCTCGAACACGATCGACAGGTGGTTCAGGGCTCCGGTCCAGTCCCGAACGGGCCGGGTCCAGCGTTGCGACGCCCTCTCGACCGCAAGGTATAGTACTTTCCTGACCGCCTCCGGGGTTGGGAACGCGCCGCGCTTCCTTGTCACCTTCGTGAGCTGTGCGTTCAGGGCCTCGATCGCGTTCGTCGTGTACATGACCTTGCGGATCTCGGGCGGATAATCGAACAACGGGGTC
>JAGWBR010000019.1:47336-48078 GCA_021295785.1 Gemmatimonadota bacterium
TGCGCTGCTTCCAGGCGACGAACCGGAGCGAGCCGCGCACCAGATGTACGATGCAGAGCTGGACCCGGGTCTTCGGCAATACCGACTCGATCGCCTCGGCAACGGCCGGCCCTGCCACGCCTTGACGTCGGCCAAGACCGCGTCGGTTACAGCCGAGATCAACGACGGCGAGACCTCGACCTTGTACAGCTCCTTCAGGTGACCCTGGATCCCCCGCGTCGTCATGCCCCTGGCGTACAGCGCGATCACCTTCTCATCAAACCCGGCCAGCCGACGCTGGCCCTTCCTGACCAACTCCGGGTCAAACGTCCAATCACGGTCCCGCGGCACCTCGATCTCAAGCTCGGACGTGTCCGTCTTCACTCGCTTGCGCGTACGGCCGTTGCGCGAGTTGCCGCCGTTGCGGCCCTCTCTTGCGTGCTTCTCGTAACCCAGGTGGTCGGTGAGCTCGCCCTCCAACGCTCGCTCCACCACCCGCTTCGTTAGCGCGTCCAGCAGCCCGCCACGGCCCATGATCTCTTTTGGGCTGCGGCCCTCCAACAGGCTGTCAAGAAGCTCGTCTACCTCCCGCTCAGTTGCATCCTTCTTCCTGGCCATGATCTCCTCCAGCTCCTGGAGTCTACTCCATGGCCATTTACACAGAAATCAGTACACTCCCCAGACCCGAGCTCGCGGCCCATGTCGCGGCCGCCACTTCGGCGTTTCTTCGCCATTGCGGGCTTCTTTCCCGGCTCCTGTCGGC
>JAGWBR010000020.1:0-413 GCA_021295785.1 Gemmatimonadota bacterium
GCACGCGGGTCGGCACTTCCCTCAGGGACACCGGCGCGCCGTCCCCGACGGCATTGGTGATGAAGGCCTCCGGTCCGGACCTTGGCGATGGCCCCGTCCCCGAAGCCCCTAAGGTGGACGCGGATCGGCTTCGGCGTCCTTCGTCCCCGCCGACCGGATTGAAACCAATCGCGGATGAACTCCGTAGTACGTTGCCCTTCGGCTCACCGAAGCGTGGTGGGCAGCACGAGCAAACGAGGCGAAACACGGAGGAGACGCACGTAGGCAGGTTGATCCACCCCACGGCGGAACCGGTGCCCGTGCCCATCGACAGGGGCACTGGCGGGATCAGTCGCCGCTCCAGCTCCGGCGGCCCAACCCGAATCTCCCGGCTCACCTCGCCGATGTCCTCCCCCCGCAGCAGCCGCACCACC
>JAGWBR010000020.1:523-28948 GCA_021295785.1 Gemmatimonadota bacterium
CACGAATCCCGTAAGTGCAATGGGCGCTGACGGATTCGAACCGCCGACCTCCTGCTTGTAAGGCAGGCGCTCTGAACCAGCTGAGCTAAGCGCCCCGCCCGAATTTACGGGATCCCCTCGTTGCCGTGAATCCGGAAACCCGTGTTATGTTCAGACGATGACGGTGGTTCAGCCTGAATTCGCCAGTCCCGCCCTGCCCCGGGTTCGGCCGTGACTCTGTTCTCGTCGGACCGGGAACGCCGGCTTTGGCTGTGGACCGGGGTGGTGCTTGTCGCCATCTACTCGACCCTGGGCCTGGCCCGGAGGCTGGCCGACACCCTCGGCGACAACGCGGCGATCGGCGTGTGGCTTTTTCTGGCCTGCTGTTTCCTGGTCCTGGCCATGGTCATTACGCAGGGGCTGAGCAGACGCCCCAGAGGCGGGGAGATTCTCGTGGCGCTGGGAGTAGTGGCCGCCTACCTGCTTGTGTTCGTGCGCATGTCGGTTCCAACGGAGCGCAGCCACCTGATCGAGTACGGCGCGGTGGCCCTGCTGATGCACGAGGCGCTTCGCGAACGAGCCGCGAACCGGCCGGACGTGGGGCCGCAAGACGGGCGCGTGCGTGCCCCGGGCCTGATGGCCATTCTGCTGGCCTGCACTGCAGGGGTCGTGGACGAGTGCATTCAGTGGTTCGTGCCGGGACGGGTCTTCGATCCGATCGACATCGTCTTCAACGTGATGGCGGCGGTAATGGCGGTGAGCGCCAGCGTCGCCCTCCGGTGGGCCAGCAGCACCTGGAGGAAGATCTGAACCGGTTGAGCGTCTGCCCCGCCGGCGGTGCGAGCGGGAACGGGATCGTGAGGTTGTGGATCTTCATGTGTCGTCGGGCTCCTCTGCCTGGTTGGTCAGCGCTCCAGCGGCCACACCTGGACATACTCCACCCCAAGTTGGCCCCTGACCTGCCCCAGGATGTAATCCGCCCCGATCTCAAGAATCTCGAGCCCCTCCGGCGTCTCGACGAACCCCAGCACCTTCCCTTCCGGATCGAAGACCGTCCAGAGCGCCCCCGGTCGCTCCTCTCCAGGAACCTCGTATTCCTCGACCCAGAGGTGGTCCAGGGCGTCGGCCATTATCGAAGCGAACGCGGGAAAGTTCTCCACGACCGGACCTACCCGATATCGCTGGCGCTCCTTCGCCAGGTAGGACTCGATCTGACTCTCGGTCCAGTCGTCCGGATAGGGGGGAGAGAGAATCTCCTCAACGAACGCGTCGATGTGGGCCCGGGTCACCGCACGCGTTTCGTGGGCGCGCCGCACAATCCTCGCCGGCGTGCCGTCACCAGCGAACGCCTTCAGTTCGTACCGGTCGGTGGGGCCGATGACAAACAGATCGTCCCAAGTTGCCCGCGGCAGCCGCACGCTGAAGAGGATCGCATCCGCCATGGTTGCAGTCACCATGGCCATTTCCTGCCCCGGATAGCTTCCCAGCGAGCTCAGGAGTCGCCCCTCCGCGTCCCGGACCTCGACCGCCACGGTGATCAGCAGGTGGGGGTTGTGCATGGCGAGGATCAATCCGTTGCGCGTCGTCTTTTCGGGCACGAGGGCCCAAAACCCCGGATCGCCGTCGCTGGCCTCAAAGGTGAAGCTGCGCCCGTAGTTTCCGTCCGAATCGAAAACCGAGATGTCACGGCGCGGGCCGGCCCAGGCAAGGAGCGAGTCCCCAGGCCAGGGCTCGACGGCCCGGAGCCGGGAGAACTCGCCCGGACCCTCGCCCTCGCCGCCCCAGGTCGACAAATGCGTGCCTGAACCGTTGAAGACGCGCAGTTCGGATGTACCCGAATTGGCCACGACAATCCGCCCATCGCCCAGCATCATGGCGTCACTGACATCGTGCAGCAGGTAGGGATCCTCACCCTCCACTTCCCCAATGGAAACGGTCGGCTCCGGACCGATCCGCCACGGCAGTCGCGAGCCATCGGGGGGACGGGCGTTGTCGACGATTTGGATTCCCGCGCTGTCGGTCGTCACGCTCCACGGCCCGGTGGAACCCTGCCGCTCCTCCTGGCAGGCGACGTTGCACGCGACGACCAGCGCCGCAACGATGAGATTCTTGATGTTCTCTCCCCCTTGTCCAGCGACAATCAAGATGAGAATGAGGGGTCACGACGCTACGAGTGCGCGGACGTTGCCGGTTTCGGGGAAGCGGGGCAAGAGGGCGTGGGGTGGCTGGGCGAGCGTAGCCAGCCGGGACGGGGCGGTGGAGCGCGGAGCGCAGCCACCTGATCGAATACGGCGCACTGGGCGTCACGCTCCTGCGCGCGCTTGAACGAGAGAGGCACGGGTGCCGAGATACGTTGTCGGGTTATATTGGCCTTCTCATTGATCAAAGATCAAATTCCAGGGAGGGTAGAATGACCCATTCAAGACCTCCGACTTCGGGGTGTCGGGAGGTGTCGGAATCTCCTTCGACGTCGGCGGCCGCGACGCGGTTGTCGAGGTTCTCTACGGATTCGGCATCCTGAACCTCATTGACGACGATAGAGGAGATTCTGCCAGGAACCGCGGTTTCACGATTCGAGCCGGGATGGACTTCGGCGGGTAGGGCGCCGGTTCGGCGGAGTCGTTCGTGTGGGATGGCTGAGCGATTCCACCGTATACGCTGTCGAAAACACCGCTCAAGCTGGACGGCCCTCGCGATCTTCAGCGCGGATTTGAAATACGAGCGAATGTTGTGGGAGGGGGTACCGGGCTCAGACGCCTACCGCACTATGATGTGAAGTGCCGGGCACCTTGTTCAAGTACCGCTGCCCTGGCCCAGTGTTTGATCGCCATTCCCTTGTGGCGAGCGCAGAGACACGAACACTGACGATCAAGCCTCGATGAGCGATCCTCCAAGAAAAACTGTCTCGCACCGGACCAGCGGCGGGTGGCTTGACGGCATCAAGACCTTAAGGCGCCGCGCCCACGGCACCACCGAGTTCTTTGAAAGGTTACACCGGGAACATGGAGACGTCGCTGATTACCGGGTCTTCGGCAATCGGTTCTCCGTGGTGTTTGAGCCGGCCCTGATGGAAGAGGCACTGATGAAGAAGCACGGTTGTTTCTACAAGGGGGCCCAGCAAAAAAAAGCCACGGAAACCCTCAGCATCGTTACGGCCGACGGCGATGACCACAAATGGCGTCGCGACTTGGTTCAACCCTCCTTTACCCCCAGTGCACTGGAGGGTTATTCCAACGCGATGATCGAAGAGACAGTCCGGCGGAGCGAGGCGATTTCAGACGGTCAGGTGTTCGACCTCGACCATATGTGCCATGACCTATCCCTGTCCATTGCGGCACGGACTTTTTTCGGTGACGACCTGGCCGTCGATCCGGAGGTCATCAGGGGTTCTCTGGACGGGTACCGAAGGATGGCCACGATGGGGTTGCTGCCGGCCAGCCGGTTCATCAAACGCCTGCCCCTGCGGAAAACCGTGACCGCCCGACAGGCCATCAGGGCTTTGGACGAGCAGGTTCTGGAGGCGATCCGCCTGGCACGGGCCGGTGCGGGCGCGCGGAGCGACCTCGTCGCCCACCTCGTTCAGGCTTGGGACGAAGGTCACCCGCGCGGCGGCTTTTCCGAGCAAGAGCTCGTGGATGAGGTATTTGCGATTCTGATCGCTGCTCACGAAAGCACTGCGGTTACCCTGACCTGGTGCTTCTACCACCTGAGCAACAATCCGGCGGCCCGTGAGCGGCTTGAAGCCGAAGTGGACGAGCGGTTGGGGGGACGCGCTCCGGAATTTGCCGATATCCAGCACCTGGCATTCACCTCGGCGGTCATCGACGAATCGATGCGCGTGACTCCGCCGGTGGCCTATCTGGGCCGCACGGCCGTTGAGGATGTTGAGCTTGGCTGCCACCACATTCCCAAGGGTACCACCGCGCAACTGTCGCTCCGCACGCCGATGAGGAAAGAGGAATATTTCCAGGAGCCCGAGCGCTTCATTCCCGAACGTTGGTTGGAGCAGCGACGCGACCTGCCCCGGATGGCATTTGCTCCGTTCGGCACCGGGAACCGGTTCTGCAGCGGCTTCCGATTTGCCACCATGGAGATGGTCCTGGTGCTGGCGATCATGGCTCAGCGTTGGCGGTTCGATGTCGTGTCACCCGGTTTTCCGCCCGTGGTCGACTTCATCATGTACAAGGTGTCGGAGGGACTCGAGGTCCGGGCCCGCGTTCGCTCGAGCTAGACGGGCGGAGATTGGTTCTTTTGCGGAGTTTGTCGCGGTTGGTGCCCCTTGCGGCGGTGCTCGGTTCCGCCGGCCTGACCGGTTGCGCCAGCCCCCGCCCCCTGGAAATCGGTGTCTTCCGACCCGGACCCGTCTGTTACGACCGGTCCAAGCAGCCGCAAACAGCCGTGGTAGACGCACACCTGCATACCCGGCCCTTCGGCGGCACGCCGGTTCCCTTTGACGAAATCCTGTCCTACCTGGACCGGACCGGGGTGCGCTTCGCCAACATCTACGGAATCGGGCAGACCCTTCCGGCAGATTCGCCCTGCACCTACTACCTGGACTGCCCGGGCACGCCCGTTGTCTCCTCTCTCAAGAATGACTTCGCCAACGCCGCCGACCTGGTAGCGGTTCAACCGCAAGGCGTCCACATCACTTTGGCCATGACCTTCCCCGACCTGGCCCGGCCCGAAACAATTCTGCCGGCCATGGAACTCCTCGACCGCGAATACCCCGGCGTTTTCCGCTGGGCGGGCGAGGTGAACCTGGTCAAGCAGGCGCTTTTTCCGAACGGCCACGAACCGGTGGCCCCCGACGCGATCGCGCGGTGGGCACCGTTCATGCAGCGGCTGCGCGAACGCGGCATACCGATCGCGATCCACTCGGACCTGGGGAACAACGACGAACCGCTCTTTTACCTGCCTCTGATGGAACGCGTGCTGGAGCTGTACCCCGACAACGACATCGTATGGATGCACATGGGGCTGTCGCGCGAGCTCACCAACCTGGAAGCGGGCCGGCACCTCGGCGTGATGCGCTCCATGCTTGACCGCTATCCCCGCCTCTTCCTCGATATCTCGTGGCGGGTGCTGGACGACAACTACTTCTCGGTCGCGGCGCACCAGCCTGCCTATGTCGCGTTTTTGAACGAATACTCAGAGCGCATTCTGCCGGGCACCGACTTTCTGGCCTCGTCCGACAAGGACTTCAGCGTCTACAAGACCGAACTCGAGGTGACCAGCCGGATTCTCGCCATGCTGAACGACCGGAGCTTCCGCAACATCGCTCTGGGAGAGAACTACTTCCGCCTATTGGGTCTTGAGTACCGGGCACCGGAGGTATGCCCGGCGGAATAACCGCGGGCGTGCAGGCCCAAGCCCGCACCCGGGCTGATCTTACGTTAGCGTTAGCGTTAGCTCTAACTTAGAGGTCCTCTCCCTCATCATGATGAAGCCGTCATCGGGATCAAAGACCGACACGCGCCCGTTGCGCGCATCCGGGACCCAGAGACGCCCGCTGGGGCCGACCATGAGACCGTTCGCATCCACAAACTCGCCGGGACCCTGCCCCTTCCGGCCATGAAAGGTATCCCGGTCGCGTTGTTGTCTTCATTCTTGTCAGTCTCGGCATTTCGGTCTGTCCCTCCCGCCAGGGCGTTTGTACGAGTCGCCGATAGGCTTACGGAGGCCCATGGACGCGGCTGAGCGGCTTTCCGATGTCAAGGCAGCTGCGAGGACATCCGCCGGGCTTGCCTGGAGCACCCTCAGCTTTCCAGAAGCGGCCGTCCCGAATCAGGGGCAAACCTCCGCCCCCTCCATTCGCTTCCCGCCGCGCAGCGTCACGTACGCCTCCATGGCGAAATAGGACGACAGCCCAAGCGACCCCAGCAGATCGGCAGTGCCGCGATTTCGCTCAACCACCCGCTGCCAAAACTCTCGCGGGTCGGGGCCGGGGAACGGGGCCGTGTCCTTTTGCGATTCGTGCCGGAAAATCGCCTGTACTTTGCGACGGAGCTCAAATTCCGAGAGCGGCACCAACACCGTGGCCTCGTCCAGGCTCCACTCCTGCCACGCACCCCGGTACAGCCAGAACCACGGCGGATCGCCCTCGTAACGGGCCAGGGCTGACTCGACCGTATCCAGGCACAAACGGTGGGTGCCGTGCGGGTCCGACAGGTCGCCGGCGGCACAGACGATCGTCGGGCGCACCTCGTCCAGGAGATCCGCCACCAACTTGATGTCGGCGTTGGTAACCGATTTCTTGGTAACCGTGCCGGTCTGATAGAAGGGTTGGTTGAGGAAACGTGCGTTGGCTTCCGACAGTCCAACCGATTCGAGGGCGGCGATCGATTCGCTCTCTCGAATGATCCTCTTCAGGTGCTGGACGATCTCGTGGTCCACCGCGCCCGGCAATTTCCCTTCCAGGCGGGCCTCGACCCCGGCCAGTGCGGCAGCACCGGTACCCGGCCCTCCCCCGAGATCGATGACTTTCGCCGCGCGGCGAACGAAGTCCAGGTGCCGGCGCACCTCGTGGTCGAAAACCGCGATGTTGCCCGATGTCTGGTAGGCCACGGTGACCTGGTTTCCGTTCTCCACCAGTTTCCGCAGCAGCCCGCCCATTGAGATCACGTCGTCGTCCGGGTGGGGCGAGAACACCACAATCCGCTCGCCGCGCGGCAGTCGGCTCTTGCCCCGGATCTTGGCGATGAGCGCGTTGAACACCTGCCCGTTCAGGGGCTCGGCCGAGCCGTGGCGCGCAGTGAGCGGTGCCAGATGGTTGGCGCGGTAGTCGTCGGTAGCCAGGTGGAGGATCGGCTTCCTGGTGCGGCGGCTCAGCCAGATCACGGCCGCGTTCTCGCGCTCGGGCGTCCACTCAACGTCGCCCACCAACCACGGGGTGCGAATCCTCGTGAGTTCCGAGGCCGCGGCCGGATCCAGGTAGACGGCCGCGGCCGGGTGCCGTTGCAGGAATGTCGCCGCCACGTCGGCGTGAACCTCTCCCTCAACCGCTCGCCGCACGATTTCCGCCTTGTGTTCGCCTGTTGCGAGAAGCACCACTTCGCGTGCCTCCAAGATCGTCGCGACTCCCATGGTGATCGCCTGGGGCGGCACATTCTCTTCCCCGAAGAAATCGGACGCAGCATCGGCCCGGGTTATTGTATCCAGGTACAGACGCCGGGTGCGCGAGTCACGGGCCGAGCCCGGTTCGTTGAAGCCGATGTGGCCGCTACGCCCCACTCCCAGCAGCTGGAGGTCAATACCGCCAGCCTCGCGGATCCGCCGTTCGTACTCCTCGCAATGCTTGGCGACCGCGGACGAGGGAATGTCGCCCCGCGGAATGTGCTGCCGAGACCGCGGGATGTTCACATGGTCGAACAGGTGCTCCCGCATGTAGCGGTGATAGCTGTGCAGGTTGTCGGGCTGCATGGGGAAGTACTCGTCCAGATTGAACGTGACCGCTCCGGAGAAGTCGAGCCCTTCATCACGGTGCTTGCGGATGAGTTCACGGTACACACCCACCGGTGTCGAGCCGGTCGCGAGCCCCAGGACGGCCGGTCGCCCCGCCGCGGCACGCCGGCGCAAGAGAGCAGCGATGCGCCCGGCCACGTCGGCGGCGATAGCATCGTGCCCCGGCAGGATGCGCACGGGAATGCGCTCGTGCCGCCTTTCGTTGGGTGACCCGTTCACGCCGAATGCCGCGCCTTCTTTGACCTTCAACAGTCCCGCGGAAAGCTACGCTCCCGCGCAAAGACCTGAGGGAGGGCCAGACTGACCGGGCGCTCCCGGACGTAGGTTCCCATGCCCTGCCGCCCGCCCCGCGGCGGGCGGCCAACCCCACTCCACCTCACACCGCCACAATGTCATTCCAACCTCTCGACATCGCCGCATTCGCCGGATTCCTCGCGCTGGTTGTGGGAGTTTCGCTGTACGCGTCCCGCGGCAAGCACGACGCGGCCGACTACTTCCTCGCCGGCCGCAATCTGCCCTGGTGGCTGATCGGATTCTCGCTGATCGCCTCCAACATCTCGACCGAACACTTCGTGGGCATGGCGGGCCGTGGATACGACCTGGGCCTGGCGATTGCCAGCTACGAATGGATGGCCGCGGTCACGCTCGTGCTGGTGGGGCTCTTTTTTCTGCCCCGCTTCTTGCGCGCGGGCATCTACACGATCCCGGAGTACTTGGAATTCCGCTACGACGCCCGAACCCGCACGCTCATGGCCGCGTTCATGATGGCGGCCTACGTTTTCGTGGCGCTTGCAACCGTCCTCTACTCCGGGGCGCTGGCGCTGGAATCCGTTTTCGGAATCGACACGCTGGCCGGAATCTGGCTGATCGGCATTCTGGCCGGCGGTTATACGATCTACGGGGGCCTCAAGGCAGTGGTGTGGTCCGACCTGGTGCAGGGCGTGGCGCTGCTGCTGGGGGGGGTGGTGGTAACAGTGCTCGGTTTCCGGGCGATCGGGGGCATCGGGTCGTTCATGGAGCTGGCCGACGGCAAGCTGCACACCGTCTTGCCGTGGAATCACCCCGAGATGCCTTGGCTGGCGGTGTTCATCGGCGGGCTGTGGATCCCCAACATCTTCTACTGGGGGCTGAACCAGTTCATCACCCAGCGAACGCTCGCCGCGCGCAGCCTCTCGGACGCACAGCGAGGGATTTTCCTGGCCGGCTTCATCAAGCTGGGCATCCCCTTCATCATTGTCTTCCCCGGCATCATGGCCGCCGAACTCTTCGCCGATCGGGTGGCCAATCCGGACCAGGCCTACCCGGTGATGATGCGCGAGCTGCTTCCCGCCGGCCTGACCGGCGTCATGTTCGCGGCGCTTTTCGGAGCCGTGATGAGTTCGTTGGACTCGATGCTGAACTCGGCCGCCACCATCTTCAGTGTTGATCTCTACAAACGCCACCTCAGGCCGAAGGCATCGTCGCGGCGGCTCATGGTGGTGGGTCGAGTAGCGACCGGCGTGCTGGTATTGGTCGGGTGCATGTGGGCACCGGTCGTGGCGCGGGCCGGCAGCGTTTTCGACTACATCCAGATGTTCTGGGGGTTCATTTCTCCCGGGATCGTGGCGGCGTTCCTGTTCGGGATCTTCGTGCCGCGCACGCCGCCCGCCGCCGCCTTCGGTGGGATGATCTTGGGGATACCCGTTTACGGGCTGTTGCTTTGGCTGCTCCCCGGGGTCGCGTTCTTACACCACATGGCCATCACGTTCCTGGTGATCAGCGCTTTCATGGCGGCGGTCACGCTACGCCGGGGGCTGGCCGAGCCACGCAGGTTGCCGAAGGCGGCCCACGGCGTTGACCTGGCTCCCGCACCGGGCGCGAAACTGTGGGCGGGGGCCGTGATCGGGGGTGCCGCGGTGCTGTATGTGATCTTCTGGTAGGGATCCGGGTCCCCGGGCGTCAGTCCGGCAGTCGCCGCCACCCCAGGAGGATCGCCGCGGGCAGGCACACGCAGTATCCCGCAACCAGCAGGAGCGGGGCAGCCGAGACGGAACCGCGGTCCAGCAAGAGGTAACCCACGGTCACCAGGATTAGCCCGGCCGCGAGGACTGCAATGTTCACCGGCCCCAGGCGGAGCCGCGTATCGGGCCGGTTCGCACCCCTCCGGTCACGTTTGTTTGGCGCGTTCATGACCTGAGAAATGTCGCCCGGAGGCCGTTTCGTCAACCCTCAGCCCCCGGTCCGCGACGTTTCGCGAGCCCACTCAAGCGCGTCCGACAGAGGGCCGGGAAGCGGTGAGGTGAATTCCATGCGTTGCCCGGTAAGGGGGTGGTGGAATTCGAGCCGAGCCGCATGCAGGAAGGTACGGGGGCCGCAACGTTTCGCCAGTTCCGAGGCCCACCGGCTAACCGCGCCGGGGAAGCCTCGCTCGCGGCCCTTTCCGTAAGTGGGGTCACCCACCAGAGGGTTTCCGTAGTGAAGCATGTGAACCCGTATCTGGTGGGTGCGCCCGGTGTCCAGCTTGACCGCCAGGAGGTCCGCCGCGGGCCAGCTCTCCAAGCGCCGGAAGTGGGTGCGCGCTTGCCGCCCGCCCGGCAGCACGGCCATGCGGCGCCGGTTTTTCGGATGGCGCCCCACCGGCGCATCAACGGTGAACTGGTCTGCCTTTACCTGCCCCCAGACCGCCGCGATATAACCGCGCGCGACCTCCCGCCGGGCCAGCGCGGAAGAAAGCGCCAAGTGCGCCTCGTCGGTCCGGGCCACCACCAACAGGCCGCTGGTGTCCCTGTCCAGACGGTGCACGATTCCCGGCCTCAGATTGCCACCGACTGCCGACAAGTTGCCCAGGTGGCCCAAGAGGGCGTTGACCAGGGTGCCGCATTCGTTCCCGGGCGCCGGATGTGTGACCATTCCGGCCGGTTTTACCGCGACGGCCAGGTGCTCGTCTTCAAACTGGATTTCGAGCGGGACGTCTTCGGCCCGCGGGCGGACCTCGCCAGGTACGGGGCGATCAACGTCGATCTGGTCGCCCGGTCGAACGATCAGAGATTTGGCGGCCTGAGTCCCGTTGACGACTACTCGCCCCTCGGCGATCCACCGGGCGGCCATGCTTCGAGAAACCGACAGGACCTGCGCCAGGTAAGCGTCCACCCGGCCCGGCAGGCTGCCGGGTTCGCTGCCCCCGGTCGCTACGAATTGGCTCAGTGGGCTCGCTGGCGTTCCTCCAACCAGAACGAGATGATCAACAGCGCGGCCCCGACAGTCACCGCGCTGTCCGCCACGTTAAACACGGGAAACCGGCTGTCGCCGATGCCGAAGTCAAGAAAATCCACTACGCCTGCCTCAAGACGGATCCTGTCCCAGGCGTTTCCGAGTGCCCCCCCGCACGTAGTGGCCAGCGCGGCCAGGCGGAGACGGTCGCTGATCGGAGTCTGCCAGACAAACCGGCAGAGCAGCGCCAGCGCGGCCAGCGACAGAATCAGGAAAACGATGCGGGAATTGTCGCCCACGCTGAGCCCGAAGGCAGCGCCGGGGTTGTGGGTGTAGGTGAGCCGGAAGAAGTCCCCCAAAACCGGAATCCGCTCGTAGAGGGTCATGGTGTTCATGATCCACATCTTGGTGGTCACGTCGAGCCCGACCACGGCGGCTACCCACGGCAGGACGAACTTCCATTTCTGGGCGGACATGCCCCGGGTTGATTCAGCTGCGTCATCCTGCCCGGCCCCGTCCTCAACCGGTGCGCCGCCCGGGTCGGAGGCCGGCAGAGAGAGTTCCGACTCCTCGGCCAGACCTCTCGGCTCAGAAGCCACGTTCTTCCGCCTGTTTGCAGTCGATGCACATGCGTGCGTGCGGCAGCAGGTCAAGTCGGTCGAAGGAAATCCCGTCACCACACTCCACACAGTCTCCAAAAGTGTCGGGACTGGAATAGAGGCGGCGCAGAGCCTCGTCTATGTGGTGCAGGAATCGCCCTTCCTTGCTGGCAAACAGCGAGGCCTTCTCCCGTTCCATGGCGTCGGTCCCCAGATCCGCCATGTGGAACGAATAAGCGGAGAGGTCTCCGCCCAAAGCCTGCTGAGTCTCTGCAAACGACTTATCGAAATGCGCGATGGCCTTCATCACCCTGGCGCGTTCGTCGAGCAATCTCTTTTCAAGATGGTCCAACTGTTCGCGTTTCATTTAGCAACTGACCCGGTTTTTCCGCTGGTTGCACAACGTTCCATAGTGATCGCCAAACGCACACCGTCAACCGCCTCCTCCACCACATACCTGCCCGGGGCCCGCTCCGGCGACTGCCCCACCGTCATCTCCAAAGCCAACGTCTCACCCGCGATGTAGTCCGAAAAGGCCGTCGCGGCAGCCTCAAGCCTGGGGTCGCCCGCAAGGCTCAGGCTTATCCGGTCGGACACGTCCAACCCGGCGTCCTTCCTCACCCTCTGCACGCGGTTCACGATCTCGCGCGCACTGCCCTCGGCCTCCAGGTCCGGCGTCAGCGTGGTGTCCAGCGCCGCCACGTAACCGGAGTCGCTGGCTACCGCCAGGCCCGCCTCGGCCGTCTCGACAACTACCACGTCCTCGGGCTCGATTTCCGCCGCAAACCCAACATTCACTGCGACCGACCGCCCCTCGCGCAGCTGGCGGAGGTCCGCCTCCGGCAGTGACCTGACAGCCGCCGCCACCGCCTGCGTGCGCGGACCATGCTTCGGCCCCAGCGTATTGTATTGCGGCTTGGCCGACAACTTGAGGAGCCCCGCGGCCCCGTCGCCCGCGACAATTTCCTTGACGTTCACTTCTTCCGCCAGAACCGCCGCCATGGACGGTGACAGGCGCCGCCCGCCCGGAGCCACCGCAACCATCGACCCGAGCGGTTGCCGGGTGCGGACGCGGGCCTCTTCGCGGGCCGCCCTGCCAAGGGCCGATAAACGACGGACGTCTTCCATCCGCTGCTCGAGCCCGGGGTCCGCGTTGCCTGCAGGCTGGGGAAAGTCGGCCAGGTGCACCGACTGCCCGCCGGTCAGCGCCCGGTGCAGCCAATCCGAAACAAACGGGGCGAGGGGTGCCAACAGTCGGCTGACCGCCAGCAAGGCAGCGTGCAAGGTGCTGAACGCCGCACTGTCGCCGCCACCGCCGTCCGTCGCCCAGAACCGGTCGCGGCTGCGGCGCACGTACCAGTTGGAGAGGTCGTCGACCACGAAATCCTGGATCGCCCGGGCCGCCTGGGTCAGGTCGTAGGAGTGGCAGGCCCCGTCCACAGTCTCGATCAGGCCGTCGAGCCGGGAGAGCAACCAGCGGTCCAGTTCGGTCAGTTCAGCGCTCCTGCCGGCAGGTTCCCAACCCTCCGCCTCTGCGTAAATCGCGAAGAACCGGTAGGTGTGCCGCAGGGTCGAGAACATCTTCCGCCGGGTCTCGCCCACCGCGGCTGAGTCCCACCGTGTCGGGTTCCACACACTCGAGGCCGACAAGAAATAGAACCGCACCACATCCGCACCATGCATCGACACGGCGTCCCAGGGGTCAACCGCGTTGCCCCGTGACTTTGACATCTTGTGGCCCTTGGCGTCGAGCACCTGGTCGTTCACCACGGCAGCCTTGAAGGGGGACCGATCAAACAGGATGGTCGACAACACAAGCAGCGAATAGAACCACCCGCGCGTCTGATCCACGCCCTCGGCGATGTAGGACGCCGGGAAGCGACTCTGGAACAGATCCTGGTTCTCGAACGGGTAGTGCCACTGCGCCCACGGCATGGCGCCCGAATCGAACCAGGCGTCGGCGACCTCGGGGATGCGGGTCATCTCGCCGCCACACCCCTTCTGCCGGCAGGGCCAGGAGTACCGGTCAATGAACGGCCGGTGCGGGTCGAAATCGTCGCCCAACTCTCCCGCCAGTTCGGCCAGCTCCCGGAACGAACCCAGCACCTGACGGTGGCCGGGATCGACCGAACACAGCCAGATCGGCAGCGGAGTGCCCCAGTACCTCTCGCGCGACAGGGCCCAGTCCACGTTGCCGGCCAGCCACTCGCCCATGCGTCCGCGGCCCGTTTCGGGCGGACACCACTCGACCTGGCGGTTCAGCTCGACCAGCCGGTCGCGCACTGCCGTGGCCCGGATGTACCAAGAGTCGCGCGCCATGTAGAGCAGGGCGGTTTCGCAGCGCCAGCAGTGCGGATAGTTGTGGACGTGCATCCGGCGTTCGTACAGGAGGTCGCGGTCGACCAGCCACTGCCGGATCAGGCGCTCGGTCTCCTTGTCCTTGACGGCGCGCCCGGCCAGCCCGCCCGGCACTGCCGCCAGGAAACAGCCGTCGGGACCCACCGAGTGCCGCATCGGCAGACCGGCCTGCCGCCCCAGGGCAAAGTCATCTTCCCCGTACATCACGGCCGTGTGGACGACGCCGGTGCCCTCGCCGTCAGATACCCAGTCGGCCCCCAGAACGGTCCACGCCGTATCGCTGGTCGCGTTGCCGAGTGCGTCGGGGAAGAGCGGTTCATACCGCTGTCCGACCAGATCCGCACCGCGCATCTCCCCAACCACCTCATAGGGATGGCTCAGTGTTTCTTCGGCCAGGCTCCGGGCCATGAGCAGCACTTCTCCGGGGCTGGCCCCGCCCGGGCCATCGTGGCGGCGGCCCGGACTCACCACGCCCTCATCCGCCGGCTCGCCCCCATCCCGAACCCGTACCCGGAGGTAGGTCATTTCGGGCCGCACCGCCAGGGCCACGTTGCCGGGCAGGGTCCAGGGAGTAGTGGTCCACCCGAGGAGGGCCGCCCCGTCGGGATCGTCCGAAAGGCGGAATTTCACGGTAACCGCCGGTTCGGTCACACCGCGGTATCCCTGCGCTACCTCGTGGCTCGACAGTCCGGTACCGCAGCGCGGGCAATACGGCACCACCCGGTACCCCTGGTACAGCAGCCCCCGTTTCTCGATCTCGGCCAGCGCCCACCAGCCAGACTCGACGAAGTCGGGCGACAGGGTGGCATAGGGGGAATCGTAATCCAGCCAGTATCCGATCCGCCGCGACAGACGTTCCCAATCGCCCTTGTAGCGGAACACGCTTTCGCGACAGATGCGGTTGAATTTCTCAATGCCGAGTTGCTCGATCTCGCTTTTGCCCGAGATGCCGAGCTTGCGTTCGGCCTCAAGCTCGACGGGCAGGCCGTGCGTGTCCCAGCCGGCCTTTCGCGGGACCCGGTACCCCTTCATGGTGCGGTACCGCGCCACGGCATCCTTGATTGTGCGTGCCAAGACGTGGTGTACCCCCGGCTTGCCGTTGGCGGTCGGAGGACCCTCGTAAAACACGAACTCTTCGGCGTCCTCGCGGGCGGCGAGGCTGGCCCTGAAGGTGTCCTGGGCGTCCCACGCGGCCAGGACCTCCTGTTCCAGCTCTTCGTGCGAGTCGGGGATGGGCGGAAAACCGGACATGATCAGGCCCTGCCTGCCGGGCGCGGACCGACCAGGACCGATCCGAGCCGCACCCTGGTGCTGCCTTCCTCTACGGCGATTTCGAAGTCGTTGCTCATCCCCATTGAGAGCGTCCCGCCTTTGAACCGGGGGTCTTGCCTCCCGCATTCCTCCAGAATGCCGCGAGTAGACACGAAGACGCCGCGGAGCTCGTGTTCGTCGCTTCCGAAGGGTGCCATTGTCATCAGGCCGTCAACCCGCAGCCCGGGCAGTTCACAAATCTCCAGCACCGCGTCCACCGCCTCCGCCGGACCGAACCCAGCCTTTGTGGCCTCGCCGGAGGCGTTCACCTGGACCAACACGGGACAGGCTTCCGTGGTTTCCTCCAATGCAATCCGGCTCAGTGTCTGAGCGAGTCTCATCGAATCGACCGATTCGATTGAGTCGAACAAGCGGACGGCCCGGCGGGCCTTGTTGCGCTGGAGGCGTCCGATCAGACACCACTCAACATCCAACTTCCCTTCGAGGGCCCCGAATTTGGCTTCCGCCTCGGAGACGCGGTTTTCACCGATGCAACCCAGGCCGAGCGCAGCCGCTTCCCGGATCAGGGGCGCGGGATGGCCCTTCGTGACCGGGAGAATCTCCACGCCGGAGGGGTCTCGTCCGACCCGGCTTGCGGCCTCCGACACTCGGTTGCAGACGGCCGCCAGTCGGACGGCCATGGCGGGCCGATCTGCCGGGACCGGCCCCGCCACCGAGGTTGTGGTCGCTGGCCCTATCCGGTCAGTTGGTCTCGGATCAGTTGATAACGAATTCGATCGGCATCGACACCCACACCGCGACGGGTTCGTCGCGGTTGTAGGCCGGCGTGAATTCCATGAGCTCGACGAATTCGAGTGCTGCCGCGTCGAACTCCTGATACCCGGACGATTCCGCAATCGTCTTTTTCCCGACGCTGCCGTCGGTAAGGACGTAAATCTGAACCGTCACACTCCCCTCAATATTCTGCTGCCTCAAACGCGGGGGATAGTACCGGTCAAGCGCACCCTCCACAGAGGACCGGTTGGTCAGCGAGGCGTCCACCTCGCGGGCGATGAACACCGGCCGGTCAGCCGGGTCCGCGCCCGGAGGGGGCGGGGGAAGGTCCGTGGGCGGGTTCGCGTCAAACGTGGTTGCCGGGATCGTGACTTCCTCGGAGATCTCCACGCGCGATACCCTGGGGGTAGCCGGACGCCGGATTTGCTGCGGCGGCGGCGGAATCTCCACCTGCGGCGGCGGCCGCACGGCCGTCAACTCCTCGACCGTCAGGTCAAACTCCTCGGCCTCGAACGGCTGGGAGAACGCGAACAGCGAGAAATGCAGAGCCACCGCGAGGATCACCCCAATCGGCGTTATCGTGCTATTTCGTTTGAACTCGTCGTTCGCGGTCAATGCAACGGTTACGCCTCCCTCGGGCGTGCCGCCGGCCGAACCGCTCGTTCCCTCTTCACTCATGTCTCATGCCTCCGTGGTCTATCGCCGCGCCCGGTTGGCGCGCTGTTCCATCCGGGTCGCAAACGTCACCCGCACGCTCCCGGCTTCCTGCAGTTCTTCGGCAATCAGGTTGATCTGGTCGTATGACACCTGGGCATCGCCCCGGAGCGCAATCACCAGCTGGCGATTGTCGCCGTAGATCGGACGGATCACGTCTGAGATCTGGTCTATCGGCACCAGCTGGTCGTTGATATAGACCTCGCCCGACCGCTCAATCCAGACGTGGAGGATGTCCCTGCGTTTCTCCTCCAGTTTCTGCGACGACTCTGCTTCGGTCCACTCGATCTGTCTTGTCTTCTCGGTGCGGAACACGGTGGTCACCATGAAGAAGATCAACAACAGGAAGGCGATGTCGGCCATGGACGACGTGGGGATGCCGCTGTCGCTCCCCTGCTTCTTCTTGAAACCGCTGTCTTTGATGGCCATTGGTCAGTTCTCCAGCTCTTGCAGCGAAATGCGTTCGGCACCCGCTTGCTTGACCTCGTCCAGCACGTTCACCATGTGGCGATATGCCGCGCCGGGGTGAGTCTGGATGGCGGCAATCAGGTTGGGGTTGCCGGCGAGTTCCGCGCGCAGCACCGCGGCCACCTGGTTGTATGCCACCGGCTGCACTTGTTCGCTCTCGCCCCGTCGGACATCCACCCGTCCGTCTGGTTGGACGATGAAAAAGATGAGGTTCCTGGCGGACACATCCATGTCTTCAGCGCGCTCGGGGAGCACGATGGACAGACCCTGTTCGTCGTTGAACACGGTCGTGGTCAGGAAAAACACCAGCAGAAGAAAAGCAATATCCGCCATTGAAGATGTCGGGATCTCGTCCGACACTTTCTGCTTGCGCTTCATCACTGCCATTTCGCGACTCCTCGGGTCAGTTTCAAATCTGCTGGTTTGCCGCGGACAGGCTCGTCATGCCACCTTCCGCGGGGGCACGTCCAGTCCCCAAATCAGCCGGAGAATGGCCTGGGCACCTTCTTCCATATCCAGAATCAGCCGGTCGATGCGGCTCACGAAATAGTTGTAGGCGACGTTGACCGGAATGGCCACCGCAAGACCGGTCGCCGTCGTAATCAGCGCGACCTTGATTCCGGCGGCTACCATGGCGGGGTCAACCTGCCCCGATGACTCGATCTGCTGGAAAGCCAGAATCATGCCGACCACGGTGCCCAGGAACCCGAGCATCGGTGCGACATTCGAGACCGTGCGCAGCACCGGCATCCCACGCTCCAGAAAATCGAGTTCGATCACGCCCGCGGTGTTGATGGCGCGCATGATGTCGGCGCCTCCCTTCCCGCGGTCGTCCTCGGTCCTCACCCGCACCCGGTGGAGCCCGTGCGCCAGAATCGCGGCAACGGGACCCTTGGTCGACTCCGCCGTCTCAATCACGGCGTTGATCCGGCCCTCAAGGCTCTCGTCCTTCAGGTCCTCCAGGAGCTTTACCGAGCTGAAGTGAGCGATGGTCAGGGTCCACAGCTTGGCGAGAATGATCCCCAACGCCACAAGGGAACACATGATCAGCGGGTACATCATGAAACCGCCATCCGTGAAAATGGTCTGGAGGTCGTATTGGGTCATGCTCTTTCACCGGTTCTGGTTGCGCTTTGTTGGCCCGACGCCGACCGACCCGACAACTACCCTACAGCTTGGGAAAGTCTAGCGCCCCGTGCCGGGACTGGCAAACGCGGCGAGTACCAGGGAAGGTGGCCCCGCGATGGCAACTCACGAGTCGGAAACCGCCGGGCCTCCGGCACCCTCGGGGTTCGCGGGAACCAGCCTCTCACGGAGGTCGTCGGGGTTGACGCCGCGCCGCAGAACGCCGCGTCGGGCCAACGATACCTGTTTCGTTTCTTCCGACACCACCAACACCAGGGCGTCGGTCTCCTCGGATAGTCCCACCGCGGCGCGGTGCCGAGTCCCCAGGTTTCTGTCTTCCAGCGGATGCTGGGTCATCGGCAAGTACACGCCCGCCGCCATGATCTGGCCGTCCCGGATGATCACCGACCCGTCGTGGACCGGCGACTGCGGGGCAAAAATGGCGGCCAGCAGCTCCGCGGACAGGTCGGCACGCAGGGGTGTGCCCTGGTTGTCCACATACTCGTCCAGCGAGAGGTCCTGTTCCACGGCGATAATCGCGCCGAACCCGCGTTCGGAGAGCAGGGCCGTGCTGCGGATCAGCTCGTCGGCCAGGGCCGCGCCCCGCTCCTCGAGCCCGGTAATGGCCCGGAAAACCCGGTTGCGGCCGATCCGGGCCAGGGCCAGCCGCAGCTCGGGCTGGAAAACCACTATCAGCAGGAACGCTGCGTAGGTGAAGGCCTGGGCAAAAAGGGATTCGATCAGGTTGAGCCCGAACGCGCCGGCCAGCCCGTAGATCGTGATCACCAGCACAAGCCCGAACAGGATCTGGAACGCCCTCGTGCCCGACCACAGGATCAAGATCCGGTAGATCAGGTAAGCGACCACCGCAATCTCGAGAACATCGAGAAAGTCTATCTCGATCAGGCGGAGCTGGTTCAGCAGCGCACCCATGCGGTCTGCCTAGGCTGCTTCCCGGCGGCCCTGGATTGCCCGGACCACGGTCAGGGCGTGTCGCATTTCTCTCACGTCGTGCACCCGGACTGCGGTGGCGCCGCTGCGCACCGCTTCCAGCGACGCCGCGATGGTGCCGGCCAGCCGGTCGTCGGGCGGAGTCCCCAGCAGGTCCCCCAAGAACCGTTTCCGCGATACTCCGACCCAAACGGGGGCGCCGAGATCGGCCAGTTCACCAATTCTGGCGAGCAACTCAAGGTTTCCGGCGAGATCTTTCCCGAATCCGATTCCTGGGTCAATGGCGATTTGCGCGGGATCGCATCCTGCCTGCACGGCCTGCCCCAGAGCCCGCTCCAGGAAAGACCGCACCTCGCCGGCCACATCCCCGTAGCGGGTGTTCTCCTGCATGGTTCGCGGCGTGCCGCGCATGTGCATCAAAACCAGTCCAACACCCGTGCGCGCCGCCAGCTCCGCGATTCCGGGATCGTGGCGCAGTGCACTCACATCGTTGATTATCGCGGCCCCGGCCTCCACCGCCCGCCTGGCGACATCCAGCTTGGTGGTGTCGACCGAGATGACGGCCCCTTCGTTCCGTAGCTCCCGGAGTCCATCAAGGACCGGCTCAAGTCTGGACCACTCTTCGTCGGCGGAAACCGGTTCGGCGCCGGGGCGGGTGGACTCTGCCCCCATGTCCAGAATATCGGCACCGTCATTGAGCAGCTGGCGGGCGTGCGCAATCGCGGCGGGGGGGCTGAGAAACATCCCCCCGTCCGAAAACGAATCCGGGGTGACGTTTACGACGCCCGCAATCAATGGCGGATCCAGCGACAGATCGCGCCCTCCGACCCGCCATGAATGCGCCATCCAACTCAGACGGGGGCGGGGGCGGGGGCGGGTGTTACCGGCGCCGGAGCGGGTGCCTTTTCTGGTTTGAGGTCGGCCGGGGCGGGCGGCGGTTCCGGGGGCGGCGGCTCGGCAAGGTCGGGAAGGTCGTCTCCATTTGCCAGCCGCTTGATGTCGTCAGCGTCGAGGGTCTCGCGGTCCAGCAGCGCTTCGGCAATGGTCGTCAAGAGATCCTCGTTCTCGCTCAGCGTGCGCTCGGTAGCCTTGTAGGCATCGCCAAGAATACGCTTCACTTCCCCGTCCACCAGTTCGGCGGTCTTCTCGCTCACCTCGCGACGCTGGGTCAGATCCCGGCCCAGGAACACCTCGTGCTGGTTCTCGCCGACCGCCATCGGCCCCACTGCCTCGGACATGCCGAACTGGGTGACCATGCGGCGTGCCAGGTCCGTGGCGCGCTCGATGTCGTCGCCCGCGCCAGTGGTGATCTTGTCCTGGCCGAGCACCATTTCTTCGGCGACGCGCCCGCCGAACAGCATCTGCAGGCGACCGCGCAGCCATTCCAGCGTGTAGGTGTGGCGGTCTTCTTCGGGGAGCGAGGCCGTAATGCCCAGCGCCCGCCCCCTGGGCACAATGGTCACCTTGTGCAGCGGATCGAGCCCGGGGACCTTCAAGGCAACCACGGCATGGCCCGCCTCGTGGTACGCCGTCACCCGGCGCTCCTCGGCGGAAATCACCATGCTCCGGCGTTCGGTGCCCAGCATGATCTTGTCCTTGGCCAGCTCGAATTGGCACATGTACACCCGGTCTTTGTCGTCGCGGGCGGCGATGAGCGCGGCTTCGTTGACCACATTGGCGATGTCGGCACCCGAAAGGCCCGGCGTACCCTTGGCCAGCACTCCCAGGTCCACGTCGTCGCCGAGGGGGATGTCTTGGGTGTGCACCCTGAAGATGCCCTCGCGACCCCGGATGTCCGGGTTGTCCACCACGATCTGCCTGTCGAACCGGCCCGGCCTGAGCAGCGCCGGGTCCAGCACGTCCGGCCGGTTTGTCGCGGCTACCAGAATCACGCCCTCGGCCGACTCGAATCCGTCCATCTCGACCAGAAGCTGATTGAGAGTTTGTTCACGTTCGTCGTGGCCCCCTCCCAACCCCGCCCCCCGGTGCCTGCCGACGGCGTCGATTTCGTCGATGAACACGATGCAAGGAGCCTGGGTTTTGCTCTGTTCGAACAGGTCTCTGACGCGGCTCGCGCCGACCCCCACGAACATCTCCACAAAATCGGAACCTGACATTGAGAAGAAAGGTCGCTTGGCTTCGCCCGCCACCGCCCTCGCGAGAAGGGTCTTCCCGGTGCCCGGCGGTCCCACGAGCAGGGCTCCCTTGGGCAGGCGCCCGCCCAACCGAGAGAATCTCCGCGGATCCTTCAGGAATTCGATGATCTCGCGCAGCTCGTCTTTGGCCTCGTCGCAACCCGCCACATCGCTGAAATCGACCTTGGGTGTGTCTCCGGTCAGCAGTTTGGCGCGGGATTTTCCGAAGCTGAAGGCCCGGGTGCCTCCCGCCTGCATCTGACGGAAAAGGAACAACCACAACCCCAGAATGAGAATGAACGGGAGCATCGGCACGATCAGGCTGAACCAGTTCGACCTGGCGGGCTCGCTGTCGATTGCGACGCCCCGGTCGAGCAGGGCGGCGAGCACATCCTCGCCCAGTTCCTGGTTGGGGAGGAACAACCTGAAGTTGGTCTCCGCACCTTCATCACCCGCGGGGGCGCCCCCGCGGGCCCGGGGACGCGGCACCCGGAACTCGCCGATCGCCTCCCCGTCTTCGGCACGGACGGTGATCGAGGCGATGTTGTCCTCGTCCAGCTCCCGGCGGAACTCGCTGTAGTTGAGCTGTGCGGTGTCCCGCTGCTGAGCGTTCATGAACTGGAAAACGGTCAGCGGCACCAGGAGTGCGACCATCCACAGGAGGGCCGTTCGCAGGTTGCGCCCGGGGCGCTGGGGTCCGTCCCCACCCGGTCCGCCGAGCCCGGGCCCCCCGGGTCCTCCCGGTCCGCCGGGTCCCCCGGTCCGGGCCATCAGGCTGTTCCTCCTGGCTGTCCGGCGCCGGTCGGCGACCGTTTGAGTGCGGCCACGTGCGGCAGATGCCGGAACTTCCCCGCAATGTCCAACCCGTACCCTACCAAGAAATCGTTGGGGCAGTCGAACCCCACCCAGCGCGGCTGCCAACCAGAAGTCGGCGCATGCGCCTTGCGCAAAAGGGCGCAGGCTTCAACCGACGCGGGGTTCTTGGCCCTCAGGTGGTTTCCCAGTGCCGCAAGGGTGGTTCCGCTGTCCACTATGTCTTCCACAACTATCACGTGACGGCCCTCCAACGGGGTCGGCGGGTCATACAAGATGTTCACCGCTCCAGAAGTTTGTGTTCGGTCCCCGTAACTGTACGCAGCCATGAAGTCTACCCGGACGGCCCGGTCCATGCGCCGGGCAAGGTCGGCCGTGAAGACGTATGCGCCCGTCAACACACCCAGCAACAACACGTCATCTCCCGGCGGATAGTGCCCCTCGATCTCCGCTGCCAGCTCCGCCGTGCGCCGGGCGATGTCATCGGCGCTGTACACAATAGGCCCGAGCGAAAACCCGTCTGGCAGGCGATACGACCCCCCACCGGCCGCTGCCAGATCATTGGACAATTTAACCCGGCCCTCCGTCAGCGGGGGCGGCCTCCAGCCAGAGTCTGCCTCCCCGCGCCTGGGCCAGATGCAGCCTCAAACCTCCGCCCAGGTCCACCGAGCCCGGCGATCCCTTCCCAAGGAAGGCCACCCCGTTGAGGGTGCTGCGCCGGGTCAGGCGGCGCCCGCGGTTTCGCGCCAGCTGCCTGAGCATTCTGGCTTGGTCCGAAACGGCCACACCCTTCCAGGCCTCTGCCGAACACGTGCCGTCGCGCCCCAGCGCAGCCCGGAGCAACTCGGCGGTCCTGGCCTCCAGCGCATCGTCCACGGTTCGGCAGTCCCGGGCCAGCCGCTGCGCCGCCGCTGCCCAGGCCCCGCCCGAGGCATCGCTCAGCGCGGGATCCACAGAGGCGCGCACACGGACCCGGCGGTACACGGGGTCGCTGTTGGCGGGGTCCGTGGTCCACCGGATTGACCTGCTCCCGAGGTGTTGCCGGAGCGAGCGGCGCGTGAACCCGAGTACGGGGCGGGCCAAGATCCCCGACCGCTCCCGCATTCCCGCACACCCCCGAAAACCACTGCCCCGCATCATGTTGATGAGCACGGTCTCCCGTTGGTCGTCCATCGTATGCGCCAGTGCAACGGTCTCTGCCCCGGCGCCGGCTGCCGCCTCCCGCAAGAACCTGTAACGGGCCTCGCGCAGTTCATTCTGGCGGGGTCTGAGACCCGAGGCCCGGCGCTGCAGACACGGCACTCCCAGGCTCCGGCAATACTCGGACAGCCGCGCGGCTTCGGCGCGGCTGCCTTCGCGAAGCCCGTGGTCGAAATGCGCTGCCCGCAGGTCCAGGTCAATATCGTCGCGCACCTCCGCCAGCAGGTCAAGCATTGCGGCAGAGTCGCCTCCACCCGATACAGCCGCAACGACGACCGACCCCCTTGGAATAAGGTGCGGCTTGTTGTCGAGAACCTCTCGGAAGCTGGCGCTCGGATTCAGCTTGGGTCCGACGCCGGCCCCCTGCGAAAATCGAGTTCTTCGGCAACACCGACGCCAAACTCCAGCGGTGCGGGCTCACCCCCGAACTCGAGGTCGTCTGCATCCGGGCCTGGCCCGCCCGGCGGCTGGCCGGGGGAGCCACCGACCTTGCGGCCGTGCGACCACACCCTGTCGTGTCCCGCCACGTAGGCCCGCAGCGCGCGGTTCAGATCTCCAGATTTCATACTGTCATCACCTCGGCCTCGCGTTTCTCCAACAGGGTCTGAATCCGGGCAACGTTGTCGTCTGTGAGCTTCTGAAGCTCCGCCATCGCCCGGCGGCATTCGTCTTCGGAGGCCTCTCCGTCCTTTTGGATTCGCAGGATTTCCTCTCTTGCCTCCTGTCGGGCCCGCCGCACTGACACGCGCCCCTCCTCCGCCATCCGGTGTAGCAGCTTCACGAGTTCCTTCCTGGTTTCCTCGGTCGGCGGCGGCACGGGTACCCTGACCAGGGCCCCGTCGATCGACGGATTCAGGCCGAGGTCGCTGTTGCGGATCGCGGTCCCGATGCCGCTCACGATGTTAGGGTCGTAAGGCTGTACGACCAGCAGCGTGGGCGAGGGTGCGGTGACATTGGCTACCTGGCGCAGCGGCGTCTGGGCACCGTAGGCGTCCACGCGGAGTTGGTCCAGCAGAGCGGGCGTGGCCCGGCCCGTGCGCACGGTACCGAATTCGCGGAGCACCGCCTCGATGGTTTCTCCCATCGACATTTCGGCAAGTTCCAGTGCTTCGGCAGTCATTGGGGCATCCCTTCCTGCACGTCAACCAGCGGGTGCGACATCAACCGACCAGCGTGCCTACGCGTTCTCCCCTCAGCGCAGCCAACATGGCCCCGGGGCGGTTCATGTTCAAGACGATGACCGGCAGGCCGTTGTCCTTGCAGAGCGAAATCGCCGCGGCATCCATCACTCCGAGTTCCCGGGCCATCACGTCAAGGTGCCCGATCCGCTCGATAAACTCGGCCTCCTCGTCGATGCCGGGATCGGCCGTGTAGACGCCATCCACTTTTGTGGCCTTGAGAATGACGCTTGCTCCCATTTCCACGGCGCGGAGCGCGGCGGCGGTGTCGGTCGAGAAATAGGGATTCCCGGTGCCGCCCGCGAACAACACGATCCGGCCCTTCTCCAGATGCCTGAGGGCGCGGCGGCGGATGTATGGTTCCGCCACCTGGTCAAGGCGAAGCGCGGACATGACGCGCGTATCGATGCCCTGGCGTTCGAGATGGTCCTGCAGGGCCAACGCATTGATGATGGTGGCCAGCATGCCCATGTAGTCCGCGCTGACCCGGTCGGTTCCCTGCCGGGCGGCGACAGCACCCCTGAGGATGTTCCCGCCCCCCACAACCACGCCCAGCTCGGTCCCGGCCTCGTGGACGGATACGATCTCCGCGCCCAGGGCGGTGGTGGCATCCGGGTCAATGCCGATCCCCGACGGCCCCGCCAGCGATTCGCCGGAAAGTTTGATGAGGGCGCGACTGTATTTCATGGCTGAAATGGCCGGGCCGGACCCGGGATGAAGCCCGAAACCGCGTCCCGCCTCTCCGGCCGGGGGTTCGTTAGCGGCCGACCTCGAACCGGGCGAACCGACGCACCTCCAGGCCGGCACCCGCCAAGACCTTGCCTACGGTCTGGTCTTGGTCCAGGGCGTAGGTCTGCATCGTGAGCGCATGTTGTTCGAAGAACTTCCGCATCCGCCCGGTCACAATCTTCTCCGCGATTGAGGCCGGCTTGCCTTCCTCCAGAGCTTGCTCCGCAAGGAACTTGCGTTCGCGTTCGACCATCTCGGAGTCAAGATCCTCGGGCGTAACCGCCTGGGGATCGGAGGCAGCGATGTGCATGGCCACACTCCTGGCCACGTCCAGCGACTCCTGGTCGCCTCTGGAAACCTCAAGGAGCACCCCCAGTCCGCCGCTGAAGTGCACGTAAGACGCCAGCGCACCGCCATCTTCGGCCTGGTAGGCAACGCCCCGGCCGATCTGCACGTTCTCGCCGACTTTGACGCGGAGCGCGGCCAGCGCGGCCGCGATAGCGTCGCCGCCCGCCGCATCGGCAAGGTCCCGGCCCTTCTTCACCGCCTGCCCGCTGCCGTCGCCGTTGATCAGGGCGCGTGCCAGGCGGTTGGCAAAAGCTTCAAATTCCTCGCTCCGCGACACGAAATCGGTTTCGCTGAGCACCTCAACCATCGCGGCTCTGGATCCATGGGCAACGACCTTGATTTTCCCTTCGGTCGCCGACCGGCCCACGCGCTTGGCCGCCTTGGCCGCCCCCGCTTTGCGGAGCAGTTCGAGCGCGCGCTGCGGGTCCCCGCCGGCCTCCGTCAGGGCCTTCTTGCAGTCCATCATTCCCGCTCCGGTCCTTTCCCGGAGCTCCTTGACGGCTGCCGCCGTTACCTTAGCCATTCCTCGCTTCGTCTGCGTGTCTTGTTGTTGTCGGCAAAACCCGGGTCAGGCCGGACTCGGGGTCGCACTGTCCTTCTGGCGTCGCTTGGCGATGACCTCCGGTTTCGGCTTTCTGCGCCGCCTCCGGCGGTCCGGCTCGCCGCCCTGCGCCATGCCTCCCTTGTCGGTGGAGTACGTGTACGCCTGGGCTTCCTTGGCCGGTCCCGCCTGCGCCGGGGCCTCGCGCTTCGCCGCCTCAATCGTGTCGGCGATCACGCCGGTAATGAGGCCGACCGAGCGAATCGCATCGTCGTTGCCCGCGATCGGCACCGTAAGCAGGTCCGGGTCCGCGTTCGTATCCGCGATGGCCACCACCGGGATGTTCAGGCGGTGCGCCTCTCGCACGGCGATTTCTTCTTTCCGCGGGTCGACCACGAACACGAGGCCGGGAAGCCTGTTCATGTCCTTGATGCCGTCCAGATAGCGGTTCAGCTTCGCCTGTTCGCGCTCAAGGATGAGTTTCTCTTTTTTCGTGTAGTGCTCGAACGCACGTTCTTCGGCGCCCCGTTCCAGTTCCTTCAAGCGCTGAATGTTCATCTTGATGGTCTGGAAATTGGTCAGCGTGCCGCCAAGCCAGCGTTCGGTCACGAAGAACGAGCCCGACCTGATGGCCTCTTCCCTGATGAGACCGGCGAGCTGGCGCTTGGTGCACACGAAGAGCACCGAGCCGCCCTTGGTGACCGTTTCACGGACCAGTTCCACCGCCCGCTTGAGCTCCTTGAGCGTCTTCTTCAGGTCGATCAGATAGATCCCGCCGCGTTCGGCGAAGATGTACTTGCGCATCTTCGGGTTCCAGCGGCTGGTCTGGTGTCCGAAGTGGACCCCGGCCTTGAGGAGGTCCACGATCCCGACCTCTCCGGTTGTCTCTTCCGCCGTGCCGTTCGTTGACGGGCTGGAGGGCGCGGCCTCCGCTGCTGCTTCCGCCGCCGCGTCGTCGGATCCGGTGTTCTGCACGGTAGCCGTGTCTGCCATGCTGACCCCTACCGTTTCGAGAACTGGAAGCGCTTGCGCGCCTTGGGACGACCCGGCTTCTTGCGCTCCACCACGCGAGCGTCACGGGTCAGCAGCCCCTTGGCACGCAGGGCCTGCCGGCGCTCTTCGTCAAAAGCCAACAGGGCGCGGGCCACTCCCAAACGGGCAGCTTCGGCCTGGCCGGTCACGCCCCCGCCCCGGATGCGGAGCCGGATGTCGTAGGAACCGCGGGCGTCGGTGGCTTCAAGGGGAGATTCAACCACGGCCTGGTGACGCGGCACCGTGAAGTAGTTCTTGAGGGGCTTGCCGTTTACGGTCACCGCGCCGCGTCCGAGCGTCATCGTGACCCTTGCGACTGCCCGCTTCCGCCGCCCGACGGTCTGCACTCTCTCGGGCGGCGCGGGCGGGGTCTCGGACTGTTCCAGCACCGCCGCGGAAACGGGGGTTGGGGCCGTCGCCGGCTGCGTCGTGGTTTCGACTTCGGTCAAATTCAGCTCCTCGTTGTGCCGGGCAGGTTCACGCCCGGGACGTCCTCCAGCGGTGCCGGATCCTGGGGGGCGTGCGGGTGCTCGGGTCCCCCGTAGATCTTCAGCTTCTTCATCATCCGCCGCCCCAGACGGTTCTTGGGCAGCATACCCTTGACGGCCAGCCGAATCACCCGCTCGGGGTGGCGTTTCAGCATGGTCTTGAACGGGGTGAACCGCTCGCCGCCCATATATCCCGAATGGGTAAAATATTCCTTTTGGTCGGCCTTGCGTCCTGTCAGTGCGATTTCGCTGGCGTTCACAACGACTACGTAGTCGCCTGTGTCCAAATGCGTGCTGTAGGTCGGCTTGTGCTTGCCCTTGAGCACGCGCGCTACTTCCGTGGCCAAGCGTCCGAGCACGCGTCCGCTGGCGTCCACGACGTACCAGCTACGCTCTATCTCGGTTGCCCTGACGGAGTGTGTCTTCATTTCGCTGATTCCGTTCCCGCGGTGCAACTGGCATTTGCATTATATGACAGCCTTTAAGTTTATCGGTTGTTGAAACTGTTTGCAACGATAATGAAGTTGTCCGGTTTTCCAAACCGCCGCTTTGCGAGGCGAGCGGAGCGAGCCGAATGAGGCGGCGGCGGTGCTCATGGCGGCGGCGGTGGCGGTCACTGCACAGGACACCGTTAACTCAGATTCGGCCACCGTGCGGGTCCACGTGTGGAAAAGAGATTGGTCTACAAGCTTCAAACGGCAAGCCGGTTTCACTTTCAACAGACCAATCGTCTCTTTGCAGGACAGTTTGGGATCAAATGCAAGCGCGCGGCCTCCCTTTGTTTCTAATCCCTGGCAAGTGTTGGAGGGCACGGGAGAGTTCAAGTTGGCCGAAGTGGTGGGGCGGCCCCAACGATGGCTATTGGTACGTTGAATCCGAGGAGTACGCTGTTGAACGGTTAGAATGGAAATCTTGGAGCTGATGGCAGCAAAGGAACCGATCATGAAGACCAACCGAACCTTGAATATCGACCGAAGCTCGCTTGCCGCCGCCGTGGCGGCCGCGCTGATCGCGCTGGCGGCGACCGGCGAGCCGGCCCAGGCCCAGAGGTCCGAGGACCCCCGCGAGTAC
>JAGWBR010000020.1:29260-29570 GCA_021295785.1 Gemmatimonadota bacterium
CAGCCACGACCTGGTCCGGGAAATCGCCATGGACGCCGATGTCGGCGAGTTCTACCGGCGAATTGCCGCTGAGACGATGGTGGCCCAGCGATTCGGGGGCCCGCCTTCTTGGGATGAGATGCAGCGGAACCCCGCCATCAGGAAACGGCGGTTCGACGCACAAAGGGCGGTCCTGTTCGAACTCGCGGTCGCACCACCGCTGCCCGAGTTCGAGTTGTCCTTGAGGATTGCCTTGCGGAGATTCCTTGAATCCCAAGGTCGCGACGTGGAGGTGTTCAACCGCGAATACAGGGAGCGCCTGATCGCGACC
>JAGWBR010000005.1:0-1843 GCA_021295785.1 Gemmatimonadota bacterium
GTTGCTTGAGCCGCTCGCCCGCCGCCTCGGCCGCCTGCCGGCTCACCGAGGACTTGCTCACGCCCGCCGTCTCGGCCAACTGAACGGGGTCACGCCCACTCGACGTTTACACACTTTTTGCCCCAACCTCACTCCGTCCCCGTGCGGCGCATGTGGTTGGGGGGTACAATCCTCACCATGGAGACACCATCATGAGACGTAGAATTCTCGCGTTCGCTCTCGCAACGGGACTGCTAACGCTAGCACCAGCCCCTCCAGTTCCTGCACAGTCGGTAGAGATCGGGGAAATATGCAAATGCGGTCTGCTGATCAGCCAGCTGGTGGAAATGGAAATCATCCACCCAGACGACGCTAATGATGCTTGGTGGAAATGCATCGAGCTGATGTGAACGCAGTAGATGTGCTGAGCTGATGGCGAACCTGCGCGGACCGTTGGGTGCGCTGGTGGTGATCGCTGCGGCGGGAGCCAACGCGTGTGACCCGGCAGCCTCACGATCTCGCTTTGCAAAGCTCTCTTTGCAACCGTTCGCGCAACACTCGGTGAGGCTAAGCCAACGTGACGAGATTGCACTCGTCGGGGAAGCGACAGCCTGTGTGGTCGATTCCTATGAAAGCGCTGTGGTCTGCTATGACCCCCAAGGTGCCGAGGTCGCCGTTTGGGGCAGGGAGGGCGAAGGCCCGGGCGAATTTTCGAAGGGAGGTCCAGGAGAGTTGGTCAGCATGGCTGGTGAGCGGGTCGGGGCGTGGAGTTCACGCCATCGCCGTTTGTCCGTGTTTCGGGTCGACGGAGTACACATCGCCGACCTCAGTCTTCCCGCGCCCGGGATCTTTGCCGGAGGACCGATGGCCTTTCATGCGGCCACCGAGGGTGCTGATCGATTATGGCTGACCGCAGTGAGTCCGACGGGGGAGTTGTCTTTCGCCACTATCGAGTTCGACCTTGCCACACGGCGGATCATTTGGGAGCAGGGGTCCGAGACCCTCAAGGGGGTCGAGCCATGCGAAGGTACCGAGGGAGGGTTGCGTCCCGGCGCGATCCGCCCGGACGGATCGCTGCACTATTTCGCCTGCGACGGCGTCATTGTCCACCTCCCCGACCCCAAGGGCGACGGACGGGTGTTCGTGGCGAGCATGCCGACCTACCGTGAGGAATACCCCAGCGACCATGATGTCGCTAGCCGGCGTCGTGCGATGCGGTTTCTCGGACCCACCCTTGCTGAACACATTGATGAGTATCGAAGCACGCCCAAGCTGTTTCCTACGCTTGGTCCGCCGACGGGACGTTCTGGGTTGGAACAAGGACGACATCGGACTCCTCCGAAGTCGACCTCTACGATGGCACCGACTACATCGGAACGGTGCGCATCCGCAATGCGCTCCAAGGGCTGGATATCCGAGGCTCGACCATGGTAGCTCTGGTGGAACGTCGGTCCGGACTCCTGGACGCGATCGGAATACCGGAGCGCGGCTTGGACTGGTACGACATCTCCGGAGTGCACTTCGACAAAGTCACGCCCTCACACGATCCGGGCGGCAGCTGAATCCTGGATGTGGAATGAAGACTTCGTAGGGCGTTCTGCCCTTGCTCCTCAGCTGATCCAGCGTCCTGTATCACTAATGCATTCGCGGTATCTCTTCAGGGATGCAAGGATGTCGTCTGCGGGCTTCGTCCAGACGAAGGGTTTGGGATCCTCTTTGTAGACGGTCATATAGTCTTCGATGGCCAAGCGCGGCGGCGTCCAGCGCCTACGGACGTGTTTACCCTATCCGGCGAACGCGATGGATCGCGACCGTGCTGCGATCCATCGCGTCAAACACAATCATCAGCGCGAACTGTCCGCTC
>JAGWBR010000005.1:1873-124989 GCA_021295785.1 Gemmatimonadota bacterium
CGGCGTCGAAGACGTCCCAGACCCGATCGACCGGTGAGACGCCAGCCACCGTTTCGTTGGCGTCGCCAGCTCTGCGGAGCCACGCGCCACCTTGATCCGTGACAACCATGGCATCCCAGGCTCGTTGTGACTCAGGTATCGGCATGTCGGGCAGGTGCGTCTCGTAGAAGCGCACTAGGGATTCGGGAACCCGGGCCCGCCGCAGTTGCTCGACGAACATCGTCGCGGAAAAGTCATCGATCTTGCGGGTCGCTCGCTCGATCTCAACCTTGCGATCGAGACCTGCCGGACTGTACACAGAATACGACATCTCCCCGGCGCCATCGGTTACGTAGGCTCGGTCGTCCCAGAACCCCCGAAGTGAGCCCTCGGTGAACGGTACGACGATCTGCCTCCCGTCATGGAAGTACCACAGTGGGCCAAGGGTCTCCGCCACCAAAGTTGGAGCCGTGCCATCCAGCGGCATGATCCAGGTTCTGACCGTATCCCTCACCGTCAAGCCATTTGCCGGTATGTGCTCCAGTGCTCGCGGTATACTGCCGAGAAGGGTCCCCGTCTGGGTCACGTGAAGCGGTCGCGGACTGATGCCGAGGGAAGCCGGCATCAGGTGGCTGCCCTGGAACTCACCGCTCTCAGAGAACAGCGAAAGTCGCCGCTGTCTATCGTCATACACGTAGGCGGCTCCTTCGGCATCAAAGCCAAGGAACCGACTCTGCCGGAACTCACCGGGGCCGTCACCTCTCCCACCGATCGTGAACAGATGCGCCCCGGAGCCGGAGTCAAATACCCGGATCTCCTGGGTTTGCCGTTCCGCAATCCACAGCGATCCGTTGTGGTGCAATCGAGCATCGGCGACTTGACCGAACAGTTCTGGACCTTCCGTCTCGGCACCGAAGACGCGCCTGGCGGGCTCAACAAGTTCCCCGTAGGGCAGCGGCTCATCAGAATTCCGGACGATCTCCACCCCCGCGCTGTCTACGCGGCGTGGACCGGTTGCCTCGCTACGGTCGGAAACGCCGCACCCCGCACAGAGCAGGACGATGGCAACGTAGCATCCCGGGCTTGGATGTGATGCTGATATCCAGGTGGGTGCGGAAAGGAAGCCTGGCGCCGGAGGCCGAGGCGGCGATGGTGGCTCCGAACGGAAATGCACCGGCATCTGTTAGCCTCCTGGCACGTACTTCACGATCCGCGAAGCCTCGCCAAGGCTGACTTCGATCGTGCAGAGTGCTTCCCCAAGAACGACTGCGTGTGTCACACGTCCTCGGTGAGGAATCATGGCCGACCTGGACACCATCCCCCGAGTCCCCGTAGCGTCTAGTATCGCCCACGTACACGGCTCACGTCGAGCCACACAAGGAAACTGCGCCCAAAGCTCGTTCTTGGATCCCATATAGTGCCCCCGATTTTCCTGGACGGTATTTTAACAACCCTTCTGGGGTTCAGAGGAGAGGAGGCACGGGATGTCTTTGGCGCGTTTTTCCACGATCTCCCGGCCCCAGTAGTGAACGCTGGCGTCACGCCGCCCGAAGCCGGGGGCCGCCGGCCGGGCTAGACCTTCTTGCTTTTCCAGCTGCCCCGTCTGAACAGCCACACGCCCAGTACCGCGGACAGCGAGTAGGCCAGGGTCATCGAAAGAAAAATCCCCGTCGGCCCCATTCCCATGCCGAAAGGAAGGCGCACGCCTTCCTGCGGCGAAAAAGCCAGCACGTAAGCCAGCGGCAGCTGGAAAAACCAGAAAACCAGAATGTTCAGCCGGGTGGGCGTAGCCGTGTCTCCGGCACCGTTGAAGGCTTGGAACGTGACCATGCCCCAGGCGTAGAACACATACCCCAGGCTGATAACGGTGAGTGCGGTCCGCCCCACGGCGGCCGTCTCCGGGCCGGGAGCCATGATCTCCATGATCGGTCCCGCCAGCGCAACAAACAGCACCGTGACCACGGCCATGTAGGCCATGTTCCACACACCCGTCACCCACACGGCACGTTCGGCCCGATCTGGTTTCTCCGCGCCGAGGTTCTGGCCAACCAACGCGGCGGCGGCGTTGGAGATGCCCCAGGCGATGAAGATCACGAACAGCACCACGCGGATGGCCAACGTGTACCCCGCCAGGGCAACCTCACTGAACGCGGCCAGCATCCTCATTGAGCCGACGTAGCTCACATGGCTGACCAGCATCTGCCCCACACCGCCCCGCATTACCGAGAGCAACCGAAGGATCAACCTGCCATCGAACCCCAGATCCTCGCGGGTGATCCTGATTCGGTAGCCGCGGCCGAGGTGCCAGAACTGATAGGCCACCCCAACGGCCCGGCCGGTGGTCGTGGCGACCGCCGCTCCGGTCAGGCCCAGTTCGGGGAACGGGCCGGCACCGAAAATCAGAGCGTAGTCCAGCGGGATGTTGAGGAGGTTGGCGAGCCAGACCGAGCGCATTGCCATGGACGCGTCACCCGCGCCCCGAAAAATGGCGTTGTTCACGAACAACAGGATGATCACCGGCACACCGGCCAGGAGTTGAATCCGGGCAAATGTCGTCCCCACATCCACCACTGCCTGCTCGGCCCCCATCAAGCGCAACAGCTCGGGCGCGTAGATCGCCCCGGGCACCCCGATCAGGAAGGCGATCGCCAGCGCGCTGATGATTGCCTGAACCGCCGTTCGGGCGGCGGTCCGTTCATCTTTTTCGCCCGTGCGCCGCGCAACCAGGGCCGTTGTCGCCATGGCCAGCCCCATGCCGATCGAATACACGATGGCCAGCAGTGTCTCGGTCAGACCGAGAGCGGCCAGGGACGCCGAGCCGAGACGACCCACGAAATAGGCGTCTACCAAAACAAAAAGGGACTCGCCGGCCATCTCGAGCACCATCGGAACCGCCAGCAACAGTACGGCACGGTTCAGGTTCCCCGACGTGAAGTCCTGCCGGCTTCCCCGAACCGACTCGACAACCGATTTCCAAAGTCCCGACATGCCCAGAAAGTCCCTATCGTTCTAGGTTCTCCAACATGACAGCGCTCAAACCCGACCTGAAATCCGGCCCGACAACGCCGCACGTCTGCTTCGAGGCCGTAAGCAAGTCCTACGACGGAAAAACGCTGGTGGTGCACTCTCTCGACCTGGAGGTGGCACGCGGCGAATTCCTGACCCTGCTCGGTCCGTCGGGGTCTGGCAAGACGACCATCCTGATGCTGTTGGCGGGTTTCGAGGTTCCCTCGGCGGGTGTGATCCGCGTCGCGGGGAAACCCGTTCAAGATTTGCCGCCTCGCAAACGCGGCATCGGTATGGTGTTTCAAAACTACGCACTTTTCCCGCATATGACCGTGCGGGAGAACCTGGAATTTCCGCTGGAGGCCCGTTCGGTCGCGGCTCAGGCCAGAGAGGAGCGGGTGGCGCGCGCGATGGATCTTGTGCGTCTCTCTGGCTTGGCGGGCCGCCGCCCCGCCCAGCTGTCCGGCGGGCAACAGCAGCGGGTAGCCATCGCGCGCGCCCTCGTGTTCGAGCCGGAACTGGTTCTGATGGACGAGCCGCTGGGCGCCCTCGACCGCAGTCTGCGGGAAGAAATGCAGTACGAAATCAGGTCGATTCAGCGACGGCTGGGGGTCACCATGGTTTACGTGACACACGACCAGCGAGAGGCAATGGTCATGTCTGACCGAATCGCCGTGCTGAGGGGCGGCCGGATTGAACAGATCGCTGGCCCAGAGGGACTTTACGAGGAACCCGAGCGGGTATTCGTGGCCAACTTCATCGGGGAGAACAACCGCCTGGACGCCGAGGTCACCAGCGTTGAGAAACACCTCTGCGAAGTCGTGACCGGGGGCGAGACCATACGTGCCATCAAGGTGGCCGACTGTGAGGTCGGCGACACCGTGACCCTTTCCATGCGGCCCGAGCGGGTTGCGGTCAATCCGCGAGACGGGCTCTATTCAAACGAGACCGACGCAATAGTCGAGGATGTGGTGTTCCTGGGCGGCCAGCTGCGGGTGCGGATGACGGCCTGCGGTTCGGACCAGATCGTCGCGAAGATTCCAAACATGCTCGGGCACGGTGGACTTCTGGTTGGCGACACGGTGCGAATCGGCTGGGCCGTGGCGGACTGCCGGGCCCTCGCCGCCGAGCCTGCCCACTCGTAATGCCGGGGTCCCGCATGACAGGACCCATTGCCAGCGCGCTTCTGGTGGTGGCCAGCTTCGCAGCCGTGGTGGCCCTGCTGGCCCGGTGCGCCGGGCTGAACGACCGGGGGCCATGGGTCGCGACCATCACCTACGGCGGTGCCTACGGTCGGGCCGTTGAAGAGGCGGTTCTGGTACCGTTCGCCGGCCAGACCGGGCTCCGCGTCGAGGTGGATGGGTTTGGCGGAGGGCTGGCCCAGATCAGGGCTCAGGTAGACGCCGGCCGCGTGTTCTGGGACGTGGTCGATGTCGAAACCGCCGAGGCGGTGCGCGGCTGTGAAGAGGGCCTGTTCGAGTGGGTGGCCATTGCCGACATGTTGCCTGCGCCCGACGGCACTTCGGCCGCGGACGATTTCAAGGTTGAACAGCAGACACAGTGCGCCATTCCCGGCGTGTCTTTCTCCACGGCGGTGGCCTATAACGAGGACCTGTTCCCTGGCGAGAAACCAGGTACGATTCACGACTTCTTCGACCTGGAGAAGTTCCCCG
Organism: Gemmatimonadota bacterium; assembly: GCA_021295785.1. Taxonomy (GTDB): domain Bacteria; phylum Gemmatimonadota; class Gemmatimonadetes; order Palauibacterales; family Palauibacteraceae; genus Palauibacter. The sequence continues at coordinate 6,532 of JAGWBR010000005.1, forward strand.
GTCGCCGGGGCATGCGGAGGGCTCCCGAGGCCAATCTGGAATTCGCCATCATGGGCGACGGGGTCTCCAGGGCCGAGGTCTACAACGTGCTGGGCACCGAGGAGGGGCTGCAAAGGGCGTTTGACAAGCTGTCGTCTATCAAGGACCACATCGTGTGGTGGGAGGCGGGCGCGCAGCCCCCGCAGATGCTTGCGGACCGCGAAGTGGCCATGAGCACCGCCTACAACGGGCGCATCTTCAACGCCCAGGTACTGGAGAACCAGCCGTTCTCGATTGTCTGGGACGGGCAGATCGTGGACCAGGCCCAGATGGCAATCGTGGCGGGCACGCCGAGGCTGGACGCAGCCCGGCGCCTTCTCAGGTTCTTCACCAGCACCGAGGCCCAGGCAGGCATCGCGGGGCGCATCGCCTACGGCCCGGCGCGTCTTTCGAGCGACGCACTGGTCTCCACCCATCTGGCTACCGGGGTCGAAATGGCCCCGCACCTGCCTACTTATCCGGCCAACCTGGAAAAGGCGCTCCAGACCGACGCGCGTTGGTGGTCGGCCCGCCGCGACGATTTGCACGAACGGTTCAGCACCTGGCTGATCCGGTGAGGCCGGACAGGGGCCGGACGGTCAGGGCCGCACCGGGAGGCAGGTCTTGACGGCCAGGTGGCGGGCGGCGGCGCTGGTCTTGCCGCTTCTCATCTATACCGTCGTTACTTTCCTGGTGCCGCTCACCACCATGCTGGTACGGAGCTTCTACGACCCCGTCGTAGCAGAGGTGCTGCCCGGCGTGCTGGCTGCGCTGGACGACTGGAACGGGAGCGGTGATCCTCCCGAGCCGGCGTGGGAAGCCGCAGCCACCGACCTGCGCGCGGCCGCGGAGGCCGGAACGGTGGGTCGCGTGGCCAGCCGCGTCGGGCGCGTCGACCCAGACCTGCGGACGGTGCTGCCCGGTACCGCCTTTGCCCTGGCCGAGGGAGGTCTGCGCCCGGCGCGGGGCCAGACCTGGCACGACGTAATGGTATCGGTCGATTCGGCGTGGGCCAGTCCAGACACCTGGCGAGGAATCAAAGAGGGCGGGAGGCGTTTCACGTCGCGGCACTACCTGAATGCCGTAGACCTGACCCGCGGACCCGACGGATCAGTGGCCGCCCGGCCGGAGGACCGCCGGATCTACCTGCCCCTGTTCTGGCGGACTCTCCAGGTGAGCCTTGCGGTTACCCTGCTGTGCCTTGTGCTCGGCTACCCGGTGGCCCACCTGATCGCACACGCCTCGCCCAGGAAACGCGGGATCCTGCTGGCGCTCGTGCTGGTGCCGTTCTGGACTTCGCTCCTCGCCAGAACCACCTCCTGGATCGTGCTCCTCCAGAACCAGGGCGTGATCAACGACCTCCTGGTCGCAACGGGCCTGGTTGCCGACGACGGCCGGTTGGCGCTGGTCTACAACATGGCGGGCACACTGATTGCGATGGCCCACGTGCTGCTTCCGTTCATGGTGCTCTCGCTCTATTCGGTAATGAATTCCATCTCGCCGCAATACATGAGGGCCGCCGCCTCGCTGGGCGCGCGGCCGTGGCACGCCTTCCGCAAGGTGTACTGGCCGCAGAGCCTGCCAGGCGTGGGTGCCGGCTGCCTGATGGTGTTCATCCTGGCGATTGGGTACTACATCACCCCCGCGCTGGTCGGGGGCAGCAGCGGCCAGTTGATCTCGAACATGGTGGCCTACCACATGCAGCAGTCGCTGAACTGGGGGCTGGCCGCGGCCCTGGGCGTGCTGATGCTGGGGGGTGTCATGCTGCTCTACGTGCTCTACGACCGCTTGACCGGTGGCCGGGTGGGGATTCGCTGATGAGTGCGGTCGGACGGGGCACGCGCGTGCAGGCCGGGTTCTGCACGCTGGTCTTCGTTTTCCTGATTGCGCCGATTCTCGTGATCGTCCCGCTGAGCTTCAACGCCGAACCCTATTTCACGTTCACCGAGGGAATGCTGCGGTTGGACCCCGAGGCCTGGTCGCTACGCTGGTACCGGGAAGTCGCCGGCAGTGAAGACTGGAAAAGAGGTTTGGCCAACAGCGCCCTGGTGGGGATTTGCGCGACCGCCATTGCCACGGTGCTGGGCACGCTGGCGGCCATCGGCCTCTCAAATCCCGCCATGCCCGCCCGCCGTTTCGTGACAGGGCTATTGATTTCGCCCATGGTGACGCCGGTAATCATCACCGCGGCCGGCATGTACTTCTTCTACACGGCGGCAGGCCTGTCGCGCACCCACCTGGGGTTGATTCTGGCCCACGCGGTTCTGGGAATGCCGTTCGTGATCATCACCGTTACCGCCGCGCTAACGGGATACGACCGGAACCTGACCCGCGCCGCATCGGGGCTGGGAGCCGGGCCCGTGCACGGGTTTCTGCGGGTCCAGTTGCCACTGATCGCCCCCGGGGTCATGTCCGGGGCGTTGTTCGCCTTCGCCACCTCTTTCGACGAAGTGGTCGTGGTGTTGTTCATGGGCGGCCCGGCGCAGAAAACCGTGCCCCGCGAAATGTGGTCGGGGATCCGCGAGCAGATCAGCCCGGCCATACTCGCCGTGGCGACATTCCTGATTCTGCTGGCGGGACTGCTGCTGCTAACCGTGGCCTGGTTGCGCCGCCGCTCCGTGCAGGCTTCGAGGGGTTGGCGGGGTGGCGAGAGCCGGGGGTAGCGCGAAACCATCGCTTCCGGTAACCTGAATCCCCATGTCGATGCTAAAGAAACTCCTGTTCAGGATGGACGGCCGGGCCGACAGCGCACGGACCAGATTCCGCAGCCGGTCGGGCCGCCTGTGGGAAGCCGAGTTTTGCCTGGCTTCGGGGCAAGATCGCCAGTCACCGCGTCTGTTGATCATGTTCAGGGACCAGGAAGACCCCACCGCGCCCCAGCGATACAACCAGGCGCCGCCGGGTTCGTCGCGGGTACCCAAGACGGCCGTGGCGGAGTTGGGCGAGGCCGACCTGCGGGAGCTGCTCGCCAGGTCGACGAAGGTGTGACCGAATGACGGCCAGCGACACTTCGGGGGGTACTCCGGGGGCAGCGCTCTCGCGCGAGTTCATGGACGCCGACATGACCCGGTGGGAGGCCTACGTGTCGGGCGGGCAGCCCAACACGAAGCTCAGGGCCCGAATCTTCTTCGTTTGCCTGGAAGACAATTTCCGCCGCCCCAGGTGGACGGCGCACTCCAGCGGGTCGGTGCCCGAGGCCAGTCGTGCGCTTGCGGCGATGTCTGATTCCGACTTGGAACAGCTTCTCCGGGCCTCCCAAGCGCTGGATTAGCGGGCAGGCTTTCTGCCCTTCGCCCGCCCTGAACCGGGACGCGGCCGGATTGAAGTAATTGCCGGTCCGATGTACTCGGGGAAGTCTGAAGAACTGATGCGCCGTGTGCGCCGGGCGCTGATCGCGGGCCGCCGGGTGGAGGTGTTCAAATCCAGTCTGGACGACCGCTACGGCGGGATCGGGCACGTCAGCTCTCACGACGGTCTGAAGCTCCGGGCACGGCCCGTTGCCGACGCCCGTAGCATGCTCGCCGCGGTAGCCGCCGCCTCAGACGCCGCCAACCCCGCGGAAGTAGTAGCCGTTGACGAGGTGCATTTCTTGGAGGGCGATGTCGCGGCAGCTGCCAACCAGCTCGCCGATTCGGGCTGCCGGGTCATCCTTGCCGGGCTCGACATGGACTTCCGCGGCGACCCGTTCCCCGCGATGTCGGAGTTGCTGGCCGTTGCGGAGCAGGTCCTGAAATTGCACGCGATCTGCATGAAGTGCGGCGCACCGGCCACCCGAAACCAGCGCCTGATCGATGGCCGGCCCGCCCACGTATCGGGGCCCACGGTCCAGGTAGGCGGCCCCGGTGACTACGAAGCCCGCTGCCGCGCCTGTCACGAGACGCCCGGCGGGGAACAGGAAGTGCGCCAGCGCTAGCTATAGCTAACCTCTGCGACTGCAGAAAGCCCCAAGCCGATGGCCCTGGGGCTTCCTTGGGTAATGGCCGGTGGTGACGGTGCTACACGCGCATCCGCGTACAGAGCCTCAGGTGAAGCATGCGGTCGGGGCCGCCTTCCCTACCCACGAGGTGTCCACCGGCATCGCACCAGAGCACTTTGCGGACGGGAGGACACCATTCAGATGCAGGTGGCAACGGTTCCCCAGGCCTCGCATCGTGTGGTTGGAAACACGGTGGGGGTTGTTCGCTGGCCGCGAACAGGTCGCCGATGTATTCGTGTCCACCCAGCCGGGCGATGTTCAAGAGATAGGTCCGCGCGCGTTCATAATCGTGTGTCCGCAACGTCTCGAACACGCGGATGAACGCGGTCCTGCTCCCCGCATACGGTACGCCCGGATCAACGTACCCGCTATCGCCGGCGGCCACGACCAGTGCGAGTCGCGCAGCCCTCTGCTGTGCCTCGTCCCCGTTGATGATGAGGTCCACCAACCGGTCCTCCAACGACCTTAACTCCCCCGGCGAGTAGGAGTCGTAGACCTGTCGCAGCACGGCTGTGGTGGGCCCGACCCGGACACTCAAACTGTTGACTTGGATGTCCATCAACGCCCGTAGCGCCGCATCGGGCGTCGGTTCCTGCCATTCACCTGCAACCAGCACCATGCCGCGCTTGGGGGCTGCCTGTCGTTCCCGTTCGTCCTCCTGGGCTCCGATTCCGACCGGCAGCAGAGCAGCGACCGGCAGAAAAAGCATGATCCTCTTCATATTCTCCTCCTTTCGGTGGACATGGGCCTGGAACTAGGGACAGCTGTGCTGCCCACCAGGATGGTCCAAGATACCCGGATACCCGTTACGCCAGCTACCGTTGCCGATGTAATGGAAGGCCGATCCCCCCGAGTAGGCGCTTGCGCGGAAACCCGAGGTCTGCAACGGCCCATTATGGAATGTATCCCATATCGCCTGCGCATCGTCGGTAACGCCGTCTTCTGAATCACCGGTGATGGCCTCGATCTGGCCCGCCGCAGCCCTACCCTTGGGGCTGTTCGTCAGGCAGTCATTGATTCCGTCCTCGTGTTCCCGCTCATGGGAGATAATATCCCCCTTGAACGAATCCATGGCCTCTATCGTCTGACACGCAACGTTCACCTTGTAGTAGTTCGCGGCGGCGGTGAGGGAGTCCGAGCGCGGTGAGCAGGTGCCCCGTGCCCCGGAATACTGCGGCCCGTAGGTGGAGTAGTCCACGTTGATCCAGATCTCGGTGTTGGGTGAAGGTGCCCGGTCCATGTAGTACCGGCCCTCCCACGGCCCGCCGCCTTCGGTGGCCGAAGGTACCCGACTTGGCGTAGATGCATCTGGCAGGTAGTAGTATCCCAAAACCCGGAGTGACGGGTTGTAGACCCAACCTGCATGCACCGGTTGAAACCTCCAGTCGGAACGGGGCCGGACCGTGATGGCCTGAAGGTCGCTGGAACCCTCCACCGACACGGTCACTATGACGTTCTCCACCGACGACCCACCCCACTCGACCATTCCAATCCCCGACGCGCTTGCGCCCAGGGTGGACGACCAGGAGAAGTTGAGGTAGTCCGTGTCTATCTTGCTGTCGCCGGTCGAGGCGTCCACTGTGCAACCGCCGTAACTGCCGCGCGTGACCGACGTGTCGCAGGAGAGAGAAAGGGTGACCTGGTGCGGATCGCTGTCGTCGTCCCCATCACCACCACCACCACCGGGGCCACCACCACCGCTGCCCGGGCCACCGGGGCCACCGCCGCCGTCACCACCGCCGTCACCGCCGCCGTCACCACCGCCGTCACCGCCGCCGTCACCACCGCCGTCACCACCGCCGTCACCGTCATCGTCGTCAGCCTCGCACTGGCCTTCATCGTTCTCGGCCTCCCCGTCTGGGCAGGCGCAGTCGTCAGCGACGGAAGCACCGTTCTGACATGCTTCGACCGTGACCCCTTCGATCTCGCCCCAATGGCAGCCGTCGTCCAGGCTGGCGCTACAGGGCGGACACAACGGACACCAAGCCGCAACTTCAGGACCCGCATCCCGGAAAGACTCCAAGGCCGACTCCCATTCCTCCGTAGTGGTCGGCTCCTCCGTAGTGGTCGGCTCCTCCGTAGTGGTCGGCGCTACCGGCGTATCGCGAGCGCAGGCCTGAAAGAGCGCAAGCGCGGCAACGAGCGCCATGACGATCAACTCGGGAACGTGCCGAACCGGACCCACTCCCTTTTCCTTTGAGTCCCGGACCCTGCCGGGCCCGGCACCTGCCTCCGGCCCGCATCGTGTTCGCTCGCCCGTCATCGCCCACCTCCCAGGCACGCCCGCGCGTCTCAAGATATCCCAAGGATTCCTGCGATTTTTCATCGTGTTGCTCCTCCCGATTCAGGGTTTCGGTGCGAGTTCAAGCGTCCGAACGATGTCACTCCTCGTTTCCAAGGTCGCGTCCATGATATCATGATGTGTTGTAAGTTGTCCAGCGACAATCAAGATGATAACGTTGCGACAAATCAAGGTGAGAATGAGAGGTCGCGACGTAACGAGTGCAAGGGACGCACCGACCGAGCCCGATGCATCTGGGTGTCGTCCAGGTGGAAACAGACCGAACCGTCGTCCGATTAGCGCTAGCCGTGCCTGATCCAGCGCACCACTTCGGGCAGGTTTGCCTTCTGTCCCTTCATCAGAATCCCCACGCGGAAAATGCGACCCGCCAGCCAGGCCATGCCGGCCACCCCGCCCACCAGCAGAACGAGGGCGACGACCCATTCCCATGCGGGCACTTCAGACAATAACAGCCGGGCGGTCATTACAAGCGGACTGAAGAACGGAATCAGAGACATCACCACCGCCCAGGTCGCCCCCGGATTCACGATCACGCCTTGAATCGCCATGAACGGCAACACAATCAGCATTATGATGGGAAGCATTACCTGCCCGGCGTCGGCCTCGGTGCTGACCGTGGCGCCGGCCCCGGCGAACATCCCGGCGTAGAGCAGGTACCCCAGCACGAGCATTACCAGCGAGATCCCCAAATCGAACCAGGGCAGATCCATCGCGGCCAGGTCAACACCCGCCTGCCGCATCTGCTCAAACAGGCCCAGCCCCGCCATCGTCAGCACCCCAGCGCCCAACAGGGCAGCCCAGATCGCCATCTGCACCAACCCGACGCCGCCGACCCCGACGATCTTGCCCATCATCAACTCGGCCGGACGGAGAGACGACACGATCACCTCAACGATGTTCGATTGTTTTTCTTCGAGCACGGCCCGGACGATCATCTGCCCGTAAAGAATCAGAATCATGTAGAACAGGGTAGCGATCCCGATACTCAGGCCCTGGAACACATCCTGTGACTGGGCGCGCCCCGATTCCGACACGTTCAAGACGTCAAGTGTACCGGAGCGCAAAAGGGCTCGGGCTTCCTGTTCCTGCACGTCCGTATAGGAAAGAAGCCCTCGCAGCACTGCCCTGTCCAGAGCGCCTCCGATCTGCCTCGTGGTGCCGCCCTGTACGTTGTCGCGGGCCAACAGATCGACCTGCACCGGCCCGGTGACACCTTCCTGCGGGGCCTCCATCCGGGGCACGAACAGCAGGTAGTCCCAGTCGCTGGCGGTGAACCGTTCGTTCAGGGTCAGGCCCGACAAGCCGTCCAGGTCGGGTGCCGCCCGGGCCACGATCGAATCGAGCAGCAGCTCCTCAACCAGCAAGCCCTCCAGCAGATCGTCTTCTCCGACCACCCCGATGGATCGCTCGGCGGCATCGCTGCTGTTCAATGACGAGGCCATGAGGAGGCCGCTCAAGATCATGATCCCGACCAGGAGGATCGGTGCGCCGAGGGTCCCGATCAGGAACCACTTGGTCCTGACCCGCTGCATGAGTTCCCGGCGCGCAACCGCCATGGTCTTGGCGCTGAACGGGTTCATCTCGGAGCCCCCGCTTCATCTTCCGATTCGTCTTCCGCGGACAAGCCGACTTCGGTCGCTTTCTCAATGAAGATTTGCCGCAGGCTGGGGTTTATGATCTCAAAACGCGAAAGCCGCACACCCTGCTCCACTGCCCGGCGCAGCAGGTCCTGGGCGTCGGCGCCTTCTTCCAGGCGGATTTCGGCGTAATGCCCCTGATCCGCCACCCGCTGGACCAGGCCGGGAGCCCTGAGGAACGTGCCATCGCCCTCGTACTGCACTGCCACGTCCCGTTGACCCTGGGCGGCCTTTACGTCGGCCACGCGCCCGTCCAGGACCTTCCGCGAGCCGGCGATCATGCAAACCCGGTCGCACAGCCGCTCGGCGTCTTCGATCATGTGGGTGGAGAACAGCACCGTGGCACCAGCAGCCCGCCGCTCCCTGATCAGTTCCTTGAACATCTCTACGTTGAGCGGGTCAAGGCCGCTGAAGGGCTCGTCCAGAATCAACAACCGCGGTTCGTGCAGCAGGCACGACAGCATCTGGGCCTTTTGGGCCATTCCCTTCGACAGCGATTCGACCTTGTCGTCGGCGCGGTCCCCAAGCCCCACGCGGTCCAGCCCTTTGCGCGCGGCGGCCATCGCCAAGCGGCGGTCAACCCCCTTGAGAACAGCCAGGTAGGCCAAGTGCTCGGCCACCTTCATCTTCGCGTAGAGGCCGCGTTCTTCGGGGAGATATCCAATGTGCGGGCGGGCCCCGATCACGTCGCTCGACCCGAAGATCTCCACCTCGCCCCTGTCCGGGGCGATGATGTCGAGGATCATTCGGATGGTGGTGGATTTGCCGGCGCCGTTGGGTCCGAGAAGACCGTAAACACTGCCCTCAGGGACTGCCAGATCGAGGTCCCGCACCGCGACCTTCTCGCCGTATGACTTGGAAACCGCGGAAAGGCGGATTGCAGGGTCGGTGCCGGTGGATGCGTTATTTGACGTGATAAGGCCTTTGCTGGAGGTCTCAACCGGGTATCAACACGCCCACCGTCCAAACGGGCGGTACCCCCGTTTGTTTCAAGCGGAACCCGCCGCCGAACGGCCGGGGGCGGCGGCAAATTAACAGGCTGTCATACCGGGAGGGCCCGAGTTGGTCAGGTGTCACTCAACAGGCTATATTATTATGCTACCCTAGTTCGATTGCGCTAAAGCATGAACCTCCGGCTTCGAGCCGGGATCTTCGCCTTTCCCTCCCACTTTCCACAGGAGCCGATATGGCAATCTTCCGCGTCACGAAAACAGAAGACCTGAAGGTGGGGAACGGCGGACGCATCACGATCCCCCAGAACGTGCGCGAGGAGATGAGGCTGGTTGACGGCGATGCGCTGAAGCTCAGGGTCGAGAAGGGCGCGGGCCGGTGCCAGATCACGATCTGGAAGAACGATTCGCGGTCTTCGGAGTATTCCGGCTAAGACCGAACTTCGGCGGTCGGCGCGGCCGCCCGCACAGCCGTGAAAATCGACATTCCCCCCAGCGCCAGTTGGCGTTTTTGGCACGTCTTGAACCCGGCCTCCACCAACATCTCCTGAAGTGGGCCCCATTCCGGAAAACGCCGGAGGGATTCCGGTATGTAGACGTAAGACTCGGCGTCGCGGTGCAGCAGCCAACCCGCAATCCGGGTTGTCAGTTCCAGGTGGGCGAAGCAGGCTGCCCTGAGAAAACGGCTTCGGGGCAAGCCAAAATCCAGCGCGGCCAACCTCCCTCCCGGCCGCAGACACCGGGCAATTTCCGCGAGACTCCCGGGCAGGTCGGCGAAGTTGCGCAGACCGTACCCGATCAAGACCCTGTCGAAGTACCCATCCCGGAAGGGGAGCACGGCCGCGTCCGCACCCGCCCAGACAACCCCGGATTTCGGCGCGGTTAGCCCCGCCCCGCCCCGCCGCTGCCCGAGCGCCAGCATCGTCGGGGTCAGGTCGGCTGCCACTACCGCGGTGCCGTTTGTCAGCGCGGCGGCCCTGAAAGCAAGGTCGCCGGTGCCGGCTGCCAAGTCCAGAACCCGGTGGTCGGCCCGGATGCCCGCGGTGCGCACGAGTTTGCTCTTCCAGCGCCGGTGGAGCCCCAGAGACAACACATCGTTGGTCAGGTCGTAGCGCCCGGCAACGGCGGTAAACAGCTCCCGGACGTAGGCCCGTTTCTGTTTCGGGTTGTCGATTGCGCCGGAAACACGCCGGTTCAGCCGGGGCAAAGTGCTATCCCAACAACCGTTCTAGCCGGGGGAATCCAGGGCGTCCATCAGGGCCCCGGCCTTGTGCCGGGTCTCCTCCCATTCGGTGCGTGGTCTTGAGTCGTAGACAATCCCCGCCCCGGCCTGCGCGTAGGCCGTTCCGCCCGTGACCAACAGGGTCCGGATGACTATGGCCACGTCGAGGGTGCCGCCGCCGTAACCCACGTAGCCCGCAGCCCCGCCATACGGACCCCGTTTGGTGGGCTCCAGTTCGTCGATGATCTCCATCGCCCTGACCTTGGGAGCCCCGGTCAGCGTGCCGGCGGGGAAGCATGCCCTGAGGGCTTCCACCGCGGTGCGACCCGGCCGCAGCTGCCCGGTCACTTCGCTCACGATGTGCATGACGTGGCTGTAGCGCTCGATTTCCATGAACCGGGGAACCGACACGGTGCCGGGTGCCGCAACGCGCCCGACATCGTTTCGCCCGAGGTCCACCAGCATCAGGTGTTCCGAGCGCTCCTTCTGGTCGGCCAGAAGATCGGCTTCGTTGGCGGCGTCCTCCCGCTGGTCGCGACCCCGGGGTCGGGTTCCGGCGATGGGGCGCACGGTAACCTCTCCGTCGGCAACGCGGACCAGGGTCTCGGGGGACGATCCAATCAGCGCCATCCCGTCAAATTCAATCAAGAACAAATACGGCGAGGGGTTGCGGCGGCGCAGGGTCCGGTAAAGGCTCAAGACCGACTGCCTGACCGGTCCGCCCTGCCGCTGGGAAACCACTACCTGGTACACGTCGCCCGCCGCGATGTAGTCACGGACCCTCCGCACCGCGCCTTCAAAGTCCTCGCGCGAGCGGTTGCCGGTAAACCGGGCTGCCCCGCCTTCCCGGTCCGCGCCGTCCGGGGCATCGGCGCGACCGGACCGGAGATCGTGAACCTGTTTCAGCCTGGCGGTCCAGACGGCCAGTCGGCGGGCGGCCTCCTCGTACGCTGGGTCGGGATTCCGCGCGGCCTCTTCGTCCACCTCGACCGCCGTGACCGCGATCGCCTTCGAGAAAAGGTTGTCGATGATCAGCGCGCAGTCGGTCATCATGAAACAGGCGTCGGGCAGGCCGATATCGTCGGGCGGGACCGACGGCAGATGTTCAACCTGCCTGACGCAGTCGTAGCCGAAATAACCGACTGCTCCGCCCCAGAACCTGGGAAGTTCCTCGTCCGCAACGGGTGTGGACCGCCCGATCCAGGCCGAAAAGTCGGCAAACGGGTCGCTGACCGGCCGGGAGTTCCCCCAGCCCCCGTCCTGGGTCCACGTCTGAACATCCTTGCCCGCCAGCCGCCAGACCTCACGAGGCGCTGAACCCAGCATGCTGTATCTGGCCCAGCGCTCGCCCCCCTCGACGGACTCCAACAAGAACGCGAACCCTGACCCGGACCCGGGGCTGGGATCCGCGCCCTCTCCACCGGCGCCGGTCCGCATTTTGGCGAAAGCCGTGACGGGAGTGTCCAAGTCGAACGGAAACTCGGTCCAGACGGGAATGACCACGCCCGGCCGGGCCGCCTTGCGAAAGGCGTCCAACCCCGGACGCAGCTCAGCCATCAAAAGGGGGCCTGTTGGTGGACGGCCGCAAGAAAAAACGGTACGTTGAAGGGCATGAATACCGCACAATATATTTCCCAGGTTGATCGCTGGAGTGCCCACAACTATCACCCCCTGCCCGTAGTCCTGGAGCGCGGCGAGGGTCCGTGGGTATGGGACGTTGAGGGGCACCGACTGCTGGACATGCTCAGTGCCTATTCCGCCGTCAACCAGGGTCACCGCCACCCCCGCATCATCGCGGCCCTGGAGCGGCAGGCGGCACGGCTCACGCTGACTTCCAGAGCGTTCCATAACGACCAGATGGGGGTGTTCCTGGAGCAGCTGTGCAGTGTGACCGGATTCGATCGCGCGCTGCCCATGAACACCGGTGCCGAGGCCGTGGAAACCGCGATCAAGGCGGCCCGCAAGTGGGGGTACGAGGTCAGGGGAGTGCCGGCCGGGCAGGCGGAGATCATCGTCTGCGAGCATAACTTTCACGGGCGCACCACCACGATTGTGGGTTTTTCGTCTGATCCGCGGGCCCGCGGCGGGTTTGGACCGTTCGCGCCCGGGTTCGCGAGCGTGCCCTACGGCGACTCCGGTGCGCTTGAGGCGGCCATCACGCCCAACACCGTCGGGTTCCTGGTGGAGCCGATCCAGGGCGAGGCCGGCGTAGTGGTACCGCCGCCCGGTTACCTGGCGCGTTGCATGGAGATTTGCCGGGACCACGGGATCCTGCTCATCAACGATGAAATCCAGACCGGTCTGGGCCGTACCGGGAGGCTGTTTTGCGGCGATTGGGACGGCGGCCGGGGGGACATCATGATTGTCGGGAAGGCCCTGGGCGGGGGAGTGTTCCCCGTCTCCGGAATTCTGTCCGGTTCCGAAGTGATGGACGTGTTTCGCCCGGGCGACCACGGATCGACCTTCGGCGGCAATCCGCTGGCCGCGGCAGTGGGCCGGGCCGCGTTGGATGTTATTGTCGAAGAAGACCTGCCCGCCCGGTCGGAACAGCTCGGCGGGTGGTTTCGTGACACCCTCCGGGCCGCCGGCTCGCCTTTCGTGGAAGAGGTCCGGGGGCGGGGGCTCATGGTCGGGGTCGTGATCAAACGGGAGTCAGGCCCGGCCCGGCCGTTCTGCGAAGCCCTGTTTGAACAGGGGATCCTCGCCAAGGAGACCCACGAGCAGGTGATTCGCTTTTCTCCGCCCCTGGTGATTGAGCGCTCGGACTTGGAATGGGCGGTGGAGCAGATTGCAGACGTGCTCAACAACCCCGCCCTTGCCCGGGGGGCGGCTGCTTGACTCCGGCACGAGGAGTCCGCTCGGGGGGCGAGTCCGCGCACTGGAGCGGGGCAGACATTCCAGAGATAGAAAAAGTCAGAGTCGGTCCGTTCACGTTCCGGCTGTGGGGCTTGGTCACGGCAGCCGCTGTGTGGGCGCTCTACCTGATTACACTGGCACCGACCACGGGCTGGTGGGACACCTCCGAATATGTGACCACGGCCTACATCGTCGGCCTGCCGCATCCGCCCGGGAACCCGCTTTTTGTGATGGTCGGCCGGGTTTGGATCATCCTGTTGGAGTGGACGGGAATGGGGGTCGCGGAGCGCATCAACTTTCTCTGCGCCACGCTGTCGGCGGCCGGGGTCTACTTCTGGTTCTTGTCGGTGGCGCGTATCGTTGCCCATTTCAGGGTGTCGCCTCGCGAGGTATTGGTGGCCGCTGCCGTGGCCTCGGTGCTGGGGGCCACCGCTTTCACGGTTTGGACCCAGTCGAACCTCAACGAGAAGGTCTACACGCTCTCGCTCTTTATCACCGCCGCGGTCAGCTACGCCGCACTCCGGTGGAAGGACGAAGCAGACACCCCGCGCGGAGCAAGACTGCTGGTCCTGATCACCCTGCTCATGGGCCTGGGGTGGTCAAATCACTCGATGTCCATGCTCCCCGGTTTCGCACTGGTCGTATTTGCAATGTGGCACCGGTGGCGGGCACTGATCAGGCCAAATCTCATCGCGGCGGGCCTTGTTGCCCTGGTGCTTGGAGGGTCGATTCAGATCCTGTTTCCGCCGATCCGTTCGGCACAGCAGCCGATCATCGACGAGGCTGACCCGGAGTGCGAGAGTCTTGTTGATGCAATAACCCCCTCCACGGTCGTGGACCGGCGCGGGCGCACCCACCTGGCCCCGGCCTGCGAACCCCTCGCCCTTGCCATCGTCCGCGATCAGTACGTGCCGCCGCCGCTGATCCCGCGACAGGCCCCTTTTGTTCAAGCCCAACTGGGGATGTACCTCCAGTATTTCAACTGGCAGTGGGCCCGGTCCGCTCCCGGTGGCCTCAGGGCCTTGATCAGCGGGTTGGTGTTCGGGCTCGCGGCGTTCGGCCTGATGGTACACGCCAGGCGGGACCGAAAAACCTTTGCGTACGCAACCGTTCTGCTGGCCACGTGTACGCTTGGCCTGATCTTTGCCCTGAATTTCAAATACGGCTATTCGATGGACTCTGGGGGGGCGCCACGCGAGGTGCGCGAGCGGGATTACTTCTATCTGGCCAGTTTCCAGCTGTGGGGGATCTACGCGGGAATCGGCCTTACCATGATGTGGGGCCGGATTGCGAGGGCCCTGCGAGATCGTGCCGGCGTGGTCAGGGAGGAGCTGCGCGGGCCACTGACTGCCGCGCTGCTGCGGGCCTCGCCGGTGCTGGGCGTCGCGTTGGTGCCGCTGGCCTTCAACTTCGCTCCGGCCGACCGGTCGGGCGATAACCTGGCACGGGACTGGGCCTACAACCTGCTCCAGTCGGTCGAACCCTACGCGGTGCTGTTCACCAACGGAGACAACGACACCTTCCCGCTCTGGTACGCCCAGGAGGTGGAGGGGATCCGCAGGGACGTAACCGTAATCGTACACTCCTATCTGGGCACCGACTGGTATCCCAAGCAGCTCCGGCAACTGTCCGCGCCGTGCCAGCCCGGGCAGTCTCCCGAGAGTTCTCCCACGACAAGAGTGTGCCAGCGTCCGTTCGATGCGGAGAGTGCCGCGGTTCCTTACCGGGACATGAACCCCGCACCCCCGACGCGGGCGGCGATCACATGGTCGGACGAACAGCTCGATAGGATCAGGGGCGCGCTGCGGTTTGAAGCCGACACCACCATTGTAGTCTCCCGCGATCCCCCGCTGGAGGCCACCATTGCCGCCGGGGACACGCTCATCCGTCCGGACTTCATTCTGCACCACGTCGTGCAAAACGTGCTCGGCGACCGTCCGATTTACTTCGCGACCACAGCGCCGTCGTTGTTCATGCGCTGGGGTTATCAGCCCCAGCTTGTCCGGCAGGGGCTGGCCAACAAGTTGGTGGCGGGCCCAATCGAAGAGGGCGGGCTGATTCTCAACGCACGCGCCTTTGGGGGTGGGGCCGGCGATTCCCATTGGTTTGACGCAGGCCGGACCGCCCGGCTAATCGACGAGGTGTACCGGATAGACGAGATCTTGCTGCTGGACGCGTGGCCGGACCCGTCCACCCGGACCAGCATCCCGTCCATGTACTGGATCATGCACCTCTGGCATTACATCGGCATGGAAGACCGGAAGCTGCAGCTGGATAGCATACTGGCTTCGGTGGAGGAATCGCCCTCCGAAGACGCGCTCGAGCCGGATTCCGATGCCCTGCAGGCCGTCAGGAACGAGCTGAGTTATCTGGAGCGCGGTATGGCTCAAGCCGCCCGTGTCGCGAACCACCTCAACGTTTTGAGGGGCAACCCGGGGTCGCTTCCTGTGCAGGATCCCGAAGCCGGGGACCCTGAAGAAGGCGGGGAGTCCGCCGACTCTGAGGAACCCCCGGACGGCGCCCCCGGCGGCTAGCTACTCGGGAGCTACGCGCTGCTCCCGCTGGTTGGGGGGCGGGGTAGGGGGGTAGGCCATCACGGCGTTTGCTATCCCACGGGCGGCCAGTTCCGGTTGTTTCACGATGATCTCGCGGTCCCCAGCGTTGGTCAGGAAGCCGGTTTCGATAATTACCGCGGGCGTCATCGGGTGGAGGGCGTGCCGGTAACGCCGGTGGTTGAACGCGTAATAGTTGCGCATTCGGCGGGTGACGGTGGGGAACTGCCTGACTCCGGTGGCCTCGCCGTAATGTTCTGACAGAACCCGCGCGAAGGTAGCGGCTTGTCTGGTCGCGTCGCGCCTCGGTGCTGCAACCCGGAATCCCTCGACCGACAGATCCGCGCTGGCGTCGGCATGAATGGCGATGAACAGGTCGGCCCGGTAGCCGGGCTGAACCGTGGCCGGGAGCAGCTCGACGACATAGCCCTCGGCGCGCAGGAGCACGGCGGCCTCGCGGGCGATCGCCATGTTGAACTCCCACTCGTGGATGCCCTGCCACAGGGCGCCGTTGGACCTGATCCCGGCCAGTTCGGGTGGGGCTTCAGCGGCCCGCCAGTGCCCTACCTGCAGAGCGATCCGCACCGCCGGGGATTCGAGCGACCCCTCCCAAGACGGTTCTGACGATGATGCAGGCAGTGCGTCCGGTGCCGACCGATCGGCAGTTAACGCGGTGGGGGCACCCGGGGCACCGGGCCCGGCGTTGGCGACGTCGCCCGAGGATGGCTTCGGAGCGGGGTAAAGAACGGCGGTGGCGCCCGCGGCCAGCGCGCCGGTGGCCACAAGGGCGACCCGGCCGACCTTCAACGCGAACGCGGCCCTCACCGGGCGGCCGTCACCGGCTGTCATTTTGGTGGCTGTCCACTTGCCTGGGTGCAGAAACGCATGTCAAACCTCTAAAAGGCCCTGCTGACCCCGAGGTACACTACAATCAACAGCAGTAGACCAACAGCCGAACCGACGATGGCGTTTACCCGGCGCAACTTCGCCAGGCTTGGTTCATCCGCGGCCGAGGCCTCAACCGCCATCGCCACGCCGGTGCTTGCCCCCTCGGGTTCGATGCCGTACCCCGAGGCCAGACGGCGGGCCACCGGAATCTGGACGGACGCCGAGAGAATCGCCGCCAGCACCCCGAGCACCTGCATTTGGAATAACCAGTGGGGGGTGAGGGCGAAATAGCCGAAGCCCCCGATACGGGTTAGTTCGAATCCGGAGACCGTGGTCAGGATGATTCCCGCCAGCCCGGGTTTGGTGAGAAGGCGCGCGGCCGCCGCGTAGTGGAAAGCCATGAGCGACCTGTCTCCCGTGGCCCGCGCCCGGCCCGCGTACATCCCCACCGAAAACGAAACGCCGAACCACAGACCGAACCCCACGATGTGAAGAAACAGAAGCAAACTTCGCATTGATCACCCTTTGCCTTGGTTGCTTTGACGCGCCCCGCCCCCGGAACGTGGCCGGGCTGCTTGAGAAGCTGCAGAGAATATATGCGAGCCCGCGGACCTACCGTGGGGCCGCCGCCTCGGCTGCCTCCGCCCGGGACTGAAGACTCCGCACCGAGCGCCCCCGGTGGCGTAGCGCGATGATGGCGTCCGCCGCGGCCGATGCCGCGGACAGCGTGGTCGTATAGGGCAGATTTCGCTTGATGGCCGCGCGCCTGATCACATAGTCGTCCTGCTGGGCGTGCTTTCCGAGGGGCGTGTTCACCAACAGCTGAACGTCGCTCGACAGAATGTGATCGACCAGGTTCGGTCGCCCTTCGTAGACCTTCAACACACGCTTGCAGGGAATCCCCCGAGCGGACAGGTATGCCGCCGTACCCTCGGTAGCGAGCAGCGAGAATCCGAGCTCATGAAAACGCCTGGCCACCGGAACTACCTGCGGCTTGTCGCGGTCGTGGACGGTGATTGCCACGGTGCCCTCGGTCGGCAGGGCGGCCCGGGCGGAAATCTGAGACTTGGCGAACGCCAGCCCGAAGCTGTCGGCGTAGCCCATCACCTCGCCGGTGGACCGCATTTCGGGGCCGAGCACCGTGTCAGCCCCGGCAATCTTGTCAAACGGCAGCACCGCCTCCTTGACCGCCACCTCGCGGGGGACCAGTTCGTCGCCCAGTCCCTGGTCGGACAGGCTCTGCTCCGCCAGCACCCGCGCGGCCACACGCGCAAGCGGCGTCCCCGTGGCCTTGCTGACGAACGGCACGGTCCGGCTCGCCCGCGGATTCACTTCGAGCACGTAAACGGTTCCGTCGTGCACGGCGAACTGAATGTTGATGAGTCCGCGCACGTCCAGGGCCATCGCAAATCGGCGCGTGTACTCCCGCATCAGTGCCATGTCCGGGTCGCGCAACAGGTACGGAGGCAGCACGCAGGCCGAATCGCCCGAGTGGATTCCTGCTTCCTCGATGTGTTGCATGATCCCGCCGATCAGGACCCGTTCGCCGTCGCACACGGCATCGACATCGGCCTCGAAGGCATCTTCAAGAAACCGGTCCAGCAACACCGGATGACCCGGAGAGATTTCCCGCGCGCGCTGAAAGAAGGTCCGCAGCGACGGGGTGTCGTAGACGATCTCCATGGCGCGGCCCCCAAGGACGTAACTGGGCCGCACGAGCACCGGGTAGCCGATCCGCTCGGCGATGGCGATGGCTTCGGCTTCCTCGGTGGCGGTGCCGCAGTCGGGGATCGGCGCACCAATCTCGCGGCATAGTGCCTCGAACTGCCGCCGGTCTTCGGCAGTGTGAACCGATTCGACCGAGGTCCCCAGAATGGGAACCCCGAGCTTGTCGAGGCGGCGGGCCAGGCTGAGCGGGGTCTGGCCCCCGAACTGAATTATCACCCCCTCCGGCCGCTCTTGTTCGACCACGGCCAGCACGTCTTCCACGGTCAGGGGGTCGAAGTAGAGCTTGTCCGAAATGTCGAAATCGGTCGAGACCGTCTCGGGGTTGGAGTTGACCATGATCGTCTCGAACCCTTCATCTCGAAGGGCCAGAGACGCCGACACGCAGCAGTAATCGAACTCGATACCCTGCCCGATCCGGTTGGGACCGCTGCCGAGAATCACGATTCGCCGCCGGCCCCCTGACGTGACGGACTCGTTTTCTTCACCGTAGGTGGAATAGAGATAGGGCGTGGCGGCGGGGAACTCGCCCGCGCACGTATCCACCATCTTGAAAACAGGCCGGAGGCCCTTCGCGGCCCGGGCGTCGCGCACGGCCGCCTCCGGAATGCCGCGGAGCGATGCCAGCTCCGCGTCGCCGAATCCGAGCAGTTTGAGGCGGGTCAGCTGCTCGCCGTCGATCGACGGTTCGGCCAGCCCGCCCCTGCGCGCCAGGCCCTCCAGCGGGTCGCCCGAACCGGCCCACTTCTGCCCCTCGGCAACCAGTTCGTGCAGCTGCGACAGGAACCAACGGTCCACGTGCGTGGCCTCGGCGATATCTTCCACCGTGAGGCCCGCCGCAAATCCCCGGTATATCTGAAACGCCCTGTCTGGGGTGGGCGTGCGCATGGCCGCGCGAATCGTCTCGGGGTCGTCGTCGTTCAGGCTGTCGCCCTCGGGTTCGGCCGAAGGCAGCCACCCGGCCCGCCCGTTTTCCAGCGCCCTGAACCCCTTCAGCCAAGCCTGCTGGAAGGTCCTCCCGATGGCCATTACTTCGCCCACCGCCTTCATCTGCACTCCCAGCGTGGGATCGGCCTGCGGGAACTTTTCAAAAGCGAAACGCGGAATTTTGACGACCACGTAGTCGAGCACCGGCTCGAAACACGAGGGGGTGACCCGGGTGATTGCGTTGGGGATCTCGTCCAGCCGGTAGCCCACCGCGAGCTTGGCGCCGATCCGGGCAATGGGGAAGCCGGTGGCCTTCGAGGCCAGCGCGGAAGAGCGCGACACGCGGGGGTTCATTTCGATGACCAGCATCTCGCCGGTCTCGGGGTGAAATGCGAACTGGATGTTGCATCCGCCGGCATCGACGCCAATGGCGCGGACGCATGCGATGGCGGCGTCGCGCATGGTCTGGTATTCCCGGTCCGACAGGGTCAGTGCGGGGGCCACGGTGATCGAATCGCCCGTGTGAACGCCCATGGCGTCGAAATTCTCGATCGAACAAACCACGACCACGTTGTCGGCGCGGTCGCGCATAACCTCGAGCTCGAATTCCTTCCACCCGATTACGCTCCGGTCGACGAGGATCTCGCCGACGGGCGACGCACTCAACCCGGCGCGGACGGTCCGGTCGAATTCCTCCCGATTGTAGGCCGTGCCGCCCCCGGTGCCACCCAGGGTGAACGAAGGTCGGATGATGGCCGGAAAGCCGGTTTCCTCCACGACTTGGTGGGCCTCCTCCACGGATTTGGCAAACCCGCCGTGGGGCAACTGAAGCCCGATGGCCCGCATCGCCTGGGAAAACTGTTCCCGGTCTTCCGCGGTCTTGATTGCCCGGGAATCCGCTCCGATGAGCTCCACGCCGTAGCGTTCCAGCACGCCCGACTCGGCCAGCTCCAGCGACACGTTGAGCGCCGTTTGGCCGCCCATGGTCGGGAGCAACGCGTCGGGGCGCTCGGCGGCGATCACGCGTTCCACCCATTCGGCGGTCAGGGGCTCCACGTAGGTCGCATCCGCCATGTCCGGATCGGTCATGATCGTGGCGGGGTTGGAATTGACCAGAATGACCCGGTACCCTTCTTCGCGAAGGGCGCGGCACGCCTGGGTACCGGAATAATCGAATTCACAGGCCTGCCCGATAACGATGGGGCCAGACCCGACCAACAGAATGGAGGAGATGTCGTCTCGCCGCGGCATTGCCCTTTAGCTCCGGCGGTACGCTGCCCTTAGCTGGCGCGACCCTTTCGCCAGGCGGTGGCGACAAGGCAGGCCAGGCCTCCCCAAACGAACCCCAGAATCACAATCATTGTAACGACGGCGGTGGCGGTCATCCGGCTCCTGTTCCTGGTCGCGGTGGGTCAATCGGTGTGTATTGCCGGCGGCTGTTCAGGCGAGGTCAAGGGCGTCCGCCTCTTCCTGCATGGCCGCGATGGTGAAGGCAAGGTGTTCGGTCAAGTCTTCCCCAAGGGCCTCGCAGTTCTCGACGATCTCGTCTCTGTCGATGGCGGCAGCGAAGGCCTTGTCTTTCATCTTCTTGCGCACTGATTTGACTTTCATTCCGGCGATTCGGGTGGGTCTGACCAGGGCGCAGGCCACCAGAAACCCCGACAGGTCGTCCACTGCCCGCAGCGCAAGCGCCATCTTCGACTCCGGGCGAGTGCCGGTGTAATCCGCATGAGCCGTGATGGCGTGCAGGATACGCTCGTCAACGCCCATCTCCCGGAGAATCGCCACGCCCGAGGTTGGGTGTTCGCAGTCCGGCGCCCTGGCGTGGTTGGGCCAGCGTTCGTAGTCGAAGTCGTGCAGTAGTCCGGTGACGCCCCACACGTCTTCGTCTTCGCCGTACTTCCTGGCATATGCGCGCATGCATGCCTCGACTGCCAGCATGTGCCGCCTCAAGCCGGGGCTCTGAGTGTACTCGCGGACCAGTTCCAAAGCCTGATCTCGGGTCGGGATCATGCACACTCTGTGTGTTGGGAATTTCCAGAAGTCGGCGTACCTCCTCGGCCGGGGGGGAGCTTAGGTATTTGCGGCCCTTTCGTCCAGAATCCGCCGGACGCGGCCGGGCGTGTCGCTGATGATTCCGTCCACTCCCCAGTCGAAGAGTCGGCGCATGTCGTCGGGATTGTTGACGGTCCACGCGTAGACGCCGATGCCCTGTTTGCGGGCGCGGGCAATGCCGCGGGGGGTCACCACGCGGCGCCCTCGGGCTCTCTCCGGCACCATGGCCGCCTCCACCTGCCCGGGAATGCGGCCTCGCCGGCGGGACGACGGACCGAAAACCCAACCCAGTGCCGAGGGCATGACCAGCGACCACAGCACCTCATTCGGGTAGGCGCACCGCCTTCCGGCCACCTCGGCGGCGGGGGCTACATCGGGCGGGTGGAATCCGCCGACAATCACGCGGTCCTTCCTGGTGCGGCCCGGGCCGGCGAGCCACTTTGCGAGGGCCAGTCCGGCCCGGCGGGTCTTCACCTCGACGATTGCGGGAAGGCCGGCCGCGGCTTCCAGAGCCTCGTCCAGGGAAGGTATGCGCAGCCCGGTTCCGCGGTACGGGAAGGAGCGCCCCCGGTCGGGCGTGTGGCGGTACCCCGCATCGAATTCTTGAAGTGCCGCCAGCGGCAGATCTTCGACCTCGCCCTGTCCGTCGGTTGTACGCTGAAGTGTGTCGTCGTGAATCGCCACGAGTTCACCGTCGGCGGAGGCGTGCAGATCCAGTTCGACGGCGTCGGCTTCCACCCGCACCGCGTGCTCGAACCCGGGCAGGGTGTTCTCGGGTGCCACGGCCGCCGCGCCCCGGTGCCCTACGACCCGAATTCCCGAGCCGGCTGCGAAACGCGCTATTAGGCCGATGACCCCTTTTGGCGGCCCAGCCAGAAGCCGAGCATGGCCCAGACTCCGGCCAGCGGTGCCCACGCAAACGCCACGCCCGACAGCGTCAGGCCGATCGCACCGAGGCCAGCGTAACCCCATGCCCCGATCTGATCGCCGGCCCGGTACACGAGCGTGTCGATGAGCGGTTTGGCCTTGAACCGGTCCTCGCGGTTCACCAGCGTGAACAGAGTCTCCTTGGCCGGTCTGGCAATGGAGAAATTGGTGGCCCGGCGCAGCCCCTGGAACACGATGATCACGACAGCCGTGGGCCAGAATCCCAGCGAAAGGAAGCCGACCAGCACCAACACCGGCAACACCGCCAGCGTGGCGCTCATCCCCAGTTTCCGGATCACGTGGCTCGTCAGGAACATCTGTGTGACCAGCGTGAGACCGTTGGTCCACACGTCGAACTGAGCGAGGAATGCCGTCCTGGCCCGCCGGTCGGCGATCTCGGCGGCGAGTTCGGCGCGGGCAAAGTAGAGCACGGTCCCGACCACCGTGTAGAAGAGCACGTAACCCCCGATGCCGGCGAGCATCGGGTTCTTGACAAGGTGCTTGAGACCGGCCCAGACAGACCCCCCCACGGCCTGCCCCGAGGTGTCGGCTTCGCCCCTGGCCTTTCTGAGCGCGGAAAACTTCCGCGACAGGGCCAACACCACCCACACCGCTATCTCAAGGAGCACCACCGAAACCAGCACCAGGTTGATCGGCTCCCCGACGCGGGTCGCGAAGAATCCGGTGACCGAGGCACCCGAAATGGCCCCGACCGTGCCGCCGACCCCGATGATCCCGTACAGGCGCTTGCTCTGGCCCGAGCGCCACACGTCCGACATGAAAGCCCAGAAAATCGAAACCACGAACAGGTTGAAGACGCTTCCCCACCAATAGAAAGCGCGTCCCAGCCAGATCTGGCCGCCCGGATCGAGGAACCTCCACAGGAAGAAAAACGTCACCAGATTCAGCATGAAGAACCGGTAGGCGATCGCGACGAAAGTGTTTCGCGGGAACCGGCTCACGACACCGGCGAACAGCGGGTTCACGAGCACCATCAAAATCAGTGTTCCCGTGAACATGTATGGCAGGTTCTGCACCCCGCCGGCGACAGCCATCTCGTCCCGGATCGGCCGCAGCACATACCAGGCCGACAAGACCAGGAAGAAGTAGGCGCCCGAGAGGAACAGGGCACGCCCCTCCCCCGGGTGCATCTGGAAGAGCCGCCGGATCACGGTGAGGATGGGAGAAGGTTTTTCGCCGGTCATGAGATGCCCAGCGAGGCCAGGTGGTCCAGGCTACCGCGGGCCGTGTTCATCGGATCGGCGGGGTTGTCATGTTCCACGAAATAGTGGCGCATGCCCGCTCCCCCGCGTTCGGCCAGGATGCCGGCGAAGTCGATCGTGCCCGCGCCAACATCGACCATCTGACCGTCGGCGGTGCGGTCCTTGACGTGGCAGAGTTCAAAACGCCCCGGATATCTGGCGAAGAAGTCGAGTGGGTCCGCGCCACCGTGGACCATCCAGAAAAAGTCCATTTCAAAAGTCACCAAGTCGGGGTCGGTGCTCTGGATCAACACATCGAGCGGCGTGGCGGCGTCGGCGGCCGGGGCCGCGAAAAGCACTAATTCGAAATCGTGATTGTGATAGCCGAACCGCATTCCGGCTTGTGCGCACTTGGCTCCCCACGCGTTCATCTCTTCCCCGGTCCGGCGATAGGTGTCGGAGTCGCCCCGCATTTCGTCCGGCATCCAGGGCAGGACCAGGTAGCGATGCCCCGCGGCCGAGGCTGTCTCCAAGGTGGAATCCAGGTGGTCCCTGAAAGCCTCGAGCGGAAGGTGGGTGGCGGGGGCGCTGAGTCCCTCGGCTGCCAGAACGGCGGCAATCTGGTCGGGCGATCTCGCGAAGTACCCGGCAAATTCCACTTCCCGGTAGCCGAGCTCGGCGACTTGTGCCAGGGTGCGCTCCACGTCTGCTTCCATCAGGCTGCGAAGAGTGTAGAGTTGAATGCCCCAGGCGATCCCGGAGCCAGCGGCACGGTCCCTGGTGCATGAGCCCCACCCCCCGACCGCCAGCGCGGTCCCTCCGGCCGCCGCACATTCAACGAAGTGTCGTCGCTGCATGCGCGGTCCCCTCCCTTGGGCGTTCAGTGGGCGCATGGTCCGGGCCGCGCGCGCGGCCGCTGCCGCCGGAAAGTAGCACCGGGGGCGGTCAGCGGGCTTCGCATGCCCCCAGGGGCCGAGGCGGCGGCGTGAGGGACACGGCCGCCTTCCTCCAGACGGGTTGCCCTGCATCCCCCCCCCTTACCTTATCAAGCGCAGGCGGCTCAGGATTCACATGACTTGGGAGGCTGACATGAGGCGTTTCGTGACCGGCGGAGTGGGCCTGGTGCTTTCGCTGTTGGCTTCGACTCGCGGGGCGGTAGCGCAAGAGGAGGTCGTGATCCCGGACGACCCGACCCCGCCATGCACGATCGAGTTCATACCCGCCGGCCCCGAGCTCAGCCGAGGGCCGGAGGGATTGTTGGAAGACACGTGGCCATCCGGTCTGCCCGAAGTCGAACCGCTGCCCGGAAGACGCATCGCAATGGCGGAGGTTTTTGCAACCGGTATCGGTGCTTCCGACCGTTTCTTCGTGGCGTCCCGGGACGGCTCGGGCGGCCATTGGGTCGGACGCAGGGGCGAGGGGCCGGGTGAATACCGCTTCGTTCGGTTAGTGAAGCCCGAGGGGGAGCGCCTGCACGTATTCGATCCGATGCGCATGCTCCGAACGGTGCTGGACGCGACGACCTTCGGTGTCGTGCACACCAACCACTTGGAGCCGCTCCAATTCGGTGCCGACGGTCTGGTTCTGGACGACTCCACGTACGTGATCAACGGAACGATGTACAGTCGGGACCGCGCCGGGTACGTCCTTCATCTGTTCAACGGGGAGGGCGAGGTGGTTCGCTCGTTTGATGAAATACCGGTCGCAATGCCCGGGGAGGAGCCGATCCGGGGCCAATGGCGGGAGCTCGCGCCGGCTCGGAATGGCGGAGTGTGGTCGGGTTGGCGGTCGGAATACCGGCTCGATCTGTGGGATGTGGCCTCGGGGACCCGGCGGCGCTCCGTGGTTCGGAATGCGCCCTGGTTTCCCCCTCATAACGGAACAAGTTCGCGGCATCCGGACCGGCCCAATAATCCGGTGATCGCCAATATCATGGAGGACGCGGAGGGCCGGTTGTGGGTACGCATTGCGGTGGCATCCGACCGGTGGTCGGAGTGCTGGGAGAAGGCGCCGCCGTCCGAGCACCCGGAGGCTCCCGAGTACACGGCTCGTCCGGGGTGCCCAAGCAGCGAGGTACGGATAGAGGTGCTTGATCCCGAAGCCGGCCGCGTTCTCGCGGCGCAGACACTTCCGCGCAACTTCGGGTTGCTGAGGCTAACTGCGGGAGAGGCGTTCGCGGTGTCGGCGGACGAATTCGGCTTTGCCACTGTGCGGCAGTGGCGGCCGGCCCTGCGGCCGGTGAACAATTCACAAGGGAGACAATGTTGAGAGCACCGGGGGCGGTCAGCGGGTTTCGCATGCCCCCAGGTCGGCGAGCTCTTCCAGCGCCCCGCGAATTCTGGCCAGCACGAACTGCGCGTCGCCGAGCGAAAACACCATGGGCGGTTTGATCTTGATCACGTTGTAATCAGGGCCATCGGTGCTCAGCAGGGCACCTCTCTCGCGGACGCGCTGCACCACGGCGTCAGCCAGGTCTGCGGCGGGGATCAGCTCCCCGGGCCCTGCTCCGCGGCGCACGAACTCGGCCCCCAAAAACAGCCCGCGTCCCCTGACGTCGCCGATTACCGGAAACCGCTCTGCGATTTCGCGCAGGCCTTCGAGCAGCGCCCGCCCCACGGTACGGGCATTCTCCCGCAGCCCCCCGGTCTCAATGGCGTCCAGCACGGCCATCCCGGCCCGGCACGACACGGGGTTTCCCCCAAAAGTGTTGAAGTACTCCATGCCGTTGTCGAACGCGCCGGCCACTTGGGCCGTGGTGACGACGGCAGCCACCGGATGCCCGTTACCCATGGGCTTGCCCAGGGTCACGATGTCCGGCACCACTCCGTGCTCCTCGAAAGCCCACCAATTGTCGCCCACGCGTCCGAAGCCGGTCTGAACTTCGTCGGCAATGCATAGCGCGCCGGCCTGCCGGACGAAACTGTACGCCCGCTCCAGGTAACCGGCGGGAAGGGGCACCTGCCCCCCGCAACCGAGAAACGATTCGTGGATGAACGCAGCCGGCCCCGGGTCGGCGTCACGGGCCAGATTCCCCAGCGCGCTGCGGACCCCCTCCGCGTAGGGACCGGCCGTCTCGGAGTCGGGCCCCCGGTGGATTCCCCTGTAGGAGTCGGGCCGCGGAGCCACGCGGACCCACTGGGGCCGTCCCCCGCCCCCCGCCCCGTCGAACTTGTAGGGACTCACGCCTATCGCGGTTCCGGTGTTCCCGTGGTAAGCACCGTCCAGAACCACCACGCCCCCGCGCCCCGTGGCCGTGCGCGCCAGGCGCAGCGCCAGCTCGGTCGCCTCGCTGCCCGAACACACGAAATAGCACACCGAGAGGGGATCGGGGAAAAGAGCCAGAAGCCTCTCGGAGTATTCGAGAATGGATTCGTGCAGGTAGCGGGTGTTGGTATTGAGCACGGCCATTTGGCTGGCCACGGCCGCCGCGACGCCCGGATGGGCATGCCCCACGTGGGAAACATTGTTGACGCAGTCCAGAAAGGGTTGACCGTCCGGGTCGTACAGCCAGCTGCCGCGACCGCGCACAAGGTGGAGTGGTTTTCGGTATGAAAGGCTGAGCGACGGGCCGAGACGGGCTGCCCGGTCGCGGATCATGCTCTGGCGGGGGCGCTTGGGCGGGGCTTCCACGGCCCGGGCGGCTCCCTCGCCGACCGTGGGTTTGAGCAGCGGGGCGGGGTTGGGGCTGAACCCCAGCCAAACGTCGCGCTGGCGGGGAGCGGCGACGCCGGGGAAGGTGCCCTCGTGCCCGAGCAGGTCGGTCATGACCTGGAAGTGAAGGTGCGGTGGCCAACCGCCGTTGCCAGGCGGTGCGCCGATGGAGCCGATCCTGTCGCCGGCCGCCACTTCCTGGCCTTCGCTGATAGTCGGCTCACGGCCCCGGTTCGGAGACAAATGACCATACAAAGTCCAGAACGTGACGGTTTCCGGGTTCTCCCCGGGGGGCGGCGCTACCGGCCTCCCGCCGCGGACCGTGTGCTCCAGAATCACGGTCGGCCCGTAGTCCAGTGGGCCGGCATTGACCGAAACGCTCGCGACCCGACCCGGAAGGGGGGCCATGACCGGAGTGCCCGGCGGAACAAAAAGGTCGGCCCCCAGGTGTAAGGTGCGGCGGTCGCTGCGGTCATCGCCGGGCTCGGAGTAGGCGTCGCCCGCATACCAGAGCCGGGCTTCGTTCCAGCGCCCGACTCCCACCGGCCCGCCCGCGGCCAGTTGCACGGATCGCGGATCGTCGGGGCGAAAGTCGGGACCGTAGTCGCCGGTGCTCACGCTGAGATCCACCGAAACCCCAAGGCCGGAATCCGGTGGAAGCACCGACGCGGCGTGCGCTGCTGCCCGGTGTATGGCGGCGTGGATTCGACCGCCGTCGGGCTGCGGTTCGTGCCCCAGGGCGTGCCGGAGTCGTGCCCTCGCCAGCGCGCCCGGGACAGACGCCAACGCGGCCAACAGATCCCAGGCGGGGCGGCGGCTGGACTGCAAGTGGGGGCTGTCCGGTTCCAGAGCCCGGCGGATTCCCGAGATGGTCAGGCTCAGTGCGAGCCTCAACCGAATTAGGGCATGAAGGACATCGGCTTCGACTTCCGAAACCGGGCACTCGCCGCCGTGCCCCCGGGCCACGTCGCAGAACGCGCCGACCGGGTCCGCCGAACCCATCCCGGCGTAGGCGCACGCCACGGCCAGTTCCGCGATGCGCGGGGACCAGGTCCAGTCGCCGAAATCCAGCAGCCCGGTTACCCTCGGCGTCCAGTCTGGCGGCTCGGCCAAGAGGTGGATGTTGGCCGGGTTGGCGTCGTTGTGAATCAGGCCCGGAGGGAGGCGATCCGCCACGGGCTCGACGTGTTCCCGGTACCCCTGCAACACGCCCAACAAAAGTCGCTGCCGTTCGGCGGAGTGCGCGACCGGTTCGGCGGCGCCGGCGGCGGTTGTGGAGGCTTCCGGCAGGTGGTTGGCGACGAGATCCGCCGCGGTGCGCAGGTCCCAGACGAGGGTTCGCTCTTCGGCCGCCGCCGGCGCCGCGACGGACTCCAAACGCCGGCTGACCCAGCCGGTCAAACGCCCGATTTCCTCGCGGACGAGGGGGCGTCGCAACTGGAGTGCCGAAATTGACCTGCCCGGCACCGGAGCCACCAGGCGGGCCAGGTAATCTTGCCCGCCAACCGACCCGGTCACGATGCACTCGCCGTTTTTCGCTCGCTGCGGGAAGGGGAACGAAAATCGACCGTCCTCCGGGCCGCCACCTCGAAGCGCGTTCAGGATTGCCTGTTCGGCCTCAAGATCCGCGCGGCGCTCCGCCAGGTGGGAAATCTTCAAGTATCCTGCCGCGCTGGCGTCCTGTCCGGCTCGCTGCCCCTGCTGCAGGATGGCGAACACGCGGTCCCGGTCGCTCGGCCGTTCAACCGCGGTGCCCCGGACTGCCCAGTGCCGCAGGGCCAGCTCAGCCGCTTCAGCCGGGCTGATTTCGGGTCTGGCCCGGGCCCCTTCAAGAGTCAAGTCAAATGGCATTTGGCGCCATGGTGAGACTCCTGGGTCGCGGGGGAGGCATCGGAGTGGTGTGGCGGCGGTTTGGCGGGTTCGGGCGGACGGCTTGCATGAAGCTACCCGCGGAGGTGGCGATACTCTAGCGTCCGGCGCCCGGGACCCCGGGTATTGCGCCGAATGCCGTGTCTGAGCGACTATTCAGGCTGCCTCAGTGCTGCCAGTATTCAGCGTATCGCAGGTGTCCAGCCGTCAACGGCGGCTTGCTACAGAGCTTGGTGACCCTTCAGGGAGGTTCCGATGAGCCCGCATTCGTTTCGCGTCCCCTTCTTCGTTTCGATGACCGCCGCGGCTCTTGTCGGGGCAGACGCGCTTGCCGCCCAAGAGGGGGCGGACGCCTACCAGACCCCCGCTCCCGAACTCGTCTCGTTGGTCGACGCCCCGCGGGCCCCAGGCGTAAGCCTCAACCCCGACCGATCGCTGATGTTGCTGACCTACCGGCCCAGCCTGCCGCCGATTGCGGAGGTGGCCGCGCCGGAGCTTCGGATCGCGGGTCTGCGGATCAATCCCCGCACAAACGGGCCGAGTCGGTCTCGTGGTGCTTCCGCGCTGGCCTTCATGACCCTGGACGGGTTCGAGATGCCGGTGACCGGGCTCCCCGACCAACCTCGCCTCGGGGGCGCGTCGTGGTCCCCCCGGGGTGACCGGATTGCGTTCACAAACACCGGCGAGGGCGGCATTGAGCTGTGGACCGCGGACGCCGCCACCGCCATGGCGCGGCGCATCGGCGATTTCCACCTCAACGGGGCCTATTCGGGCACCGGGCTCTCGTGGTCGCCCGACGGGGGGTCGCTCTACGTGAAGATGGTTCCGGCCGGTCGCGGCGACGCCTCGGCTGAGCAACTCGTGCCGACGGCGCCCGTGATCGAGGAATCAACGGGCGGTGCCGCCCCCGCCAGGACCTATCAGGACCTCCTCGCCAACCAACACGATGAGGCCCTGTTCGAGTATTACGCCACCTCGCAATTGGCGCGCGTGGATTTCCACGGCGACGGTACCGGCGGTTACGAGATTCACACTCTGGGCGAACCCGCGCTGGTCAGGGGTGCGTCGATCGCGCCCGACGGCGAACACCTGTTGGTGCGGACCACCGAGCGGCCGTACTCCTATCAGGTGCCGGCCTCACGGTTCCCTACCCGGATCGAGGTCTGGAACGCCGCAACCGGCCAGGTACTGCACACGGTGGCCGAGCTTCCCCTGCTGGATGCCATTCCCACGAGCTTTGGATCGGTCGCCGAGGGTCCGCGCTCGGTCTCCTGGCGGCCCGACGCCGACGCGACGCTTGTCTGGGTGGAAGCACAGGACGGCGGTGACGCCTCGGCACGGGCCGACATCCGCGACCGGGTGTTCCTTCAATCCGCTCCGTTCGATTCGGATCCGACCGTCCTGGCGGACCTGCCGCTTCGGTACGGGGGAATCCGCTGGGCGGAAGAGGGCTATGCACTGATCAGCGAGAGCTGGTTCTCGACCCGTCAGTCACGCACCTACCGCGTCGACACGGGCGGCGACACGGCGCTGCCCGAGATGGAACTGGTCTTCGACGTCTCCACGGAAGACCGGTACAACAATCCGGGCACGCCCGTGTTCCGCACCAACGACCGGGGCCGCGGTGTTCTGGTGACCGACGACGGCGGCAGCGCGATCTACCTGGCCGGGCAGGGGGCGTCGCCGGAGGGAAGCAGGCCTTTCTTCCGCAAACACAACCTCGGAACCGGCGAAACCACCGAGCTGTTCCGCTCATCGGGCGACTATTACGAGGGCCTGGTGGCCCCGCTGGGCGACGGGAGAATAATCACCCGGCGCGAGTCCAAGACCGAACCGCCCAACTACTACATCCGCGACCTGGAGTCGGGGCGGCTGACCGCCGTAACCGATTTCACTCACCCGTATCCCCAGTTCGCCGGGATCAGGAAGGAAGCGTTGCAGTACAAGCGGGCGGACGGGGTGCCCTTGTCGGCGACCCTCTACCTGCCGGCCGATTACGACGCCGAGGCCGACGGCCCGCTTCCCGCGTTCGTTTGGGCCTACCCGACCGAATTCAAGAGCGCACAGGCCGCGGGCCAGCGCACTGATTCGCCTCACCGGTTCACCACGCTTGGTTACGGGGGCGCGGTGCCCTACGTGGTGCGGGGATACGCGGTAATCGACAACGCCTCGATGCCGGTGATCGGCGAGGGCGACGCTGAACCCAACGACACCTTCCGCCAGCAATTGGTGGACAACGCGGCGGCCGCGATTCGGGCCGGCGTGGAGCGAGGCGTGGTCGACCCGGACCGGGTGGCGATCGGCGGCCACTCCTACGGCGCGTTCATGACGGGAAATCTGCTGGCGCACAGCGACTTGTTCAGGGCGGGCATTGCTCGCAGCGGTGCCTACAACCGTACGCTGACGCCGTTCGGATTCCAGCGCGAAGAGCGTTTGTTCTGGGAGGCGCCGGACCTCTATGCCTACATGTCGCCGTTCATGCACGCCGACAAGGTGAACGAGCCCATCCTTCTGATTCACGGAGAGGATGACAACAACTCCGGCACGTTCCCGGTTCAGTCGCAGCGGTTCTATGCGGCCCTGAAGGGTCTGGGGGCGACGGCGCGCCTGGTCATGCTGCCCGGCGAGAGCCATGGCTACGTGGCCCGTGAGTCGGTGCTACACGTGCTTTGGGAGACCGACCGCTGGCTCGAAATGCATGTCAAGAACGCCAGGCCGACGCAGACAGCCACCGACGATATGTGACCAGGACGAACGCTGCTGACGCGGGTGCCGCGTCGGTGCTCCCGGTTCTGAGCGAGCGCCGGGGGCCGGTTCAGGTGGTTACTCTGAACCGGCCCCGGCGCCTCAACGCAGTCAACAAAGCGATGTACGACGGGTTGCGGGCGGCTCTTGAGGAGGCGGCGGGCGACGACGCCGTCAGAGCAGTCGTGTTGACTGGCGCGGGCCGGGGCTTCTGCGCGGGCGCGGACCTCAAGGCTCACCGTGACGCACCGCTGACCGGAGCCGAGCGCCAGGCCTACATCCAGGCGGGCCAGGTTGCACACCGCGCGCTTTATTCGCTGCCGAAACCGGTTGTGACCGCGGTGAACGGGCACGCCGTGGGCGCGGGCCTGGAGCTGGCGCTGTGCGCCGATTTCCTGATCGTGGCGGAAGCGGCCCGGCTGCGTCTGCCGGAGGTGGCTCTGGGTACCATGATCGGCGGGGGCAGCTCGTACACCCTACCGCGCCGGATCGGCCGTGCCAGGGCGTCGGAGCTGGTTCTGCTCGGCAGGTTCTTTACGCCCCGGGAAGCAGTGTCCTGGGGGCTCGCCAACCGCTCGGCGCCGGCCGAGGATGTGCTTCCGGCAGCTCTGGAGATTGCCGGGCGTTTTTCCGCCAATGCGCCGGTCGCGGCGCGCCTTGCCAAGTGGCTGCTTTCCCAGGGGGAATCGGGCGATTTGGAGGCGGCGATGGAAAGGGAATCGGCGGCGCTCGCCGAAGTCATGGCCACCGAAGATTGGAAGGAGGGCGTGGCTGCTTTCGCCGAAGGCCGCCCGCCCGTCTACCGGGGCAAATAGCCAGAACCGACGCTTCACGCGGCCCTGGCCGGCTGGGGCGAATCTTCGAGCCCCGGTCGGTGGCGGTGGTCGGTGCCTCTCGCGATCCGGCGAAGCGCGGCCACCAGGTTGTGGCCGCGCTTCGCGCCTCCGGGTTCAAGGGGCCTGTCTACCCCGTTAATCCGGCGGGCGGGGAGATCTTGGGCCGCCGAGTGCAGGTTTCGATTGACGAGTGCGCGGCGGCGGCCGGCGAGCCGCCGGACGTAGCCTACATCGGGCTTCCCGCGCGGCTGGCTCCCGAGGCTGTTCGAGCGTGCGGGCAGGCCGGCGTGCAGGCAGCCATCGTGCCCGCGCTGGGTTTTCGCGAATCGGGCAGCGCCGGAGCACGGCTCGAAGACGACCTGATCCAGGCGGCTCGTTCAACAGGGATCCGGATGATCGGGCCGAACACATCCGGTGTACTCAATACCCACGCCGGGCTGCACCTGATTGGCGGCGAACCGCTGCCGCCAGGCTCGCTGGGGATCGTCGCCCAGTCGGGAAACCTGGCCCTCGATTTGATGACGCGGGCCCGGGAGTCCTCCGTCGGGGTCTCGGTGTATGTGGGCGTGGGCAACGAAACGGACCTCCAGTTCCATGAGTTCATCGACTGGTTGGCCGGACACGAGCCGACCGGGGCGATCGCGGTCTACATGGAGGGTGCGCGGGACGGGCGGGCGTTCTTCGAGGCCGTTGGTCGGGCAGCGGCCAGGAAACCGGTCGTCGTGCTCAAGGGAGGGAAGTCCACCGCCGGAGCGAGGGCGGCGGCATCTCACACCGCCAGTCTGGCCGGAGATCAGGCGGTTTTCTCCGCGCTGGCGAGGCAGTTCGGGGCGGTTGAGGTGGACCGGTCGGACGAACTGATGGCCGTCGCCGAGGCGCTGGTGCTGCAACCGCCCGCGCGGCGCACCTCCACGGGTGGCCCTGTCGTCGTGACCGACGGAGGCGGACACGGTGCCCTGGCTGCCGATGCTCTGTCGGGTTTGGGTTGTCCGCCGCCGAAACTGGCCCCGGAGACCATGGCCGGGCTGCGGGAGTTACTCGGTCCGTCGGGCGCGGTGGCGAACCCGGTCGACATGGCCGGAGCCAGCGACCACGACCCGGCGGTCCTGGCCCGGGCCGCGGCGATGGCGGCTGAGGACCCGGCCTGCGAGGGCGTGCTGGTGACCGGCATGTTCGGAGGATACGCAGTGAGGTTTGACGAACGGCTGGCACCCGACGAGTTGGCCGCCGCCGAACGGTTGGCGGCGGCTGTCAGGGGGAAGTTCCTGATCGTCCATTCGGTGTTCTCGCGGCGCCGGCCGCGCTCGCTGGAGCACCTCACCGAACTCGGGGTGCCCGTGCACGGTTCTCTGGAGAGGGCAGCCCGGTGCGTGGCCGCACTGACCGAGCGCGGCCGGCAGCAACAGGCCCCCCGCCCCCCCGCCCCCCCGCCGCCCGCGGGGTTCCGCGGTTCGTCCGCCGCCGACGGCGACACTGCCGAGAGCGCAGCCTGGATGTCTGAACCGGAAGCCCGCCACATGTTGTCGGCGGCGGGCGTGGAGTTCGTGCAGGCCCGTCTGTGTGCCACTCCCCAGGAGGCCGCCGCCCACGCCGAGGCAGACGGGGGGAGGGTCGCCGTCAAGGCCGTATCCCGTCACCTTCAGCACAAGACCGAGGCCGGCGCAATCCGCCTGAACGTTTGCGGTGCCCGGCAGACCGCCCGGGCAGCCGCCGAAGTCCTCCGGGAGGCCGAGAAGTGGCTTCGCGCGGTCGGGTTGCCGGAAACACTGGACGGAATCCTGGTTTCCCCAATGTTGCCAACGCCGGTGACGGAACTGATTCTGGGGGTGAGGCGCGACCCTTGTTATGGGCCGGTCCTGGCAGTGGGGCGGGGTGGGGCGACCGCCGAACTGGACCCGGATATCGCCATCAGGGGGCTTCCCGTGAACGCGACCACCGTAGCAGCGATGTGTTCCGAACTGCGGTGTGCGCCCATGCTTCAAGGGTTCCGGGGAGCACCGGCCGCCGACCTGGCCGCCATTGCCCGGCAGGCCGCGGCCCTGGCCGGCGCGCTGGAGGCCGCGCCGGAGCTCCGGGAGGCGGAGATCAATCCACTGTTTGTCTACGAAGACCGGGCAGTGGCCGTCGACGCCCTGGCGCGGATGGCCAACCACTAGCCACAACCTCCCGTAGTTTTCACCTTTTCCGGGTACCCCGCGGTCCCGCCCCACCACGCGCAGTCTGGTAATCAGAATCGAATGAACGCCACCTCCCAAAGTCCCGGCGACCATCCCGACGGGCTCATGGACAAGCTCGTTTCCCTGGCTAAACGCAGAGGTTTCATCTTCCAGTCTTCCGAGATCTACGGGGGAGTGGGCTCGGTCTACGACTACGGCCCCCTGGGAATCGAACTGAAAAACAACATCCAGAGCCGTTGGTGGCGGGAGATGGTCCACGGGCACGCGAACATCGTTGGCCTGGACGCGGGAATTCTCATGAACCCCGAGGTGTGGGTCGCCAGCGGACACGTGGGGGCGTTTTCCGATCCGCTTGCCGAGTGCCTGTCGTGCCACCGCCGTTTCCGCACCGACGAACTCACGGACCTTGAAGCCGGCCGCGCGGACGATCAACAGTGCAGCGTGTGCGGAGCTACCGGCAAATGGTCGGAGCCCAAACAGTTCAACCTGATGTTCAAGACTTTCATGGGAGTGGTTGAGGGTGAATCGAGCACCGTCTACCTCCGCCCGGAAACTGCCCAGGGGATTTTCGTCAATTTCCGCAACGTGATGGACAGTTCGCGGCTGAAAGTCCCGTTCGGCAT
Source organism: Gemmatimonadota bacterium (assembly GCA_021295785.1). Classification (GTDB taxonomy): domain Bacteria; phylum Gemmatimonadota; class Gemmatimonadetes; order Palauibacterales; family Palauibacteraceae; genus Palauibacter. The sequence continues at coordinate 41,670 of JAGWBR010000005.1, forward strand.
CGCTCAGGTCGGGAAGGCATTTCGTAACGAAATCACGCCGGGGAATTTCGTTTTCAGGACCCGTGAGTTTGAACAGATGGAGATGCAGTTCTTCATTGAGCCGGGAACCGGCGGATACTGGTTCCAAGAGTGGAGGGCGTGGCGGATGGAGTGGGTCAGGTCGCTGGGAATTCGGCCGGACCGCCTCCGGTTCCACGATCACGGGCCAGACGAGCTGGCCCATTACTGTGCCGAAGCGGTCGACATCCAGTACAGGTTCCCGTTCGGCTGGCAGGAGTTCGAGGGCATCCACAACCGAACCGACTACGACCTGAGCGCCCACCAGGAGCACTCGGGCAAGAAGCTCGAGTACATCGACCCGGCGGCCGGGAAACGTTTTATCCCCCACGTGATTGAGACCTCGGCGGGCCTGAGCAGGCTACTGCTGGTCGTGCTGGCCGACGCCTATACCGAAGAAGAAGTAGACGGGGCCGCGCGCACGGTCCTGAAGCTTCACCCCAGTCTGGCCCCGGTCAGAGCGGCAGTGTTTCCCTTGATCAAGAAGCTTGGCATGCCCGAGATCGCCGAAAAACTGGCCGCCGAACTGCGCCGCCAACACAACGTGTTTTTCGATGTGGCCGGATCAATCGGCAGGCGATACCGGCGGCAGGACGAGGCCGGCACTCCGTTCTGCGTTACAGTGGACGGCCAAACCGTCGAAGACGAGACCTGCACGATCAGGCACCGCGACACGCTCGAGCAAGTTCGGGTTCCACTGTCGGGGGTCGGACAGTGGATTGCCGCGGCCGTGGCTGCTTCACCTACGTCGACTTGACCGCGCGTGCCCGCCACGCTGGGTGAAATTGCCGAAACGGCAAAACGGCTCAGGGCCGACCTTGCCCGAGACCGGCTACTATCCGGATCGGGGCGTGAGGCCCGTTCCGCCTCGCGCCAGCTCCGCGTCAACGCGCGCCTGCTGTTTGGCGACGACGCTCTTCCGGTGATCCAGCGCGAAATGGCGTCCGCGTCGGGCGGGCAGCTGCGGGATCTTCAAGCCCTCCTGCGGTGGGTTTCCCGGGAGCGGGTTGAGGCAGAGCTCGGTCCGGTCGATGATCAGCTAGCCGCCTGGGAGACCGGAGCGTTCGTGCGCAGCGGAAACCAGCCCATTCCCCTGCGCCGTGCGCGGGCGATTATTGCCCGGACCGAAGACCGTGAAACGCGCCGGGCGATTTTTTCCGCACGGAACCGAGTGCTTGAGGAATCGGGAGCCCTGCGACTGGATCTGGCCCACCGAGAGAGAGAGGCGGTCGGGCAGCTGGCCATGGGTTCCTACGAAGAAGGACTCGAACGGCTCGAGGGCTTCGACCTGACCTGGCTTGAGTCCGAGGCTCGGCGGCTCATGAACGCCACCGACGACGCCTACCGGGACGCGCTGCTGACCGAGGCGGGCGAGCGGCTGGGCGACGACGGACCACTCGACCGGTCCGACGCAATTTGGCTCACGTCCATGGCCGGGTTGGCTCAGCCATTTGCGCCCACCCCGTTGTTGGCCACGGCCCGCCGCTTCCTCAAGCAGTTGAGCATGCCGTTGCCGAGAGGCTCCGCCGTCAGTTTCGATTTCGACCGTCGGAAGCTCAAGGCTCGGCGGTCTTTCGTGTCGGTGATCCACGCGCCGGGAGAGGCGGCCGTGGTCCTCGCCCGGCTGGGCGGCTGGGCCGACGCGCGCGGTCTGATGAACGGGATCGGGGCGGCGCTCCATGCGTCGCACACGCCCGGCGGGCTTTCCTGGATCGTGCGGGAGCTGGGCGATCGCTCGGTCCGCGAGGCGCTGGCCATGCTGTTCGAGTTCCTTCTTCTGGACTCCGAATGGGTGGCGCGTGCAACCGGGCTGGACGGGGTGGAACTGCACAACACCATGCGCGCGGCCGGCTTTGCCGAATTGTACCGGCTCCGGCGGCTGGCCGGGCTGTTCATCTGGGAGATGGAATCGGCGCGGGTCGGCGCGCCGGGGAGCACGGCCGGCCGTTTTGCCGATCTGCTGACCACGGCAACGGGTTTCGTTCATCACCCCGTGTCGCATTTGGAAAACCAGCGCGGCCGTTTGAGGGGCGGGTCGGAGAGCGCCGTGCAGCTGCGGGGGTGGATGCTGGGTGCGGTACTCCGCAACGCGCTTGAGCAGCGGTTCGGGACGGCGTGGTACGTTGATCCGTCGGCGGGGGAATTTCTTCGCGAGGTCATATCCACCGGAGGCCGCGACAACGCCGATACGCTCGCCGCCCAATTCGGCATGGGACGGCTGCGGGCCGGTCCTCTCATAAACTTCGCAACCGGCTGGTACAGAGAGGGTCACAGGGTCCCCTGGCGTCCCTGATTCCCTGGCTCGTCTCCATCGGGGGGCTTTTCGGAGCTGTGTCGTGGTACCGGTCGTGGGTAGTTCGCAGAAACAGGTCGTTCGTCCGGCCGGCGATGCTCGACGAGGGTGGCCGTCCGCTGCCCTTGCGTGTTGTCACTTACCGCGACGGGGTCAGCGTCGAAGCGCACGATGTAGGTTCGCGGTCCGCCCCCGCCATCGTCTGGGTGCCGGGTGCCGATGGCCCGAAGGAGACGTTTCGATTCCAGATCCCCGAATTCGCCAGGGACTACCGGTGCATGACCGCCGACCTGCGAGGGGAGTTCCCGGCCCGCCCCACGTTCGATCTCCTTGCCGAAGACGTGGGTGATCTGGCCGATGCGTGCGGACTGGACCGGTTTGTGTTGGTGGGGCAGAGCCTGGGGTCGGCAATCGCCATTCGGTTCGCTTCGCTGCACCCCGACCGGTTGTTGGGTCTGGTTCTGCTCAACCCGCTGGCCCGCTGGACCTCAGCTCACATGCTCCGAACTCGCGGTTGGCTGATGCCGCCGGCCCGGCTGACCACAGTGTACAGTCCGACCCCGGTGGCGCGAGCCCTGTGGCGCCTGTGGAGCCGTTTGGCTGTGTGGAACTTCGACCGCGGACCCCAGGCCCGGAATGTGCTTGACTACGCGCTGACCACGGGCGGGCGTGCAGCACCGCCCCGCGAGGGCAGTACCCGCGTGAAGGCCTTCAAAGGGGTTGACCTCAGGCCGGAACTAGCTGGAATAGGGGTGCCGGCGCTTGTCTTGAAGGGGTCGCGCGACGCCTACTGCCCCGTGGCGTGGGCGGAAGAAATCGCGTACCTGCTTCCGCGGTCCACCTACCGGACGATCCCCGGCACGGGGCACTGCGGCCATCTTTCGCACCCCCAAGCAGTGAACGAAGAGCTTGCTGCGTGGCTTTCCGCCCTGTCGCTAACTTCAGGCGCGCCGCGCGAGGATGGCATGACCCACCGAAAGAAGGGCCCGGAATGACCAAGCACGTGTTCAGTTCACGGACGGCGATGATGCTGGCCATGCTCGGCATGGCGGTGGGAACGGGTAACATCTGGCGCTTCCCGCGAATTGCCGCGTCGAACGGCGGTGGTTCGTTCCTGGTCGCCTGGGTGGTGTTTCTGCTGCTCTGGTCCATCCCGCTGATTCTGGTTGAATTCGCGGGAGGCAAGAAGGCCCGCTCGGGACCGGTCGGCGTGTTCGCCGCGCTGGGAGGCAAGGGCAAGGCGTGGATGGGGGCCTGGGTCGCGTTTTGTGCCACTGCCATCATGTTCTACTACTCGGTGGTCATGGGGTGGACCCTGCGCTACCTGTTTGGGGCGCTGACCGGCACCGTGCCCACCGAAAGGTGCGCTGCCGATGTCGCGGGCTGTGTCGGCCCGCAGGAATTCTGGGACGGGTTCATCGGTTCAGGCTGGCCGGTGCTCACCCACGTACTGGCGATCGGGCTTGCCGCGTTTGTGGTGCTGAAGGGCGTCAGGGGAATCGAACGCACCGCGCGGATACTGATTCCGAGCCTTCTATTCCTGGTCGTGGTGCTTGCTGTAAGGGCCATAACGCTGCCCGGAGCGGAGGCCGGACTCGCATTTCTCTTCACACCCGACTGGGCGGCCCTGGGCAGCGCCGACGTGTGGGTGCAGGCGCTTACACAGAACGCCTGGGACACGGGGGCCGGTTGGGGGCTGATCACGGCTTACGCCGTGTACATGAAGCGCAGGGAAGACACCACGCTCAACGCGTTCATGCTCGGCTTCGGCAATAACTCGGTATCGTTGCTGGCCGGGATCATGGTCTTGTGTACCGTGTTCGCCATCATGCCCGGAGCGGCGAGTGAGATAGTAGGCGCGGGCAACGAAGGGCTGACCTTCATTTGGATCCCCCAGCTGTTCGGGCAAATGCCCGGGGGGTCGTTTTTCATGGTCATCTTTTTCCTGGCGCTGGTGTTCGCGGCTTGGAGCAGCCTCATCGCCATGATCGAAATGGCCTCGCGCGTGCTCACCGACGCCGGCGTGGCGCGGCGCAAGGCCGTGTTGACGGTCGGTGCGTTAGGCCTGCTCCTGGGCCTGCCGTCGGCCATCTGGATTGAGGTGTTCCGCAACCAGGACTGGGTGTGGGGCGTGGGCCTGATGCTGAGCGGCCTCTTCTTCGCGGTGCTCGTGATCGGGTACGGGGTGGACAAGTTCCGGACGAAACTCGTGAACAGCGAAGGAAGCGACATTCGGGTGGGCCGCTGGTTCAACTATGTCATCTACTTCGTGGTTTTCGAAGCGGTGGTGCTGGCCGTTTGGTGGCTGTGGGGGTCGATCAACATGGACGACCTCTGGGCCTCGTTCACCCCGTTTTCGGAATACAACGCCGGCACCGTGATAATCCAGTGGGCGATCGCGATCACGGCGTTTGTGTTCCTGAACCGGTGGCTCGCCGGCAAGGTCGAATCCGGCAAGGCGCAGCACCAAACGGAAACATGACTGAAGAAGAGTTCGCAGCAAGAGCCGCGGAAATGTGGGCGGAGATTCCGGGCAAGGTAAGGGCCGGGGTCAGCGGGTTGTCCGTCGCGCCCCAAGTTCAGCCGCACCCGCGGTTCGAGAGGGTCCATACCCTGGGGGAGTGCCTGACCGATACCTGGCCCGACGGGTTCGGCGAAGGCGAAGTCCAGTCCTCTGTGGTGCTCTACCACGGATCGTTCGCGGCGCTTGCCGCCATGGACCCGGCGTTCGACTGGAAGGCCGAAATGTGGGAGACGATCCTCCACGAGCTGCTTCACCACAGGGAAGCGGCCGCCGGGCAGTACGGCCTGGACGTGGTGGACTGGGCCGAAGAACAGAACTACCGGCGGCTGGCCGGCGAAGACTTCGATGCCGGCTTTTACCGGGCCGTCCCGGCCGGTGCCGACGGAATAGTGAGACTGGATTCCTCAATGTTCCTGGAGGTGGAGGCCGACGAGGGCGAAAACGTGGTGTCGTTCCGGTGGCGCGGAGAGGACTACTCGGTGAACGTGCCGCGGGCCGCAGGTGCAGGGGAGGGGAACCGCGAGTTTGTGGACCTCGACGGGATCGCCGGCGGACGGTTGTGTCTGGTCGTGCGGCGGTTCAGGAGAAGGTGGTGGCAGCCAAGGCGAGACCACGGCGGCCGCCGCGGGGTCGGCAGCCAGCGCGGTGCTCCACGGTGAGCCCCGCCAGGCGTCCGCGGTCGGCCCGGGCGAAGAAGGAGCTCTTCCGGACTCTGGATCCGATCCTGGAATCGAAATACCCGAGCCTTGTCATTTCCCTCAACTGGGAAAACCCCTACCAACTCATCGTGGCTACGCTCCTCTCGGCGCGGTGCACCGACGAGAGGGTCAATCGAGTGACCAGAGACCTGTTCCCGCGCTATCCCGACGCCCGGGCGCTAGCCGGGGCGGATCTGGCGGAACTTGAAAAGGCCGTGCGGCCGACAGGTTTCTTCCGCAACAAGGCCAAACACCTGCAGGGACTGGGCCGCCGCGTCACCGAGGCGTACGGCGGCGAAATCCCCGGTACCATGGAAGACCTGCTGACCTTGCCGGGCGTGGCGCGGAAAACAGCAAACGTCGTTTTGTCGAACGCCTTCGGCATCCACGAAGGGGTGGTGGTGGACACGCACGTGAAACGGGTTTCGGGGAGGCTCGGGTTCACCGATTCCAGCGACCCGAAACGGATAGAGCGGGACCTGATGGAGGTGTTCCCCCGCGAGGCCTGGCATCCGTTCGCCTGGAGGATTCTGGTGCACGGCAGGCACGTGTGCGTGGCTCGGAAGCCGCGTTGCGGGCAGTGCGACATTGCTCCCTTCTGCCCCAGCGAGCAGCCTGCCGCCTGACGGGGGCGCCGCGGCGACCGCCCTCCGCGACAAGATCAGGAGTGCGGGGCTCGCCGCGGGATTCGACCAGGTCGGCTTCGCCCCGGCCGAGGCACCGGCACACGGCGAGGCCTACCTGGCATGGATCGGTGCCGGCATGCACGGTGAAATGCGGTACATGGCGCGCGAGGACGCCGTCCGTCGCAGACTGCACCCCGCCGAGGTCATGCACGGCGCCCGCACGGCAATTGTGACGCTTCTCTACTACGGGCCATACTCCGCGGAGGCGGACCGCGAGCAGGGCGCGCGCGACCCGATGCCCGTCATCGCCAGGTATGCCGCGGGCCGCGACTATCACGAGGTGTTTGAGCAGCGGCTGGACGACCTGGCGGCCCGGGCCGGCACACTGGCTCCGGGAGCTTGTTTCAAGCGATACGTCGACTACGGCCCCGTTTTGGAAAGGGACCTGGGCCAGCGCGCCGGACTGGGCTGGATCGGCCGCAACACCATGTTGATCAGCCCGAAGCTGGGGTCCTACTTCATGTTGGGCGAGCTGTTCACTAATCTGGATTTGCCGCCCGACGACGCGTTCGAGCCCGACCACTGCGGGTCCTGTCGCGCCTGCGTGACCGCCTGCCCCACCGACGCCATCAAGAACGGACGCGTGCTGGACGCCCGGCTGTGCATATCATACCTGACCATCGAGTTGCGCGGTCGGATCCCGGTCGGCCTGAGAGAACTGATCGGGACACGGGTTTTCGGCTGTGACATCTGCCAGGAAGTCTGCCCCTGGAATCGAACGGCCGAGTATCCGTCCGCAGCGCCCTTCGGGCTGCCAGCGGGCCGGGCCGCGCCTCCGCCCACAATGATCCGGTGGGCCCAGGAGCTGTTGCACCTGAGCGACGCCGGTTTCCGCGACCGGTACCGGGGCACGGCGTTTGCGCGGCCCGGCCGCCAAGGTCTCCTCAGAAACCTGGCGGTCGGGCTCGGCAACGCCGGGTCTGGCGCGGCGGTGACCGTGTTGCGGCGCATGGTCAACGAGGAGCCGGGTCTGGTCGCCGAGCATGCACGTTGGGCGCTGGACCGCCTTGAAGGTGGCGGAGCGCAGCTTGCGGACGGCAGCGCGCAACCACATAATCAGCTTGTGGACCTACGGATGGAGGAAGCTGGAGAATGATGGCAGCAGGGAACCGAGCATTGAAGGCCGTAACGCGTCTGGCCGCGGCGCTGTTCACGGCAGCCGCGCTGATTCCGACCGCCGCAAATCCCGTGGCCGCCACGCCGGTTCCACAGCTGCAGCGCGTCGGTGAACACACCCTGATCGTGCGAATCACCGACTCCGAGACGCAGGAGCCCGTGTCAGGCGTGCTGGTAACCCTCACCAGTCTGATGCGCCGGGCGGTGACCAACACGGAGGGCGCCGCGATTTTCGAAGACCTGGAGCCGGGCGACTACGAAATCACAATGCGCCACGTTGCCTACGGCGAGGTGGGCACCGTGCTGAACATCGACGACTCAAGTTCCACGGTGGCCAACATCCCGCTGCGGATGCGCGACTTCGAGCTGGACCCCCTGGAGGTGCGCGTCGAAAGGCGGCCGCTCTACCTGGAAGGGCGCGGATTCTACGAGCGCCGCGACCAAGGGCACGGGCATTTCTTCGACCCCCACTGGGTGGAGACCCGGGGCGTCGGGCTGTACGTGAATGTGGCCAGCTCGGGCAGACGCGCGGGCCCAGGTCTGCTGGACCTGGTTTTGGGATCCTCTCCCAAAATGCCCGGAGGGGGCGTGTCTTCCGCACCGCCCGGCACGGGGCGGTATGCCTGCCCGCAGGTGTACATCGACGGCCGGCCCGAGGCCATCGACTCCGGTGAACTGGGCGGCGCAACACGCGAGCTCTCCATGTTCTCGTCGTCAATGATCGGCGCCATCGAAGTCTACCCGAGCTCGGCGGGCTTGCCGTTATTCGCGCTTTCCCCCACCATGGGATGCGGGACCGTGGTAATCTGGACCAACCGTTGGCGCGGCCAGCCCAGGGAGCTCAAGACCTTGGAGGTGGAGTTGTGCGACGCCCGTGACGATGCCAGCGTTTCCGGCCACGTGTCGGACGAGCTGACCGGGATCAGGGCTCCGGGTTCCAGAGTCCACTACGCCACCTATCCCAGAGGCCGGCCGCAGCGGGCACTGATCGGAACCACGATCGCTGACGAAGCGGGCCGGTACCGTGTCTGCGGCCTGCTGGCCGGTCAGCAGTTCTCGGCGTCTGCCGAGTTCGCGGGCTACCAGGGGCAAGAAAGGGTGACTCAAATCGGACCGGGCGTCATTCATAACCTGACCATCCCGGCCGCCGGCCCGGGCGTGGTCTTGGGCAGGGTGGTCGATGTGGAATCGGGGCGCCCGCTACCCGGGGCCGAAGTGGTCATCGAACAGCAATCGATTCGGGGAGAATCCTCCGAAAGAAGGACGATCACCGACCGGCAGGGGTTCTACCGCATTGAATCGGTCTTGCCGGGTGACCAGCATGCCAGCGTTTCGAGCGTCGGATTCGCGCCCCTCAGAGAGCCGATTTCAGTCCGCGCGGACCGCACCCTTGAGCTCCGTATTTCCATGACCCCGGATCCGGTCGCGATTCCAGGCCTCGTGGTTACGGCCATCCGCGAACGGCGGCTGGAAAACCGCGGATTCTACGACCGCCGGGAACGGGGCGAGCGCATCGGCTCGGGCGATTTCATGGATGAAGCGGACGTCCGGCGGATCGGATCAGCCACGGTTTCGAGCGTGGTGAGCTGGGTGCCGGGCATTACGGCGCAGTGCACGGGGAGTGGCAGAGACTGCCGCGTCGGGACCACTCGTTCAATTGGGTGCACTCAGATGGATGTATACCTGAACGGACAGCTCACTATCCGCGCCGACCGCGAACAAGATCTGGGAATCAACGAGTTGGTGTTCCCGAACGAAATCGCCGGGCTGGAGGTATACAGGGATGCTTCGTCAGTGCCGGCAGAGTTTTTCGGCTCCAGGCCCCGGTGCGGGGCGGTGGTCATCTGGACGAAGTAGCGCCGTTGGCGGAACAAGCGAGACTTCAGCAATTTCCCACCGTGCAAACGCGCTCCGGGGCATCCGCTCCGGGGCGTCCACACAGCCGACATTTTGCGCCGGGCGGCCCATTTCCCCAAAGGAACCCCATGGACTCAATTCAAGCTTCTCCCAAATACAGAGGGTTCATCGCTGCCGCGGCAGTGGCCCTGCTTCTGGCGACGGCTCCGGCGGCGCGCGCGCAGGATGTCAGCATCGGCACCGACGTGGTCAGCCGGTACGTGTGGCGCGGTTTCGACTTTGGTGAGTCCGCCGCCATGCAGCCCGCCCTGGCCATCAGCTCCGGGGGGTTCCAGATCGGCGTCTGGGGGTCGTATTCCCTCGGGGCCGACGGGGCGGATGCCAACCAAAACGACATCTGGGCCAGTTACCACATTGAGCTGGGCGACGCCGGCATTACCATCGGCATGAGGGACTATTACTTCCCCGCGCCGGACGGTCCGATGTTCTTTGACTCCGACAGCCACTACTACGAGGCATCGGTGGGGTTCAAGTTGGGGGAAGCCTTCCCGCTCAGCCTCTACGGCGGGTTCATCCTGAACGGGGAAGACGCCGAGGGAGCATCCCAGACTCCCACCTACCTGGAGGCCAGCCTCCCGTTCTACCTGGGTGACACCGAGATGTCGGCCACCGTGGGCATGGTGGCCCAGCCCAGCGATTTCTACAAGACCGACGAGGCGGGCCTGGTCAACATCTCGATCGGAGCTTCTCGGGAGATCCCCGTTACCGGGTCATTCTCGATTCCGATCAGCGTGGCCTACATCCTGAATCCGTCCATCGAAACCAAGGTAATGATGGACGACGACACGACCAAATACCTAAGAGGCCGCTCGTACCTCGTCTTCAAGATGAGCATCTCCAACTAAACGGGGGGTTGTCCCTTGCTCGCGGTCAGGGCGGCCACCCACGACGGTGCACGCCGCCCCGAGAGACGCTGGATGCGCGTCCGCAGCAAGTCCGCCCAAGTGCTCTGGTGGTGCGGGCTGTAGAAATTGCCCGCGACGCTGAAGATCATGACGTAGGCGGCTTGGGGGGTCATCGCGCGGCCCCTTGCTGAAACGTGAATCTGATCGAAGATAGCACCAACGCGCGCGAGCGCCACTGCGCGACCAAGCCAAGCACGGCCGGTTTCCACCTACGTTCGGGAGCCAGCACGTGCACCGCACCCGCAACGGTGGCCAGAGCTGGGAGGTGATCAGCCCGGACCTGACCCTGAACGACCAGAGCCGGATGGGGCTTTCGGGCGGGCTGACCGGCGACAACATCGGTTGCCTCGTTCATGGACGCCGAACGGAACTACCGCAAGATCATGGGCTACCGGGATCTCTGGATCCGCAAGCGCACTTGGACGAACACTCAACCTCGGTCGCGAGAAAGGAGGTTGCGTCGCAGGATGAGATCCCTGGGAGCCGCCCCAACCTATCAACTACGGTTCGAACAGCCTCCCACAGTCCAACAACCATCCCAGTACGCCGTCCGAAGGGTCCGGGCGCTGGATGGGAAATACCTCCACGGTCTGGACGCCCAACTCATCGGTGACAACGCCAGCGACATGCGTTTCGCCAACCCACATGAGATCCAAACGTCTCGGCACATCGACCGTGGCTACCAAGTTGCCGTCGGGCGTAAAAACCTTCCAGTGGCGAGGTTGTTCCGTGTACGGCTCCGGGAATCGCTCAACCCAGACGCCGCCGGCTAGCGTCATGAGAACCTTGGAGTATGCGGGAAAGTGGGAAGGGTACGGGTATTCTGTCCAAAAAGACCGAGTGCTGGGTATATCTCGTCCAAGGCGTTCGGACCTTGTGATCCTGTTCTGCACGTGTGCGCCGACATGAGCGCGAGAAACGGCAGCGCGGCTTTCCTGTAGCGTCAAGGTATCAAGCACGTCGCCATCCACGTCGTAGCGTACCAACGATGATCGTTCGCCCGTGCCCACGACGAAGCCCTGTGGTGAGGATGCGAAGACTACGTTCAAGCCCCATCTGAGGGGCAAATCGCTATAGCCGGTACCACTCGGATTCCCATCACGATATCGCTCCTGTCCGAGGACTGTTCCCAGCACCCGTCGGAGAGACCCGCGCGGCTCAAAAAGAACTATGTCATGAGTGGCACGCCATGTCGCGTCCATGGGGATAGCACGACCGAGACTAAGCGCGGGATCGGGGTTGAGGGTGATCCCAACCAACGTACGTGCACCAGCACATTCAATCGCCGTCACCCGGATGGTCCCGTCCGCAATGCGGAATGTCCGTATGTGGTCCAGGTTCGGAGAGAACACGGACACTCGGCGGAGGCCGCTGTCCGACGCGTAGATGACATCCTCACCACCACCACACTCGTCGATCCCAATCAGAAATCGAAACTCGCCTGGACCCTCACCACGGCGCCCAGCAGTGGCCGTCAGTTGGCCAGTGGATCGATCGAACGCAAAGATTCTTCTAAGGCCCCCGTCCGCTACATAGACGCGACCCTCGCGTACAACAACCGCCGCGACGTCCTCGAAGAAAATCGCGGAGTCTTGCCCGACTGTCAGGTCCGGCGGCCCCAACCTCCACTGAGCCTGTACCGGGGAAGAACAGAAGAACATGGTTCCCAATACGACCACCGCGGCGGCCGGGTGCGGGAAGCAGCCGCCGCAGTCGCGCGTGAAGGTGAGAGCGGTCCGGATAAAGGGGATAATGTTTTTCCTCTGTGAAGAAGGTTTAACGTGGTCCTACTTCGTTGGACAGTCCGAGGCCAAGGCCAGGGGGCACTCCGGCTGGTTCTGGGAGCCCATCGGAAGGTTTTGCTCTAGGCTAATCCAATCTAGCTTGTCTAGCTTGAAGCGGAATGCTACACCCCGCAATCGCCTTCGGCACGGGGAGCGTCGTGAGCTGTCGGGAGCAAATAGAATGTCCGGTCTTCGGAGCACGTGAATTGTCCGCTTTTCCAAACCGCTGCCCCAGCCTTGTCCGGGATGGACCCTGAGGCGGCTTGACGCGGAACCGGCTCGGCCGGACTCTTATTCAGCTGCGGTAGCTTCTCTGTTGGCGCCTCACACCTGACCCTGCGAACCTCTGCCCCCAAAGGCCAATGCGCATACCGTTCGGTCGTTCCCGCTCCTGCTCCGCCTCCTTGACACCAGCCGCTCGGGCGCTCGTGCTGGCGCTTGCGGCGTTGACGCTTGCGACCGTCGCCGCCCCGGCCACCGCCCAGCAAGCCCCGAACCCCGCCGTATACACCGCCCTCCAGTGGAGGCACATCGGGCCTGAAGGAAACCGTTTTTCGGCGGCGGCGGGTATTCCCGGCGACCGCCATACCTACTACGTTGGAGCAGCCTCGGGCGGCATCTACAAGACGACCGACGGCGGCGTGCACTGGGACGCGATCTTCGACGGTCATCCCGTGCAGTCGATCGGTTCGCTGGGGGTCGCCGCTTCCGATCGCAACATCGTCTGGGCCGGCACGGGCGAGGGCAAGATCCGCAGCCACGTCTCCATCGGACAGGGGGTTTACAAGTCCACCGATGCGGGCGCCACGTGGACCCTGACGGGACTGGAACAGACCGGCCGAATTCCGCGCCTGGTCATTCATCCCACCGATCCCGACATCGTTCTTGTCTGCGCCCTTGGCCACGCCTACGGGCCGCAGCCGGAGCGGGGCGTGTTCCGCACAACCGACGGCGGCACCACGTGGGAGCGCGTTTTGTTCGTCAACGAAGACACGGGCTGCTCGGACATCGCCATGGATCCGTCGAACCCCCGCGTGCTGTTCGCGGGCACGTGGCAACTGGAGATTCACACCTGGGGACGGACCTCTGGGGGACCCGGCGGAGGCCTGCACGTTTCGCGCGACGGCGGTGACACCTGGACCAAGCTGAACGGTCCGGACAACGGCATCGGTCTGCCCGAGAAACCCGTCGGCAAGGTGGCTGTGGCGATCGCACCGTCGAACCCGAACAGAGTCTACGCCATGCTCGAGACCGGCGACGGCATACCGTGGGAGGGGCGCGAGACCGAAGACGGCCAGCTGTGGCGCTCGGAAGACGGGGGACGCACCTGGTCGCTCATCACCCGCAATCGCAACGCCATGGGGCGCCCGCATTATTACTCGCGCGTGGTGGTCTCGCCGAACGACGATGACGAGGCCTACTTCCTGACGGCTTCCTTTACGGTCTCGACCGACGGAGGACGCACGCTGGACGTGGTGCCGCGCGCCGAGGCGCCCGGGGGGGATCACCATGACATGTGGATCGACCCCGGCGACCCGGACCGCATGATCGTGGCGCACGATCAGGGCCTGTCGATTTCGGGCAACCGGGGCCGCGCGTGGTTCCGGCAGCGCCTCACGAACGCTCAGATGTACCACGTGACCGTGGACAACGCGGTTCCCTACAATGTGCTCGGCAACAAGCAGGACGAGCCGACCTACCGCGGCCCCAGCAACAGCCGCATCATGGGGCAGCGGCGCATCACGGGCATTCCGCGCGGCATGTGGCACCATGTGGGCGGTGGGGAGAGCGGCTGGGCCACGCCCGATCCGACCGATCCCAACATTGTGTGGTCCTCGGCGTCGGGCTCGGGCATGGTGGGCGGAATCGTGGTGCGCTACGAAGAGGACCGGCGCCAGTACCGGGCCGTGGAAGTGTGGCCGGAGCAGAGCCGCGGGGCGGCGTCCGGGGTGCGGTACCGGTTCATCTGGGACGCGCCAATTCACATTTCTCCTCACGACAACAACACGGTCTACGTCGGGAGCCAGCACGTGCACCGCACACGCAACGGTGGCCAAAGCTGGGAGGTGATCAGCCCGGACCTGACCCTGAACGACCAGACCCGGATGGGGCTCTCCGGCGGGCTGACTGGCGACAACATCGGCGTCGAATACGCGGGCACGGTGTTCGGCATCGCCGAGTCGCCGGTCGAGCCGGGGCTGATTTGGGCCGGCACCAACGACGGCCTTCTCCAGGTGACGCGCGACGCCGGGACAACGTGGACCAACGTGACGGGCAACATTCCGGGCCTGCCCGAGTGGATGGGCGTGCGGTCGATAGCCCCGTCGCGCCATGACGCCGGCACCGCCTACGTGGCCATTGACGGGCATCAGGTGAACGTGCGCGATCCGTACGCCTACCGGACCCGCGATTACGGCGAGACGTTCGAGAAAATCACGGACGGCATTCCGCGCAGCATGCTCAGCTATACCAAGGTGATAGTCGAGGATCCCGTGCGCCCGGGGCTGCTCTACGTAGGCACGGAGAACGCCATTTACGTTTCGTTCAACGCCGGTGATAGCTGGCAGCCGCTCCAAAACAACCTCCCCGCCGCCCCCGTGTCGGGCATGGTGGTGCAGGAGCATTTCGGGGATCTGGTGGTCGGCACCTACGGGCGCGGTTTCTGGATCATGGACGATCTGTCTCCGCTGCGGCAGCTGACCGCGGAGGCGATGGCGTCGGCGTCGCACCTGTTCACTCCGCGCGATGCGTACCGCTTCCGGCCGATCACGCCGCCGTCGGTGCCCTACAGTGATCCCACCGAGGGGACCGACCCCGAGTACGGGGCGTCCATCAACTACTGGCTGGCGGAACCGGCCGAAGAAGCGCCGACCATCGAGATCGTGGATGCCGGCGGTGAAGTCGTGCGCACCCTGCGCGGGACCAACAACCAGGGCATCAACCGCATCCACTGGAGTTTGCGGGATGAGCCCAACGGCCCGGTCCGCCTGCTGACCAGCCCGATGTATGCGGAGCACATCGCGGTCGGCGAGGAAGGTCGCCCAGCTCCCGGCGCGCGCCAGATTTCGATTCTGCAGCCGCCGGGTAAGTACACCGTGCGTCTGCGCGCGGCGGACTCGGTGCATGAACAGCCGCTCACCGTGCTCAAGGATCCCAACTCGGCGGGCACCGAGGCCGACATCGCGGCACAGGTGGCCTTCCTTCGAGAGGTGCGCCAGGATGCGGTCGCGGCGGGCGAGGCGGTCGAGAGGGTCGAAGCCCTGCGCGTGCAGCTCGCTACGATCGCCCGTTTCGCGGACGACGGTGAACTGCTTGAGGCCGTGGAAGTGCTCCGGGGCCGCCTGGTGGACCTCCAAATGGAAATGGTCGATCTGCGGCTGACGGGGCAGGGCCAGGACGGCGTGCGCTTCGAGGCCAGACTGCTGCAGAAGATCGGCTATCTGACCGGGGCGATTGCCGTGGCCGATTTCCCGCCCACCGATCAGGAAATGGAAGTGAAGGGCCTGCTGCACGAGCAGCTTGAAGCGCATTTGCAGGCCTTGGAACAGATCATGACCGGCGAATTGGAGGAACTGAACGCCATGCTGCGTACGCGCGGAATGGTGGTCATCGCGGCCGGAGGTCAGCGGCGGCCCCCCGCGCCGTTCAATTAGATTCTGACAGTCACATTTCGTGCCGCGGTCCGGGAGGTGTGAGCGTGCCGCTCGCCCTTCCGCTTGGCCGTGTCATAACGCAATTGTCAAAGCGGAGAAACGCGGTTTGATGCCTACCAAGAACAGAGACTGGTGGCCCAACCAGCTCAGCCTGGAGTCCCTCAAGCGGGCTTCTCGTTCGGCCGGCCCGTTGAGTGAAGATTTCGATTATTCCGAGGCCTTCAAGTCCATCGATCTGGACGAACTGAAGAAAGACCTCGAAGCAGTCATGACCACCTCACGGGACTGGTGGCCGGCGGACTACGGCCATTACGGTCCGCTGTTCATTCGCATGGCATGGCACGCGGCCGGTACCTACCGGATCAGCGATGGTCGCGGGGGTGGCGGGGCCGGGACGCAGCGATTCGCGCCGCTGAACAGCTGGCCGGACAACGCCAACCTGGACAAGGCGCGCCGCCTGCTTTGGCCGATCAAGCAGAAGTACGGCCAGAAGATCTCCTGGGCCGACCTGCTGATTTTCGCGGGCAACTGCGCGCTGGAGTCGATGGGCTTCAAGACCATGGGCTTCGGGGGCGGCCGCGAAGACGTGTGGGAGCCGGAAGACATTGACTGGGGCCGCGAGGAGACCTGGCTGGGCGACGAGCGTTACAGCGGCGAGCGTGATCTGGCCGACCCGTACGGCGCTGTTCAGATGGGCCTGATCTACGTGAACCCGGAGGGGCCGAACGGGAAGCCGGACCCGTTGGCCGCCGCCCGCGACATCCGCGAGACCTTCCGCCGCATGGCGATGAACGACGAGGAGACCGTCGCCCTGATCGCGGGGGGGCACACCTTCGGCAAGGCACACGGAGCCGCCGACCCCGACCGGCATGTCGGACCGGAGCCCGAAGGAGCGGGGCTGAACGAACAGGGGCTCGGTTGGAAGAGCAGCCACGGCACCGGCAAAGGGTCCGATTCCATCACCAGCGGGCTGGAGGGCGCGTGGACCACCAACCCCGCCAAGTGGGACAATGAGTTCTTGGAAAACCTGCACGGGTACGAATGGGAAGAAACCTCCAGCCCGGCGGGCGCGACGCAGTGGACGCCAACCAAGGGCTCCGCGGCCGCCACGGTGCCGGATGCCCACGATCCGGCGCGGCGCCATGCCCTGATGATGTTGACCACGGACCTCGCGCTTCGGGAGGATCCGGACTACGCGCCGATAGCTCGGCGGTTCATGGAGAACCCCGACGAGCTCGCCAACGCGTTTGCCCGGGCGTGGTTCAAGCTCACCCACCGCGACATGGGGCCGCGAGCGCGGTACCTGGGGTCGCAGGTGCCAGCCGAGTCGATGATTTGGCAGGACCCGGTGCCTGCCGTGGATCACGGTCTGGTTGGCGGCGATGACATCGCCACCCTGAAAACGGCGATTCTCGGGTCGGGGCTTTCGGTTTCGCGGTTGGTCGCGACCGCGTGGGCGTCAGCGTCCACTTTCCGCGGCACCGACAAGAGGGGCGGCGCGAACGGGGCGCGAATTCGGTTGGCCCCCCAAAGCGGTTGGGCGGTCAACGATCCGGCCGCCCTGGCCGGTGCTCTGAGCGTGCTGGAGGGAGTGCGGGCCGACTTCAACCGGCGGTGCGCCGAAGCCGGCGGGGGAACGTGGATTTCGCTGGCTGACCTCATCGTGCTGGGCGGCTGCGCGGCGGTGGAGCATGCCGCCCGCGAGGCAGGCCATTCGGTCACGGTACCGTTCGCGCCGGGACGCACCGATGCCTCGCCCGAACAGACGGACGCGGAGTCGTTCGCGGTGCTTGAACCGCGGGCGGACGGGTTCCGGAACTTCGGCGGGAGCGGGCACGCCCGCACGGCGCCGGAGTTGCTGGTTGAGCGGTCGGAGCTTCTGACCCTGAGCGCCGCCGAGATGACCGTTCTACTGGGTGGACTTCGGACCCTGAACGCCAACACGGGTCAGTCCCCGCTCGGCGTATTGACCACCCGGCCCGGCGCCCTCACGAACGATTTCTTCGTTAACCTGCTCGACATGGACACGGAGTGGACGGCCCCGGACGAATCCGAAGACCGATTCGAGGGGCGCGACCGTGCCACCGGCGACCTCAAGTGGACCGCGACCAGCGTCGATCTGGTATTCGGGTCGAACTCTGAGCTCCGGGCACTCGCCGAGGTCTACGCCTGCGACGACTCGGAGGCGGCCTTCGTCGAGGCCTTTGTCGCCGCCTGGAACAAGGTCATGACCCTGGACAGGTTCGACCTGGAGTAAAACTCTCCGGAGTCGTGGCTCTTGACACCTGAGGGTCTTCCTGCGTATCCTTCCCAGCAGAATTTTTAGCCTAGGCTAAAAATTGCGGCACACCAGGAGCGAAGGAAACAGAGAAGTGTCTGGAGCAAGAAGCAGAGGCCCGGTCGCCGTAACCAGACGGGACCTTTTGAAATTCGGAGCGGCGGGAGTGGCCGGCCTGACGGGCGCGTCGGTGCTGGAACTGGCGCGAGGAAGCAGCGTGCTGGGTGCCAACGACGCGCGGCCGAATCCCGAACCTAGCTCGCCGCACACCGGCATGTCTCACGAGGGGATGGGTGTTGTGGGGGCTACCGTGCCCGATGACCGGTACGACCCGAGGGTCTTCCTGACCCACTTCGACTACGGACGCCTCGAGTCGCTGCCGGGCGGCGGGACCCGGCGGTCCTGGGAAATCGTCGCCATCGACCGGGAAATCGAAATTGCCCCGGGCGTGTTCTTCCCCGCGTGGACCTACAACGGCCAGGTGCCGGGTCCCACGCTGCGCTGCACCGAGGGCGACCTGCTCCGGGTCGACTTCATCAACGCTGGGTCACACCCGCACACCATTCACTTTCACGGGCAACACCCGCCCGAGATGGACGGTTTCGAGCCGATCGTGCGACCGGGCGAACGGTTCGTCTACGAGTTCGAGGCCAAACCGTTCGGAATGCACCTCTATCACTGCCACACCCCGCCCCTGAAGCGACACCTGCACAAGGGGCTCTACGGCGTGTTCATCGTCGACCCGCCGGAAGGTCGCCCACCGGCGAATGAAATGGTCATGGTGATGAACGCGTTCGACACCAATTTCGACGGCGAAAACGAAGTCTACGCGGTCAATACGGTGGCGTTCTGCTACAACCATATTCCGATCGATATCCCGGTTCGGCAGCCGTGCCGTTTGTACGTGGCCAACTTCACCGAGTTCGACCTGATCAACTCGTTTCACCTGCACGCGGCCATGTTCAGAGTGCTTCGGACCGGGACCACTCTGGAGAGCGGGGAGCTGACCGATACCCTGATGATGTGCCAGGGCGAGCGCCACATTCTGGAGTTCGAACTCGAACACCCGGGCCTCCACATGTTCCACGCCCACCAGAGCGAGTTCGCCGAGCTGGGCTGGATGGGTTTTTTCCGCGGTCTCGAGAGGATGGCCTGAGGCAGCTGCCGTGAACCGCTGGGGGTGGGGCCTCCTGCCCGTAGTCTTGTTGGCCGGGCTGGTGGTGATGTTCAAGGTGACGGACCCGACGAGGCCTTTCCGGGCCGCGTTCCCTCCGGTCGAGGACCTGACGATTGAGCGGGTATCCTTCCCCGAGCTGGGCAAGGTCGCGGTGCGAGTCGTCAACGGAGGGCCGGAGCCGGTCACCGTGGCGCAGGTCCTGGTGGACGACGCGTTCTGGACCTTTTCGGCAGATCCGGGACCCACGGTGGCCCGGCTGCGGAGCGCCACCTTCTCTCTGGATTACCCGTGGGTCGAGGGAGAGCCCCACGTCATCGCTCTGCTCACATCGACCGGGCTGACGTTTGAACACGAGGTAGCCGTGGCGACCCTGTCACCGGCCGCCAACAGCAGGTACCTGGCCACATTCGCGGCACTCGGGGCGTATGCGGGCATCGTGCCGGTATTGCTGGGGCTGCTGTGGTACCCGTTTCTCAGGCGCGTGGGGAGGCAGTGGGTCCGGTTCTACCTGTGCTTCACGGTCGGCCTCTTGACGTTCTTGGCGGTGGATGCCGCGGAGCATGTGCTGGAGGCGGCTCTGGGCGTGCCCGAAGGGTTTCAGGGGGTTGGTCTGGCGCTGCTCGGAGTTTTGGGAGCCGTGGTGGTGCTGCGCGCCATCGGCGGCAGCGGCCGCAGGCGCCGGAGCGAACGCGGCGTGCCCGAATCCCCGCTTCCGGTAGCCTATTTGGTGGCAGTCGGAATCGGCCTGCACAATTTCGGCGAGGGCTTGGCCATCGGTTCGGCCTATGCGCTGGGAGAGATCGCCCTGGGCGCTTTCCTGGTGATCGGCTTCATGTTGCACAACACGACCGAGGGCTTGGCGATCGTGGCTCCCGTCGCGAGATCCCGACCCCGTCTGCGCCACTTTGCGTTCATGGGCCTGACCGCGGGAGTGCCCACCGTAATCGGAGCCTGGGCTGGCGGTTTCTCGTTTTCACCCACGCTTGCAACGTTTCTGCTGGCCCTGGGTCTCGGGGCCATCCTCCAGGTAGTGGGCCAGGTGGCGCGCCTGGTCACAACCGACCGCGGCCAGCATGCCGATGCCCCGGCTCCGTCGCTCTTTTCTCCGCTGAACGCGGCAGGTCTGGCCCTGGGCGCCGTGGTGATGTACGCCACCGCGCTGGCCGTTACCGGGTAACGCTAACCCCTGGGGTGGGGGACTGCCGAACAAATACCGAAGATATTATCTTTCTGCGATTACCCCGCGAATCGTCTCCCTGGAGGAACTTCTTGCCGGACCGCAGCGCGATCGAATGGACCGATGCAACCTGGAATCCTACGACGGGTTGCACCCGCGTAACGCGAGGGTGCGACAATTGCTACGCGGCTACCCTCTCGGGAAGGTTGCTGTCGGCGACCTACCGTGCCCGCCTCCCCGTCGTGGACACGCCGGGCAACCGGGCCGACCCATTCGCGGTGCGGGTCTGGCCAGATCGTCTGGGAGTCCCGGGAGGCTGGCGAGCACCGAGGCGTGTGTTCGTGAACTCGATGTCGGACCTGTTCCACCGAGATGTCCCGGAGGATTTCGTCCAGCAGTGCTTCCGGGTCATGCTTGACGTGGACCGCCACGTATACCAGGTACTCACCAAGCGGCCGGCTCGCGCGGCAAAGTTCGTCAAGCACTACCGAGATCTGTTTCCGCGTGGCCTTCCTCCCCACATCTGGATCGGCACGTCGGTGGAGGATCAGACGGTCGATTACCGGGTTCGGCACCTCCTCGGGGTCCCGGCCAACGTCCGTTTTCTGAGCTGCGAACCTCTCTTGGGGCCGTTGGATTTGGCCCCGTTCCTCAACGAAACCACCGAGACCGGCGGACTGCACTGGATCATTGTGGGCGGCGAGAGCGGAGCGCGCGCGCGACCCATGAGCGCGGTCTGGCCCAGAACGCTTAGGGACCAATGCAAGTCAGCGAAGGTTCCCTTCTTCTTCAAGCAGTGGGGCGGGAGCACGCCCAAGGCGGGTGGACGGGTGCTGGATGGAGTGACTTGGGATGAATTTCCGGGAGGGACGGCGAATGGCCGCGCCTGAGGAGGCGCTTTGGGAAAGGGACGATCACACCGAAGGCAAGCACCTGGTGTTGGAGGAGTATCTGAAGGCGTGGTTCCCGATTCTCGGAACGGCGAAGGCGAACCAGCGAATCCTGTTCGTGGACGGATTCGCGGGTCCGGGTGAATACGCTGGCGGCGAGGAGGGCTCGCCAGTCGTCGCGATGCGCGTGTTGGCCGAGCACGCGGCCAGGGAGCGGATTAACGCGGAAGTCGTCTTCGTCTTCATCGAGAAAGATGCCAAGCGGGCGGACCACCTGAAGGGCCTGAGGGATGAATGGCTCCCGAAGTTGCCGGAGCGAACCAGAATAAGGGTGCTCAATGACTCGTTCCCGTCCGTGATGGACGAGGTGCTCAAGGAGCTCGCTGAGGAAAAGGCCCAGATGGCACCTGCGCTCGTGATGATGGACCCATTCGGCATCAGGGACGTCCCCTTGACTGTCATTGCTGGCATCTTGGCCAATCCGAAGTGTGAGGTCTACGTGACGTTCATGTGGGAGCAGATGAACCGATTCCTGACAGCACTCGAGTTTGAGTCGCATCTGGACGAGATGTTCGACACGACCGTTTGGCGGAAAGCGATCAGCATGCAAGGCGATGAACGCCGTCGCCATCTTTACCTTCTTTATCGGGCGCAGCTGAAGAAGGCTGGCGCCAAACACGTGCTTCCCTTCCACCTGTTCAAGGGCCAGCGGCGCAAGTACTCCCTGTTTTTTGCCACCGGCCATGTTCTTGGCTCGGATCGCATGAAGAAGGCGATGTGGAAGATCGCACCGTTTGGAGATTTCAGCTTCAGGGGCGGGACCGCGGATCAGCTGGTAATGCTGGGCGTGGCCGAGCCGGACTTCCGCGTGCTTCGCGAGGCGCTACATCGCCGCTTTGCCGGGGCGGGATGGGTGAAAATACAAGAGGTCCTGAACTTCGTAAGGTCGGACGAGACGATGTTCCATGACAGTCAAGTCAAGGTACCCGTACTCAAGCCCATGGAGAAAACTGGAAAAATTGAGGTGCGTCGTCGTACGGGCCAGCGGCGCTTCAAATACCCGAACGGGTGTCGGATCCGGTTCCTGTAAGGGCGTCTGCTACTGGATTGACGGCGATCGCGTCAGCCCGCAGCCCGCGCCCACACCCGCGTTACTCGGGTTGCAGGCCGACGTCCCCGCCATGGGTGTTACCGGCTAGCCCCCCCCGGGGCGGTCGCTGGCGTGCTGTAGCGCGCAGGGCCAAGTTTTGCAGTCGGATCGGCCGTTCCGTTGACCAACCTGAGGATCATCAGCCCATGCCGTCTCTTTCGTTCCTTTTCGCGTGCAACTTGGTGTCCGCATGTGCCGGCGTACCGGCCCTCGTGCTTGAAGCGGTGGGGCGGTAGGGGTGTCGCTTCAAGAGGCAATCAGGCAGATGGCCGCGCGGCCTGCGCCGCCCAACGAGGAGAGTGCCAAGGCGCACGTGATCCTGCCGCTCCTCGGGCTGCTCGACTGGCCAAGCTACGACCCGTCACGAATCTCGTTCGAACACGCCGCCGGGTCCGGCCGGATCGACATCGCCCTTGTGGCGGGCAAGCGGCCCGTCGCGTTCGTGGAAGCGAAGGCACCCGGGAGGCAATTGGGGAATCACGTGGACCAGGTGCTGCAGTACGCTTTCCACGAAGGCGTCGATGTCTGCGCGCTCACCACGGGGCTTGAGTGGTGGTTTTATCTGCCCCGTGAGAAAGGGAAGCCGAGCGATCGCCGTTTCGCGGTGCTGGACCTTCGCAAGGACTCGCCCGAAGTGGTTGCGGACGGGCTGCGGCGTTACCTGGGCCGCAGGGCGCTGATCTTGGGAAGCGCCGAAAAGCAGGCGAAGGAAGCGCTGGCAAACCTGCGGGCCGAGGAGCGGCTGAGGTCCGAGATTCCCAAGGTCTGGAAGGAGATGAGGGCGGGGCCGGACGCTGAGCTGCTGGGGCTGATTCAGGGGAGGGTGCAGTCCAAGATTGGCTTGGACGCCCCCGCGACCCTGATTGCAAATGTGCTTGGCTGGAATGCGCCGGCGCCAGGGCCGCCAAGGAAGGTGAAGCCTTCAAGCCGGCAACTGTCGTCTGAATCCAGGAAATTGACCAAGTCCAAGCGACATTTTCCCCGCCCCACCTCGTGGACCCTCTGGGGGTCGGAGACCCGGGTCAAGACTTGGGCGGAAGTTCTGGTCGGCGTGTTCGCAGCGGTGCACAGGCGCCATGGCGTCAGCTTCCTCGAAACCGTGCGACCGCTCTGGGGAAAGAAGAAGCCGTGGATATCGGAAAACGCGACCACGGTTCGCAGGGCAAGGCCAATCGGTGACAGCGGGCTGTACGTCGACACCAACCTTTCCGCCAAGTCCATTGAGCAGCGCTGCCGCCAGCTCCTGACGGCGTTCGGGTATCAGGCTGACGAGCTGGAGATAGTGCGCGACTGAAGGACGCTGCCCCTTGACCGCCGCCGTTACCGGCTAACCTCTGGGTTGGGCGGTCGAACAAACACCGAAGATATTATCTTCCTGCGATCACCCCGCGAACCATCTCTTCGGAGGAACTTCTTGCCGGACCGCAGCGCGATCGAATGGACCGATGCAACCTGGAATCCTATGACGGGTTAAGATCAAGTCGATATCGTATCCTCCGTGGCATCGAAGACCTAGCGTTGGACCAAATCGTGACAGGAGCAGGGCGGAGAATGCGTCGACAAGAAAAGGACTCTTCCACGGAGCACCAAGTGCGGGGCACGTCTGGCCCCGCACTCTCGAACGGGCTCCGGATGCCCGCACCAGCCATGCTCGACCTGGCCGCCAGGGCAGCCGAGGCTCTCGTTCGGCGCAGCGAGGAGCTGGGCCGGAAAGAGGCATGGGACGGCGAGTTTCGCGGCGAGCTTGTCGAAAAGCTCATGGAGGATCCGCCGGAACGCGGCCGGGCGCCAGAGAAGATTCTGGAGCAGGCCGTGGCCGACATCCTTCCACTGGCACTTCGCCACGACCATCCCCGTTGCTTCGGCTTCGTGCCGTCCTCCGCCACCTGGCCGGGAGTCATCGCGGAATTCCTCGCCGCGGGCTACAACGTCAACTCCTGCAACTGGCTCGTCGCGAGCGGCACCAGCCAACTCGAATGCGTGGTCATCGACTGGATTCGCCAATGGCTCGGTTACCCGGACACGGCGGGGGGCCTGCTGACGAGCGGTGGCTCCGCCGCGAGCCTGGATGCGCTGGTGGCCGCGCGGGAAGCCGCTGGATACCCCGAGAGGGCCAGCGTTTACATGAGTGATCAGAGCCACAGTGCGCACCAGAGGGCCGTCAAGATCGTCGGTATCCGACCGGAGCACGCCCAGATCGTACCCAGCGACAACCGCTTCCGCATCGATATGGGCGAGCTGGCGTCAATGGTGGCGGAGGACCGCGCCGCCGGACTGAAGCCCATCGCGGTGTGCGCGAATGCCGGAGCTACCGCGACCGGGGCCGTCGATCCACTGGAGAAGCTGGCGGACTTCTGCGCGTCGGAGGGCATCTGGCTGCATGTCGACGCCGCTTACGGCGGGTTCGCTGTCGTGACCGAACAAGGCAAGCGCATCCTGCGCGGCATCGATCGCGCCGACTCGGTCGGGCTCGACGCGCACAAGTGGTTCTTCCAGCCCTATGAGGCGGGCTGTCTCCTGGTCAGGGACATCTCGACGCTCGAGAAGCCGTTCGCGATACGGCCCGACTTCCTGCAAGACGCTCTGTGGGGCGCCGGTCATCCCAACTTCTGGGACCGCGGCCTCCAGGTGAGCCGCTCCGCGCGCGCTCTCAAGATCTGGATGTCGGTGCAGACGTTCGGGATGGCCGCATTCAGACAGGCCATCTCCAACGGGCTGGAATTGGCCGAACGTGCACAGGCATACATCGACAAGAGTCCCGTGCTGGCGTGCACGAGTCCCGCGTCTCTGAGCGTCGTGTGCTTCCGCGTCGATCCGGCCAGCCAAGACATCGTGGATCACGACCTGGACGAAATTAATCGCGACGTGCTGGCTCGCCTGTTCTGGGACGACCCGGCGTTCGTCTCCTCGGCCATGCCGGGCGGAAGGTTTTCGCTGAGGCTCTGCATCGTCAACCACAACACGACTTGGGACGATGTGCGGGAGACCCTGTCGGCCGCCGAGCGCTTCGGGCGGGATGCGCTCCTTCGACTTCGCGATCGGGAAAGCGGAACTGGAGAAGAAGGGCAGGGCGATTGAGCGGTGCCACACTGGAAGTCCAGAGTGCGCGGCACTACGACCGGCACTGGACATCCGCACACGGGTTTCACCCAAAAACAACGCGGCCGCCCTGTTCCACGATCTGATCGACACAAACAAACGAAGGGACGCTCGAACTGGGGGTCGGTGCTGGGTCTTGGGGAGTCGGCCGGGGCCATTGCCCGGGAGTTGCTGGCCGCGGGATAAATTGAGCTACCTATCTCTTGACGAAAGGGAATCTCTTGACTCTACAGGCTAGTCTTGCCGGCGAACTGAGCCGGTCCCACAAGTACCTCCAGGTCACAACCAGCTGCTTTGCCGAGGAGGATTCGGGCTTCGCGCCTCAACCCGGGCTCTACACCGTGGCCGGCCACATCGCGCATGCCGCCGATTCGGTTGACTGGTTCGTCGAGGGGGCCTTCGGCAAGGGCTGGAACATGGACTTCGAGGCGTTGATGGCGGCGGCCAGGGCCGTCACGTCGCTCGGAGAGGCAAACGCATGGTTGGAGCGTGCCTACGCCGGGGCAATCCAGGCGGTTGAGTCAGCTTCGGATTCGGATTTGTACGGCGCCATACCCGATGAGCGTATCATGAAGGGGTCGCCCAGGCTGGCCATCGTGTCCGCGATCACCGACCACAGCGCCCACCACCGGGGCGCGCTCACGGTCTACGCCCGGCTGGTCGGGAAGACTCCGCAAATGCCGTACGCCTGAGGGCGGTATTCGGGAGCAAAGCCATGTCTCTGAATGAAAACCTGGGAAGAGCCAGGCGCCAGAAGAAGGACGAGTTCTATACACAGCTCTCAGACATCGAGAACGAACTCCGCCACTACGCCGAACACTTCCGGGGCAAGGTGGTGTACTGCAACTGCGACGATCCCCGCATCTCCAACTTCTTCCACTACTTCTCGTACAATTTCGAGCGTCTGGGCCTGAAGAAGCTCATCACGGCGTGCTACAAGAACCAGGAACGCGACCTGTTCAGCAGCCACGACTCGGAGCGGGCGATATGGCTCGAATACGATGGTAACCCAAGGGGCGGCAGGACGCCTGACGTTGATGACATCGGAATCCGTGAGTTTCAAGGGGACGGCGATTTCCGCAGCGCGGAATGCATCGAGCTCCTGAAGCAGGCGGACATCGTGGTGACCAATCCGCCGTTTTCCAAGTTTCGGGAGTACATCGCCCAACTCATGGAGTATGACAAGAAGTTCCTGATCATCGGGAGCCAGAACGCGATCACCTACAAAGAGGTTTTCCCTCTAATCAAGGACAACACAATGTGGCTTGGTGTCACCCCGAAGGGCCAAGACATGCTGTTCGATGTGCCGGAGGGCTACGCGCAGGAGTTGGCGGCCACCGGGAAGGAGGGGAGCGCCTATAGAGTCGTCGAGGGTGTTATCAAGGGACGGTTGGGTAACGCAGCTTGGTTCACCAATCTCGACCATGCCAAGCGCCACGAGGAATTGATTCTCTACAAACGGTACTCGGCGGACGACTACCCGACGTACGACAACTACGATGCGATCAACGTGGACAAGACTGCTGAAATCCCGATGGACTATGATGGTCCGATGGGGGTGCCGATCACGTTTTTGGACAAATGGAACCCTGACCAGTTCGAGATACTGGGGATAACGGCCAGTGCCGACCGCTACGGCTTGAAAACGAAAAAGTACACCTTGGCAGACGCGCCGAACTATAGTTATCTGAACAGTCGAGAAGGGGGAGTCTTGATGGTGGCAGGCAGATATAGGAGCACCTATAGACGCCTTCTGATCAGGAAAATGCCGCCCCGATGAAAATTGATCTGCATGAAATCACAGTCCGCGACCTCGTGAAAGACTACCATGACGATGGCGAAGGCGGGGTGCGCGGCTACGGAGGCAAGCTCGACATCCGCCCGCCGTTTCAGCGTGAGTTCGTCTACAAGGACAAGCAGCGCGATGCCGTGATCGAGACGATCAACAGGAGTTTCCCGCTCAACGTGATGTATTGGGCGGCGCGGGACGACGGCACGTTCGAGATCATCGACGGCCAGCAGCGCACGATCTCAGTCGCGCAGTACGTGAAAGGCGACTACTCCATTGAGGGGCGGTACTTCCACAACCTGCAAGACGACGAGCAAGACCGGATTCTCGATTACCCGTTGCAGGTTTATGTCTGCGAAGGGAGCGCCAGCGAGAAACTGGACTGGTTCAGGATCATCAACATCGCGGGCGAAAGGCTGACCAACCAGGAGTTGCGCAACGCGGTCTATGCCGGACCGTGGGTGTCCGACGCAAAGCGGTATTTCAGCCGGAAGGGGGCCGCGTGCCCGGCTTACGCAATCGGCAGCCGGTATGTGAATGGGAGGGCGGAGCGCCAGGAATACCTCGAAACCGCCATCAAATGGAGCAAGGACGAGGACGAGACTGTTGGGGAGTACATGGCCGCTCATCAACACGACAAGACCGCGACCGCCTTGTGGAGTCATTTCCAGACGGTGATCAACCGGGTGGAAGCGGTTTTCCCGAACTACCGCAGGCCAATGAAAGGTGTGGATTGGGGCGGACTTTACGGGCAACTCAGGGACGAGAGCTTGGATCCCGAGAGCCTTGAAGCCGAAGTCGGCCGCCTGATGATCGACGACGATGTGACGAAGAAGGCGGGGATCTACCCGTATCTCCTCACTGGCGAGGAGAAGTACCTCAATATTCGGGCCTTCTCCGACGCGATGAAGCAGAAGGCGTTTGAAGAACAAGGCGGGATTTGCAGGTCATGCGAGAAGCAGTTTGACATGGCCCACATGGAAGCCGATCACGTCACCCCGTGGTCCGAAGGTGGCAAGACAGACGAGAAGAACTGTCAAATGCTGTGCAGGCCTTGCAATCGCACGAAATCCAACAGATAGCGCGCGGAGAAATAGAAAACGGGCCGGAGGTTGAGATCCTGACCCGATGCCGCCGAAGGCGGTGAACAGCATGTTGTAGTGCGGTAATCACCTGACAGTAGGCCCGAAGAAAGGACGGTAGCCGGACCGGCCCGGTAACGAGACCCTCGAGGAGATGCAGAAGGACCTGGACGGCTATCTTGAGATCTACAACACCCGCAGGCCACACCGCGGCCGCGGGATGAAGGGACAAACGCCCTACGAAGTATTCAAGGCCGGGATCCCGAAGAAGTCCCCGACCCGAAAGAAGCCAGCCAGAAAGGAGGTCAAGACCGCAGCATAATCTGACCGCGGCGAGGCCGGGTGTCAGGTGAATACCAAACTGTACAACTGAGCTTCTCCGATCGCAGTGCTCATCACTCGACCTCGCGCGTCGTGCGTTTTCCCTTCTCCAACGCCATGCGGATGACTGCGTCCTTCGTCTCATCGTCGTCGAATAGGCAGGTTTCCAATCCCTTCGCACCCCGAAAGTCGCATTCAAGTAGCCCGTTAGTTAGGCGAAAATCAGCGTTCTTGAAGCGGACCAACTTGAACGACGCTCCAGCAAATTCTGCTCCGTCAAACGGGGGGATGTGTGTCTGGTCGAAACCTTGCCCGGCTTCTGCCCACTCCCCGAGCTCAACAGGATGCTCCTCTGTCCACTCTATGAGCGCGCCGTCGAACACCGCCCCCGACAGGTCAGCCTCAACAAACGAACAGTCTCTGAACGTCGCAGGCCGGTCCATGCCGACGATGTCCAGCAACACTTCTACCCGTGAGAATACGACATCGGTGCATTTCACACGTGTAAAATCGACATTGTCCAACCGTACTCGATCCAACCTACCCCTGGTGCCCCACGTTCCGTCGTAGAAACAAGACCCCTCAATGTCTTTGATGTCGTGGTTGGAAAAACTGAAGCCCCTTAGCTCCAATCCCCGGAAATCAATGCCGTGTTTCCCAAGCCGGTTTAGTCGTCGTATTGCGCCTGCAATTCGGTACTTGGATTCGTCACTGTCCCATTTCCCAAAATCACTGATGATTTCCTGTTGGCGCCGTTTCTCCTGTCTGTTGAGGCGTCGGTTCTCGAACAACGAGAAAATGACCAGGACAAACAGCACGTCGAGCGTTAGTCCGCCGAACTCAACCCACAGATCCCTATGTGGTTCATAGGCATTCTCGATTCTTGTTCCCCACCACCAGAAAACGAACCCGCAAATGCAGAGAAGCAAAGCTGCGTGAGGCAAGTTAGTTGAATCGGATGGCCTGCCCCACCGAGAAACCAAGGCCCGTCGAGCTCGTTGCAACCTGCCCATTCCAGCGATGAGGGTGTCCCAGGAATAGTTGGAGGTTAACCTGAAGGGGCAAAAGAATCGTGGTGGCTCCCGAGGGCCTGATTCCAGGTTGAAATCAGGCATCCAAAACCCCAAAATGGAGACCACCACGATGGAGAGAAACTACGAGGGCAAGGGCCAGCCGGACAAGGCGGGCCTCAGGGAGCTGCTGGGCTTCCGTTGGTTCAACGTCTTTGCGCTTTCGGACTCGATATACTTCCACCCATACGGCTATTCGTACGCACCCTACGGAGACGGTGTCCCGGTACTTATCATGATTGACCTGGACACTCGAAGCGAGTACACCGGCCGTTTGCCCGCGAAGGGTGAGTTGGGAACCGTAGCGGGCCCTCTCTGCCAACATGTGCGAGACACGAGGGGAGAAATATATTAGAGTAGGGCGAGGCAGAGAGTTGAACGATGGGATCAGGAGGAGGAATGAAGAGGCTGTCCCAAACGTAGTTGGAGGTTGCGGTGGCTCTCGGTCGATACATGCTATGCGGCAACCTTCTTTTCATCAACCGGGGGAGTGTCGAGGTCGTCCAGGTGCGCCTTGAGTATCCAGAGATCCCGGTATCCCATGATCTTGCGGTATGTACAAGTATGGTATTCACCTGACAGCCGGCCTCGCCGCGGTCAGCTTTACGCTGCGGTCTTGAGCACCTTCACTGCGCTGTCGTTCGTCTCCAGCGCGTCGTAGAACGCGGGTTCGTCCTCCGACACTCTCAGCGACTCGCCTTGGGCGCTGGCTTCGCGTATGAGCATATGCTTAACGTTAACGCTGTGGCGATGGCGCACACCGATTTGACCAAGGCGGACTTCCCGAACATGTCCACGACGGTGACCGCCAAATCCGCGCCGTGGGCGTCCGTGAGCCGCACCGGTTTGCCGAGCCGGAAGGTCACTGGCTGCTGCCGTCCCTCGTTGATGGCGATGTTGTCGGCGTACATGTATGTCCGGCCGGAAGTGTCAAGGATCGGGTTTAGCCGCCCGCGCAGTCCCGGAAGCTCGCCAGTGCCATTGCGAAAGATTGCCGCACCTCCGGATGGAAGCGGCTCGAGTTGCATCAGCAGCCCACCCCGATCGGGTCGCCATTTTCGCTCAACCTTCCCCGCATACCCGCGAGCCGCCGCGTAAACGGTCATCGGAAGATCGCTCGTGTACAAATCCAAACGCGCCTCGCCCGCCTCATCGGTGATTGCGCGCTGCCAGGTCTTGTTGGGAAATAGCGCAAGCACGTCAACGTCGGCCAGCGGTTCGTTCCTTGCGTGCACGGCCACGGTCGTGTCGCCGGGAAGCAGTTCCAGCTTTGCTGCCGGGATTGTCAGCACCAAGCTAGAGCGGTTGACGATCCGGTACTCAGCAGGCTTGCCGGCTGTCTCTTCCGTTTCCTTCAAAATGATCGAGACACCGTCCCCGCGGCGCTCCATCAAGTGGCGTCGGTGCGCCGAACCGGGGATTTCGCCAACCGGAATCCGACCGAATACGGACGCGATGACTTCGTTGCGCGTTGCCTGGCTCGCGTGCATGCCTTGGACGGTGAGTCCGTTCGGCAGAACGCCGGGCGAGTCGATTTCCAGCCGGTCGCTGAACATTGACAGCCTGATGGCCCTGGCGCTCACCGAATAATCGCGGTGGGCGACCGCGTTGACCACGGCTTCGAAGACGGCGGCCAAGCTGTACTGCGGCATGTCTTCTCGCGCCGGGGCCTTGCGCGCCGCCACACGCATATTGCGAACCATGAAACTCATGGCGTCGTCAACTTGTCTGGGCAGCGGGCCCTCGATCTCGCGGGCGTCCAGCTGTTCGGAGGCCCGGTCTTTTCCTCGGTAGCACGTCGCCATGATCGTGGCGCGAGGCAACCACGTATGCGGCTTCCGTGCGCAGAGCAGGATTCCCGCGATGCTCGCCCTCTCGACGCTGGCATCGTCTATCGTCAACAGGCGAATGTTCCTCAATCCTCTGCGAGGATTCTCCGCGCCCGCGGCGCTCAGAAGCGGTTCCCAAAGCGCTTCGTCAAGAGTCTCGAAGCCGGTGTGCTCGACTGCCATTTGATCGAACGAATGAAAGCGGCGTTGGGCCCGGCCCTGCACCAGCCGCTGTCGCTGGTCGCTGTCCATTCTCGGCTTGGTCGAGCCTACGCGGACAAAGGCGCGGCCGTCGCGTTCGTGCACGGCGTTGCCCGGAGGGATGTCTACAAGGATGAAGCCTTGGCCTTCGAGCTTTCGGTGCTGTACATCAATAAGGAGCGCAGGTTTGATCGATTGGGTTGCAACCTCCACGAGCAAGCGATCGAGAGCAGCCATCTGCTCTCGGGTCAGCCCTTGGATTTCGCCTTCGTCTGTGACTCCGCACAGCAGCACTCCCCCCTTGGCATTGGCGAACGCCGTCATTTCGTCGGCAAGATTGTCCCTGCGGGGGCTGCTCGGTTTGGCACCCCTGAATTCAATCTGCTTGAATTCCCAGCGACCGTCCTCGCCCAGCTGCAACTGCCGCCGAATTTCAGAATCGGTAATCGTCATGGGAGTTGAGGTGGTCCTATCTTTGTTGGGCAGTCCGAGGGCAAAGTTAAGGTGGGTTCCTTCACCGGAGCGAATGCCGTGCCGACGGGCGAGGCGGGATCGAACCGTGAAGCCGTCTGAGCCACCGCCATCGGGCTGTCGATGCACGCGCTTCGGTTGGTTCCGCCTCGGTTTCAGAGGAGCGAGCTTGCGGCTGGTGGTTCCAGATCCGACTTTGGCCCTCATCGTCGTGCCCCCGCAACGAGGAGCCGACTCCCATTGAGGATCACACGCTTCCTTTCTCTCGCACTGCTCGCCGTTTCCTGCGGCGAGTCTGGTACACGGTCGTTCTCGACCATGGGAGTTTCCGATTCTGCCGGCGTTCGGATTGTTACCAGTGCACCGGTCGATGTCCTGTACGCGGAGATGGCTGCGGAGCCTGCGCTGGTGATCGGCAGACTCAGCGGCCCGCAAGAATACCTCTTCGGAACTATCACCGCAGTGGCGAGAGACGAACGGGGCAACGTGGTCGTGGGTGACAGCCAGGCCAACGAAATCCGCGTCTTCGACCCGACAGGCGTCCACCTGCGCACCCTCGGCGGAGTGGGCGAAGGTCCGGGGGAGTTTGAGGCCTTGAGCGATGCATGGCCGGTCGCCGGGGGGAACATCGTAGCGACGGACCTTGCCTTGGAACGGATCACGGTTTTCGATTCGACCCGGTAGAGTGGTTGAGACGGCGCGGGTCGAGCAGCCTGGGGGTAGCGAAATCAACCTCAACTCCATGTTTTCAAGGGGCACGGGTGGCCCTGGAACAGTGCTCTACGAAGTCGCGCTGAGAAGCGCCTCGTCGCTGATGGCCGAAGGGGGGACGTTCGAGAGCGCCATGGAAGCAACGTTGGGGGGCGAACCGCAGGTACTCTACGTTCGCCACCGATTCGACGGTACGCTGGTCGATATCGTGGCGGCGGGTAGAGCCCGCCCGGTCATCGTCTCGCAGTTGGGCGGCGGAGTGATGTCGTTGGCGCACCTGCCGTTCGCCCCAACATCCTCGGCAGCAGGATCCGATCGCGGGATCGCGGTCGCGGGCGGTGTCGGCTACGACCTGAGTCTGTTTGATCCGACGGGCTCGCTGGTGATGATCGCACGATTGAAGGACCAACCCCCGGCGCGAACCGAAGAACATCTCAGAGTTCGCGCCGAGTTTGAGGCGAACGAGAGAGAATCGCCAGAGGAACTGATGGAGCGGTACCGAGAAACGCCCCTGCCGGATAAGCTGCCGGGCTAGCCATGGTGCGCAATGCGGACACGGGTGAGTTGTGGGCAAAGCGCTTTCGGGTCACCGGCGAAGAAGTGGATCGCTGGGAGGTATTCGCTGGCGATGGCGTATATCTTGGTCGGGTGGAAGTTGCTACTTCGTTTGAATCAAAGAGATCAGCCGGGGCCAGCTCGTCGGTATCGCCCGTGACGACCTCGATGTCCAGCGTGTGGAGATTCGTGATCTTGTTTTCCCGCGGAGATCCCGATAGGGAACAGGGAGTTTGGCATCGGTGGATTAAGGCTCACCCTGGGTGCACAAGTACGGTATTCACCTGACACCCGGCCTCGCCGAGGTCAGAATTCATGCTGCGGTTTTGACCTCGTTTATGGCTGGTTTTCTTGCGGGCCGGTATAGCGCCCCCGGTTTTTCTGGACACCTGTTTGGCAAAGATCGACCCTACGGGTTTGGGAGAGAGGGGGTTCGAGGATGTCGGACAATCCGAGAGAGGCTGGGGGTCTACCGAAGCGCTGGAGCGTGGCGGACGTTGGAGGTCGTGTTGCGGCTGCTCCGTGGCGAGTACATCGGCGAGGTGAGCCGTGAGATCCGGGTTGCGCCGCCGGAGCTGGACCGGCTGCTCCACCGCTGCCACATCGTCAACATCCGCGGCAACAGCTACAGGATGTGACGCCAAACCGAACTCTCCAAAACCATCCACCCAACGGCCTCCCACACCGTCTCCGCAGAGCACGCCAAAGACGGGTGAGCAGGATCATGATGAGCGTCCCGACCCCATCGAAAGCCCCCGCCATGTCGCCACGCACCCAATACCTTTTTTTTCACGCGGCCATTCGCCGGAGCCTGGCAAGCCGCTCATTCCTCTGCGGTGCAGTCGTCATCGCCATGGGGTCGTGGCCGTTGTCGGCGCAGGACACAATTCAGATTGCGGGCGACGAACTGACCTGCCCTGCCTGTGTCATCACGGTGGATTCGGTGTTGACGATTGGGGGACTGGACGGCCCGGGGCTGGAGGTGATCGACCGGGCTTCACGCGTAGCGATCGACCGGATGGGACGGATTCTGGTTTCTGTCTACCGCTCTGCGGAGATTGCTGTGTTCGATTCGAGCGGTGCCTTCCTTCGGACCTTCGGGCGTTGGGGGGAAGGCCCGGGCGAGTATGCGCTGATCAATCACGTGAACGTGGGACCGAGGTACATCCACGTCTTTGACATCCGAGGAAGGACGGTGCTCGACCATGACTTTGATTTCGTGCGCCAGGACCGGTTTCCGGCTCAGCGCTCGTACAGCCATGTCGCCGACACCGAGGATGTGATCTTCACCGGAGTGGTGCCTACGCGGACGTCTGCCGGGAATCCGCTTCACATCCTGAACCTGTCCGGCGAGGTCGAGTCGTTTGGCGGTCGGGGCCCCGTGGTCGGCGATCCGGGCTGGGATTTGTGGCCGATTACAGGCGGCACCCAATCGATTTGGGTGCTGGAGGGCGGCGATACCAATCATCTCACGAAATGGAACATCGCAAGCCTGCCGCGGAATTGGAAGGTGTACAAGCGGAACGGAGAAGCAGACCTCAATGACTTGACACAGGACGATCGGGGCTTGTGGGTGATTTGGGGTCTTCCCGATGGCGGTCGGTGGCTTGACCTCGTCGATCCAGCCACGGGCAGAACGATTGCCAGGTCGCACGATGACGCCATCCAGGGCGTCTTTGTGGATGGAACCGGTACGATGTTCCTGAGACGTTACCACGAGTCGGACGCCGGCGTTCCCTACATCACGTTGTTCAGGGTCAGTCTTCGCTCGCCCTGATTCTGCGGCTGTACAAGTATGGTAATCACCTGACACCGGGCCTCGCCGAGGCCGGGTGATCAGCGTACTTGTACACCTGAAGGGTGCGGCGGAGGTGACGGAGGGGTAGGGGGCAGAGAGGGGCCCGACAGACGGACGGCGCTCGCGCTACCGTCTCTCGAACCGCACCCGTGCCGTGCGCTGGACACCGAGC
The DNA here is from genome assembly GCA_021295785.1 of Gemmatimonadota bacterium. Lineage (GTDB taxonomy): Bacteria > Gemmatimonadota > Gemmatimonadetes > Palauibacterales > Palauibacteraceae > Palauibacter. Next base: position 77,073 of record JAGWBR010000005.1, read on the forward strand.
GTGTCGGCCGTCACCCCGTACAGCGCGGACTCCGTAGCCCACGGCGTCGGCGAGTTGCGGATGCGGCTCGGCCACCGATAGTGCGCTACGAGCGTCGTTCCGTCCCACACGTCGGCACTGCGCACCGACTCGCCTGCTGCAAGCGTCCTCACGACCCACAGCCGACCCCCGCTATCGAAAAACATGTCCGCCAGCGGCGGCTTGCGGTCGGGAATCTGGAAGGGGTGTCTGCCGATGCCGGCACGATCCAGTTCGCTTTCCATCCGGGTTTGCGCCCAGTCCCTGTCACTCTCGCTCAGCGGCGGTCCCTCTAGCGCGGGACCCTCGATCAGGGCAACGGTGCCATCGGGATGGTGAAGGTTGATCGCGTAGTCAGAGGTCACCGCATCCGCCCATGTTCCGCCGTTCGCGTGGGCGTGAATCCATTGCGGGCCGAAGGGCTGATGGAGGTACACGAGGGCACTCATCCCCGCCCTGTTAAACGGCACGGTCGCCTGGCTGACGGACTGGCGCTCCGCGTCCGCCATCACGGCGGTGTCCACAGCTCCGTCGGGAAGCACGCGGAACCGTGCATCCAGGCTCGCGCCGCCGTTGCCGCTCACGGGACCGACACTGACGAGGTTGCCCCCCATGTCGAAGGTGAATGGAGCCATCAAGCCGATTTGACCGGGGTGGGGAGTTCTCAGGACCCGCTGGGGCTCCGCGCCGTCTGAACCGAGCAGGAACACACTGTACCGGGCACTCTGGCGCACCCACAGTTCCCCACCGGGGGCAAACCCCAAACAGCAAAGGTCTCCGAACTCGCCGGGACCCTCGCCCGGCCCGCCGAAGTGGAACGCGAAATCCCCTTCGGGCCCGAAGACCCGGATTTCGGCGGAATTCCGGTCTGCGACGATTATCCGTCCCAGTTCGTCGGCCACGACATCCATGATGTAGGAGAACAAATAGGGGTCGTCGCCGTCGACATCACCAATCTCGAGCTCGATGGTGCCTTCGAAGGTGGGGACCTCCGGCAGGGCGACACCGGACTGCCCTCCCTCGGAACAGGCGGTCGCGGCCAGTAGAAACGCGGCCGTAGCGGTCCGTCGGCACGGAAAACGCCTCATGTCATGTCTCCTTCGCCAAATCCGTTTCATATTCGTCGGTTCGCACATAAGCGACATCCGTAGCAACCTACCCGTTCACCGCGCGGGCAACTCCAACTCGGTATGTCGGGATGGATGTGCACAAGGACACGGTGACGATTGCGGTTGTGGCCGAGGGATCGCGGGAGCCGGTGCTGGTGAAGCGGATGTTCGACCGTTTGGCGCGAAAGCACAAGGTGTTCAAGCGGCTTGCGTTCCGGACGAACAATCAGATCGCAGCTGTCGCGGTGGCCAGGGAACTCGTCGGGTTCGTGTGGGTGCTCATGCAGGAGAGCGTGACAGAGATCGAAGCACAGCGCCGCGCCGCCTGAGAAGCATAGACCAAGGACAATACCGCAGATGCTGAAGGGGAGGTCGCCCGAGGCACGGCAGGAGAACGCTCGCCTAAGCTATGTGGCCGGGACCGAAACCGGACCCAAGACCAACGCGACTTGGATCGAGCCAGCTCCCGACGAATCCGAATTCTTGCCGCTCTGGCCACGCGCTAACACTAACCGTCCGTGAAAGCGGGTCAGGTCCAGACCTGGACGGCTATCTTGAGACCGACAACACCCGTAGGCCACACTGCGGCCGCGGCATGAAGGGATAAACGCCCTACGAAGTCTTCAAGGCCGGGATCCCAAAGAAGTCCCCGGCCCGAAAGAAGCCAACCAGAAAGGCGGTCAAAACCGCAGCATGAATTCTGACCTCGGCGAGGCCGGGTGTCAGGTGAATATCATACTCTTACAAACAGTCACGCATTCAGCCACCGCTCTCTCCGGTGGGCCACGAAATGGTGAAGCGCGTTACGGATTGGACACTCAGGGAATCCAACGTCACCGCCCAGAAATGGGAATTTGTGATCACAGCCGCTACGCCGGACGGTGTGTCGGGATCGATCCACACATCTGCGGGCAATGTCGCCCTGCCAATATGTGCTCCTGACCGTCCGAATACCTCGAATGCACCGCCCATCTGGTTTTGCCAATAGATGCTTCCGTCTGGGGCAGCGGATTCTATGCTCGGTTGCGAAAGTTGAACCCAAACTCTCCCGTCCTGAGCCACAGTGATTGTCTTGTATGCGGCTTTGCTATCAGGGTAGTCGTAGCGCAGAAGTTGGCGCACAGGATCTGTTTCCACCGCGTTGATTCTGGCGAGCTGCTCAGCCAAACCCCGATTCGATTCAATCTCGCTCAGAAACCAGGTCATCTCGTCTGCGGGAATCGGTACTGGTTCCAGCGGTACGGTCTCACTCGACACCACCGATCTACCTTCCGATATGACATCGAATCGCAACTCCTTAGGGCACCCGATGAAAAGTTCACCAAGGGAGCTGATCGTCCATACGACTTTCGGGGCGTACCGCACACGCAGATCTTCAAAAAAGCCACTCCTGACAGCATGGCTTGATCGTGTTCCACATTGCTCGACATATCGCTCGGGAGCCCAGATAGTGTCCAGCAAGTTGCCGTGAGCGTCGACAGATACGAACACAGGGCGAGGCCATGACACTGGCGTCCCGTCGAGTGACATTTGTGGGGCCAAGCCGAGATAGGCTCCACCCCCCAGCCTACTCGCGATAAGATGCCGTGACGATGTCAACCATTGATTGGGGGTTTCCCATTGCCCAAGATACTCCCCAGCCGACGAGTCAAACAAAGATATACGTCTCCGAGGCCGGTCTACAATCGCCACTTGCCTATCCTCAAGGATGGCCAGTCCGGAAAGGTCACCGATCTCGCCTGGCCCCTCGCCTCTTGCGGCAAAACTCACCAGGAATTGCCCGTTGCGATCAAACTTGCGCACCTCGTAGTTCTGCCCGTCCCCTACGTACACCGAACCATCGTCGTCCAACGCAAGCGCCGTGATTCTCCCAAACTGAGTCTCTTCTGCGCCACTGACACTGCCGATTCTGAGATCCACCTTCATTTCCACTACCCGGCTGTCCAGAACCGCGCCGGACTCGGTTCCAGACGAGCAGCCGAAGGCGCAAACAACGCAAGACGTGACGTAGATTCGCGACACCAGCGCCCCCCGTGGTTCTCGGCGGTCCACTGCAATGTTGCTAGAGGCAGCTCCGACGTTCGGCATTGGCAGTGTGGTCAATGGCCATAGGGTTGTCGAATAGCAATACCCTCCGCTGTCTGGATTCATCAAGGGCGAGCAACACAATGACCGTCTCAGTCACTGTGATTTCCCACGGGTCGTAAGGATCAACGCGATAGGCAGCGAGGATGTCTCCGTCCCGGTCCAGCACCGTCAAGACAGCTCGGGGCCGGTACTCAATCCCGGCGTCGCGGAATCTCGCAGATCGGAGACCTCCTCGGAAGCTCTGGAAATGAACTACTCTGCAGCAGATATCGCTACCAGACGAAGCGTGCTCTGTCAAGTGGTAACTGTCGGGAGTGTCGAGAGCAAATAGAATGTCTGTAGGCCTCGACGGGCTTTGGCGCGCCGTGAGGTGGTCCCGGTTTTTTGGACAAGCGGCCGGCTCAACAATCAGGCCGCCTCTCGGCTGAGCTTTGCGCGGGCACTGCCCATTCCAGCAATGCCGACCACCGATTCCGCCTACCGATCACGATGTTCCCGCCGGGGTCGCGCTTGCGGAGCCGGTCGAGCTGTTAGGGCGAGCAAGCCGCCCACACAGGCGGAGGCAAGGCGGCCGCGGACAGTGGTGCGAGGAAGCATCGGGTCAAGATAGCGCCGTTCGCCCCGTTCCCTTACGCATTACGTTGAGGGGCTGTCCAAAGCCGCCGCTCCCACAACGGAGAAACCGCCATGAGGACCCGTTTTATTCGCCGCCGCTTCCCGCTTCCCGCTTCTGGCGCCATGATTCTGGTCGCTGCCCTTGCCCTGACCGCCGCGGTGCCAGCCGTGGCACAGGACGGGGCAATGAAGAAGCTCTCGCTCGGGATGTACCTGGACATGGAGAGCGTCTCCAACCCGCGGATCTCGCCCGACGGTAGCCGGATCATCTACACCCTCGGCTGGATCGACAAGATGAACGACGCGCGCGAGTCGTCTCTGTGGATCATGGATGCCGACGGATCGCGTCACCGCTTCCTGGTTGAGGGTTCAGGGGCCCGCTGGTCGCCCGACGGCACCCGCATCGCCTACACGGCCCGCGGCGAACCCGAGGGATCACAGATCTTCGTGCGCTGGATGGACGCGGAAGGAGCCACGTCGCAGATCACGCGACTGGAGAAATCGCCGGGCAGCATCCGGTGGTCACCCGACGGCACCATGATTTCGTTCACCATGAATGTCGACGCCGACCCCGCATGGAGCGTCACCCCGCCGGGCAAGCCCAAGGGCGCCACATGGACCGAAGGGCCCAAGGTGGTTACGCGCGCCGACTACCGGCAGGACCGCCGCGGATACTCGGACACGGGCTGGCGGCACATCTTCGTGGTGCCGGCCAGCGGTGGCACGGCCCGCCAGCTGACCGGCGGTGACTGGAACCACTCCGCGGGCCGGTGGACGGCCGACGGCAGCGAGATCGTGTTCTCGTCGCTGCGCACCGCCGACGCAGAGCTCGCCTGGCGCGAGTCGGAGATCTACGCCGTAGACGTAAACCAGGGCGGCATTCGCCAGCTCACGAACCGCACCGGTCCTGACACCTCCCCCGTGCCGTCGCCCGACGGATCGCTGATCGCCTACCGGGGCGTCGATTTTCATAACGACACTTACCGGAACATGGGCATCTACGTGATGGACTCCGACGGTTCAGGCTCGCGGATGATTTCGGGCGATTTCGACCGGTCAATCTCCGGCGGCCTCCAGTGGGCTCCCGACGGATCCGGGCTCTACTTCAACTCCAACCGCGAGGGCTCGCGGGACCTGCACTTCGTGAGCCTTGACGGAGGGGTAACCCGGTTGACCGAGGGCCGTCATTTGTTCGCCCTCTCCAACTTCAACCACCAGGGCAGGGCTGTGGGAACGCTCACGCTTCCGCAGGCACCGGCCGACGTGGTCGCGTTGGACCTGTCGTCTCCGGGCGACATGACCACGCTCACCGACGTGAACGGCGACGTGCTCCACGGCGTGAGCATGGGAGAGGTGGAAGAGTTCTGGTACAAATCCACCGATGACCTGGACATCCAGGGCTGGATCATCCGTCCGCCGGATTTCGATCCGAACGAGGACTATCCCATGATGCTGGCCATTCACGGCGGGCCGCACGGGATGTACAACACCGGATTCAACTTTGGATGGCAGGAACACGCCGCGAACGGCTACGTGATCGTGTACACCAACCCCCGCGGCAGCAGCGGCTACGGCAGCGCCTTCGGCAACGCCATCAAGCGGGCCTACCCCGGAAAGGACTTCGACGACCTGATGGCTGGCGTCGACGAGGTCGTTTCGCGCGGCTATATCGACGAAGAGAACATGTTCGTGTACGGCTGCTCCGGCGGTGGGGTTCTGACCTCCTGGGTAGTGGGCCACACGAACCGGTTCGCGGCGGCCTCGGCCAACTGCCCGGTCACCAACTGGCTGTCGTTTGTCGGCACGACCGACGGCATCGGCTGGTACCGGAACTTCGACCACTTTCCGTGGGACGACCCGAGCGAGCACCTCAGGCGGTCGCCGCTCATGTACGTGGGTAACGTCACCACACCGACCATGCTCATGACCGGAGAGATGGACCTGCGCACCCCCATGCCGCAGACCGAAGAGTACTATGCGGCGCTCAAGGTGCTGGGCGTGCCGACGGTCATGGTCCGGTTCAGGAACGAGTGGCACGGCACCTCCAGCACGCCGTCCAACTTCCTCCGCAGTCAGCTGTTCCTGCGCGAGTGGTTCGAGAGGCACTCCCGCGGCCCGGCCGTGACCCAGTGATGGCGAGCGGCCCAGCAGCGGGTTTGGCGGTCGTCGCCGGGCTGGTGGCCGCAGCTCCCGCGGGTGCCCAGGAACTGGTGCCGCAGCATGTGTCGGCCCTTGCCGCCCGGCACATCGGCCCGGAGGGGAACCGAACCGTGGCGGTTGCAGGGGTCTCCGGCGACCCGATGGTCTACTACGTGGGCGCGGCCACGGGCGGGGTCTGGAAGACCGAGGACGGCGGAAACCACTGGGAACCAGTGTTCGACGATCAGCCCGTGGGGGCCAGCGGCGCACTGGCGGTGTCGCCCGCGGATCCGTCCGTGGTGTGGTCGGGCACGGGGGAGCCGTTCATCCGGTCGAACGTGTCCGTCGGCGACGGCATCTACAAATCGACCGACTCGGGGGATACGTGGACCCGGGTCGGCCTGGAGGGGATCGCCACCCGCACCAGCCGCATAGTGCCCCACCCATTCGACCCGCAGGTGGCCTATGTGGCGGCTCTGGGGCACGCGCACGGACCCCAGCGCGAACGGGGAATCTTCCGCACGACCGACGGCGGAGAGACCTGGGAGCACGTGTTGTTTGTTGACGAAAACACGGGCGCGTCCGACCTGATCATGAACCCGGCCAATCCGTCGGTTCTGATTGCGGGGATGTGGCAGGTCAGGGTGCACCAGTGGACCCGTGAAAGCGGCGGGCCGGGCAGCGGCCTTTTCATGACCCGCGACGGAGGCGACACGTGGCGGCGTCTGGAGGGCAGCGAGCTGCCGAAGCTGCCCGTCGGCAAGATCGGCCTGTGCATTACGCCCCGTGACCCGGACCGTGTTTACGCGCTCATCGAGACGGGCGACGGCGTGCCCTGGCACGGCCAGGAGACCGAAAGCGGAGAGCTTTGGCGCTCGGATGATGGCGGACGCAACTGGAGCCTGGTCTCGCACAACCGCGACCTGGCGGGCCGGAGCGCGTACTACACGCGGTGCGCGGTATCGCCCGCTGACGAAGACGAGGCGTATTTCCTGGCGGCCCCCTACAACGTCACCCGCGATGGCGGCGCCACGTTCGAGAACACGGTGGGGCGGACCCGGCCGGGATTCGATCATCACGACATGTGGATCGACCCTTCAGACGCCGACCGGATGGCGGTGGCCCACGATGGCGGCGTCTCCATTTCCCACAACCGGGGCAAGAGCTGGCGGCGAATCCAGCTGCCCATCGCGCAGATGTACCATGTGCAGGCCGACAACGCCGTGCCCTACAACGTGCTCGGTAACCGCCAGGACGGCCCGTCGGCGCGGGGTCCGTCGCGCACTACCCAGGGCGGATTCGGCCCCGGCGACATCCCGCGCGGCGAGTGGCGCGAGGTGGGCGGCGGAGAAAGCGGGTTTGCAACCGCCGATCCGACCGATCCGAACATCGTGTGGTCCAGTGCCTCGGGGGCGGGAGCGCGGGGTGGCATCGTGGTCCGCCACGACGTGAGCACAGGGCAGTGGAGGAACGTGGAGGTGTGGCCGGAATCGACCGGCGGGTGGCCGGCGGAGGAGCTTCGCTACCGGTTCCAGTGGACGTTCCCCGTGGTGATTTCGCCCCACGACAACAACACCATCTATGTGACCAGCCAGCACGTGCACCGCACCCGCAACGGCGGCCAGACCTGGGAGGTCGCGAGCCCCGACCTGTCGACCGGCGACTTGTCGCGGATGGGGATTTCGGGAGGTCTCACCCCCGACAACATCGGCGTTGAGTACTGCTGCGTGATCTATGCGTTCGACGAATCGCCCGTGCAGGAAGGCGTGCTTTGGGCCGGCACGAACGACGGCTTGGTGCACGTGAGCCGCGACGGCGGCAACACCTGGAACGAGGTCACCGCGAACCTGCCGGACCTGCCGCCCAACGGGGTGGTCCGCAATATCGATGCCTCGAAATGGGACGCCGGCACCGCTTACCTGTCGGTGGAATTCCACTTTGACGGGAACTTCGACCCGTACTTCTACAGGACTTCGGATTTCGGAGAAACCTGGACGAAGATCACGGACGGAATCGAACCTTCGCCCGTGAGCTATGCCCGCAACATTCTGGAAGATCCGGTGCGTCCCGGGCTTCTGTACGCGGGAACCGAGAGTGCGCTCTACGTGTCGCTCGACGACGGGCGGAACTGGCGGGAGTTCATGCCGGGCCTGCCGTCCACGCCCTACTACTGGCTGGTGGTGCAGGAGCATTTCAACGATCTGGTAATCGGTACGTACGGCCGGGGCTACTGGATCATCGACGACCTGGGGCCCCTGCAGCAGCTGACGGCCGAAGTGGCGGCCTCGGAGGCACACCTGTTCGAGCCGCGCGACACATATCGGTTTCGGGAAACCGCCGCGGCGTTTGAGATGACAAATGACCCGACAGCGGGCGAGAACCCGCCCGACGGTGCCGCCCTCAGTTATTGGTTGAGCGCCGGCACTGCCGATGCCGCACCGACTGTTGAGCTGGTGATCAGCGACACCGACGGCGAGGTGCGACGCCTCGACGGGACCGCCAACCCCGGCATGAACCGTGTCTGGTGGGACCTGCACGGGGAGCTGACGACCGAGGTGAAGCTCCGCACGCCTCCTCCGCACGCTCCGTGGCTGGAGGTGGGTGATGACGGCGAACGGCCGATCATCGCCGGCCGTATGTCAGTGCTTGTGGTGCCCGGCGACTACGAGGTGACCCTCGTGGTGGACGGGCGGGAGCGCGGGTGGACCGGGCTCACCGTGCTCAAGGACCCCCGTGGCGAGGGTACCTTGGCCGACATCGCGGCACAGACCGCGGCGATGGAGTCCATCCACGACGACGTGAACCGAGCGGCCGCGGTGATCAACGACATCGAGCTGGCCCGGAAGCAGCTGCGCGACGCCGGGCTCGTGCTGCGGGCAAGGGAAGAAGGTCTGTCCGACCTGGAGGCGGCAATTGCCGGCCTGGATGCCAGGTTGGTGGCCGTCGAGGAGCAGCTCTATCAAATGCTGCTCACTGGTACCGGACAGGACAGAGTGCGCTGGCCCGCGAAGGTGTACGGCCGGTTGCTTTACCTGGCCGGCGCGGTGGGCACCGCGGACTTTCCCCCGACCGACCAGGCGGTGGAGGTGCACGCGGTGCTGAGAGAGCGTCTGGAGAATGCGGCCGCCGAGTTCGAGGCGGTGCTGGAGTCGGATCTGCCAGCGTTGAACGACCGACTCCGCGCGGCGGGCATGCCGGTGATCATCTCCGCCCGGGACCAGCCCGCGGCAGGTTGATCTGGAAGAAAACACCATGCAATGAAACAGGCCGGCCGGTCCGCGCCACACGCGCGGACCGGCGTCGAGCTTGGCTCTAGTGGCCCTCGTCTCCGTCGCTTTCGTCGGCGTGGCCTTCGTCCTCGTCGCCCTCGTCGGCGTGGTCTCCTTCCATGTCAGCATCATCCTCATGGCCCTCGTCTCCGTCGGCCATGAGTGCCATCACGGGCACGGTAACGCTGGTGTTCTCCCACTGGATCATGAGATTACCACCATCTCCCTCGGCCGCGAAGCTGATGGTCAGCATCTCAACCATCTCGTCCATCATCTCGGCCGCTGCACTGAACATGCCCACATCCATGGCCATCACTTCGTCGGAGATGGGAATGCCCCAGCGCTCGAAGTTGGAGTTCACATGGAACATCCACTCGGTCTCGCCGGGCATGGCATAGAGCGAATAGCTGCCGGCGTCCAGAGCCATGCCGCCGACCATCGCCGCGCCGGTCAGATGCAGGGCGGTGGCCTCGTTGGCTCCCAGCCGCCACGCCTCGCCGAACGGAACGAGCTCGCCGAACACGACCCGCTCGCGCGCGGACGGTGCGCCGTAACAGATCCGGGCCGCGTTGCCTCCGACCATGAAGTCGGTCATGGCCAGCGGGCTGGTGCGCTCCGCGGCCTCTTCCATGGTGGCATTGGCGAGGAAGCAGTCAGCAGCCATCATCATCGCTGCCTCTTCTTCCATTTCCATTTCCATGTCGTCCGTGGCGTCCGCGCCATCCTGGGCCCCACCGCAGGCAGCCAATGCGAGGGCTCCCGATGTGACGAAAGTCATCAAATAGCGTCTCATTACAAATCTCCCTGGAACCTGAATGTGCGCGATCGTGAAGGTCAACAAGCAAAAACAAAAGACAATGCAGCGCGGGCAACGGTCGCCCGGCCGCGGCGAGAATCGCGTGTAAGCTAGCAGGAAAACCGCTCCGGCGGTAGTGAGGGGTTCGGCGACGGAGGTTTGCTAGTACGCCGTGGTCCGAAAAACGGGCTGGAAGAGCTCGGTTCGGTGCGCGCACGCCGGGTCGGCGGGGCAGGTGCTGCAGAGCGGGGTTTCGGTTTCCAGGCACCGGTTGCGGTTACCGAAAAAGAACCGGTCAACCGCGCCCATCGGCAGGTCGCTCTCCCTGCAGACTGCCTTTACGGCCTCGGCGCTGGCCAGGCGGATCTGGTGCTCCGCGTTGCCGGAAACCAGTCGGCGGGCCGCAAGCGTCTTGAGGAGCGCTGGATCGGTCACCTCAATCAACCCAAGCCGAAGGGCGCTGCGCTGCACGTGGTAGTCGACAATCGGTGGCAGCTCCTCGCCGGGCCCCGGTACCAGCCACCGCTCCGGCCTCTGCACCAGGATCATGGCCAGCAGCGCCGACTTTTTTCGGAGTGGATCTTCCTTGTAACCGCCAATTCGGTCCATCAGCGTGAAGAAAGTCTTCAGTGGTTGGGGCGCGGACCCGGCAATTTCGGTGACGCCGGCCGGTGACAGAGAAAGGGCTTCCATGTCCCGCCCGTAGTCCCGCGCGACCGCCAGCCGCGACTCGGGCGCCCGAAGCGGACTGGTCCCGCTGTCGGACCTCGTTCTCGCGGTGAACCGATCGACCGTCAGGGCTGCTTGCCCGGCGGGGTCCAGCTCTTCGGGTGCCTCCTGCAGCCACCGGCGGCAAACGGCCCACAGGTAGTCGCTCCCTTTGAGGGTGCGGCCGCCGACGGTACCGTACATGGGACCGCCGTACGCGCCGTCCTTCAATTCCCAGAACCCGAATTGCTGGACCGTCGCGGCGAAGAAAAAACCCAGGGCGCGGCCGTGACCGGGCGGCGGAAAAACGTCGCCCGTGAAGTCAAACGGCGTGACCGCGGCCGCCTGCGAACGGAGGGTCTTCGCGACCGCGGTGATTCTGCTGTCGCAGGGTCGTACGCCGGGGGAGCGTGGCACGCGCCGGATCAAGGCCGTGGAGCGCCCGCTCACCAGCTTGTCCGGGCCGACGCCCTCGGTGGCCAGGGCAGCGAGCTCCGTCGCCACCCGACCCGCCTCGGCGGGATGGTCGCCCAGGGCCATACGCGCCGCGAAGGCCCCGGCGAAGGTGTCGCCCGCTCCGGTGGGGTCGACGGTCGCCGCCCTCACCGCCGGCAGGGCAATCTCGTGGTCCCCCAGCCACAACCGCGCTCCTCGGCGGCCCCTGGTCACGACGAGAATTTTCCCCGGAGCCGCCCGGGGTCGCTGGCCAAACAGCAGCCCGCCCTCCCGTTCATTACACAAGAACACATCGGCGGTAGCGGCCGCCCGCCGCACGGAGGCCCTGTCCCGGCGGATACCGTTCTCATAGGTGGTAACCACCGCCAGGGCGCCGGCCGCGCGCACTGCCCGGGCAAGGTCCAGCGACTGACGCGGTGTGAGCGGCGCCACGCAGACGACGTCGCCGGCCGACAGCGGCGGCAGGTGCTCCGGGCCAAGGACTGCCTCGGCGCCGAAGTCGGCCGGCGCATAGACGGCCCGTTCCCCCTCGTAGCGAATCTCGAACCGGGGCAGCCCGCGCGGGCCGGTCTCGGGGCCAATCCATCGCAGCCCGCTCACCGCCTCCTCCAGCAATCCCGGAACCGGGTCTGGACGCGGCGCCACCATCGTGACATCGGCCCCGGCCGCGGAGGCTCCGAGCGACATGTAGAGCCCGGCCCCTCCCGCCGAGGCCTCCACCCGACCGTCCACATGAAGCCGGTCGAGCGAGGGACCTCCCGCTACAACGAGCTTATTGGTCGTCCGTCGTCACCCGCGGCACGCCGGTGGGTCCGTTGTCCCAGTCCTGGGCGCTGGACACGTTGGGCATTCCCCAGTTTTCGCCGTTCCACCCCTGGAACCCCTCCATGCGGAAGGTCCACAGGCCAGTGCTCATGTCGCTGACCACGATGAGGCCGTCGGCGTTGCGCACATCCACGCCGAACGTGCCGTTGAACACCGGGTAACGGTCGGTGTTGGGCGGCCCCAGGTAGGTGTCGTAGTGGCCGACCGTGATCGGGTTGGTGGGGTCCATCATGTTGAACACGACGAGCCCGTCCAGATAGCCCGACACGAACACATAGGGCCACCGGACCTCGTGGTTGTGGACGAGATTCTCCCAGTTGGCGGTCCAGGCCGCGACGGGCCTGCGAATGGCCGACACCTCGCCATTCAGCCCCGGACGCAGGTCGAAGATCCTGAGCGGCGCGTACCGGTACTCCGTTTCGGCAACGGCGAAGTTCCCGTCGGGAGTTGGCGTGAAAGTGTGTCCGCCGCGCACGCCCGAAACTCCGACGATCTGAGTGAGCAGCGACGGATTCGCCAGGTCGGTCACGTCGTAGACGTAATAACCGCCGGTGCCGCCCCCGTAGAACCGGTCGGTGCCGGTGTCGGGATGGTAGCCGAGATAGAAATCATGGTAGCCCCGGCGGCTTCCCGCGGAACCGTCCTGCGGGGGTACGGGGATCTCCGCCACGCGGGTCATGGTTCCGTGCTCAACCACCGCGCCCAGGTCGTAGACCGCGGCGAACGGACCCGAAACGGTGGCGACCAGGTAGACGTTCATGTTGGAATGCTTGTACACGAAGATGTTGTGGAAACCGCCGGGCAGGTCCGGTTCGCGAATCCGGGCCACCTCGCGCACGGTCGAGGCATCGGGCAGCCCCGTCACGTCCAGCACCACGGCGCCCATGTCGCTGTTGGGCCCGCCCTGGCCGAACTGGAGCGACTGCACCACGTAATAGCGGTCGTTCCACTTGAAGTGCTTGACGTCCATGCCGCCGGTGCCGGTGTGCAGGTCCTGGTCTTCGATCCGCCACCGGTAGAGTACCTCCGGGTGCTCGGGATCCGCGATCGAAACGATGTCCAGGCCCTTGGGCCCGACCGGCCCGTACTGCATGCGCCCCACGTAGGCGAAGGGTCGGTGCAATTCCTGTTCCACGTCCATGTCCGAAATGCTGAGACGCGGCCCCAGCGGAACGTGCCCCAGCACGTCCATGTTGCTGCTGCCCCGCTCCATGACCTCCACCTGCGACGCGGCAGGCAACGCGGCGGCCAGCGCCATCAGGGCGACCAGCCCTGCCCCGAGTACGGTCCGACCCGCCACCATCTGTTCCTGTTTCCCGGAAATCATCGTTCCTCCACTGTAAACACCATTGCCATGCCGGCTTCCAAGTGCTCTGCGATGTGGCAGTGTGCCATCCATACCCCGGGGTTCGACGCCTCCAGCAACAGATCGAAGGTCGATCCGACCGGAACCACCACCGTGTCTTTCCAGGCGAGGTTGGCGGCTGGCACGCCGTCCCTCTCGATTACCAAAAACCGCTGTCCGTGAATGTGAATCGGGTGCTGCATCGGGTGGAACGACCGCCGGAGATTCCGAATGCGAATCTTCCTGACATCGCCCTGCCGGAAGGTCCATTCGATCTCCCGGTTCTCCCTGCCGGTGGCCGGGTCCCTGAGCACCCACGTCAGGTTGTCGGAGGTCGCCAGATAGTTCATCATCGGCATGGCGTCGTTCCATTCGACCGGCGGAAAGTACGCCGTGTCGAGTGCCATCACCGCCACCATGTCGCTCGGCAGGTCGCCGGGACGGACCGTCAGCTCCAGTTCGTGATCCGGTGGTCCGGCGAACTCGGCCCGGTAGCGGTCGATGTCTTCGGTTACGTCGGCATTCGCTCTGAGCGAGTCGAAGCTCTCGGCGTGGTCCTCGCCGCGGGGGACCCTCTCTTCCAGCACGGTTACCAGGCCCAGCGTGTCGACCTGCGGGTAGAAGACACCGTTGAAGTGGTCCACCGCCTGGATCGAGTTGACGAGGGCGACGGTGCCCGGCTGGCCGAAACGGGCATCCACGATGTACCGCTGGGCCGGTGCAATGACCACGTTCTGGACCATAGTTTCGCGTTCGAACTTGCTTGCATCGGCCCCCACCAACTTCAGCCCGGCCCCCTTTGCGACCAGGTTGAAGGTGCGGGTGTTGGCCACGTTGGTCAGGAACAGGCGGCGGACCTCGCCCCTTCGGACCGTCGTCTCCCATCGGGGTTCACCGTTGACCAGCATGTGGTTGCCGAACCGCCCCATCAGGGTCTGCGCCGCACCCTCCCGACCGAAAGGGAAGATGCCGGCCTCGTCGATCAGGATGTCGTCGAGCATCAGGAAGTCTTCGCCGTTGACGGGGGCCAGGTAGTCAGGCTCGGGCGAGTCCACCATCATGTTCCCGTAAAGGCCCAGCTCCTGCTGGATGTCTTCCCTGTGGTGGGGATGGTACCAGTAGAGCCCCGCATCGGGGAAATAGACGCGGTAAAGGAATGACTCGCCCGGTTCGACCGGATCCTGGGTGAGGCCGGGTACGCCGTCGAACTGATTCTCCAGGCGCAGGCCGTGCCAGTGGACCGCGGTCGGGAGATCGATGTTGTTGGTGAAGATGACAATGATCTTGGCCTGCTGCGGGACCCGGACCAGCGGCCCCGGATACTGCCCGTTGAAGCCGTACATCGTGAATTCGCGGGTTCCGACGCGCCGCCGCACAAACCCGGCTTCCAGCCGGAGCGTGTCGCCATCGGCCAGGTGGACGATTTCGCGCAGCACCGCCTCGGGCAGGGCGGCGGGGTCGAGGCCGGCCCCCGGCAGAAACGGGGTTAGCACCGGCACTGCTCCCATGAGGCCGGGGAGCATCATCGGCATGGGGCGGGGTTGGGGGGGCATGCGCCAGCTTGCTTCGCTGGTGCCGTTCTGTTGGTGGGCGCCGTGGCCGGCGTTGGCGTGCTGCGCCGTGAGTGGTGTGGCGGCCGGACCGACGGCGAGGCCCGCGAACAGGAGCAGCCAGGCCGAGCGGGCGTTGAAGGCCGAGAGGGTCAATAGATCAACTGGCAGCTGACATCCTCGAACGGCCCGTGCCCGGCCATGGTGTGTAGACGGCCGGACGGCGAAATGCCCCGCAGGATGATGGGGCCGCTCCAGCGCTCCAGCTCCGGCTCGGTCTCTTCGCTCACGAATGCCAAGAACTTGTTCCAGGCGATCTGGCCGCTGGTCTGGCCTGTTTCACCCAGCTCGCCCAGGCGTACCCACTCGGTGAGTTCGGGGGTCGCGGCCCATCCCACGTACCGGGCGCCCCGGCGGCGCGGCAGCCTGTCGGCTCGCAGCGTGACGGTGTAGGCCTGGTGCCCGTCGGTGTCGACGGAAATGCCGAAGGCGGACTCGGGTTGGGCCAGGATCATGTCTCCCGCGGCGGAAGGGGCGTGCTGGGTCGGACGCATGGGGACCACTTCGGGGCCAACCCGGCATTCTCCCGGCACGGGACCCGGCGGAGCGGTGGCCGCGGGAGGCGCGGCGGTCCACCCGAGCACCACCAGCGCTGCGGCCGCGGTGGCGGTCGCGCCCGATCCCGCCCGTCGCTTGACCAGAATCCTGATCAGAACCCCATCATGGCGCGTACCCTGGCGTCGATCTTGTCTGGGGTCCAGAACGGCTTCCACACCAGTTTGACCGTGGCTTCGTCGATGCCGTCCACGGTCTGGGCCGCATCCCGGGCACCATCCATGATTTGCCCGCCCGCCGGGCATCCGGGGCTGGTGAGCGTCATGGTGATCAACGCGGCCGCTTCCTCAACCTCCACGCCGTAAACCAGGCCCAGGTCAACGATGTTGATGCCTAGTTCGGGGTCCACCACATCGCGTAGCGCCAGCGTTACCGCCTCGGAGAGCCCGTCTCCGCCCGCGCCGTTTTCCGTGTTCTGTTCTTCTTGCACCATTATGTATGCTTCCTAACCAGTCCCGACTGGGTGCTTCGGTATCAGGGTGATTCGCTTGAAGGGGTCGGCGCCGACGAACTGTGTTCGTGGGCGATTCTCCACGCGCCCTCCACGTTGAGTACGACCAGGGTAAAGACCCCACCGGACGAGACAAGACCGTCGCGGTGCAGCTCGTAGCGCCCCCTGATCAGGCCGGCCCTGCCGTCCAGTATGCGGCAGTCCAGGCATTCCATGCGCAGGCTGTCACGGGTCTCGGCCGAAAACACCGGAGCGTACCGGCTGCGGATTCCGTCGAATCCGCTCACAAGCTCGCCTCCCAGCACGTAGGTAGTTGCCGGCGATTGATCGTAGAATGACAGGTACTCCTCCAGATCGCCCGCGTTCCAGGCGTTGGCCTGCGCGGCCAGCAGTTCGGCGGCCTGCTCGTCGAACGGCGCCAGCCGGGTGTCGGCGAGCCGGTCGCTGCTGACTCTCTCAATCCCGCATCCCCCGCCGATGGCCGTGGCCACGATGGCCATGCCAAGGGCGACTGCCCGAGTGCCCGCACGTGAGTTGATCATTGAGCGTTCTCCCCCTCGGTTGCGGCGCCGCTCCCGCCGAACACCGATTCGAACAACTCCGCGGTGGCCGCCAGCGCAATCTCCAGGTGGGGTCTGGCACCCCGGAACGGATGAACTACCTGGAAGGTGTGCCCCGAGCCCTCGATGGTCAGGAGTCGTGCGCTGTCCCCGGCTGCTTCTGCAATTCGCTGTCCCTCCGACAGCGGAACCGATTCGTCCTTGGTTCCGTGCACAACCAGTAGCGGGGCGGCCAGGCGGCGCGCGCTCTCCACAACGTCGAGCCGGTCGCCGTGGGCCCGAAAATCGTCGTACCCGTTGCGGTGGAGAGGCATGTCTTGCTTCGTCCGCGCGTTGGGAATCACCACCGCCCGCCCGGCCTCCCAGGCGTCGATCATGTTGCGGTTGAGCAGCAAGGAAGGCACCGTGATGGGCGCCCACGCAGCCACGGCCTCAACCTGACGCCGCTGGGCCGCCTTCAGAATCACCGTCGCCCCGCCGCGGCTGTGCCCCAGCAGTCCGAACCTGCGGGCCGGCGGCACCGACAACCGCCCCAGGGCACCGGCCGTGAGCCCGTCGAGCACCGCTTCCAGATCCCACAATTCACGCGAAATGGTGTTGCGGCTGAAGGCATCCAGGTCGTCGAAATCGCTTTCGCGCACTCCCGACCCGTCGAAGTTGAAGGTGACGGCGCCGTGGCCGGTCCTCGCCACCAACTCGGCCGCCACATAAGGGAAAAACCCCCAGTCCTTGAACCCTTTGAACCCGTGGCAAACCACGAGAGCAGCGCCCCGATCGTTCGGGCCCTTCCAGTAATCGCCGGCCACGGTCGCGCCCGGGAGCTCGATCTGAAACGGTTCGGGTCGAATCATGGTGTTTTCCGGCTGCGCGGCCGCCACTCGGTCTCGGCCACCCCGGCCAGCATGTTGGCACCGCGCGCCAGCGTGAAGAGCAGGTCGGACAGGCGGTTAAGGTAAGGGATCACCTCGCTGGCCAAGTCGGGTTGGTCGGGCAGGAGGGCCGCCACCCTGCGCTCGGCGCGCCTGCACACCACCCGCGCAAAATGAAGCTGCGAGGCGGCCCGGGTCCCGCCGGGCAGGATGAACGCTTTGAGCGGCTGCAGGCCCGCCTCCATCTGGTCGATCCACCCCTCCATCATGGCGATACGGCCGGCGTCGAGGGCGGGCGCTGCGCCAGTGCGCAGCGCCCGGCAAGCCGCGCGCCAATCACAAACAGGTCCGCCTGAATAAGTCGCAATTCCTTGGCCGCCGCCGGGCCTTTGCCACGAGGTGCCTCGGCCTCGAACGCAATCGCCGCCAGCCCCACGGCCGCGCTCAATTCGTCTACGGTCCCGTAGGCTTCGACGCGGGCGTCCTGCTTGCCCACCCGGCGGCCTCCGAGCAGGGTGGTCAGGCCGCCGTCTCCTCCGCGGGTGTAGACCTTCATCCGTCTTCGCCCGCCGTTACTTCCCGGAACCGGCGGCCCGGCCGGCGAAAGCTCGGTCCGCGGTTGCAGAATCTGCTGCAGTTCATACGTTCAAACCTACGGAAAAACGAAGGCGGAAACCTGCGGGCGTTTGACGGGTGCGGGTCCGTGGGGCATCCTAGAGACCCGCCCGCCGCAAAAAGCCGCGCCCGTGTTCTGGAGCGAGTTCGCATGATCCGCCGCATCCAAGTACTCAACTACAGGTGTCTTCGGTTCGTGGATCTGGCCCTGGACCGGTTTCACGTGCTGGTCGGGCCGGGTTCCTCGGGCAAGAGCACGTTGTTCGATGCGGTCGCGTTCCTGGGCGACTTGGTAAGAGAAGGCCCCGGCCGCGCGGTTCGGTTGCGAACCCCGGACTTCCGGGACCTCGTTTGGCAGCGGCATCCCGCCGGCGGGAAGATAGGCTTCGAACTGGCTGTTGAGCTGGACGTTCCGGAGGACCTGCGCGGACAGCTGCCTAGGGACAAACGCTTCAGACTCTTCCGGTATCAGGTAGCGATTCGAGGAGGACCGGGTGGCGCCGTTGTCGCGTCCGAACGCGGCTTGTTGATGCCCCGCGAAGAGCCGGTCGACTGTGAACAGCGCACCCTGTTTCCGGATCCACCGTGCCCGCCGGAGACGATCCTGGTCGGCAGCCGTCCTGGCACCAAATCGGTCCTGAGCAAGTCGGAAAAGGGCACCGACAGTTATTACGTGGAGACCGATCAGGGCGAAAAGAAGGGGTGGGTCACCACCATCACCCTGGGGGCGGACCGCTCTACCCTGGCCAACCTCCCCGCAGGGCAGCAGTACCCTGTTGCCGCGTGGGTCCGGGACCTGCTGAGCACGGGGATCCGCCAGTTCTGTTTGGACGGACCCACGCTGCGCCGGCCCTGTCGAGCCCGCCCTGGAACAATTTGTCTGGCGCCCGACGGCGGGAACCTGCCGCTGGTGGTCGACAGCCTGCGCGCTCGGCACCGCGAGCACTTCAACACGTGGCTGGAACAGGCCCGGGCGGCCGTGAGTGACCTGCAGGACATTCGGGTGGGCAGGCTCGGCGAAGACCGCAGTCCGTATCTGGTGCTGGACTACGCGTCGGGTCTGTCGGCGCCGTCGTGGACCACATCGGACGGCGTGCTCCGCTTGCTGGCCCTCACGCTCTTGGCGCATCTGCCCGATAACCGCGACATCCACCTCATTGAGTCACCCGAGAACGGCATCGACGAGGCGGGTCTTGAACTGATTCGGCACTCGGTTTCGGCAGTCAGTCAGGGGCAGATACTGTTGGCCAGCCGCTCGCCGGCGCTGCGGGCCGGACTGCCCCCGGCCGCGGTGCTCCACTTCGAGCGGGACCCGGGAGGCGCGACCGACATCGTCCGGGGGGACCAGCACCCCCGGCGGGGGTCAGGGGGCCTCCGCGGGGGTTGACATGAAATATCCGGGCCGCCATTTTTGAAGGCCAACGCTGCGGGGTGGAGCAGTCTGGTAGCTCGTCGGGCTCATAACCCGAAGGTCGCGGGTTCGAATCCCGCCCCCGCTATTCTGAGACGCCTCGCCCCGCACGCAGCGTGGCGGGGCGTCTTGGTTTGGGCGTCCCGCAGGCTTGGATGCGGCGTGCGGGCGGCGCAGGGGCAGCGGTCCGGGGTAGCTCAGTGGCCAGAGCGGGTGGCTGTTAACCACTAGGTCGCGGGTTCGAATCCCGCCCCCGGAGTTGCAGTGCTGGAGCTGTTTTCGGCTGGGTAGCTCAGCCTGGTAGAGCACCGCGCTGAAAACGCGGGTGTCGGCGGTTCAAATCCGTCCCCAGCCATTTGACAATTCGGAGATGTGAGGTCGGCTCAGGGGCGTAGCTCAACTTGGCAGAGCACCGGTCTCCAAAACCGGCGGTTGGGGGTTCAAGTCCCTCCGCCCCTGTGGTTCCTGCTGCCCGGGTGGACCGTTGATCGCTCGCGTAGCTCAGTGGTAGAGCGCATCCTTGGTAAGGATGAGGTCGCGGGTTCAATCCCCGCCGCGAGCTTGTGGCGAGACGATTCGGGCGTGGGTGTTTATTGCGCCCGTAGCTCAGCTGGACAGAGCACCGGCCTTCTAAGCCGGGGGTCGCAGGTTCGAATCCTGCCGGGCGCATGGAGGTGCGGGGAACGCGGGCAGTGCGGGACGCGAGTGAGGCTGGCAACGCGGTGTGGGTGGAACGGGCCCCCATCGTCCAACGGCAAGGACACCACTCTTTCAAGGTGGAGATAGGGGTTCGATTCCCCTTGGGGGCGTCGTTCGCGCGGCACAGCTGCGCTTGACGCGAACAGGCGAAAATGAGGGGCCGTAGCTCAGTTGGGAGAGCGCTGCAATGGCATTGCAGAGGTCAGGGGTTCGAATCCCCTCGGCTCCATCTTGGCGATTCGGGCGGGGAGTTCGGGCAGGGGAATGTTGAGCGCCGCTAGCTCAACTAGGCAGAGCAAGTGACTCTTAATCACTAGGTTCGGGGTTCGATTCCCTGGCGGCGCATTCGGCCCGGCGGGCTTGGTCCGGCGGGCAACCACGTACAGCGAATGAGCGCGACGGGGCCTTCCCGTCAGCGTGCGCCCGTAGCTCAGCCTGGATAGAGCGTCTGCCTCCGGAGCAGAAGGTCACAGGTTCAAATCCTGTCGGGCGTATTGGTGGAAAGGCGTGATGTCGCAAGTCGCGCTCGGGTGGCGGAATTGGCAGACGCGCAGGATTCAGGATCCTGTGGGAATTATACTCCCGTGGGGGTTCGACTCCCCCTCCGAGCATCTTGTTTTTGGGCCCAGGTGGCGGAATTGGCAGACGCGCTAGCTTGAGGGGCTAGTGTCCTTTTGCGGACGTGGAGGTTCGAGTCCTCTCCTGGGCATTATTTCGACGTAAGGCCGGTCCCGACCTGCCGGTCGGATACGCGGGCGCCCGTAGCTCAACTGGATAGAGCACCTGACTACGGATCAGGAGGCTGGGGGTTCGAATCCTCCCGGGCGCGCCTTCTTGGCTCGGGCGTTACTCCGCGCTTCCCGCCCCGAGTTCGCCGAGCGTGGTCACGCTTCCTTCTCCGGCCCACCGGGCCAGCGTGTCGGCCTCCGCCTCCAGCCCCAAACCCCACGTCGTGTCTTTCAACACGGTCACGTCGTACCCGCGCTCATTCATGCCGGAAACCGCGTGGCTGACCGACAGATCACGCGGCACGCCCGCTACCAACAGGCGGGGCGCCGGTCCGCCGTCTCCGCCAATTCGCCGGCTGACCGCCCGGAGGAAGGCTCCGGTCCCCGGGTTGCCTTCGAACACGTCAAAACCGGCCTTGCGAACGAATACCGGGCGACTTTCGCGGATGGCCCGCTCGGCGATGGCCTCGGCGTCCGCAACCACGGCGTCATGCGGCAGAATAAGCGGGTCGTGCGGCCGAATTTCCGAAACGACCTCTGCGCCGGCGCGCTCGGATGCGTTTGGCGAGCGCCCCATCGAGTGGGGCGGGTAGGTGCCCCGGGCCGGATCGGGGTTGAGGGCGTCAATCAGAGGGTCCTCCAGGCCGTGCCATCCACCCGTGAACACCATCAACGCGCAATTCTCCCGCATCCATTCGAGGGCGGTCTTCAGTGCGGGGATTACCTCCGCGGCACCGGGGTCGCTGTCATCGTTCAGGTCGCGTATGTAGAAGCGGCCGTCGGGCCTCATCAAATCTTCCTGGGCGTCGATTATCCACCCCATGACGGCGGCTTTGCCGGCCGAACCGGACCCCGCCGCGGAACTACCAGAAGTTTGATCGACCACTATGTCTCTCCCCCTGATGTTGCTCTCTGAAACTTGACCCGGCGGCAGCAACCCGTTCGAAGCCGACGGCAACGCTCTCGGAAACCGGAATCACCCGTAAACTTACAGCCTCGGGCCCCCCTCCCGCCGACCGCTCGCCGAAACAAGGACCGTCTCGACCGCCCTCGCCGAAGAGTCCCAGGTCAGCGTCTTGGCGTAGGTCCTCGCCCCCTCGCCCAGCCGGTTCCGGAGCGCGTGGTCCGTGACCAGTAGCTCAATGGCGTCGGCCAGAGCGGGCACGTCGCCGTGAGGGGTCAAGAGCCCCGTTTGGCCGTGTAGCACCGATTCGCGGAGTCCAGGAGAATCGCTCGCCACCGATGGGGTCCCGCAGGCGGCGGCCTCCAGATTCGAGAGCCCCCAGCCCTCCTTGGGCGATGTCAGCGCGTGGACCCAGGCTCGGCGCAGAAGGTCGATCTTTTGTTGCTGGCCAACAAAACCCAGAAACCGGACTCGGTCCCCGACCCCTGTCCTGCGGGCGAGTGCTTCCAGGTCACCGCGGTAATCGCCGTCACCCGCAATCAACAACCTTACCGGCCGCCCGCGCTCCGCCAGTCGGCCCACGGCGCGCACCAGAAGATCGACTCCCTTGTACCGTTTGAGGCGTCCCAGAAAGAGGATCGAGGGTGTCTCGGTCTTGGCCAGGGGTCCGTCCGAAGGCCCGGGGGAATACAAATCGCAGTCAATTCCCGATGGAATCACGTGCATCGGGCCGTCCAGCCCCCGCGCCACGAGGTCATCGCGGGTGCTGCGGGAGACGGCGATCGTGGGCACCCCCCGGTACGCCAGGGGCAGAAACCGTTCGAGCATCCAGGTGGCCGAGGCAAGCAGGGGATTCGCTTCGCGAAAGGCGGTCGCGCCGAACAGGTGATTCACCAACGAGACAACCGGGGCCTCGGTCCACCACGGCGTGAAGAGCGGCACCTTGTTGATGTTGTCGAGCACGACATCCCACGACCGGTGGGCCAGGCGCTCGCGGTAGTAGACCGGCGCGGCGAAGGAAAACGTGTAGCGCGAGCCCGCGCGGTGGATGTCCAGTCCGTCGAGCCGCGTGCGGGGCGTGCAACCCCCGAACCCCGACACGAGCAAGGTGATTCCGTGCCCGCGTTCGGCCAGCGGGGCGAGGGTCCGGTGCAGGTGCTCTTCGGCACCGCCCGCCTGGGGGTTCTGGCGGTCCTGCCAATTGACCGCCAAGACCCGGAGTTGCCGGTCAGGTCCGGTCAGAAGCCGTATTTGAGGCTGGCGGAAAGGCCAAGGAAGCCCAAATCCGAGAAATCGAACCGGGTGTCGAACGGGGCCCCGTCGGCCCTGACCGGGGCATGCCCCCGGATACTGGTCCAGGTCTCTTCAACCGACACGCTTGGCGGCAGCACCCACCGAATCCGCACAACAAACCCTGCGCGGGGATTGAGATCGTATGCCGCGCCGGCCAGCGCCTGGAGCCCGAGGCCGCCGTGCGACACCTCGCCGTCGAACGAACTGACGGTTCCGGCCGCCGCGCGCTGCCACTCCGGGGCATCGTCCACCTCCGAAGCTGATCCGCCGAATACCTCCAGGTAGCCTTCCGCAATCGACTTGCGAACGAACTGGCCGCCAAAGGTGAACTGGTAGCTGGTCATGCCGGCGCCGATTCCGATGTACGGCGTAAGCCGGGTCCTGTTGCCCCACTCGAAATAGAGATTCAGCAAGAGCTGCGATCCACTGAACTCGGTTACGGACGCCCGGGGCGGGAGGATTGCGCTCCACTCCGTGTCTTTGTCAGTAATGGCGGAGCCCGACGCGGCAGTAGTCGAGTAATCGCCGGTGGGCAGCGCGAACTGTTGCCGGGTCCCCTCAATTTCTACGGTGATCCCTCCGAATCCGTAGCCGAGAGCCAGATGCCCCGCCACGCCGCTCCCTCGCCCGAACGTGAACTGTCCCGCCAGGGGGTTGTCCAGGTTGGTGCACTCCGCGTCGGTCGGGGCGTCGGCGGGGTTGGCGTAGAGGAGCCGGTCGCAACGGGTCGGGTTGTTCGCTCCGGAGACATGCATCTCGGGGCCGACGCTCGCGACGAGTCCCCCGCCCGCGCCGACATAGAATCCGCGCGACCCGGTGTAGCCCGGGAAGTCCACAAACGCATCGCCGCCGGATTCGGGATCTTGCGGGGGCAGTGCCGCTTGGGCGGGGGCCGCCGCCAGGCAAAGAAACAACCAAACTGAACAGAAGCGCGGTTTCGGGGTCACTTTGCGAAGTTAGACCTGCCCGCGGGCCCCTGCCACTCGATGGCCCGGGGCCACTGCCACTGAAAGACCGAGAAATGCGATGACCGAGATCATCTATGGTACGGTGACGTTATTTGCGCTCACCAACCCGCTTGCCGAACTGCCTTTTTTCCTGGGCGCGACTCGATCGGCACCCGACCGCCGCCCGTCTGCCGCCGTAAAGGTCAGCGTTGGAGTCATGGCCGTGCTGGCTGCCGCTGCCCTATTCGGGGCGCAGCTGCTGCAAGTTCTGGGCATCAGCGTCAACGCGTTTCGCGCGGCCGGCGGCCTGGTCGTGGCGCTGGTCGGCCTGGAATTGCTCCGCGGCGAGGGCTCGGGCCTCACCTCCGTGAAGAAGCTGCCCGGTGACCCGGAGGACCATCTGTGGGTGCCGTTGGTGATGCCCCTCCTGGCTGGGCCGGGGGCCATTACCGCCGCCATCACCCTTTCGCTCGCGGAGTTGGACCGCCTCGGCTCTGCCCTGCCGGTTCAGACCTTGATTGGCGTAGTGTTCGCGAGCCTGAGTGTGTTGATTTTGCTGTTGACCGCTCCCGCCCTGGTCAGAGCGGTCAGCCGCCGGGGAATCAGAATCTTCGAGCGGTTCTCGGGTTTGGTGCTTCTGGCGGCAGGTTTTGAGATGGGCCTGCATGGTGTCAGGTCCTATTTTGCACCGTGACCGCCATAACCGGAGAACTGGAATCGATCGACAGGGCCACTTTGACCGTGACTGATCAAATCGGGATTCATCAGTGTGACGCCGGGGTTTGAAGCCGGGATGTCAAGGTTTTATACTTTGCAGCGCGATGTCCTGGTGTGCCGTGCCCAGGGGGGGCGTGAGAACGGGATTGGGGGGGACTTATGCGGACACGGTTGAAGTCACGGGTATATGCGCTGCCGGCCCACGTGGCAATCGGGCTCATTCTCGCAGGCCTTGTCGGCGGTTCCGCCGAGGCGCAGGTCAGCCTCAATGGCTCGGCGCGATCACTTTCCTTGCAGAACCAAGTCGCGCGGCAGCACGATTTTACGTACCTGACCACGGCAAGCCGCGTTAACCGGTTCGTTGCCCTGGGCTACCTGGTGCGTGTGCCCGAGGGGAGCAACTACGTGTTGCACAACATCTCTTTCCCCGTGGCGCGCCCGGAGGTGAAGCTCTTCATCGAGCGATTGTCCCGGCAGTACCGCGCCGCGTGCGGAGAGCTGCTCTACGTCACAAGCCTGACCCGGCCCAAGAGCCACCAGCCGCGGAACGCGTCGTCGAAATCGGTCCATCCGACGGGCATGGCCCTGGACCTGCGGCGGCCCAACAACAGCAGGTGCCGTACGTGGCTGGAGTCCGTGCTCATGCAACTTGAGGGCTCCGGCGTGCTCGAAGCCACGCGCGAACGCCGCCCGCCGCACTACCACGTGGCGCTCTTCCCGTCGCAGTACGCATCCTACGTGGCGCGGCTTGAGGCACGGGCGGAGAACCGCACCTACCGGGTCGCGGTGGGTGACACGCTGTGGGATATCGCCCGGAAATACGGGGTGAGCGTTAGCTCCCTCAGACAGCGCAACAACCTCTCGGGAAGCACCATTCGCCCTGGCCAGCTCCTGCAGATCAGCAGTTGGTAAGCAACTGCCGAAACGAGCAGCCAGTAGCAGGTAGAAGAGCGGTGCCGAGCCCCGGCACGGCGGCGAGGCTCGTTGCGGTCTTGTTCGCGACCTTCGCCGGCTCGGAGGCGGCCGTGCAAGCCGTGCAGGAATCGGCCGAGGCCAGGATCTCTGGGTACGTGAGGTCCGCCGAAACGAGCGATGTCATCCGGGGGGCCGCCGTTTCGGTCAGCCGGTCCGAGCTCCCCGACTCGGTCGTTGCGATCGTGTCGACCAACCGGTTCGGCTATTACTCGCTCTCGCTTCCTCCTGGAGTGTACTGGGTGGAGGCCGTCCGGATCGGCTTTGCCCCAAGCGGTGCGCAGGTGCAACTGGACGCTGACCAAACCGTTGATCTGGTGCTCTCCCGGCGGAGCCTGGCGGCCGCCGGACTGACCGTGCGGGCGGACCGCCTTCCGGCCGACATGAACCCGGCATCGGCCGAGATGAGCACTGTCCGCTTTTCTGTTCCGGACGTTGAGCGTCTGCCGGTCGTACTGGGCGAGACCGATCCGGTGCGCACCCTCACGCTGTTTCCCGGAGTGTCCACCGCCAACGACGGCACCAGCGCAATCAACGTGCGTGGCGGCAGGGCCGACGAAAACCTCATCGTTCTGGACAACTCCCAGGTCTTCAACCCCGCCCACGCAATTGGGTTTTTCTCGACCTTCAACAGCGATGCGATCGACGACGTGGTGCTCCACAAGGGGGCGATTCCGGCCCGGTTTGGTGGTCGAACTGCGTCCGTGCTGGAAGTCTTTCAGCGCGAGGGCAATAGAGATCGTTTCGCGAGTGCGGCATCGATCGGGTTGCTGTCCGCCCGCGCGTCGTTTGAGGGGCCGATCGGGAGTGGAGAGGGGTCATGGCTGGTGGCGGGACGGCGTACCTACGGCGATGCGTTCCTTGTGTTCTCGTCCGACCCCGACCTGAAGAAGAGCAAGGTCTATTTCTATGATCTGAATCTGAGGTCGAACCTGGACGTGCCCGGGGTCGGCACCTTCCTGGTCTCGGGGTTCGTGGGGCGCGATCGTCTTGCCCTGCCCGATTTCCTCGGCACGAGTTGGGGCAACGCGGCCGGTTCGGTTCGCGTGAACCGCGCGTTTGGGCCGCTTTTCTCCAACTTCACGGTCAGCTACAGCAACTATGACTACTATGTCGAGGTGACGTCGGTAGACCGGACCGTGATTTCCAGGATTGCGACCTTCAACGCGAAGTTGGACCAGACTCTGGAGCTTGAGGAGGCGGGCACGCTTGAGTTCGGACTCCACGCGGAGCGTCACGCGATTCATCCGGGCCGGCTGGAGTCAACCGCGGATCCGACGCTCAATCAGTTTGTGATCGATCCGCGGCGGGCCATGACGCCGGCCGCCTACGTCGAACACGAAGCATCGGTCGGTCCGCTAACGGTTCGCTACGGCCTGAGGGCGAGCATGTTCGTTCGGACGGGGCCCGAAACCGTGCAGCAATACGAGAACGGCCGGCCGCTGGTGTACAGCGAAGAACGCGGGCGGTTTGAACCGGGCGTCGAATCCGGTATGGCCGAGTACAAATCCGGTGACGTGATTTCGTCCTATTGGGGTTTGGAGCCGCGCGCATCAGTGCGCCTGGGGCTCACCACCGTTTCGTCGCTGAAATTGGGTTACTCGAGACTCCGGCAGGAGCTCCGGTTGGTATCCAACTCGAACTCGCCGAGCCCCCTGGACACTTGGGACATGGTGGGTCCCTACCTCGAGCCGGCGGTTTCGGACCAGTTGGCGCTCGGTTATGTGACCACCGGGGCAGGCGGCCGTTATTCGTTCTCGGCCGAGGCATACGGGCGCGCAGCCACGGGGCAGACTGACTTCACGCCCGGTGCCGACATCTCTTTCAACGAACAACTTGAGACAGTCACGGTCCCTTCCGAGAGCCGCAGCTGGGGGATTGAGCTTCTGCTGCGCAAGCACCGGGGCGAAATCTCGGGATGGATTGGCTATTCGCTGGCCCGGTCGGAGCTGAGGACCGACTGGCCGGACGACTCGGGGGCCGGTGACAGCGATATCGGGATCAACGGGGGCGACTGGTACCCCTCGCCTTATGACCGGACACACGACTTGGCCGCGGCGGTAATTTGGTCGCCGGACGGCCTGTGGGGCCTGTCGGCCAACTTCGTTTTCGCGACCGGATTGCCCACCACTTTCCCGGTTGCCCGGTACGAACTGCTCGGCGTGTTACTGGGAGATTACGGCCCCCGGAACGGGTACAGGCTGCCCGATTACCACCGCCTCGACGTGTCGGCGACCAGGAAGTTTGGTCGTGGCGAACTCAGGTTCGGCGTTTTCAACGCCTACAACAGATTCAACGCTCAGTCGATGTATTTCCGTCAGGTTGAGGAATCGAGCCCGGGTGTTTTCGAGACCGAGGCAGCGGAGTTCAGCCTGTTCGGAATAGTGCCGAGCGTCAGCTACCGGTGGTCCTTCTGATACGATGAGGACCGACGCGGAAAGCTCGACCGGACCGAGCGGTTTGACGGTGATTGCGAATTTTCGGGAAAGGTTCAATTTTCGGGTAATGTACGTTTCACGGGAACGTTTTTTGCGGTTGAGCGGCGTGCCCGCGCTGGCCGTTTTCGCGGCGCTGGCGGCGTCCGGATGCGAGCGAATAGTAGACGTAGAGTTGCCTTCCGCCGAACCGCGACTGGTAGTGGAGGGGAGGGTCGAGCTGAATCGATCGGTTCCCGGGAATTCGGGAGCGTGGGTCCGCCTCACGGTGACGGGCGACTATTTCGACAGCAGCCCGGCCACGCCGGTCACTGATGCGGAGGTCCGGATTACAGACCAGGAGGAGACCTTGGCCGAGCTTTCGCTGGTGGATCCGGCGGAAGGGGTCTACGTGCACCTGGACGGCCCGCCCCTGGCCATGGCACCCGGATACACCTACCAGCTGGAGATCCGGTGGGACGGCGACACCTACCTGTCAGACGTCGAAATGGCCATGGGAACGCCGATCGACTCGCTGTACTTCGAATGGGAAGAGGAGTTCATCGGCCGGCCGGCGGGCCTGCGGGTCAAGGTGGACTATACCGACCCGCCCGAACCGGGCCATTCCATCCTCTACGAGCTGTTCTTGAACGGAGAACCTGTGATCAGTCCCGTTCCCGGCAACGAGTTCCGGCTGGTCAGGAGCGACAGGTACCGCCCCGGAGAAGAGGTAACCGGCTTTGCGCCCGACCCGCTGCTTGACCCCGACGTCGGCGATCGGGTGACTGTTCGGCAGGTGGGCTTGACAACCACCCTGCACGATTACATGCTCGCCGTGTTCGAACAGAACGCTCTCGGATTGGGCAATCCGTATTCGATACCGTCTGCCACCATCCAGGGCAACGTGGTGAATTCGACCTCCGTCAACCCGCGTCCGCTGGGGTATTTCGGCGCGCACGAGGTGTTTGAGGCGACTGTGGTGGTTCCAGACACGTTGATCCCCTGAGCATCGCGCCCCGGGGGTTGGGAAAGAAGTCCCGCGCCGGACTCCTCCGGGCCGCGCTGGTGGTTGTAGCAATGGGCGTCTGCGTGGTACTGGGAGCCCGTTGCAACAACACCGGAGGTGGTCCGTCGGGCGACATTACGTTCGTGGCGTTCGGCGACACCCCCTACAACTGGTTCGAAGAGCGTCAGTTCGAGAACCTCGTTGACGCCCTGAACGCAGACACGCTCGACTTTGTGCTCCATGTTGGCGACCTGCTCTGGCGTCCCTGTTCCGACGAAAAGCTGCGCGAGAGGCTGGAAGCGCTGCAGCGCATCCGCCACCCGGTCGCCTACACTCCCGGCGACAACGAATGGACCGACTGTTGGGGCACCGCCGAGGGCGGCTATGAGCCCCTGGAACGCCTGGAGGCGGTCCGGCGGATCTATTTCGGACCGGGAGTGAACATCGGCGGGGCTCCGCTGCCGGCCGAGGCCCAGTCTCGAGATTCGCTTTGGGCCGAGTTCGGGGAGAACCGGCGCTGGGAGGCCGGCGGGGTCGTGTTCGCGACCATCCACATGGTGGGCAGTTGGAATGGACGGGGAGTTTTCGACGGACGCAAAGAAGCAGATGACCGGGCGGCGGATCGGCGAACAGCCGCTGCGGTGGCCTGGCTGGAGGATACGTTCCGGGCCGCCGGCGAGGCCGATGCGAAGGGAGTTGTGCTGGTGACGCACGCCTATGTTGATCCGGACACCCACAGCAACAACTATGTGGAGGCCTACGAGCCGTTCATCGCGCGCCTGGAGGAAGAGGTGGCCGCCTACGAAAGGCCGGTGTTCCTGGTACACGGCGACGACCATGAATATGTGGTGGATTACCCGCTCTCCGACCGCCGAACGGGCGAGACGCTGACGGATTTCACGAGGCTGCAAGTGCCGGGATCTCCCGAAGTCGGTTGGGTCAGAGTCGTGGTGGACACGGCTTCGATGGAGTTCGATTTCTCCAGGCGGAGGGTGGCGCCGTGGAACCTCTGGTAGAATCGCCGGCCCCCGCGCCACCGGGCCGGGACCGACGTTGAGCCGCTGGCGCCGGATCGGGAGCTCCCTTCGCAGAGCCCCGCGGCAGGCCCGCGAGATCTACGAGGGCCTCTACATAGCCCCCTACCGGGCCTCGATACACCGCGAATACCTCCGTCAGCACGATTCGTTCTTGTTGCTCGGGTACTCCGATCTGCTCGGTGTGCCCAACCCGGCCCAGTTCTACATGCTGGAACTCTATCCGGCCCTGGTTGACCAGTTTCACGAGTGGCACCTGCGGCTCGGCTTGGAACACCCGCCGGAAGGAGGTTTCCGCTGCTGCTAGGGTCACGGGGTTCGCGGCTCTCTCCGGCCCGGGTTCCGCGCGCTCTGGCGTAGCATCTTGTCTGCCGGCGCCCCTGACCTCCTGCCGGACCTGGTGGACAAGGAGGTCATGTTCTTCGGAGGAAAAGGGGGTGTGGGCAAGACGACGCTGGCCGCCGCGTGCGCAACGCGCCTGGCCGACCGGGGCCGCAGGACATTGCTGGTTTCGACCGACCCGGCCCATTCGACGTCCGACGCACTCGGCGTTCAGGTCGGATCCGCGCCCGGGCCGGTGGGCGACCACGAGCACTTGGAGGCCGTGGAACTGGACCCCGATGCCGAGGCCGACGCCTACATCCGGGACGTAAAGGATCGAGTTGAAGAGGCCGCGCCGCCACGCATCGCCCAAGAGGCCATGAACCAGATCGACGCGGCCCGCGGTTCGCCGGGGGCTGTCGAAGCCGCCCTGTTCGATCGGTTCACCGTGATCCTGAACGAGCATGGCCGCCGCTTCGACAGAATCCTGTTCGATACGGCTCCCACCGGTCAGACCCTCCGTCTGCTGACACTGCCCGAGGTCATGACAGAGTGGATGACAAACCTGATTCGCGCCCGGAAGAAGGTGCGCTCGCTGGCCCGGATGTGGGGCAACGTCGCCCTCCCGCAAACCGATCAGGGTCCGGCGCGGAAGTTCGACGATGATCTGTTGATGGGAGCGCTGGTCCGGCGGCGCGACCGATTCAAGGCGGTCCGGTCCGTGCTGACGGACCGCGAAAGAACGTCGTTCGTGTTCGTGTTGACGCCGGAGCATCTGCCCGTGGCGGAGACCGAGCGCGCGGTCGGGGCACTCGCCAAGGCGGGTATTCCCGTGGGGCCGATCATCACCAATCAGATACTGCCCCCCTTGCCCGACGGGGCGCAAGATGATGCTTTCACGGCGCGCCGCCTGGCCCGGCAGAGCCGCTATCTTGAGAGGATCCGCTGTTCTTTCGGCGGAGGCGCAATGACCCTGTTGGGGGTCATGATGCAGGAAGAAGAGGCGGTTGGGCTGGAGGCGCTCCGGCGCATGGAGATCCGGCGGTTGTCAACGGTTATCGACTGAAGAATCGGCTTAGACCGAAGAATCGGCCAAAGAGCTCTGAACCGGGAGTGAGGTGAGCGGTGAACGCGATCGTCCTGCTACTTGTCGGTCTGTTGGCGTTCCTGACAGGGGTTCTGTTCTACTCGCGTTTCATCGCGGGGAAGATCTTCCGCCTGGACCCGAAGTTCGTCACCCCGGCTCACGAATTCCGGGACGGCGTGGATTACGTGCCGACCAACAGGCACGTGCTGTTCGGCCACCACTTCACATCAGTGGCCGGCGCTGCTCCAATTCTCGGCCCGGCCATCGCTGTAATCTGGGGATGGCTGCCCGCGTTCCTCTGGGTGGTGCTGGGGACCGTGTTCGCGGGGGCGGTACACGACTTCGCGGCGCTCTGGATCTCGGCGCGCCACAAGGGCCGGTCCATCGGCACGCTCACCGAGTCGATCATGGGCAGGCGGGCGAGGACGCTGTTCCTGTTCATTATCTTCTTCCTCATACTGATGGTGAACGCTGTCTTTGCACTTGCCATCGCCAACCTGTTCATGGCCAATCCGGGCGCCGTTGTTCCTGTCTGGGGATCGTTGGTGGTGGCCGTGATCGTGGGCATCCTGATCTACCGGACCGGCGCGGGGATTCTGCTGCCCTCGCTGGGTGCCCTTGCGACCCTTTACCTGTTGATCTGGTTCGGAAACGACATGCAGTTCACGATGCCGGACCTGATCGGCTTCGCGCCGACCGAGGCGCAGCTGACCACGGCCGCGGGAGACCAGAGCGCAGCGCTGGCGGCCGCAGCCGACGACGGGCGCAGGCTGAGTTGGATTGTGGTCATCTTCGCCTACACGTTTGTCGCCTCGGTGTTACCGGTCTGGCTGCTGCTCCAGCCAAGAGACTACGTCAACGGGCACCAGCTCTTTGTGGCCTTGGGGATCATCGCGCTGGGCGTGTTCATCGTGAACCCCGAAGTCGTGGCCCCCGCCGTGAACAGCGACCTTCCCGCGGGCGTGTCCAGTTGGTTCCCGCTGTTGTTTGTTACCATCGCGTGCGGAGCCATCAGCGGGTTCCATGGGCTGGTTGGGTCGGGCACATCCTCAAAACAGCTGAACACCGAACCGGACGCACGCTACGTGGGTTACGGAGGAGCGGTCGGCGAAGGGACGCTGGCCCTGACTTCGATCATCGCCTGCACGGCTGGGTTCGCGATTTATCTGAGCGGAGACCAGGGTGCCGCCCACGGCCTTGTCCAGTGGCAGGCGCATTACGGCTCGTGGAGTTCGGCGGTGGCGGGCGCAACCACGGCATTTGTCAGCGGTGTCGGAGCACTGGCGTCTGGTGTGGGAGTACCCGATGACATCGCCAGGGTTTTTGCCTCGGTGGTGGTGATCAGTTTTGCCGCGACCAGCCTGGACACGGCGGTGCGGCTGCAGCGCATGATCATCACCGAACTGGGGAAGGAATACAAAGTCAAGGCCGTGCAGAACCGGTGGGCCGCCACGACTATCTCGGTGGTCGCCTGCGCGTTGCTGGCCCTGTCGCAAGACCGGGGTGCCGGCGGGATGCTGCTCTGGCCGTTGTTTGGCACCACGAACCAGCTGCTGGCCGGTTTGACCCTGCTGATCGTGTCGCTCTACCTGATTCGCAAAGGCAGGTCCGCCTGGGTGACTCTGGTGCCGATGGCGTTTCTCCTGTTCATGACCACCTGGGCCATGGTCGTGAACCTGGGGAATTACTACGGAGCCGATCAGATGCTGCTCGTGGGAATCGGCGCCGCCATCTTCGTATTGGAGATCTGGTTGCTTCTGGAGGGGGTTGCCGCCTTGAGGCGCGTCAGATCGCCAGCGGAGGGCTGACGACCTTCCCGGCCGGGGCCGGGCTGGCCCCGTGGGCCGGTGCGGCGCGGGCGGCGGGCGGGGACGGGCGGACCTCGATGTCGACCACGTTCTGCTCGGTGAGCTCGGCTCCGTCGTCGGACGGAAGGGAGTTCAGGCTCAGCATATATGCGATCACGTCCAGATAGTTGGCCATGGGCAACCCGCCGGGGTTGTCTTCGGGCATCGTGGCGATGATGTCTTCCATCAGGTTCCCCACGGTCGCGCCCACCCAGGACTCCAGGAAGGCCTGCCCAAAGTCTTCTTCGAAATGGCATTCGATGCAGGTGTTCTGGAACACCTCAACGCCCCGGTCCGCCTGCGCCGCGCTGTACACTCCGTCCAGTGTGGTGGCGGCTTCCTCGGCCGCCGCGCCGGGCGCGCCGCCCTCTTGGGCATGCGCCGCGACCGGGGCCCCGGCGGCGGCCGCGGCCAGCACCGCGATGGCGGCGCACACGCGGATCGCGAATGGCGCCGCCGGCGCCTCCTGAAGGGCCGTCGGCAAACAATGAACGGAGCGTTTGATTGGTGACATGCGGTCGGTTCCCTCTGAAATGACTGTGGCCGGCGGATCTCCGGTGCCCGCCGCGGGGCCGAAAGCTTCGCTCCGAAACGGGCGCTTGGCAAGCACCGCGGCGGCACCGCGGCGGGGTCGCGACGATGGCTGAAGCGCCCGGCGCGGCAAGCGGCGACGCACTGGCCCAACACCTGACCCTTCTCGATCTGGAGCGCATTGAGAAGGACATTTTCCGCGGCCAAAACCGCAACATCGGTTCCGGCCGGATCTTCGGAGGGCAGGTCTTGGCGCAGGCCCTTGTGGCGGCCCGCGGGACGATCAGACAGCCCGACCGCGAGCCCCACTCCGCGCACGGTTACTTCATCCTCGAAGGCGATCTGACGGTGCCCGTCGTCTATGTGGTGGAGCGGCTGCGGGACGGCGGCAGTTTCACGACCCGGCGGGTAACGGCCATCCAGCGCGGGCGGGCGATTTTCAACATGTCGGCCTCCTTTCACAAACCGGAGGCGGGCATCGAGCACCAGGTCGAGATGCCGGAGGCTCCCGACCCCGAAAACCTCCCCAGCGACCTCGATGTTCTGAGAGAGAATGTTCACAGGATCCCCCCGGCACTGCGCTCCGTGCTCACCCAAGAGCGGCCGCTGGACATCAGATCCGTGGGCCCGATGCCACTGTTCCACCGTGAACCGTCAGGGTTTGTCCAGAAGGCATGGATCCGGGCGGTTGGTCCCCTGGGCGACGACCCGACTATCCACTGTGCCACCCTGGCCTATGCGTCGGACCACGGCATTCTGCCGACGGCGCTGAAACCCCACGGGCGCACCATTCGGGACGCCGATCTGATGGCGGCCTCGCTGGACCATGCGGTATGGTTCCATTGTCCGTTCCGGATGGACGAATGGCTGCTGTACGTGACCAAGAGTCCGGTTGCCGCCGGCGCACGCGGGTTTGCCCACGGCACCTTCTTTACCCGAAGCGGCAGGCTGGTGGCGTCCGCTGCTCAGGAGGGGCTTCTGCGAACGGGCATCCGCCGCCCCCCGCCCCCCTCCGCTCCCGACCCGTCCACGGATGAAAGCACGAAAAGAGAATGAAAATTCGAGCGAAGATCAGGGCCGCGGCTGTCGCGGTCGCAGCCGCCGGAGTCGCGGCGACACCCTGGCTCACAGGATCGCCACTGGCGGCGCAGACCAGGGACTACTCGGCCGACCGCCCCTTCGGCACGCTGAGGGAGCAGGCCACGACCCGGCAAGCCTGGCTCGCCGAACGCCTCGAAAAGAACCTCCCGATGCTGATGCGGAAACACGGTGTGGACATGTGGGTGGTAACGATGCGCGAATACAATGAAGACCCGGTCTTCCCCGCGCTCGTGTCTCCGACGACCTTCGCGGCCCGCCGGCGGACCATCTACATCTTCCACGACCGCGGCGAGGAGCACGGTGTGGACCGCCTGGCTCTTGGAGGCACCAGCCAGGGGGGCGTTTACGAAGCCATCAGGGCCACCGCGACCGCCCCCGACGGACGGCAAGCCGAACTATGGGGAGCGGACCAGTGGAGCCTGTTCGCCGACATGGTCCGCGAGCGCGACCCCGCCCAGATCGCGGTAAACATCTCGCACGACCACAACTTCTCCGACGGCCTCTCCGCGGGGGAATGGGAACAGATGGATGCCGCACTGGGGCCCGAGCTCTCCCGGCGCGTGGTACGGCGGCCCCTGCTGGCCGTGGAATACCTGGCGATGCGGGTGCCGGCCATGGACCACGTATACCGCCGCATGCAGGCCGTGGTGCACCAGATCATCGGCACGGCTTTCTCCGAGGTGGTGATCGTACCCGGGCAGACGACCAACGAAGACGTCGTTTGGTGGATGCGCCAGCGGGTCCACGACCTGGGGCTCGATTCGTGGTTCCAGCCTTCGGTCTCGGTGCAGCGCCGGGGCGGCCTGCCCGCCGGCGGAGGCTCCATCGTAATCGAACGCGGCGACGTGCTGCAC
This sequence comes from Gemmatimonadota bacterium, assembly GCA_021295785.1. GTDB lineage: Bacteria > Gemmatimonadota > Gemmatimonadetes > Palauibacterales > Palauibacteraceae > Palauibacter. The sequence continues at coordinate 112,967 of JAGWBR010000005.1, forward strand.
TGCGATTTCGGGTTAGTCGCCTACGGGCTGGCAACGGACACCCAGCACATGGCCTATGTGCTGCTGGAAGGCGAGACGGAGGCCCCGGCCGGTCTGCGGCAGGCGCTCGCCAATTCCAACCGGCTACAAGACATCCTCATGGAGGAGATCCGGGTCGGACGGACCGGCAACGAGATTCTGGAGACCACCCTGGATCGCATGCACGAAGAGGGCCTGAACGGGACCATGTACACCCACCCGATCGGGGACCACGGGCACGGGGCCGGTCCGTTGATCGGCCTGTGGGATTATCAGACAGGCGTGCCCGGTCGCGGCGACCCGCCGGTCATACCCGGAATGTGGTTTTCCACGGAACTTCAGGTGACGACGCCAGTCCCCGAATGGGACGATCAACCGGTGCGAATGGCCCAAGAGGAAGAGGCGGAAGTGACGCCCCACGGCGAGGTCCGGTGGATGTTACGCCGCCAGACCGAACTGCACCTGGTGCGCTAGTCTCGGTACGCCGGGGTCAGGCGTGCCGGTGGTCGCGCATTCCCTGGTGGAACACCACATGCAGCAACGAACCGGCAACGAATGCCTGGTAGCGCTCCATGGTCTCGTGGTGGCCCGGCAACATCTCAACCCCGAGCAGGTAACCAACCAGCGTGGCCGTTACGATCGAACCCACCCCAAGGGCGGCGAGCGTTGCGCCGTGCCTTGGCTCCAGCAACCACCAGACCAGCAGACCCACCGGGACGCGGTGCAGGACCACCGCAATCAGGAACGCCGTGTCGCCCCCCTGACCCGGCAGGAGCGCGCCGCCTTCCAGAAACGCGTGGACCGCGATCAACCCGGTGCCGACGAAGATCGTGACGTTATCGGTGTGTTTGGCGAACAACTGGGAGGTCTTCTCCAACAGATTCAGAAAAACCGCGCCAACTGCAAGCCAGACAAGGAGGAGCGGCTCCTTTTCCGTGAGCATGTGAGGCAGGACTTGAAGCAGGATCAACACCGGCAGCGCCACAAGCACGACACGGTCCATCATGCGAATCGTGCGGGGATGACTGTGGAAGACAAGGTAGAATCCCGCACCGACTACGGGCGCGGCCAGCGCCGCAACAAGCCAGACGTTCATGCCCGGCGAGAGCTCCTGGCGGCGTGTTCGACAAGGGTGACGATCTGGCCCGCGGCCTCTTGCACCTGCGCAAGAGTCACGTCGCGGTGGAACACGGCGCGGAGTTGCCGTCTGCCGGTGGGGAGAACGCCGATCCCCTCCGCCAGGCACTGCCGTGCCAAACCAACCGCGTCGCAGCCCACGGAAAAACGGACGATGTTCGTTTGTGGAGCGACGGCCGACACGCCAAGGTCTGCCGCGCCCGCCAAGACCTCCGCGAACCGCGCAGCCTTTTCGTGATCATGCGGCAAGTCGGCGCGGTGGTGTTCCAGAGCGTAGAGGGCGCCCGCCGCAATGATGCCCGCCTGCCGAAATCCCCCGCCGAAGAGCTGCTTGAACCGCCGGACCCTGGCCACGAAGGGTGCCGAACCCGCGACCGCCGAGCCCACGGGTGCCCCCAGTGCTTTGGAAAAGCACACAGACACGCTATCGAAGTTCTCGGCATAACGGGCCGGGCTGACCCCGCTGGCGGCCGATGCGTTCCAGAGCCGGGCACCGTCCATGTGGCTGCGCAGGCCGGCGGCGCGGGCCGCCCCGGCCACCGCGTCGAGTTGATCCAGGGGCCAAACGCTCCCGCCACCGCCGTTGTGGGTGTTCTCCACGCAGACCAGCGTCGCGGGTGGGGTCAAGGTCGTCGGGTTCCCTTCATAGGAGAATCCCAACGCTTCAGCGACATCGTCCGCGGTGAAGATCCCCCGGTGGCCTGGCAGGCGGTGGGCGGTAACCCCCGACAGCGCCGCGGGACCGCCCCCTTCGGAGCGGACCGCGTGGGCCCCGGCATCCAACAAAACCCGGTCGCCGGGCTGGGTGTGGGCACGAATCGCCGTCTGGTTGGCCATGGTGCCGGTCGGCACGTAGACCGCGCCCTCCTTCCCCAGGACACCGGCAACCGCCGCTTCAAGAGCCCGCACCATCGGGTCGTCCCCGTACACGTCGTCACCCACGTCGGCCCCGGCCATGGCCCGGCGCATCTCGGGGCCGGGGCGAGTGACCGTGTCGCTGCGCAGATCCGTTGCGACGGGCGGCCGGCGGCTGTCTCCCCGAAAGGGCGTTGCGGAAGGGGTCATCTCAGTCGGGGGAAGGGGGGGGCGGTGTGCCACACCGGGCGAGCGCCGGCTGGTTGGCGGCAAGCGGCTGGTGGGCGCAAACTTGCCCGCCCATGACGGCATGCGCGAATATCTCGCGGCAATGCGGTCCGCGGTCCGCGCCCGTGACGTGTTCCCTTCGACGCCCCTGGCCGGCCGGTTCCGACCAAACAAACGGATAGGTCTTTGACCCTAAAACCAGCACCGGAAGCGGTCGATGTGGTTGTCGTGGGAGCAGGCCCCTGCGGGCTCGCGGCGGCAATCGCGGCGCGTGATTGGGGCCTCACTTCCGCGGTGATCGAGCGCGGCTGCATCACCGAGTCGCTCATCCACTACCCCTGGTACATGACGTTTTTCTCGACAGCCGAGCGGCTGGAGATTGGTGGCGTGCCGTTCACCATCCCGGACCCCAAGCCGACCCGCCGCCAGGCACTGGCCTACTACCGTCACGTCGTGCGGCATCACCGGCTGTCCGTCCGCCCGTACGAAGAAGTGACGGCGGTCTTCAATGTGCCTGGCGGCTTTGAGGTGCGGTCGGCGGCCGTTGCAGAGCACGCGGCCGGGCCGGAGCGCGTGACCAGGGCGCGGGGAGTGATTGTGGCGACCGGCGGCTTCGGAGCCCCCAACCGCCTCGCCCTTGACTCGGGCGACGAACTGTACGATGACCGGGTCACGCACTATTACCGGGACCCGTTTCCCTATTTCGACCTGGATGTGCTTGTGGTCGGCGGCGGTAATTCGGCCGTGGAGACAGCGCTTGAGCTACACCGGAGTGGGGCACGCACCCGCATGATCCATTTTGGGGACAAATTCGACCGGGGCGTCAAGCCGTGGGTCCTGCCTGACATCAGAAACCGGCTGGCCGAGGGAGAAATCAAGATGCACTGGCGGTCGCGGGTGGTCGGTTTGGGGGAGGGGGTGGCGGTACTGCGCTGCGAGGAAACCGCTGGAAGAGAAACGGCCGAAGAGAAAGTGGTTCCCAACGACCGCATCCTCGCGATGACGGGTTGGAGACCCGACACCACCCTGCTGCACAGCTTGGGGGTCGTGCTGGATCCCGAAACCGGCGTCCCCGCCCACGACCCGGCCACCATGCTGACTAACGTGCCGGGTGTCTACGTGGCGGGGGTCGTGGCCGCCGGTTTCGACGCCAACAAGATCTTCATCGAAAACGGTCGGGACCACGGTGCCCTGATTGCCGAGCACTTGTCCGCCGCGCTCGACCGGGATCTGGAGACCTAGAGGATCCGCTTTCCGAGGGCCGAGGCTATCAAACCGACGCCCAGGTCGGCCGTGACGTTCCCCGAATCCAGAACTGGGTTGAGCTCGACCATGTCCAGGCTGACAATCCCCCCGGAGCGCGCCGCCTTCTCGCACACGAGGTGCCCCTCGCGGTAGGTCAGACCCCCGCGAACCGGAGTTCCGACCCCCGGGGCCAGCCGGGGGTCCAGGGCGTCCAGGTCCAGCGACAGGTGAAACCCGGCGGTACCCGCGGTCACGCGCTCCAGCGCCTCGTCCATGCAGGTGCTGAGGCCACGATCGTCAATCTCGGACATCGTGAACACCCGGACGCCCAGCTCGCGGATAAGCCGTCGCTCGCCCGGGTCGATCTCCCGGGCGGCCAATACGCAGACCTGCCCGGGCTTCACCTGCGGGCCGCGTTCAATCAGCGCGGAGTGCCCGCGCCCAAGCAACACGGCCAGAGGCATTCCGTGCACGTTTCCGCTGGGGCTGGTGGACGGACGGTTCATGTCGGTGTGCGCATCAACCCAGATGAGGCCGATCTCCTGCCCGCGGCCGCGGTAGTGGTCGGCGGTGCCCGCGGCAGAGCCCATCGAGAGCGAGTGGTCGCCCCCAAGGACCAACGGCAAACGCCCGGCGGCCAACGCAGCCCGGACCAGTTCGCGGGTCTGCTCCGCAACCCGGCGAATCTCTTGTAAATAACGGGCCTGCGGGTCGCCCACTTCAGACACTTCGGGGCCGGTGGCGGTGACCGCACCCATCTCAACCACCTCACGGCCGGTCTGGCGAATCCGGTTGTTGAGGCCGGCGATTCGGAGCGCGGAAGGACCCATGTCAACCCCGCGGCGTCCTGCCCCGAGATCCACCGAGACAGTGACCAGGGCGACGTCAGCGTTCGGCCCGGAATTCCCCCCTGATTTCGCCTCTGGTGTCATGGCCGAAACCTAGTTGACCGTAGCGCGGCGCGCCCCCGGCGAGTACCCTACCGGCCATGGATTTGGGACTAAAGGACAGGGTGGCGGTGGTCACGGGGGCCAGCCGCGGAATCGGACTCAGAATTGCCCGTTCGTTTGCACGCGAGGGTGCCCGGCTGGCGATATGCGCCCGCGGCAAGCAGGCGCTTGACCGCGCCGCCGAAGAACTGGCGGAAGGCGGGACCGAAATCTTGGCGCATGTCTGCGACCTGGCCGAGCCGGATGCCGCGGCCGGTCTGCTGGCCGTCGTCCAGGACCGGTGGGGTGAGGTCCACGCGCTGGTCAACAACGTGGGCGGCAACAGGCGGGGTCAGTTCACCGAGACCACCGACCAAGACTGGCTGGACATATTCCAGCTGAATTTCCTTTCGGGCCTCAGGACGGCACGGGCCGCGGTGCCGCTGATGCGCGCCGCCGGCGGGGGCTCGATCGTGTTTATCTCATCGCTGTTCGGGCGCGAAAAGGGCGGATCCGGCCTCTCGATCTACAACACGACCAAATCGGCCCAGATTTCCGCTGCGGGGATCATGGCGCTTGAGCTTGCACCCGACGGAATCCGCGTGAACTGCGTGGCCCCGGGGTCGATTCAGTTTGAGGGCGGCAGCTGGGACAAGCGGGTGAAGGCCGACCCCGAAGGAATGAAGAAATTCATCGCCGCCAACCTGCCCCTGGGGCGGTTCGGACGGGCCGAAGAAGTGGCCGACGTGGTGGCGTTCCTGTCGTCAAACAGGGCCAGCCTGATCACCGGCGCCACCATTGCTGTAGACGGGGCCCAGGGGAGATCGCTGATTTGACGGGATCCCCCCGCCGTCAGTTAAGTCTGGACAGCGTTACATCCAGGGTACGCGTGCCCGTCAGACTCGCGGCCCACTGCACCAGAATCAGGCTCTGGTAGGTCCCCCAGGGGATTTCGGCCAGCCCGTCGCCCGTGCGGTCCAAAACGGGAATGCTCACCCCACGCTTCCGTTTCAGGGAAATCTGGACCGGGATTGAGAGCGCCCGCGCTACCATCCGTGCCACCAGCGAGCTGCTGATCCCGATCCGGTCGAGCGCGCCGCACAACACCTGGATCGCGTCAAGCTGCGCGGCGGTGAACACGTCACCCGGAATTGAGCGCGGATCCCGCAGCGCACGCAGCACCTGCATGGCCTCAAGCTGGGCAGTGGAAAGGACCTTCCGGGGCACCTTGAGCGGATGCCTCAACCCCTCCATCACTGACCTTCCAAACCCCGTCATGAACTGAACCGGCTTGGTCAGGGCTGTCCTCAAGTCGTGCGTCATCAGCAACACTTCGTATTCGTTTACGGTCAGGCTGGCGTCGGCCTCGGGTTCCGCCAGTTCCACGTCGACCCTCCCGTATGCCACGTCGTGCTCGCGGGCCAGTTCCAGGACCTTGTCGGTGAACCCAACCGCCGAGTCTCTGAGGTTACGGGCGTACACGGAGTTGTCGCCGACCTCTACCTCAATCTGGGTTCGGGCCACCTCCTGGTCGCCGTTGTACCCGATCACGGTAGTGCGCCTCTTGCGGCGCCCCTCCTGGTGCACACCGTCCAGTTCCACCAGCCAAACCGGGCCGGAGTCCTGTTCATACGAAACGCAGCTCTGGAGGCCGGCGCAGATGTACTTGAGGTGAGAATCGGCGTTACGCGGCTCGTGGTGCTTCTGAAGATCGCTGAGCTCGGTGCGCAGCTCCATCTCGTCGTGCATGTACCCGGCATCGGGCGGGTAGACCTTGTTGAAGAACCGCAGGTGGCCGCGCACACGGTCTTCGTCGTACCCCAGCGACTCCACCAGCCCCTGCGGCATGTACCCGGCGGTCGTGTGATGCGACATGTAGAGCGCTCTGCGGAACTCGGAGAACTGGTCTCCGTGTTCGGCCACCACCCGCTCCCGCACATCAATCAGATCGCTTCGGGCGGCGGGTTCAATCTCGAGGGTGGCCCGGAGCGGCCTTCCGTCCTGGTTCAGCTCGGCCACAGCCACCCGAAAGTCCCTGCCGTCAGCAGCGCGTAGATGGCTGCGTCAAACATGTTCTTGAAGGTCGTTGACCATTCCTGATGGAACCATATTGAACGTGTCGCCTGTCCCATGCCGTGGCACATGAACATGACCCACCCAACCAACTTGAACACTTCCATGTACTGAGGGTTCCCGTCGGCGAGAACACTGTCGGCAATGCAGGCCGTGATGGTGGTGGTTACCAGCATGAAAACAAACCACTCGCCCAGACTCCTGCCCATTCCGCGCCCGGGGTTCATGATGGTCATCATGGCCATCGGCCCTTTTTCGCATTTGGCCGCGTACTCTTCGGATCGCATCGCCTCCATGCTGCCGGCGTAGGGCATGACATAATTGCCGGGCTTCAGTCCGAAGTTGCGGAGGGCCGACATCACCTCATCTTCGTCGCCCAGTTTTCGATAGTCGTTCTTGTGGTGACGCAACACCGTGTGGACGATCCAGCTGGCAACGAACATGAGTATGGTCGAAACCAGGATCGGCAACCAGTAATCGAATAGTCCCAGAATATCCATCGTTTATTCTTGTCCCGTTGAGGCGTTGATCGCGTCGACGGTGCGCTGAACGCGGAATGCAAGCAGCTGGCGCCCGGTCTCGACGGTCTGCTCGAGCGGTGTCAAGGACACGCCGTTGATGTGGTCCAGATCCGCCGCGACGCGTTCCTCGTACCGAACTGCCGACGGGTCGATGACCGTCATCATGGCGGTTATCGGGAAATCGTCGTGGTACCCGTCGTTAGAGGGTTGGGTAATCTCGAGTTCTGAGTTCATGTACTCCCGCACCTCGGCGTAGCGATAGAACTCCGGGATGAAATGGGCCCGTGCGTCGGTCCACCGTTCGTTGAGCCGGTCCGCCACTGCCTCCATGCCCGACTGGTTCCCGCCGCTGTCTCCGAAGAACACGATGTCAGTGAACCCGTGTGCCCGGAGGCTTGACGCAACGTCGTCCAGGACCGATTCGAAGGTCTCCTGGCGCAGGCTGATCGTGCCCGGATAACGCATGTGTCCGGAGGGTTCGTCAATTCGGCCCTCCGGCACGAGTTTGATGATGGGCGCGCACAGCGCATTGCCCAGGGCCCTGGCCACTCCCTCGCACGCTCCCTGAAGGACATAGTTGTGCTTGCCGGTTGCCAGGTAGGGACCGTTCTGTTCGATGCCCCCGGTGGTGATTAGCGCGGTGGTCTTCCCGTCGGCCAGAGCGTCCCGCACCTCCATCCAGGTCATCTCTTCAATCCAGATGGTGTTTGCGGCCGCTATCGGTCGCTCCGAGACCAGTTCCGCCTGGACCAGCCGTTCGCGCTCGGCGGCCCGGGCCGCGCGCTCCTCGTCGGAGATCTGATTTACGGCCGCCGCGCCGCCCCCGTTCTCAGCAGCGGCGGCTGCACCGCCGCTTTCGGCGGACTCCGCCCGGGGTGCGCACCCGACAACAACGAAAGCCAGCCCCCAAAGGGCCGATCCCGAAAGGGTTGATAGCCGCGATGGCAACATCCCAACCTCCTTCACCCCGGTGCCCGGGGTCCTGTAACCGCCGCATTCTGGATCCGGCGCCGACCACCTGCCGGCGCCGGACAAGCAAGCGGGCCAATATACGCCCAAAGCAGTGGGATTGTTCGGCAGTGGGATTGTTCCCGCTCACTGGGCCGCGGGGGCGGGTTGGCGGACGCGCGGCCCATCCGGGCCGAGGACCCGGCGCAAGGCACCCACCAGGTCTTGATCCGGACCCACGCCGGTATAGGCGACGTCGCCGTCCGAATCGAGGATCACAACGATGGACGTCGTGGTGGCCTTGTAAGCCCGGACCGCTGCTCCGTCGGCATCCCACAGGAAGGGGTATGAATGCCCGGCGTCTTCAACGTGACGGCGCACCCGGCGCTGAGACTGGGCGACTGCGACTGCGACTGCCAGAATTTCGGCCCGGTCGCCGAACTGGGCGTGGACGGCGTCCATCTGCGGTTGCAAGGCCTCGCACTGTTCGCACCATGAGGCCCAGAACTCAATCAGCGCGGGACGGCCGCCGACGGCGTCCTGCAGTTGAACAATGTTCCCGTCCAGATCCTCAAGCGAGGCGTCGGGGCCCGCCGTGCCTATGGGCAGGCTGACCTGTCCTTCGCCTGTGTCCTGGGCGGTGGCGGCTCCGACAGTGGCCAACAAGATGGCGACTGCTGCCGCGCCGATGACCCCCGTGGGGCGGCCGACACCGGCGCGCACGCCGGGCCCGTGGCGAACGCCGTCCGTGTGCATCACAGGTTGTAGCCCACTTGAATCAGATAGTACTGGGCCATGCCGACCATGATCGCGGCCGCCGCTCGTTTCATCCATATCATCCACCTGCCCGAACGTGGCAACACTGCAAGGGTTCCGGAGAAAAGACCCACTACGATCAGCAATGACGTCATGCCGACCGAAAACACGAACAGGTACGCGAAGCCCATGAGCCCGGCCCCCTCGGAAGCCACCCAGGTCAGTACCACGGCAAAAGCGGGGGCCCCGCACGGCGCGGTGACCACGCCCGAAGTCGCGCCCAGCAGAAAGACGCCCGGATAGGATCCGCCGCCACGCGAGCCCGCCCACTGCAGCAAACGCCTTGGCACCGGCACCGGCAGCACGTCCAACATCACCAGCGCAAACAACAGCAGCACGTTGGCGATGCCGAACAGCGCCCACGGACTCGCGCTCACCGTGCCAAACAAGGTCCCCGACAATCCGGCCACGGTGCCCAGCAGCGCGTAGAGCATGGCCAGACCCAGCGCGTAGGTCAACGTCAGCCCGACGGTGCGCCGCCTGGGTTGGTTTTCCGATGCCGTCCCGGCAATCACCGATGCGGTGATCGGGATCATGGGATAGACGCAGGGCGTAAGGCTCGTCAGCACGCCCCCGGCGAAGAGTGCGCCCAGCGCCAGCAGGGGATTGCCGGAGAGGGCCGCTTCCCAGCCTCCCGAGGGTTCCATTTGAGCCACCGGGAGGAATGAGGCAACTACTATTATCCGTCTTCGGGCGTCGGCGTCACCCGGTCGATCACTTCGGCCAGTTCATCGTAGGCGGCGGGGTCAACCTGATTGAACGAGGGGATTACGCTGGCCACGTTCCCGTCCGGTCCAACCACGATCACCGTGCGGGAATCGACGGTCCCGTTTTCCCGCAGCCCTCCGCCGTAGGACTGGAACACCTCGCCCCCGGCGTCCGTCGCACCCACGTACGGGAAGTCCTCGTCCTTCAACCACGAGGCGATTTCTTCCACGGAGTCGGTGGATATGGCCATCAACACCACGTTGCGGCCCTCGTTGAACACGCTTGCGTACTGATCACGGTACGCTCTCATTTGAACAGTTCAACCACGCGTTCGGACTCTGAAGAAGAAAGCCAGAACGACCGTCTCTCCGCGGTAATCGCTGAGGCGCACTTCTTCGCCCAGCACCCCGTGGCGGGTTGCGCCGGGCAGTGAGAAATCGGGTGCGGGGGCTCCGACTTCGATCATGTTCGACTCCTGTGCTTCTGCCGGGTCAGGCGTTGCCATGGCTGGAGCCAGGGCGGCCCCGGCACCCGCCAGGATCCCGGCAGCTAGACCGGTTGAACGCCCGGTCGTGAATTTCTTGTCGGCCAAATCGGTTTCTCCGGTTCAGGGGTGCGCGGCCCGGGGGGCCAGCGCCGATTGTCGCGATCGTCCGGCGGCCGTGGCCCAAATGCAATGAACAATCAGCGAAAGTTCGGAACCGGGGCCCCGGCCCCGCAACCCCCGCCGGGGGAATCGGCGGGGCAACCGGCAGGGTAAATTGGCCCAACATGAAAGTAGGCCTGGTGGGTTTTCCGGGGGGCGGGAAGACGACCGTGTTCAACGCCCTTACCGGTTTGAGGGCGCCCGTGCGTATGGGCGGGGAGGTGCGTCTGGGCACGGTTTCCGTGCCCGATCCCCGGTTGGACATCCTGGCCCGGGCCGCCGGATCCAAAAAAACCGTGCGCGCCGAGATCGCCTTCTGCGACATTCCCGGAGAGTACGGTGGCGACCGGCGGGTCCTGTCTTCCCGGGCGCACGGACGGATGCGCGAGCAAGAGGCGTTGTGTCTGGTACTTGGCGGGTTCCACAACCCCGCGCTCTCCAGGGAGGCCGACCCGATCGCCGACTTCGTGGCCTTCGAAGAAGAGTGCATGCTGGCCGACCTCGACATCGTGGAGCGCCGGCTGGACCGGGCGCGCAAAGAACGGGCCGACAGGCTCGAAATCACGACCCTTGGGCACGCCGCGGACCACCTGGAGTCTGGTTCTCCGCTTCGGATCGCCCCCTCGGACAAGGTTGCCCGCAGGTGGCTGCGGGGGCTGGGTCTGGTGACCTGGCGGCCCCTTCTGGCCCTCTTGAATCTTGAAGAATCCGCAGCGGGAGCGGCCATGCCGGCGGCCCTGTCCAAAAGGATAGCCGGGGCCGGGGCAGGCGGGATTGCCCTGAGTGCGGCACTCGAGTCCGAGATCGCGGTGCTCGACGCTGACGACCAGGCTCTGTTCCTGGCCGATCTGGGTCTCGAAGAGCCGGCCCTCGACCGGTTCATTCGGGCCGCGTACGAACTCCTGGACCTGATTTCATTCTTCACGATCGCTCCACGCGAGGCGCACGCCTGGACCGTCGTCAGGGGGACCAACGCACGCGCCGCGGCGGGCAAGGTCCACTCCGACATGGAGCGGGGTTTCATCCGCGCCGAGGTGATTCCGTACAAGGTCTATGCCGAACACGGATCGGAACGCGCGGTGAAGGAGGCCGGTCTGCTTCAGGTGGAAGGGAAGGACTACGTCGTGCGGGACGGCGACGTGCTGCACATCCGCTTTAACGTCTAGCATAACGTATCGCAAGTCTGTGTGCAGTGAATGGTCGTTAGGTACCTTTTCCCATGGCCCTTCATGGAACCTCAAGGGGGAGAATGCGCTGTCATGGCGAATCACCACACGCGGGCGGTTCCGGAGATCGACGACGGACAAAGGGAAGAGCTGGAGCGCTGGCTGCGGCGGTCCAAGACCGGACAGGCCCTTGCGATGCGCGCCCGGATCGTCCTTGCGTCCGCCGGGGGACAGAGCGACATGGGCGTGGCGGCCCGGCTGGGCACGACGCGCGAGACGGTGGGCAAGTGGCGCCGGCGGTTCATCGAGAAGGGATGCGACGGCCTTCTGGACAGGCCGAGGCCGGGCGCCCCGCGCACGGTCAGCGACGCGGACGTCGAACGGGTGGTGACGATGACGCTCGAGTTGATGCCGCCAGACGCGACGCAGTGGAGTACGCGCTCGATGGCGAAGGCGTGCGGCATGAGTTCCGCAACGGTGAACCGGATCTGGCGGGCCTTCGGCCTGCAGCCGCACCGCACGGAGACCTTCAAGCTCTCGGCCGACCCCCGGTTCATCGAGAAGGTGCGCGACATCGTTGGCCTGTACATGGCCCCGCCGGAGCGGGCGGTCGTGCTCTGCGTGGACGAGAAGTCGCGGATCCAGGCGCTGGAGCGCACCCAGCCGATGCTTCCGCTGCGTCCGGGGACGCCCGCCCGCCAGACCCACGACTACAAGCGCAACGGCACCACCT
>JAGWBR010000006.1 GCA_021295785.1 Gemmatimonadota bacterium
GTACTCGGGCCTCCGAAACACCATTCCCCCATCCAGTCTTCTAAGGGCGAGGAGCCCGGTCCCTCCCCTCCCCGAACAACGGGCCATCGTCCGCTTCCTTGATCGTGCCGACCGACGAATCCGGCGCCACATCTCCGCTACCAAACGCCAGATCGCCCTTCTCAAGGAATACCGCACCCGCCTGATCGCCGATGTCGTGACCGGCAAGCTCGACGTGCGCGAGGCCTCGGGTGACCCGGCAGTGACGTCGTTCTCCCCGTAAACCTTGACTCCTGCTTAGCGCGGCTCGTCCCTCACCACCCGATACGCCGTGATCGTCGGCACATCGAACTCGTCGGTTCCCAGCACCAGCACCCGATCCGGTCCGGCGAACTCGGCTGGCCACGGCGAGCCTGACGGCAGGGTGCCCCTGTATTCTCCAGCCGGCCCGAAGACATCGATCAACCGCTCCTCATCGGCCAAAGTGCCCCGGCGCACCCAAATGTCGTGGTCTGGAGACACCGCCACGCCGGTAACCGCCTGGAGGTACTCGGCATGCCCAAGGGCGCGCGCCGCTTGAGTGGGCGAAGCGTCGCAGTTGGGCGCCACGAGCTCTCCCATGCGCGCCTGCGCCTCCCGCCGGGCCATGTCCTCCGTGACCTGCCGGGCCGCCAGATCGCGCTCGATTTTCAGCGTGGGCTCGCCCCCGTCGAAAATGTGGACGATGTAGTCGCGGTCCCCGGCTACGGCGATCCGATCGTCCCTCCCCACCCAGGCCAGCACCGGCTCGAAGATCTGCGCCATGTGCGTCCCGAATACCTTGCACTGGGGCAGGTGGGCGGGTACCCGCTTGAACTCCTGGCCCTCCAGCAGCAGCGTCGTTGCCGCAGGGGTCCAGCGCACGAGACTGTATCGCGACGAGAGCTCCTCCCCCGAGGCCCCGAGAAACTGGTGGGCCGCGAAGTGGACGGCGTCGCCGTCTACGTGAAGCCCCAGTCCGTAGCTGTACTGTGCACGGACTCGGACCGGATCGGCCACCGTGCGGTCGTCGATCCTCCACCGAACCAATCCCCCGCGAGCCAGGTCGTACACCGTGAGCAAGTCACCGCCAGATATGGAAACCGCGAGGGGGTTGCTGAACTCTCCCGGACCCTCGCCGCGGGATCCCAGCGACGCGATCAGGGAACCCTCGGGGGAAATCACGAGCACACGCGGGGCGGTCCGGTCCAGCACATAGAGATTGCCCGCTTGATCCGTGGCCACGTTGTTGACTGAGATGAACTTGATGGCGCCGATTTCGATGTCGTCCACGCCACCGAGCCGCCACAGTTGCTCAAAACGCCACTCGAGTGGGCTGTCCTCCCCAGTGTAGGCGACGACTTCCGGCGTGCCTTCGGTTTTCTGGGCTGTTAGGGGCCGGGCGCACGCGGCGTCCGCAAATGTGCCGCCAGCGACCAACGTGACCAGGGGGAAGGAGAATCGGTGCATCTGCCAGATCTTTCGGTGAGGGGTGACGCCATGAGGGAGCGATGAAATTAAGTTAGGAGGACACAAGGACCTCAGCGAGAAGTGACGGCGATGGCGATGGGCAAGATGCCCGGTGAGCGGCAGGAGGAGTTGTTCATTGCGGCCAGTGGGGGGTCGGGGCGCTGGGCCGCAAACGCCCAAAACTGGTTTTCCCGCACAACCCGGGCCGCTTGTGCGCCGCGTTCGTCACGCACAACTGACTTTTCCCCGAGAGCCCTTTATCCACGGCCTGCTAGATCAATGAGCAGAGTTGTCGGAGGCGTCCTGATCTGCGGTATGATTCTCTTCGCCGCAGGCCGTCCCCGCGAAGCGGAATCACAGGAATCACGGAACTGGGGCCTGTCTGGCGACAGTCGCGGTCGCCATCTCGTGCGCGACGACGAGAGTCTCTGCACGACGTGCGCGCGGCTCGAGGAATTGGCAGTTCTGGGTGACATGGCAGGCGATGGATTCATCCAGTGGTCCCGCGTCGCGACACAAGACAGCCTGGGCCGCTACTGGATCGGGCAGGGCGAATCGCTGAAGGTGTATGACTCGGACGGGCGGTTCCTGCGTGAAGTGGGTCGAGCGGGACAGGGCCCGGAGGAGTTTGTTCGCATAGTTCTCGTGCGCGCTGACTCGGACGGGCGCGTACACGTCCTGGATCCCAGGAACACCCGTGAGAGCGTCTTCGACGCAAACTTCGCACTGGTGGAGGAGCAGCGACTTGCAGGCCGTGCTGCATCCCTCTTCAGTGTCGCGGCATTGGATGGGGGTCACGTCGCAAATACAGCAGCCGACATAACCGGCTCGCCGTTCTTGCACATCGTCCGGGGCGAGGAGGTTGTGCGCTCCTTCGGCATGTCCGATGCGACCGGCCCTTACGACGCGTTCCGCTCACTCCGGGTACTTTCCGCCAGGTCGGACAGCGTTATCGCGGCCGCACGGCGACACAATTACGCGGTCGAAATGTGGGACTCCGGTGGGAGTCGATTGGTTGAACTCCATCATGAGGAACGTCTCAACGAGGCCGAGGTCAGGCAGGTTCCCTACAATCTCACCGATCACCCCAAGCCGCACGAGGTGATAGCCGTTCGCTTGGACGACGCCGACAGATTGTGGGTTCTGTTCCACATGATGCGCGATGGCTGGGAGCGACACTTCGAGCCGCAAGAGTTTCCCGGCGGCCAGGTCGGCATCAGACGGCGGTCGAATAGCACGTCCTACTCGATCTACGAATCAAGGCTCGATGTCATCGATCTGCAGTCGGGCACGGTGGTTGTCAGAGCACTGTTGCCAGGTCTCTTCGAGGCCTTTGTGGGCGACGGACTGCTGCTCGAGTACCGTGAACTGCCGAACACGGAACAGCTGGCCGTCTGGCGCGTCACGATCGACGGTAAATAGACGGCTAAGTTCTGCCATTCTGTCAGCACCGTCCGGCACGGTTCTTGCGTATACACGGTCGCAAACCCGCAACGGGCAGGAATATCGCGTATCCGGTGCCAAGCCAGGCCGTAACGCGCCGCACCGAACCGCACGGAAACGAGAACAGGAAGTGTGAAAATGGGCAGGATAATTGGAATAGATCTGGGAACCACCAACTCGGTGGTTGCCGTCATGGAGGGCGGCGACCCCGTCGTCATCCCCAATGCCGAGGGCGCGCGCACCACGCCGTCCGTCGTGGCCGTCACAAAAAGCGGCGAGCGGCTGGTAGGCCAGGCCGCCCGGCGTCAGGCGGTCACCAACCCGCAGAACACGATTGCCTCCATCAAGCGGTTCATGGGGCGCAAGGCGTCTGAGGTCCAGGCGGAGATCGGCCTGGTTCCCTACGAAGTCAAGAGCGACAACCGCAACCGCGTCAAGGTCGCGGTGCCGAACGCCGGCAAGTCGTTTGCCCCGCCCGAGATCTCGGCGATGGTGCTTCAGAAGATGAAGCAGACCGCCGAGGACTACCTGGGTACCGAGGTCGAGGAGGCGGTGATCACGGTTCCGGCCTACTTCAACGACGCTCAGCGCAAGGCCACCATGGACGCCGGCAAGATTGCCGGGCTCAAGGTTCGGCGCATCATCAGCGAGCCGACCGCGGCGGCGCTGGCCTACGGCCTCGACAAGAAGAGCGAAGAGCGCATCGCGGTGTTCGACCTGGGCGGCGGCACTTACGACATCTCCGTCCTCGAGATCGGCGAAGGCGCTTTCCAGGTTCAGGCCACCAACGGCGATACGCACCTGGGCGGTGACGATTTCGACCAGAAGGTCATCGACTGGCTGGTTAACGGGTTCAAGAAGGACCAGGGCGTGGACCTGTCGAAGGATCCGATGGCGCTTCAGCGGCTCAAGGAAGCTGCCGAGAAGGCCAAGATGGAGCTGAGCACGACAGCTCAAACCGACATCAACCTCCCGTTCATCAC
This sequence comes from Gemmatimonadota bacterium, assembly GCA_021295785.1. Classification (GTDB taxonomy): domain Bacteria; phylum Gemmatimonadota; class Gemmatimonadetes; order Palauibacterales; family Palauibacteraceae; genus Palauibacter. The sequence continues at coordinate 3,894 of JAGWBR010000006.1, forward strand.
GGCCGACCAGACTGGTCCGAAGCACCTCACGACCACTCTGACCCGGTCGCGATTCGAGCAGCTGGTCGGAGACCTGGTCAAGCGCACCATCCCGCCGATGAAGAAGGCTCTGGCCGACGCAGGTCTGGCACCGAGCGACATCGACGAGGTGATTCTGGTCGGTGGATCGACCCGTATCCCGGTCATCCAGAAGACCGTGCAGGACTTCTTCGAGAAGGAGCCGCACAAGGGCGTGAACCCGGACGAGGTGGTCGCGGTTGGCGCCGCGATCCAGGGTGCCGCGCTCAGCGGCGAAAAGAAAGACATCTTGCTGCTGGACGTGACGCCCCTGTCTCTGGGGATCGAGACGTTGGGCGGCGTGATGACCACGCTCATCGAGCGCAATACCACGATTCCGACCGAGAAGACCGAGACGTTCTCGACCGCCGAGGACCACCAGAACACGGTCGATATCCACGTGCTGCAGGGCGAGCGGAAGATGGCGGCCGACAACCGGACGCTGGGACGGTTTCAGTTGACCGGCATTCCGCCGGCACCCCGGGGCGTGCCCCAGATCGAGGTGACGTTCGACATGGACGCCGACGGGATTCTATCGGTGCGCGCCGTGGACAAGGCGACCAAAAAGGACAAGAGAATCCGGATCGAGGGGTCGTCGGGACTCGACCAGTCCGAGGTCGACCGGATGACAAAGGAGGCCGAGGCCAACGCCGCCGAGGACCAGGAGAGGATGGAGTCAGTCAAGTCTCGCAACGACCTCGACTCGCTCATCTACCAGACCGAGCAGAACATCGACGACTGGAAGGAAGGCATGGAGGCCGCCGACCGGGATTCGGTTCAGGAGGCGGTGGACGCCGGTAAGAAGGTCCTCGAGAACCAGAACGCCGAGGCAGACGAGCTCAGGTCGGCGGCCGACGAAATCAGGCAGGCCGTGAGCGCGGCGGCCCAGAAGATGTACGCTGCGGCAGGTGGCGACAGCGCACAGGGCGAGGAGGGCTTCGACGACGCGGATTCGTGGGGCAACGATGACGCGTCGGACATGTCTGAAGGGGAGGAGGTTGAAGCCGACTACGAGGTAGTCGATGAGGAAGACCGGAACTAGTCGGCGACTCTGGGAAGCGGGTCCGCGGCACCGGGACCCGCCTTTCCGGGGCAGGCCGCCCGCCCCCCCACGGGGCGGGCGGCCGGCCCGCGCCGTATATTTTTGTATAGAAGGGGCTTCGGGAGTACGTGCGGGGAGTACGTGCCGGAAGCACCAGGAGGAATAAAACGTGTTGAAGCGCTTCGGTACGGCCGCTACGGTCCGGATCAACTTGTTCTTGACGGCTGCGATTGCTTTTGCGTTCGGCCTTGGGCTGGCTTCGGCGCTCGATTTGACGCCGGCGTCGCTTGCAACCGACCACCATCCCCCGCTGCGGTGGCTGACCAGCGCGGACGCAGCGCCCGGGGGCCCGGCAGTCGGTGCGGGCGATGTGGCCCAGGACGGCGCGTCCTCCGCGCCCGCATCCACCGATTTTGTGGATGTTGCTCGGCGGGTTGCTCCCGGGGTCGTGACCATCAGCGTTGAGGCCGAGGCCGAGTTCGACGGTTTCGACGGGCTGCCGTTCGGATTTCCGTTCCGCCGGGATAACGAAGAGCAAGAAGAAGATAGCCGGCCCCAGCTCCGCCGCTGGGGCGGGTCGGGGTTTGTGATCAGCGAAGACGGCTACGTGGTCACCAACAACCACGTCGTGAATCCTTCGTTCCGTTTTGACGCGGCCTCCCGAAGTATTTCCGTCACCCTTTCGGACGGCCGTTTGTTTGAAGACGTGGAGATCGTGGGCGCCGACAGGCAAACCGACGTGGCACTGCTCAGGGTCTCGGGCGGTGAGTTCACGCCCCTGGCGGTGGGCTCCAGCGAGGGGACCGAGGTTGGGGAGTGGGTCTTGGCGATCGGCAGCCCGGGACTGGAACTCGGTTTTTTTGGACCGCGCAGAACCCTCGACACAACGGTCACCGCCGGCATCGTCTCGGCAAAAGGGCGCGGAATCGGGATTCTCTCGAACTCGTCCAACCCGTTCGCCATTGAGGACTTCATCCAGACCGACGCGGTCATCAACCGGGGCAACTCGGGCGGACCGCTCGTGAACAGCGCCGGGGAGGTCATCGGGGTCAACACGGCCATCCTGTCGGACGACGGCAACTTCCAGGGCTACGGGTTCGCCGTGCCGATCGAGCTGGTTCGTGACGTGGTCGACGACCTGATCGAATTCGGGCAGGTAAACCGCGCTCTCATCGGGGTTTCAATTCGGGACGTTACGGCCGCCGACGCCCAGTTCTACGGTCTCGACGCGGTTGAGGGCGCCGTGGTGGTCTCGTTCGCCGATGACGGAAGCCCCGCGGAAGAGGCCGGGGTTGAGGCCGGCGACGTGATCGTCGGGGTCGAAGGTGCTTCCGTCAGCGGCGTGTCCGAGCTTCAGAGGCGTATCCGCTCCCGCGCGCCGGGCGAACTGGTTCGGCTGGACATCGTTCGGCGGGCCACTCGCTTGCCAGACGCGGCCCGGGTGGAACTGGCCGCGGCAGGCACCGAGGAGGCTCCTTCCCGCCGGATCGAAGCCCCCAGGTCCGCGCAGCGGCCGTCCGGCGACATTCTCGGGGTCGTGGACGTCTTGGCGGTGGACGATATCCCCAGGTCCAGGGCCAGAGACTGGAACCTGGCCGGCCAGGACGGCGCGGTGATCGTTGAGGCCGACCTGACGGGGCCGCTCGCCCGGTCGCTGAGCAACGTAGGCGCGGAGCCCGGCGGGTGGATCGTGCGCGACGTGAACGGCGCGCCGGTAACCAACGCCGAAGAATACGAGCTGGTCGTGTCCGGCCTGGAGCCCGGTCAGGCCGTCAATCTCATTCTGGAGCGCCCTTCCGACGGGCGGGGGCAGACCATTCGTCTGGTCCAGAGTCTGATCCTCCCCCGGCGGTAACGGGGCACGGCCGACAGGGGAAACGCGAAAGTGGCGGAACCGGTAGACGCGCCAGCCTTAGGAGCTGGTGGCCTTTGGCCGTGGGGGTTCGAGTCCCCCCTTTCGCATCGGTCCGAAAGAGCTTCGCGTTGATGGCGCGGGGCCCGCGGGCATGACAACCGCGCAGCAGCAGGATCAAGAGCAGGATCTGCCCCTGGACCTGGAGATCGAAAGCCCGAACGACTACTCGCGGCGGATCAAGGTGGCCGTTGACGCAGACACGGTCGCGGCCGTTCGCCAGCGCAAACTCGCTGACCTGCGTCGGGTCAAACGCATTAGAGGGTTCCGGCCGGGCAAGGCCCCGGCGCGACTGGTGGAAGAGCGATTCGGTTCCGAGGCCGACCAACGGGTCGTGCAGGACCTGGTGAACCGCGGACTGCGGCAGGCGTTCAAACGGCACGAACTCCGGGTGCTGGGCGATCCGGACGTCAGAGACGTGGACTTCGAGCCGGCGGGACCGCTCGCCTTTACCGCCACGGTGCAGGTTGAGCCAAATCCCCAGCTTGCGCGCCTCGGTGGTTTTCGACTCAGGAAGCAACCCGTCGAAGTTCGGCCCGAGCTCGTGGACCGGTATCTGGAGGCGATTCGCGAAGAAAACGCCGTACTGGAGCCCGCCGACCGCGCGCCGCAGCTGGGCGACGTGGTATGCGTCGTGATCAAGGAAACTCAGACCGCGCCGGCCGGCCAGGGCTCCGGGGCCCGGAGTCCGACCCGCGGGAAGAAGGGCAAGAAACGCAAGAAAGCCCGCAATGCCAGCGCCCGGCGGACCCAGGTCAATCCACGGCCTTACGAGTTCACGCTGGGATCGGGTCAGGCGATTCCCGATGTCGAGGCTGCCATCCAGACCCTGCAACCCGGACAGGCCGGGGTTTTCGAGGTCGGTTACCCTGACGACTACCAGGGAGGTCGCCTCGCCGGTCAGTCACGGTCACTGCGAATCGAGCTCAGGCAGACTTCGCGGAAGATCCTCCCGGAGCTGGACGATGATCTGGCGCGGGCGGGCGGGAAGTTCGAGTCGTTTGAAGAGTTGAAATCCGCCGTGGAAGACGCGGTCCGCGCGGCTGCCGAACGATCTTCGCGCGACCGGTACCGGGAAGAGCTTGTCGACGCCGTGATCCAGGCCAACCCCTTCCAACTGCCGCCGGGTCTGATTGCGGCTTCGGCCGCTCGTCTTCTTCCGCCCGAAGAGGCCGAGGACAGGGAAGCGGCCGCGGCGGCCTGGAAAACGGCCGAACGCGAGCTGAAGCGAAATCTCGTGCTCGACCGAATCGTTACCGATCAGCAGTTGCAACCGTCCAATGCCGACCTGGATCAGATCATCCTGGAGACGTTCGGCGACAAGCAGGATCCCGCGACCACCCGGCGGCGCCTGGCCCGGGAGGGCCGTTTGGATGACCTTCGCCACCAAGTGGAGGAGCAACGCGCCCTGGAGTACCTGGAGTCCCGGTCCCGGCCCAGGTGACGGGCCGGCGACAGGCCCGTTAACCCCGCTGGAGCCTTGGAGCGGAGACCCGAACCGGAATAATCAATGCCAATTTTTGCCCCGTATGTGATTGAGCGCTCCAGCCGTGGAGAGCGCACCTACGATATTTTTTCGCGACTGCTCATGGACCGTATCGTGTTCCTGGGCGCTCCCATCGATGACGATGTCGCGAATGTGGTAATCGCCCAGCTGCTTTTTCTGCAGGCCGACAACCCCGACCGCGAGATCAACGTCTACATCAACTCGCCCGGCGGCCATGTGCAGTCGGGCCTGGCTATCTACGACACGATGCAGTTCCTGACCGCGCCCGTAGCCACCACGTGCCTCGGCATGGCGGCTTCGATGGGTGCATTCCTGCTGGCCGCGGGTGCCAAGGGCAAGCGGCGGGCTCTTCCCAATGCGCGGATCATGATCCACCAGCCGTCGGGCGGTTCGTACGGGTCGGCCTCGGACATTGAGATTCAGGCCAAGGAGATTCTGTTCGCCCGCCAGCGTTTGAACGAGCTGCTCGCCAACCACACAGGGCAAGACGTGGAGCGGGTTGCGGATGACGTGGACCGTGATCGTTTCATGTCGCCCGACGAGGCGCTTGAATACGGCATCATCGACCAGGTGGTGTCGGCGCAGGGCGTCAACGGCGACGGAGACGCCGAGGAGGACGACAACGGAGACACCCGGTCCGCGGCGCCTCGCTTAAGTTGATGCGGGCCAGGCAGTTTTCGGCTGCGGCCCCCGGAATGACCTGACCCGGAAGAGGCACCCACTTGCCCGGAGACAAAAACACCCGCTGTTCGTTCTGCGGAAAGTCCAAAGAGGCCGTCCAGAAGTTCATTTCCGGCCCGAATGTCTACATCTGCAATGAGTGCATTGCGCTGTGCAACGACATTCTTGCCGAGGACGAGAACCGCGGCCGCAAGTCCGGGTTCGCCGAGATTCCGATTCCGGCCAGGATCAAGGAGACCCTTGACCAGTATGTGATCGGGCAGGAAGAAGCCAAGCGTTCGCTGTCGGTCGCCGTATACAACCACTACCGGCGGGTCGCCCACCGGCAGCAGGCCGAAGAAGTGGAACTGGGCAAGGCCAACGTCTTGCTGTTGGGCCCCACCGGGGTCGGCAAGACACTGCTGGCGCAAACACTGGCACGCATGCTTCAGGTGCCGTTCACGATTGCAGACGCCACCACTCTGACCGAGGCGGGTTATGTCGGCGAGGACGTGGAGAACATCCTGGTGAGGCTGCTCCAGGTCGGCGATTACAACGTGGCCGAGTGCGAACGCGGCATCATCTACATCGACGAAATCGACAAGATCGCCAGGAAGAGCGACAACCCGTCCATCACCCGGGACGTTTCGGGCGAGGGCGTCCAGCAGGCGCTCCTGAAACTGTTGGAAGGGACTCTGGCCTCGGTGCCGCCGCAGGGCGGTCGGAAACACCCCCAGCAGGAATACATTCAGATCGACACCGAGGGGATCCTGTTCATATGCGGCGGGGCCTTTGGCGGGCTGGAAGAGATCATCGAAGAACGCCTCGGCGGTCGGCGGATCGGGTTTCAGGCCCCGCCCCTGGCGGCGGCCCGGCGCGACGGACCGAGCGGAACGGACTCCGGTGGCGGCGACGAAGCAGGGGAAGAGGGGCAGGCGGACGAGCCGACCGACCCGTTTTCCCAGGTGGAACCGGAGGACCTGCTCAGTTATGGCCTGATCCCCGAATTGGTCGGCAGAATGCCGGTCATTGTCGCGTTGCACGAGCTGGACGAAGACACTCTGGTCGAGATTCTGCAGGAGCCCCGAAACGCCCTGATCAAGCAATACACCACGATGTTGGAACTGGAGGGGGCCGGCCTGACCTGCGAGCCCGAGGCACTCCGGGCAATCGCCCGGCAGACCATCGAGCGGGGGACCGGGGCCCGTGGCCTGCGGGCGGTGTTGGAATCGATCATGCGCGACGTGATGTTCGAGCTTCCGGGCCGGGACGATATCCGGGAGGTGGTCGTAACGAAGGAAACGGTGGACGACGGACAGCCGCCGCTCTACATCATCGAACCCAACGCCCGTCGCCGGAAGGCCTGAACAGGCCCCCGCCAAGGCAACCAGGACAATAGGGGCGTGGAGGCCAGATTCGTCGGTGCCGTCGCGCGTCCCGGCCAGCCCTTCCCCACCACGCTGCCCCAGGTGGCGTTTGCGGGCCGGTCCAACGCGGGCAAATCGAGCCTGCTGAACCGGCTGGTCGGCCGGAAACACCTGGCCCGTACTTCCAAACAACCCGGCAGAACCCAGCAACTGAACTTCTTTGAAGTGGCCGGGCAGTACGCCCTGGTGGACCTGCCGGGATACGGATTCGCCCGTGCGCCCGGGCCCGAGCGACGCCGCTGGGCGCGTCTGATCCGCTGGTATTTGCAGCGCGACCCCGGCCCGGTCGGCTTGGTTCTGCTGATGGATAGCCGGAGGGACCTTGTCGACGAAGATCGGGCCATGGTGGTCTTGTTGCAGGAGATCGGCCTGCCGACGCTATTCGCACTGACCAAGTCAGACAAGCTGGGGAGGCAGGCGCTCGACCGTGCCCTCGCCGGCCGGCGGCGGGAGCTGGGAATCGACGCCGATCAGCTCTTGGCCACGTCCTCCGTCACGGGCTCTGGCGTGTCTGACCTACGCGACAGCATCTCTGCGCTGGCCGGGGGCCCGTCGCCCACCTCCCCCAAACCGTAGGCCTTGATCCTCCGGTACAGGGTGCGCTCCGAGATCTGAAGCAGTTCGGCGGCCTCCCGGCGGTTCCCGGCGGTTTTCGCGAGCGCGGCCGAAACCGCGGCCTTCTCGACATCGGCCAGGCTCGCGGCGGGCGACGGGCCGGGCGCGGAGGCTGACCCGGCCGACATGCCGCCGCCTTCGGAGTCGGCATCGCCCACTTCGGCAATCGCAACGTCAATCAACCTGTCCTCCGCTGACGGCGTATGGTCGCCGGCCCTGGCCCGGTATGCCTCGAATTCCCGTTTCAGGTAATCCACGTCCACCTTCAGGTCCAACAGCGTCTTGAACACGAACTCCAGCTGGGCCCTGGTATCGGGCGGGTGGTCGGAGGCGGCGTCCCGCCGCGGTAGTGTCTGTCCGGTGGATACCAGCGCCGGCAGGGTCCCCCCCGCACTCAACCGCGGCCCGAACCGAATCTCCTCGGGAATGTCTTCGGGGCGGATCAACTGGCCCGGCGCCAACACCACCATGGATTCGACCAGGTTCCTGAGCTCCCTGACGTTCCCCGGCCAGGCATAGTCGGCCAATATTTCCGTCGCCTCCGGGGTGAGACCCTTGAAGGACCGGTCGTGCTCGGCGGAGAACATCTCAACGAAACGCCGCATCAGCACGGGCACGTCTTCCTGACGCTCGCGGAGCGGCGGCACTTCAACGCGGATCACGTTCAGCCGGTAGTAGAGATCGCTGCGGAACTCACCCGACGCCTGCGAACGCGCCAAATCCCGGTTGGTGGCCGCGATCACCCGCACATCGGCCGTGATTTCCCGGTCGCCCCCGACCCGCATGAACTGACGACTCTCCAATATCCTCAGCAGCCGCGTCTGGGTTGAGGGGGGCATTTCCGCGATCTCATCGAGCAGCAGCGTGCCGCCGTCGGCAAGCTCGAACATCCCCCGGCGCATCGACGAGGCCCCGGTGAACGCTCCCTTTTCGTGCCCGAACAGTTCCGACTCGAGAAGGGTCTCGGGAAGCGCGGCACAGTTCACCGGAATGAACGGCCGCCCACGTCTGGACGACAGTTTGTGAATCGCGCGGGCCACCTTCTCCTTCCCCGTGCCGCTCTCCCCCGTCAGCAACACGGTTGCGTTGACCGGGGCTATCAGTTCGACCCGGTGCAGCATCCGCCGCATCGACCTCGTCCGGCCAATGATGCCTGTTTCGAGCTGAACCCGGTGCCGGTCCGACTCTGCCTTGAGCACCGCCCGGATTTCGTCTCTGTCGGGCGGGAAGGCAACAACCGAGTCGAGCCCCGCGGACTCCGCGATCGCCTCGCGCCTTGCCTCGCTTGCCTCGGCCACGGCGATGAGCGGAGGGCGCGGAATCAGGGCCTCGAACACGTTCCGGAACGGGTCTCCTCCCGTCGACTTCGAGTCCGGGGAGGCGGTCAACACGAGGGCGGGACCGCTGCGGCGGGCACCCTCCACCGCCCGCTGCAATTCCGATGCGGACTCGACCAACTCCACTTCGTACTCGTCGCCCAGCAGCGCCGACCGGACAGCGAGGGCCCGGTCACGGTGCCGCAGGTCGACCAGTACGCGCATCTTCTCGGTGCTCACGACTGGCCGCCCGCATCCGGCCGAGCGGGGTGAAAATCCTGACCGTGTTCAGTGTCGCCGCGCAGCAGATCGGTAAGGTGCGGAACAAGGGGCTCCAGCACCGCCATTGCGTCCTTCACACCTCCCGGGCTTCCCGGAAGATTGACGATCGCAGTGTTCCCGCGAATGCCGACCAGGCCACGGGACAGGCACGCGAACCGCGTCTTGGCCGCCCCCGCCGCCCGAATCGCCTCGGCCAGGCCGGGTGCTTCTCGATCGGTCACGGCCCGGGTCGCCTCGGGGGTCACGTCGCGGGGGCCGAACCCCGTGCCGCCGGTCGTCACGACCATGTCCACGGAACCGGCTCCGCTCGCACCGGTGTCACCCACGCTCTCACGCTTGTCGTCATGCCCGGAGTCGCACCACTCCAACAGCTGCGGCACAATGCGGTGAGTCTCGTCGGGCACCGTCGCGCGGCCGGCCAGCTCCCACCCCTGTTTGCTGATCCACTCCCCGAGCAATGCACCCGACACATCCCCGCGACGGCCCGCGGATGCTCCGTCGGAGACCGTCAATACCGCGATCCTGGGAGGCGGGTTACCCCCCACGGGCCAGGGAGCCTCCGGAAAAAAAGGGCGGACGCATGATCGTCCCCTCCACACCCCGACCCCGGATCACAATCTCCACCTCGTCGCCCAAAGCGGCCTCCGCGGGCAGGTAGGCCAATGCGATTCCGCACCCGAGGGTGGGGCTAAGCGTGCCGCTGCGCACCTCGCCCGCCACTGCGCCGTTCCACTTCACGTCGTAACCGGCACGCGGAAAGCCCCGTTTCTCCAGCCTGATCCCCCTCAGGCGCCGCTTCAGACCATCTTCCTTCTGTTTGGCCAGTGCGGGTCGACCCACGAAATCGCCCTTGCCCCACTTTACCAGCCAGCCCAGGCCGGCCTCAAGGGGGGAGGTCCCGTCGTCTATGTCGTTTCCGTACAGAGCATAAGCCATCTCAAGGCGAAGCGAATCCCGCGCCCCCAGTCCCGCCGGGACCGCGCCGGCCGCTTCCAGAGCCCTCCACGCACCGGCGGCGTCCCCCGAGCCCAGGTAAAGCTCAAACCCGTCTTCTCCGGTGTACCCGGTTCGGCTGATCACACACGCGGCACCGGCCACGGCGCCCTGCGCGAATGCGTAGTACCGGATGTCCCCCAGGGGTGTGTCGGTCAACCCGGCCAGCATTTCGGCAGCGGCCGGACCCTGCAGGGCGATCAGCGCCACATCATCGCTTTCGTCCTGCATGTCAGCGCCGGCCCCGGGGTCCAGGGACTTCAGCCAGTCCCAATCCTTCTGAATGTTGGCGGCGTTCACGACGAGCCTGAAGTCTTCTTCGCCCATTCGGTACACGAGAACATCGTCCACCATACCGCCGTCTTCCCGGCACATCGCGCTGTACTGGGCCTGACCGTCCGCGAGAGCCGCCGGATCATTGATCGTGGCCCGCGACACGAACTGGCAAGCACCCGGGCCGCGCACCCTGAACTCGCCCATGTGAGACACGTCGAAAATCCCCGCGCTCTCCCGAACGGCCCGGTGTTCCGCCAGGATCCCGGTGGAGTACTGCACCGGCATGGAGTAGCCGGCGAACGGTACCATCTTGCCCGAAAGCCGAACGTGTTCGTCGTATAACGGAGTCTTCAAATTGTGTCTTTCCTGCATGTCTTTTCTGCGTCGTTCACCCCAACAGAAGCGTCATTATCGCCTTCTGGGCGTGAAGGCGGTTCTCGGCCTGGTCCCAAACCCTGGACCAGGGGCCCTCGAGCACCCCGCATGATACTTCCTCGCCGCGGTGCGCAGGCAGGCAGTGGAGAAAGATCGCACCCGCGGCGGCCCGGGCCATGAGTTCTTCGTCGACCGTGTAACCCTGAAAAGCAGCGTTCCTGTCCGCTGCTTCTTCCTCCTGGCCCATCGATGCCCACACATCGGTAGTGATGACGTCGGCACCCTCCACCACCTCTCGCGGATCCCGTACCATCGAAACCTCAGCGTCCGAGGCCATGGCACGGTCCAGGATGGCGCGGTCCGGTTCATAACCGGCGGGGCACGCCAGACCAAGCGAAAAACCAAGCCGGGCCGCTGCGTTGAGCCATGAGTTGGCCATGTTGTTCCCGTCTCCGATCCAGGCCACGCGAAGGGAGGCCAGGTCGCGCGAGGGGAATTCGCCCTCCACGGTCGCCAGATCCGCCAGCACCTGGCAGGGATGCAGAAAATCGGTCAGCCCGTTAATCACGGGAATCGACCCGTACCGCGCCAGTTGCTCCACGTCTTCCTGCGAAAAAGTGCGGATCATGATGGCTTGCACGTACCGCGAGAGCACGCGGGCCGTATCGGCAACGGGTTCGCCGCGTCCGAGCTGTATGTCGCGCGAGGCAAGGAACACCGAGTGGCCGCCAAGTTGGGCAATGCCCACCTCAAACGACACGCGGGTCCGGGTGGAACTCTTGGCGAAAACGAGCGCCACGGACCGGCCTTCGAGCGGCCGTCCCGCCCAGTAAGGGTCGAGCCGAAACCGGGCGGCCATGTCCAGAGCGCTGCGCAGGCGGTCGGGGGGCCAGTCGGCGATCGACAGGAAGTGCCGCGCCGGATCAAACTTGCCGGTTTGCTCGCAGGCTCCGGACCCTTCGCGGTCCCGCCCGTGGTGTGGGCGCGGCCCGGTTGTCACAGAATGTACCGCCTGAGGTCGTCGTCGGACGCAATTTCCGAGAGTTGTCGGTGCACGAATTCGGCGTCCACGGTTACTTCGGAAACCTCTGATTCGGGCAGATCGAACAGGACGTCCTCCAGCAGAGTACTCAGGACAGTGCGCAACCTCCGTGCGCCGATGTTCTCCGTGCGCTGGTTTACCTCGGACGCGATCCGGGCGATTTCGTCGATGGCGTCGTCCGTGAATTCCAGCTTGGCCCCCTCGGACGCGACCAGAGCTTCGTACTGTCGCAGCAGCGCGTACCGGGGTTCGCGCAGGATCCGGGCGAAAGCCGCGTCGTCGAGCGTCTCCAGTTCCACCCGGATTGGGAAACGGCCCTGGAGCTCGGGAATCAGGTCGGACGGCTTCGAGACATGGAACGCCCCCGCGGCAATGAACAGGATGTGATCGGTCCTGACTATGCCGTGCCGCGTCTGCACGGCGGACCCCTCCACCACCGGGAGCAGGTCGCGCTGTACCCCTTCGCGCGACACATCCGGGCCCGTTCGCTCGGTACCGCCGGCTACCTTGTCGATCTCGTCCAGGAACACGATTCCCATTTCCTGGGCCCTCTCAAGAGCCTCCTCGACCACCGCGGCCTGGTCAACCGATTTCCGAAGCTCCTCGGCTTCCAGAATCTTCATGGCTTCGGGAACCGTCACGCGCCTTCTTTTTGGCTTCCCGGGCATCATCCGCTCGATGGCGGCGCCCAGGTTGATCGCCTTCCCCTCGCTGATGTCGATGAACCCCGAGGGTTGGCGCGGCACCGCGACGTCTACCTCGCGTTCGTCAAGAAACCCCTCGCGCAACAGTCGGCGGAGTTTGGCACGGGTCCGGCGGCGACGATCATCGGCGGGGCCCTCTTCCGCGGGTGCGGCGTCCGCGGTGGTTTCTCCCGAAGCCGCCACGACGAACAGCCTCCCGGCATCGGGCAGATTGTCGAGTCCCGCGCCGGGCGCCGGGTCGCCGGTCCGGCCCTGGCCGTCCGCTTCCTCGACGTCTGCGGGATCCGTCGCCCCCGCCCCCCCGGGCTTTGGACCGGCAACAGGGGGCAGCAGGATGTCCAGCAACCTCTCTTCGGCCCGGGCGCGGGCCTTGTCCTTGTGCTTCTCTTCCTCTTCCTCGGTTACCATGCGGACGGCGATTTCGACCAGATCGCGAATCATCGACTCCACGTCGCGGCCGACGTAGCCCACTTCGGTGAACCGCGAAGCTTCGACCTTGATGAAGGGGGCACCGGCCAAGTCGGCGAGGCGGCGCGCGATCTCGGTTTTTCCCACGCCGGTCGGACCGATGAGGATGATGTTGTTGGGCAGTATCTCGCCGCGCATCTCGTCTTCGACCCGGCGGCGGCGCCAACGGTTCCGCAACGCGATCGCCACGGCCCGCTTGGCCTTGTCTTGCGAAATGATGAACGCATCGAGCTCTTCAACGATGGCACGCGGTGTGAGCGTTCTTGCGCCGGAGGGGGTCACTGGTCCTCCAACTCGAGCACATCGATCTCGTCGTTCGTGTAGATGCATATGCCGGCCGCGATTTCCAGCGCCTTGCGGGCGATTGTGGACGCAGGCAGATCGGTGTTCTCCGCCAGGGCGCGTGCGGCGGCCAGGGCGTGGGGGCCGCCGGAGCCCAGGGCCAGGATGCCGTCATCGGGCTCGATCACTTCTCCCGTTCCGGCAATCAGGAGGCTGGATTCCCGGTCGGCAACGGCCAACACAGCCTCCAGGCGGCGCAGATAGCGATCGCTCCTCCACTCCCTTGCCAGCGCTGTCGCCGCACGGGGAAGGTTCTTGGGGTGTCGCTTGATCTGCGCCTCGAACTTCTCGAACAGCGTGAGGGCGTCGGCGACCCCGCCGGCAAACCCCGCCAGGATACGTCCCCCTTGAAGCACGCGGAGCTTCGTGGCGCGGGCCTTTACGACCGTTTCGCCGAGTGTGACCTGACCGTCCCCTGCCATGGCGACCGATTCCTCCCGCCTGACGCACACTATCGTGGTGGCCCGAATTGGGGCGGGACCGCTACCCGGCATCGACGTCTTCCTCCGCTTCTCCCCCGCCCCGCGGGTGCGCCTGCGCATGAACCTTCCGCAGACGTTCCACCGAGGTGTGGGTGTACACCCGTGTTGTGCTGAGGCTGGCATGCCCCAGCATGGCCTTCACGGACACAAGATCGGCCCCCCCGTCAACCAGGTGGGTGGCAAAGGTGTGACGCAGCGAGTGGGTGCTGACCCGTGCCCCGTCCGACGCGATCTTCAGCGCCTGGGTCGCGTCGCGCTGCAGCTGCCGAATCGACAGCCGATTGCCTTTCCGAGAAACGAACACTGCACGCTCGTCCGGGGCGTGCTTGCGGCGCGCCCGCAGGTACGCGGCCAGGGCCGCGGCGGCCGCTGCACCCAGTGGCACGTCGCGCTCCTTGCCGCCCTTGCCCAGCGCGCGGATGCGGTCCGCGGCAACGTGGGTCGTGTCCAGCTGGTGGACCTCCGACACCCTGAGCCCGCACGAATACAGTGTCTCGAGCAGGGCCCACCGCCGAAGGTCCAGGAACGAACCGCTCTCCTCTGCCGTGACCCGGGCCTGTTCGAGCATGCTCCGTGCCTGGTCCACCGTCAGATGCTCGGGCAAGGTCCGACCCAGTTTCGGCCCCCGGATCGACCGGGAGGGGTCGCCCTCAACCCGGCCCGTGCGGCGGAGAAAACCGTAGAACGAGCGAACGGCGGCCAGCCTGCGCCTCAGGGTGGTCCGCGCCAAACCCCGCGCGGCCATCGAACCAAGGAAGGACCGGATCGTGGTGCGGTCTACTTCGCTCCAAGACCAGTCGCCGCCACCCTCGTGTCCGACCACGAACCGCTCGAACTGACGCAGATCACGGGCGTAGTTCTCCACGGTTTTCGCGGACATCCTACGCTCGCCAGCTGCGTAGCGGAGGAAGTCGTCAAGCAGATCCTGCCTGGTCATTTCGCGGTTCGGCGGGCCGTCCGCCGCGGCGCCCGGCGTGTCTTTGTCCGACGCGCCCCGCCCCGCCCCCCACCCCTGGCTGCCATCCGCACCTTGCGTTCCTGGATCAACTCCAGTGCCCGGGGCAGGTCCACACCCCGCGGGTCCTCCTCGCGGCCCAGCGAAGCGTTGACTTTGCCATGCTGCACGTACGGGCCATACCGCCCGTTCATCACCCGTATCGGCTCACCGTCGTCAGGGTGCGGCCCCACCTCGCAGATCACCGTATTCGACGTGCGACGGCCTCCGCGCTTGGGCTGGGAGAGCAGTTCCATCGCCCTGTCAAATCCGATCGTCAACAAGTCGTCCTGTTCCTTGAGCGACCTGAAGTCTCGTTCGTGCGACACAAACGGCCCGAACCGCGACAGGCCCGCCTTGACCGGCTTCCCCGTCTCGGGGTGCTGCCCCAGGGTGCGGGGCAACGACAACAGCGCCAGCGCCGACTCCAGGGTTACGCTGCGCGGATCCATGTTTTTCGGCAATGATGACCGCTTCGGTTTCGGGGGCTTCGCGGCCTTGCCGGGCTTGGCGTTCCTGGTGGTTCCGGCGCCCGATTGGCCACTCCGGGCCTGGTCTCCGCCCAGCTGTACATACCATCCGTAGCGACCGTTCAAGAGGCGCACCGTCTCGCCCGTGGCCGGGTCCGTGCCGAGCTCCGAGGGGGCATCGTATTTCTCGCGGAACAACTTCTCGGCGAGTCCCGCCGTCAGGTCTGCCGGGGCCAAGCCGTCGGGGATTGATGCCGTCCGACGCGATTCGCCTTCGCCGCATTCCATGTACGGATCTCTTCGGCCGATCCGGACGCTCACCTGGTCTCCCTGCAGATCGAAGGGAAGCTCCACGGTAGACGCCTCGCGGGGATCGATGCGTTCCAATCCGGCCTCGAGTTTGCCCTCGAAGCCAGGCCCGTTCTCGCCGCCCCCCCCGTAGAACTCGCGGAGGTACTCGCGCCAGTCGACCGAACCCGCTGCGATCCGGTCCAGGTCCTGTTCCATCTGCGCGGTGAACCGGGTGTCCACCAAGTCGGAGAAGTAAAGCTCCATCAGCCGGGTCACGGCGACGCCCACGAAGTTGGGGATCAGCTGCTGTTTCTCTTTGTCAACGTAACCGCGCGAGACGATGGTCGAAATGATGGACGCGTAAGTGGAAGGGCGGCCGATTCCCCTTTGTTCAAGCGCTTTCACCAGAGTCGCTTCGGTGTAGCGGGGGGGGGGAATCGTTTCGTGTTCTCTCGCCAACAGCTCGCGCAGGCCGAGTTCGTCGCCTTCACCCAGGGGGGGCAGCGGATCAGCCATACCGGCGAGCGCCGCCGCCGGGTCGGCGGTCCCCTCTACGTACGCACGCAGGTAACCGGGACGCACAATCACCTTCCCCTCGGCCATGAACATCGCATCTGACGCCGTGGTTAGCACCGTGGTGCGGCGGGTCAGGGAGCTGGCCATTTGCGTGGCCACTGTGCGGCGCCAGATCATTTCGTAGAGCCGTTTCTTGGGACCGGACACGCGGTGGCGGGCAGCCAGTTCATCGGCCGTCTGCATCCCGGGCCCGGCCGGCCGAATCGCCTCGTGGGCCTGCTGGGCGGCAGCGGACTTGGTCTTGTAGACCCGTGGCCGGGCGCTGAGGTGATCTGCCCCGTACAGGCTCGTGACCCGCTTCCTCACCGCGGAGATCGCCTCGTTCGACAGGTGAGTCGAATCGGTACGCATGTAGGTGATCAACCCGGCCTGGTAGAGGTCCTGGGCCAGTCGCATCGTTTCCCGGGCGGGGAGGCGCAGGCGGCGGTTCGCCTCTTGTTGGAGCGTGGCCGTGGTGTACGGTGGCGGGGGCGACGTCCGGGATTCCCGGTGTTGAACGCCGGTTACCCGGAATGCCTGGTTCTCAAGGCGCTCTTTGAGTGTTTCCGCAGCCTCGCCGTCCAAGACCAGCTTGCGGGACCGGGGCTTGAGCTTCCCTGTGTTCTGGTCGAAGTCGCGGCCGGCGGCGACCTTCCTGCCCCCCACCTCCACCAGGTCGGCCGCGAACTCCGCGCCGGCGGTGGTCAACACCGCCCGGAGGCTCCAGTACCCCGCACCCTTGAAGGCGGCCCGTTCGCGCTCCCGCTCGACCAGAAGACGGAGGGCCGCGGACTGAACCCTGCCCGCCGACAACCCCGGCCTGATCTTCTTCCAGAGCAGGGGAGAGAGCTCGTACCCCACCAACCGGTCCAGGATTCGGCGGGCCTGTTGAGCCCAGACACGGTTCAGGTCCAGATCGCCCTGTTCCTCCAGGGCCGTGCGGACCGCCGTCTTGGTGATTTCGTTGAAACGGATGCGGCGAAATCCCCCCGCGCCTGGGCGCCAACCCAGCTCTTCAGCAACGTGATAGGCGATCGCCTCGCCTTCGCGGTCAGGGTCAGTGGCGAGCAGCACCTGGTCCACGCGGCCCGCCGCGGCGCGAAGTTGCTTGAGGACCGGACCCTTGCCCGTAACAGTCACCCACTCCGGTTCAAAGCTCTCTTTGTCGACTCCGAGGCCGCTGACGGGGAGGTCCCGCACATGCCCCACGGAGGCCAGGACCTTGTAGCCCTTCCCCAGATAGCGCTCAAGGGTGCGCGCCTTGGCGGGTGACTCGACTATGACGAGACTACTCATCCGTTGCTGGTTCCTCGTTGTTTCTCGGTTGGGTCATCCGTTGTCCTGGCTTTGGCGGGCCTCCGACCGGGCCGCCAGCGCGCGCAGAATACTCGCGGCGACCGCCTCGGGCGAGCATCCGTCAGTTTCCACATGCACCTCGGCTTCGGCGTATGCTGGCTCGCGGGTCCTCAACAATCCGCGCAGAGCGACCTTCGGACCTTCTGGTTCGGTCGCCAACATCGGGCGGCTGTCCACGCCAGACTTCCCGAGCCGGTCGATCGCCGTTTCCGGCCGAACTCTCAGCCAGACGCGGACCCGGCCGGGAGCACTGCGCTCAATATCGCTCCTGGCCATCCAACCGCCACCCGTCGCCACTATAGTCCGCCGCACATTAGACATCTGCTCGGCTGCGCGCGTCTCCAATTCCCTGAACCGCTCCTCGCCCCGGCTCTCAAAAACCGATTTGATTCCCTCTCCGGCGAGCCGTTCTATCTCGTCGTCCAAGTCGACGAACCGGTAACCCATCCGGCGCGCCAAAACCGGTCCAACTTCAGATTTTCCGGCTCCCGACAGCCCGACGAGCCAAACGCTGAGCGGAGCAGACACGGGTTCGTGCGTTTCAGTTTCGGTCACTTTCCGGGTATCGAAGTCGCCAGGCGCTGCAGATACGAGTCGACGTTGCAGCGCATCTCTCCCATCGAATCTCCCCCGAATTTCTCGATCCACACGTCGGCGAGCAGCAGACAGAGCACCGCCTCACCCACCACGGCGGCCGCGGGCACGGCGCATACATCGCTGCGCTCCTGAATTGCCTTGGCGGGTTCACCGGTCCGGGTGTTCACGCTTGCGAGCGGCCGGCGCAGCGAACTCAGAGGCTTCATGGCCGCGCGCGCGATCAGCGGTTCCCCGGTGGTCATACCGCCCTCCAGCCCGCCTGCATTGTTTCTCCTTCGTGAGTACCCGCCGGTCCTGGTCTTGGTCCGATCGAGATCGAACTCGTCGTGCACCGCGCTGCCACGTACCGAGGCAACCCCAAACCCCATGCCGATCTCAACACCCTTCATCGCGTGGATTGACATGATCGCGCCTGCCACGCGGCCTCCAAGGCGGGTCTCCCAACTGACGTGGCTGCCGAGGCCAACCGGCAGCCCCGAGGCCACGATCTCAAAGACCCCGCCCAGCGAATCCCCGGCCCGGCGGGCATCGTCGATTGCCTGGACCATCGCCCGGCTGCCGACACTGTCCAGGCAACGAACCGGGTCCTTGTCGGCCTCGGCCCTGAAACCGGGTTGCAGCTGATCGGGCTCCGGCCGCGCCTCGACCGGTCCAATTCGGACCACGTGGCTGTCCACCTCAACGCCCCATTCGGCCAAGAACGAGCGCGCCAGGGCTCCGGCCGCGACCCGGGCTGCTGTCTCGCGGGCACTGGCCCTCTCCAGGATGTCGCGGGCGTCGCCGCGGTCGTACTTGAGCATCCCGGCAAGGTCAGCATGGCCGGGTCGCGGCAGATGCACGCGCCGCAGCGCCCGGTCGTCCGCGTCAGGCTCCGGTGCTTCGAGCGCCATGGCCTCGGACCAGTTGCCGTGGTCCTTGTTCGGAATGCGGATGGCGACCGGGGAGGCGATTGTCTCGCCGAGCCTGATTCCGGACATGACCTCGCCCAGATCCTGTTCGATCCGCATCCGTCCGCCACGTCCGTGGCCGCCCTGCCGCCGGGCCAAGTCCCGCCGGAGGGTCTCAAGCTCCACTCCGAGCCCGGCGGGCAGCCCTTCCAGGATGGCGATTACCGCGGGCCCGTGGGATTCTCCGGCGGTGGTCAACCTCAGTCGTCTCAGCATGCCCTGCTCCTCCCCTCACACTCCTGCCGAAGTCAGTTGCCAGCCCGGGTCACCCTCCTCTTGGAGTCAGAATCCGCGGAGTTACCAAGATCATGAGGTCCATCTTCACCTCATTCACACTGCGAGAACGGAAAAGGCCGCCGATCAGGGGAAGGCGCATCAGACCGGGCACGCCCCGCTCGATCACTACGCGCTCGGCCAGTGTAAGCCCCCCGATTACGGCCGTTTCGCCGTCCTCAACCACCAGCGTCGTCTCCCCGACCTGCCGCTGAAATGTATAACCCTCGGCGCCGGTTG
The DNA here is from genome assembly GCA_021295785.1 of Gemmatimonadota bacterium. Classification (GTDB taxonomy): domain Bacteria; phylum Gemmatimonadota; class Gemmatimonadetes; order Palauibacterales; family Palauibacteraceae; genus Palauibacter. The sequence goes on from JAGWBR010000006.1 coordinate 23,117, forward strand.
AGATTACGCCGGACCGTTCGGCGGCCAGTTGCAGCCGGATGTTGCCATCTCCCAAGACCCGCGGAAGCACGTTCAGGATGATCCCCGTGTCCTCAAATCGGACGCTCACCCGAGCTTGTTCAAGCTGGGCGCCCGACTCCAGAACGCGGATCGGCGTGCGCTCTCCCACTTGGATGCGGGCCTCGGTGTTGTCCAGCGCGCGGATGGACGGTGCTGCCCGGACTTCGGTGAGGCGGGCGGTCTCGAGCGCTTCCAAAAAGCCGAACAGAGTGAAGTCCCCCAGGGCCGCGGCCACCAAGATCTGGAGCACCGGAGCGGCCACCCCCGCCCTGGCATCGGCCACGGCCGCGATGGCGGAGCCTCCGAAACTGACAATCGTCTCGTTGGTGAGATCGAATATGGCGGCGTCTGGCTCGCCGTCGCCGTCGGTGTCAACATCCTGCCGGCTGGCGGGGTCGGGGGCGGGAATTATGTGGTTAATGCCCTGCTCCACAGCGGCCCCCTGTCGGTCCTTCAGGTCGTAGGTAATGCCGAGGGCTTCGAGCCCCGATCTGTTCACATATATGATCTTGGCCTCGATCGCGATCTGCGGGCGGGGGCGATCCAGCTGGGCCACCACTCCAGCGATGCGGTCGAGCGCGGAGGGTGAGTCGGTGACCACCAGGGCGTTGGCCGCGGGATCGGCGACCACCTCCCCCAGGCCCGGAGTCAGCAAGTGCTGAAGGGAGTTCACGACCGCAACCGCCTCCGCGTGCTTCAATTCGAATACCGTTGCCTCGCGGCGGTAGCGCTGGCGGTCGTCCAGAGATTCCAGCCAGTCCACGACGATGATTCCCGCCTGGTTGGTTTCCCAACCGAGCCCCTGTGCCGTTAGGATCGCCTCCAGCGCATCCGGCCAGGGCCGGGACCGGATATCCACCGCACGGATGGTCACGGCGGCCGCGTCGGCGTTGGGTGCAAACGAGAGGCCCGTGAACTCGGCGAGGGCCGCGAGCACATCCCTCACCTGAGCGCTGTCGAACGCCAGCGACACTCGCTGCGCGGTGAGGCCCGGGTCCCCTGCTTCGGGGCCCGCGACCGCTTCCGATTTGGTCGGGGCCCCCTCGGTGGCCTGGCCCCGGGTTTCCGCGACGTGGCCCGAGGCGAGTGCAACCGCCGCGGCCGCCAGGAGAACGCGGCGTTTCACTAGCGGGGACTGCCCCCGGGCTCTTTCTGGTCCGCGGGACGGATCGTCCATGTTTCGCGGCGCGCAACCACCTCCCCTGCGCCGACCCCCGCCGTCACGATCACCGCGACCCCGGTCGGATAGATCCCGGTCACCAGGAGTGCGCCGGCCCGCTCGCCCTCTCCCAGAGCATGGCGATGTCCGGTGACGGGATCGGCAAACACGGCCACGCTGGCTCGCCGGTTGCTGTGGAGGATCCCAGTCAACACCAGTGAGGGCCCGCCGTGCGCTTCCCTGGTGTGAACCACCGGTGGCTCAAAGGGGTCGCGGGCGAATCTGTTCGCGGCGAGCAAACGGTCCAGTGGTGCCGGCAGAGGGGCTCGGCGGCCGGCCGGGCTGGCGCCTGGGTTGGTGACGGCAGCGGCGGGGGCGGCCGCGCCCGGGGTGGCGGAAGAGTGAACGGAGTATGTCTCGACAGACAATACCGCGCTGAGGATCCGGGGACCTTCGGCGGGCGCGCCTACGGGGCGGACCGACTCGACTCCGGGCCGGGCCATCCCGGGCAACGTCGCCGTTTGACCCAAGAACCGAGCAAGCCCGTGGTAGCTGCCTTCCGCCTCCACGCTCCAGTGCTGGCGCAGGAGACCCACGGCGGAATCCAAAACGGGGTCCGACGGCGTCAGGCGGAGAAGATCGACCCCTTGCCCGGCCGCGGCGGCTGTGAGCGCCCCGTAGGCCCGGCCAGCCTGGTCGGCCGAAGGAATCAATTCAACCAGCGCGGACGCCACCAGCAACTCCCGATCGACAGCTTTTTCGGTCTCCGAGACGGCGGGCTCGGTCTCGCGGCGCCGCTGGTTGCTTTCCTCCAGGGCCGTCACCTGCTCGCTGACAACATCAATCGCACGCTGCCGGGGCAGGACGACATTCTGGTACACCGGCACACCGGCAAGAACGATCAAGACGGCGGCCAGGTAATGGCTGCGTTTCGCACCGACCAGGCTCAATCCACACCAGACCCGCTGGCCGGTGCCGACACCAACCGGGCAGAGACCGCGAACGCGTACCCACCGGCCGGGGAGCGCTGCGTTCCCAAGATCCGAACGTCTGTCAGCTGCGCCCAGTCGTGCAGTTTCCGGTGGAAATCGGTGACATCCAGGAGTGCGGCACCGAAACCCTGGATCTCCAACAGGGCGTCGGTCGCGCCGGGATCGTCGACGGGGTCCACCGTTATCCCGGTGAGCCAGACCGAGTCCGGGACATGCAGGGGCAGGCTGGCAAGGAACACCGGCCACACCAGCCGCAGCTCCTCCAACCGGTTGGCGGCCTCCCCGGCCCGACTGGCAAGTTCGGTCAGGGCCGCGAGGCTGTCCCGGGCGGTTGCACCACGCTCCAGCATGGCGGAGTCGGTCTGCGCTGTTTCCAAACGCATGCTCAGCGCCGCCTCCCGGTTCCCCTGGGCCCAAAGGACCCAAGCGCAGGCCACCGCGACCGCGAGGGCCAGGACCCCAAGCGCCACAACCGGCGTTGCGAATGGATTCCTCCCTTTGACCGCGGGGTCGCGGGCCGGATCCCCCTGGGTTGGTCCCGCGGGGGGCTGGTTCCCAAGGTTGATGGTTATCAACGGAACGACCTCAGGCCCAGTCCTATGGTCGCCATCAGCCGCGCCCCCATCTCCGGACCCGTAGTCCGGATTCCGTCCAGGGCATCGCCCTTCATGTCGAGATTGGCGAGGGGCGTGGCCACCTGGGTCTGGATCCCCAGTCCTTCGCCCATTGCCCTGACCAGCCCCGGGGCCGCGGCACCACCTCCGCACAGGAAGACCGCGCCGATCCCGTCCGCGAGGTCTTCTTCCCGGACAAATCGCACTGCCCGGCCGGCAGCCTCAAGCAGTCGGGCAATTCGGCCCTTCAAGTCCGAGCCCGGTGCTTCCGCCTCGTCCGGTCCAATCCGGATGTCGTCGGTACCGACCGCGACGCATCGCGCCAACACCGGCACCCCGGAGGCCAGAACCACGATCTCCGACTCCGACCGGCCAACGTCGATCAGGGCCGAAATACCGCGGACGGCACCAGGCCGGGAGTACACCAGCGCGTTCCTCAACGCCAGCGCCTCCACATCAATCGCGGCGACGGGAAAGCCGGTGGTCTGGGCCAACTCCAGTCGGTATTGGATTACGCGACGACGAGCAGCCACGATCAGCACATCCATGGTCCCGGTCTTCACGTCTCTTTCGAGGACCTGGGCATCGATTACAACATCGTCCATTTCGAACGGGATGTGTTGCTCGGCTTCCCACGGGAGCACGTCCTTGAGGTCGCGGTCGCCGGCATCTTCGATCTCGATTCGCTTCACCACGACGTCCCTGCCCCGCACGGCCGCCACGACCAACGTGTCCATACGCCGCGCGTGTTCCACGAGCCCTTCCAATGCACGTGCAATTCCGTCCTGCCAACGCCCGTTTTCGCAGGCGGCTTCGCCTGCCGCCAGCAGGCACGGGCGGCCGCTCGAATGTTCGATCAGGCTGGCCTTCACCGACCCCGTCCCGATGTCGAGGCCCAGCGTTGCTCTGGGCCGCCGTTTCCCGGCCATCCAAATCAAGGTTAGCCTCGGTATTCGAGCAGCCGGACCTCACGAACCACTTCCCGGTCGGCAGCTCCGCCGCCGGACTGCATTTGTCCGCGCAGGCGAACCGCGGACACGCGGGAAGAGGACGAATCCGGCACGCTGGTTTGCCAAATCGAATCAGCCACCAAGTACTCGAAGACAGCTCCCGGACCGAAGGTCACACCGTACTGTTGTCCGTTGCGCCTGAGCTCGCGGGCACCTCCGTCGCCTGCGGCCAGCGTGTAGGTCAGGGTTCCGTACACGCGAATCAGGCCCCCGGGTGCCGGGGGCCGGGCGAAAACCCCGTTCAGATCAGGTGTCTGCCGGTAGCCCGATCCCGAGCCGACTGCCCCCGCAGCCAAGCACTCCGCCTTTGCGGCGGAGGTGGCCCTGAGGGTCGGGTCGGTTCCCTCGGAGTAGGTGTACTCCGTTCCGTACGGGGGCAGGTATGCCGCGCCGCGCCCCCGCGAGGGCAGGTTGGGCGAGACCGCGCTGTAAACGAGGAGCGCCAGATCCCCGTCCGAGAGAGTACCGCATACCACCGCCCGTTCGATGTCGTACCTCACTGACAGGGTGTCGGCCAGAGTGGCGCGCAGGTCCCCGGGCGATATCTCGGCAAGCTCCGAGGCCATTCCGCCGGTCACGGCCCGGGCAGCTGCCGCCAAGTCACTCAATTCGCTCATTCTTGTGTGGAACCGGGCCTGGTACACGACCAGCCCGGCCAGCGAGACACACAACAGGCTCGCGCCGGCGATTACCATCATCGCTTCCGCCAACACGAATCCGGCACATCGCGGGGCCACCTCCCCTGGCACAACTCGATGGCCGCTCAAGGGGCCGGGGGCATCGCACGGCGCGCGACCAGCCGGGTCGCATGGATCAGCGTATCGGTCCCGTTAACAACCTTCACCGTTAGACCCTGCAAGTCCTCACCCAGGTCCAACGCTTCGGTCGTTACGGTGTATGCCGCGCCATTCACCATCCGGGACGTGGTCCCGTTCACGGTGCCCGCCGGCGACCGGCGCACCTCCGCTGCTGCGTCCGCTGCCGCCAGGGTCATTTCGGCGTCGGCCCGGCCCAGACTGATCTGTCGGGCAACTGCCCCGGCGACGCCGGCCACGGCCAGCGCACCGACCGAGGCCACAACCACCGCCAGCAGGAGTTCGACAAGCCCGAACCCCTCTTGACGTGGCGGCGGCACCGGCACTGTCCGCGGTCCCGTCATCTGGAGACCTTTTCGCGTCTCACGCGCCCCAGAAAATTCGAGATCAACCGGATTCCCCGTTCATCGCGGTACAAGTACAGACTTCCCGCGGCGCCGTGTCCGCGGGCGTTGAACCGGAGGGTGGCCGGGCGGAGCGCGACAGAATCGGCACCACCCATGGCCACCTCGGCCAGATCCGTTCTGGCCACCAGAAAACCGTCCACTTTGCGGCGAGTCTCGACGATTGTCCCCGACACCGTCACATCCAGGCGCTCTCTGGCTGAGAGCGCACGCAGCCGGGCAGCCCTGAGGTGCGATTCGGCGACCGCTGCCGCCCTGGTCAGCCTGAGCCCCTCCAACCCGCCCCAGGCAGTGACCGCCGCCGCCGCCGCCAGAGCCGTTACCGCCATGGCCAGAACCACCTCAACGACCGTGAAACCGCCGCACGCTTGGTTCATCCCGTTTCGTTTTCGCTCCCTGCGTAATGGCCAAGCCCGCTCGGGGCGCGTCCGTGCCATGACTATGGAGCGTGCGATCAAGGGCGTATCAAAAAGGCAATTCCCGCCGCGAGAAACGAGAGAGAAACCCAGAGCCCCGCGGTGAAGCTCGCTGGCTGGTAGCGGAAGACCACGTCGGTCTCGCCGGCCTCTACTTGGACCGCGCGAAAAAAGCGGTTGGCCGTATGGATCGGCCGCACCGCGCCGTCCACGCGAGCTTTCCACCCGGGATAGGACGAGTCGGTCAGTACCACCCACCCCGGCTGCCCACTGGTGACGATCCGAACCCGCCCGGGGTGGTTTTCCACAATTCTGGCACCCGGGAAACCGTCTTTCCGCGCGCTCTCGACATCGGTTTCCGACCGGGGCCTCGGCCGGTGTCGCGGCCGGGCCGCGAGGACGACCGCCGTGGCCGGATCAAAATCGGGACTCAGCAACAGGTCCACCGCCTCAACCTCGTCCGTGGCTATCACTGCGCGAGGAACCACGTATGCGCGGGGGAGCGGGCTGCGCAGTTCATACACCACGCCGGGGAGTCCGCGCACCAGGGAAACCGAATCCGCAGCCGCGAATGTCGGGATGGCGGGGCGCGCCAACAGGTAGCGAACGCTGTGGAGGCGAAGAAGCCGCCAGCGCCGTCGCCAGTCAAGGATCCGGAGCAGCTGCCGCGCGTCTTCGGCCCGCGACAGACGCAGCGCATCCCAGGCGTCCTGCTGCTGAATTCCGTGCAAAAGCCCGGTATTGGGAGCGGCTGTTTCTCGCCACGCCAACTTCTGGAGATGCACGGGGAGGCCGGGGGTCGCACCAATCGCCCTGCGTCGGTCGTCAAATGGACTGCTCCGCCACCGGTAGTCGACGCGAGTCTGGTCCAGTCGCGCGGGCCCCAAGACCGCCGGCGCTTTGGTGAAGAACTCAAGGGGCGCCACGGGAGCCAGGCCGCGGTGGCTGGCGGCGAGGTCGGCAACGGTGATGAGACAGATCAAGACTCCCGCCTTCCGCGGGGAGACCAGGCCGCGCCGGGCGAAGTGCACTACGGTACTCGCAAGACCGGCGACTGCGGCCGCCGCGGCCAAGGCACCCTGCCATGCCCGCAGCACGTACTGCGGGTCATCGGCCATGCGCGGGTTGCCCCAGTGGTCCGCCAGCTTCGCCACCCACGCCGCGCTCCCCTCCAAACCGAGGGCCGCGGCCACCAGCACTACCGGCCAGCAGACCAGCCACGGGAACCCGCCCCGGCGCGGCCGCCCCAGCGCCGCCTCTGTTGCGATAGTTGTGACGGCCGACGCTGCCAGGGCCGTCAGTAGGAAATACTTTTCCGGGAATCGAAACACGCTGAGCCAGGGCACCGCCTGAAGCAAAAAGGGGAACACCGGCCCGTGACGGCCGGCGGCCAGCACCAGACCCACGAAGCCGATCCCGGTCCAGAACAGGTATTCCCGCCTTCGGGTGCTCCCGGGGCTCCCGAGTCCGAGCACCAGCCAGAGTGGGAACGCCCCACCCAGGTAGAGAGAAAACAACCACGGTTCGGTCTGCCCGATCATGGCGCGGACTCCGAACGAAAACTCGGGGTCTCGAAAGCTCGGGGGCACGGCCAGATGAACGAGGCGGACCGGCTCCAGCGAGAACGCCATCACCTCGCCGGGAGCCAACCCGCCCTGTCGCGAGGAGTTGGCAACCAGCTCGGCCGTCGGAAGCAGTTGCACCGCGCAGAGTCCCAGCGTCCACACACCGGCGAGCGCCAGGCAGGCAACGGAACGCCAACCGAATCCCGCCCCTCTTGCCCGGACTGCCCTCCGTTCCAAAAAAAGGATCACGGCGGCGGCCAAGGCCCCGGTCAGCACAGCTATCTGGATCTCGCCGGCCAGGACGCACATCGTCGATGTGGCCACCAGCGCCGCACATTTGTTCGTCGACGGGCGGTGCCACGCCTCCACGGCGGCCCAGACTACCCAGGGCGTCCATGCCGAAGCCTGGAGGGCGCCCAGGAGGTTGAGGAGAGAGGCCATGTACCCGCCCAACATCCAGACGGCGGCGCCCGAAAAGGCGGCGGCGGAAGTAGCCGCGTTTTCGGGCGGAGCCTGGACCGGGCCAAGCCCCCGTCGCGACCGGCGGATGCGGGTCCTCTGGTTCAGCAGAGCCAGCGCCCCGCATCCGCCGGTCGCCAAGTGAAAGACGATCAACCAGTTGAACGCCGCGTCGAACGGCAGCACGGCAAACAACCAGTGAGGCGGATAGAACACGCCCGACTGCAGGTTCGCCAGCAGCGGCGCGCCCGTGCCAATCAGGGGCGACCACAACGGGATTTCGCCGGCACGGAGGGCCTCCGCGAGGAGTGCCCTCATCGGAACGAAGAACATCTGCATGTCGCGGGCGACCGGGAGGCCGACCAGAGTCGTCATCTCCCAGAACGTGCCGGCCGCTATGGCTGTAAGCGCCGTCGCCAGCCAGAGGCTGCGACGCCTCAACTTTAACTGCCGGTCAACAATCGGTCGCTTCTAGGACATGCCCCACGCTCCCTTCCGCCTCCTCGGGCGAGGTGTTGACACACCAGGTGTTTGCGGAACTGGCGTGTTTGGCCGTGATCAGGTACCCGTCGTCATACTTGGTCGCCTGAAGCGCAACGTTGGCGCTGGCCTGGAAATCGAGAATCCCGTCGCCGTCGAGGTCTGCGTTGTCTCCCGCCGACACCGTCTGATCTGCATACGCCAGATTGGCGGCGTAATACACCTCCTGCGCGGTCATCAGATTGCGCAGGTCGCTTTTGGCCGAAGCGTCGTAGGCCTGCTCTTTGGTGCTGGTGAACTGGGGTATTGCGATCGCGGCCAGTATCCCGACAATGACCACGACCGTGAGAAGTTCGATCAGGGTAAACCCGCTGTCGGGTGCCTTCCCTTTTATTCTTGACATTGGTTGTTCTCCCTGGTCCGTGTTATGGGCTTGATCCACCCACCAACACATTGGCCCGAGCGGTCAACCAGCTATCAAAAAAAGGCCGGCGGGACCCCCCTCCAGGCACCGGGCAGTCCGACCCGGCCGGCGTGGCACATCACCAATCGGGGGGTTCGTCGAATCCCGTGGCCGACACCAACAGGCCGCTGCGGGTCTGAGCCGTCAGCGAGCAGTCGCTCTCCCCCGCACCGCGGGGGCTGGGCAGCAGAAATCGAAGCATCTCCGGTCCGCCGGCCTGCCCGGTGCCGGCATGGGGCACGGGCTGCAACCCGAGCTTGCGGAGGACGCGCTCCGCCGGCCCGGCCGGGGGGTCCAGATGAATCGTCCAAGACCGAACTTGTGCGCCGCCCAGGCGGACCCGCACCTCCCACCGCCGCGCATCCCCACCGCCTGCGAAACGCGCCCAGGTCTCCGCACCAGCGGAGGTGCGGGCCACCGGATCCCCCAGGCGCGCGACTGCCTCCTCCAGGGTTGCCCCGATGAGCCCGCCGAGGTTGGGCAGATCGCCGGCGGACCGGGTCACTGGACGTGCGTGGCGATGGTGAGGATCGGCAGGTACATGGCGATAATCATCCCGCCCACAACGCCGCCAAAGCCCAACACCATCGCCGGTTCCAGCAGCTTGAGGCTGGAATCCACTGCCGCACTGACCTCCATGTCGTAGGCGTCGGCCACCGATTCCAGCATCTCGGGGAGCCCGCCGGTTTCTTCGCCGACTGCGATCATCTGGGTGGCCATGAGCGGGAACACGCCCGACTCCCGGAGCGGAGCGGCAATCGACTTGCCCGCCGCAATCTCTGCCCGGCTGTCGAAGACGGCATCGCTCACTGCCCGGTTGTCCGCCGTGCGGGCTGCCAGTTCCATGCCGTCCAAGATAGGCACGCCGGAAGTCAGCATGGCCGACAGGGTCCGCGAGAACCGGGCCACCGCGGCCCTTCTCAAGATCCTCCCCGCTACCGGAAGCGTCAGGAGAATCCGATCGATGCGGAGCCGGCCGCTGCGCGTGGCCGCCCACTGGCGGAGGCCGACCCCGGCGAGCAGCGGCAAGGACAGTATCGCCCACCAGTAGCGGGCCAGACGGTCGGAGGCACCCATGAGAAGGCGCGTCGGAAGCGGGAGCGGGGCACCCAGGCTGTCGAAAACCTCCTTGAAGGCGGGTGTCACGAAAGCGAGCAGAACGACGGCCGACAGGACGGCCACAACCAGGATCACGGCCGGGTAGAGCATCGCTCCGATCAACTTGGTTCTGGCCTCGTCCATCCGGCCCAGTATCATCGAGAGCCGGAACAGAACCGATTCCAGGGTACCGCCTGCCTCGCCCGCCGCCACCATGTTTATGTAGAGGGGGTTGAATGTTGCCGGCCACCGAGCCATGGCCTCCGCCAGACCATTTCCCGACTCCACCTCTCGCAGGGTCGCGGAAACCGCTTTCGAGAGGCGTGGACTCGTTTCTTGCTGGGCCAGGACTGCGAGTGACTGGTCCATTGGCAGGCCGGCCTTTGTCATCACCGCCAGCTGTTTGGTGAACGATACCAACTGCCGCGGCGGGGGCGGTCGCTGCACCGCGCCGGCGAACCAATCCCCAATCGACCGGGCCGCGGTCACCCCCCGGCCTGCCGGGCCAATTCGACCTTCCGCTTGAGGCCGGCTGGATTCGGGCTGACCGACAGGCAGGTGTCCGGCGTCACCTCTCCCGCCATACACAGCCACGCCAGCGAGTCATTCAGACTCTGCATTCCGTGGCGTTTCCCGGCCTGGATGGAAGACCCGATCTGGTGCCCCCGGTCTTCCCGGATCAGAGCCCTTACCGCGGCGGTGACCCGCAGGATCTCGCACGCGGCCACTCTTCCCCGGCCCGACGCACGCGGCAACAGCGTTTGCGACACGACCCCCTCAAGGACCGACGCCGTCTGGGCCCGAACTCGGTCGCGCTCTCCGGCGGGGAAAGCGTCGATGAGCCGGCTGACCGATTCACTGGCGGAACCGGTGTGCAGTGTGGTCAGCACCAAATGCCCCGTCTCGGCTGCGGTGAGGGCGGCCTGGATGGTGTCGGGGTCTCTCGCCTCTCCCACCATGATCACATCCGGATCCTGCCTGAGCGCCGATCGCAGCGCGGAGGCGAAGCCGGCGGTATCACGCCCGACTTCGCGCTGCCGCACGAGACAGCGACGGGATTCGTAAACGAACTCGACCGGGTCCTCGATTGTCAGGACGTGGGCGTCACGTTCGCTGTTGATCAGTCCGATCATCCCCGCCAGCGTGGTCGATTTTCCGCTGCCGGTCGCGCCGGTGACCAGCACGAGCCCCCGACCCAGCAGGGCCAGATCGCGCACTGCCCCGGGCAGGCCGAGATCCGAAAGGGACGGGGGGACGGGTGGAACCCTGCGGATCGCCGCGGCAGTTTCGCCTCCGCACCGGAACACGTTGAATCGATACCGGGGCGCGGCCGAATCCGCGGTGCCAGATCCCGGCGGGCCGTTCGACCGCGCTGCCGGGGACCAGGCGAAATCGGCCTCACCAGATCCCGACAGCTCCTCGGCGGCACCCGGAGGCAAGACCGACCTGACCATGGCCGCCACGCCTTCGGGCGGAATGGCTTCGCCCTTCGCCCGCAGGGTTCCGTCAACTCGCACCCGCATGACACGGCCCGGAGACAGGTGAAGGTCGGACGCCCCGCACGCTTCCATCACGGCAAGGGCCGCCCGCATTTCCTCCGCCGCGACCGGGGCGGTCAAGCGCTCGTCACGCGAAGTACCTCTTCCAGGGTAGTGGTTCCCCGCACAGCCTTTTTCAGGCCGTCGCGGCGAAGAGTCACCATGCCCTCTTCTACTGCACGCTGTTTGATCTGGTGCGCGGGGGCACGGTCCAGCGCCAGCTGCCTGATGGCCCTGGACATCGGCATCACTTCATACAGACCGCGCCTCCCGGAGAACCCCGTGAGCCCGCACGCGTCGCACCCGGCGCCCCGCCGGAACCGGGCACCCGACGCCTCGGCCGGGTCCATTCCCGCTTCGCGCAGGGCCCGCGGCAGGTAGCGGGTTTCCCGCGAACAGTTGCCACACACGCAACGCACGAGACGCTGGGCTGTTACCAGGTTGATCGCGGCCGCGGCGTTAAACGGCTCCACCCCCATGTCCACTAGACGCGTAACCGTGGAGGCAGCATCGTTGGTGTGCAGGGTCGACAAGACCAGGTGCCCGGTCAGGGCTGCCTTCACCGCTATGCTGGCGGTTTCCAGGTCCCGTATCTCGCCGACCAGGACGATGTCAGGGTCCTGCCGAAGGAACGACCGCAGAGCAGCGGCGAAGGTCAGACCAATCGCGGGACGGACCTGTACTTGATTGACACCGGTCATGTTGTATTCGACCGGGTCCTCCGCCGTTTGGATGTTGACTCCGTCGGTGTTGAGCCGCGCCAGCACGCTGTACAGGGTCGTGGTCTTGCCCGATCCCGTCGGCCCGGTAACCAGCACCATCCCGTGCGGATCTTCCAGGGCCGTCATGAATTCGCGTTCGGCCCGGCGCCCCATTCCGAAGGCACCAAGGTCCATTGCGAGCGTGCCCCGGTCGAGAACTCTCAACACGATCTTCTCGCCAGACAGCGTGGGCAGCGTAGACACACGCATGTCCACCGCCCCGTCGGGCCGCGTCACTTTGATTCGGCCGTCCTGGGGCAGTCTGCGCTCGGCGATGTTGAGGTTGGCCATGATTTTCAACCTGGATGACAGACTGGCCGCCATTTCCAGTGGCGGAGCCGAGACCTGCTGCAGCGCGCCATCGATCCGGTACCGTACGCGCAGCTCCCGCTCGTACGGTTCGATGTGGATGTCCGATGCTCCCCTTGATATCGCGGATTCGAGCATTTCGTCGATGAAACGAACCGCCGGCTCGTCACCCAGTTCCACCCAAGCTCCGCGGGGCAGGTCATCGCGGTCGTCCGGGCCGCTCGGGTCGCTCCGCACCTCTGGTTTGCCGACCTCGTCCAGTTCTTCGATCAACCGGGTGACCGCGACTTCCGGGGTTGGATACTGCCTCTCGATAAGCTCCAGAAGCGCCATTTCTCCCGCGGCGGCCGGTTCGATCTCCATCCCCGCAATAAACTCGAGGTCCTCGACCAGGCGGAGGTTATCAGGCTCACCCATCGCCACAACCAATCGGCCGGCCCGGCTCGATACCGGGCAAAGAAAATTCCTGTGCGCGAAGGTCCCGGGCACCCGGTGCGCCACCGAATCCGGCACCCCGGAAGCAGCCTGCCCGTTCAGTTCCAGCACCTGAACACCCATGACTTCGCCAACCACACCGGCGATGGCGGCCTCCGACGCAATGCCCAGCGCCGCCAGGCAGTACCCAAGACGCATCCCGCTCCGTGCCCGTTCGGCCAGTCCCTGTTCGGCCTGATCGGTCGTGATCGCACCCCGGCTGGTTAGCTCCGCGAGCACGGCGCGCTCCGCCCGTGTCAGCCCGCGCACAGTTGCCCGGCCATTTTCTCCAGCGTTTTCGGGCCGATCCCGCTGACGCCCTGAAGGTCTTCGGCACTGCGAAACGGGCCGTGGCGATCGCGGTATTCAATGATCCGGACGGCTATGGCGGGTCCCACCCCGGGCAGCTCTTCCAGTTGCCCGGCGTCGGCGGAATTGGGATCTACCGTGCCAGGTGGACAGCGGCCCCCCGGCCGGAGTGCGGGCTGCAACCCGGGGGCGACCGCGGAGGCCCAACCTGCCTCCCCGCCGGGTGCAAAGTCCAACAACGGCTCCAGGGTTTCGGCGCGCGCCGGGCCGATTCCTCGTACCCGCTGCAGGTCCTGGGCCGAGGAGATGGGTGCACGGTCTCGCTCCGCAACAATAGCCCGGGCCAGACTGGGACCAACGCCGGGCAAACGTCGCAGTTCAACTTCCGGAGCCGTGTTCACGTCGATTTTTTCGCCCGACGCTATCGGCCGGGAGGCCCGACGCTGCTCGTCGATCGCCCCGGCAACTTCCGTTGCCATTGCTTGCACGGGCGACGAATCCCATGTGACCTCGGTTGGCGCGGGAGACAACAGGCCCCTTCCCGCGAGACCTCCCGTTACGAGGACCGCCGCAACCCAGATCGCCTTTCGTTCCGCCCGGTTCAGATCGATCATTTCACGCACCTCCTGTTGAACGGACTCCGCGCCGGCCGCCTGCGCGTGCGGGGCACTGGTTCCTGGAGTAACGTGGGAGATGGTCTCAAACGGGCATCAAAATTTCCAGTCCGTATCCCGCCGCCATTTCATCCGGGCGGGAAGCGCGGGCGCGGCCGGGCTCTGGCTGTCAGCATGCGGCGGCCGCGAGCCACCGCCCCGGGCGAACAGCGCTGTGATCGGCGAGGCCCCGCGCCGCTGGGTCAAGGACCCGACGCCGTTCATCCACCGCACAACGAACCTGGAAACCAGGCTTGAAGACATCACGGGGTTCATCACGCCCAACGAGTTGTTTTTTGTGCGCAACCATTCGCCGACGCCCCTGATTGACCCCGACCGGTACGCGTTGAAGGTGCACGGTCCAGGGTTGTCCACGGAACTGGAGATCGGTCTGGGCACGCTGGAGTCCATGCCCCAGACCACGGTGACCGCCTACCTGGAATGCGCCGGGAACTGGCGCGGGCTTTTCCGCGAACTGACAGGCGCCAGGGCATCGGGCGGTCAGTGGACGACCGGGGCGGTCGGCTGCGCCGTGTGGTCTGGCCCGACGCTGGGCTCTGTGTTGGAACTGGCCGGCCTGACCGGCGACGCGGTTGACGTGAACCTGGTCGGACTGGACGGATCGGCCTTCGAGCGGGCCATGCCTTTGGCCAAGGCCTTCCACCCCGACACCCTGATCGCCCTGCGGATGAACGACCAGCCCCTCCCGCAGGACCACGGCTTCCCGGCCCGCGCCGTTGTGCCCGGTTGGACCGGCTCGGCAAGTATCAAATGGTTGGGCGAGATCCATGTATCGACCGAGAAGGTCTGGAACCGCAACAACACGACTTCATACGTCCTTATCGGCGACCAATGGCCCGAAGCGGACTACGCCCCGGCCCTGGGAGCACCGATCAACGAGTTGGTTGTGAAGAGTGCCCTGGCCCTGCCCCGACCCGCCGCGCTCGGCCCGGGCCCGCACCAGCTCCACGGGTTCGCGCATTCCGGCAGCGGCCCCGTTCGCGAGGTCCAATGGAGTGCCGACGGCGGTACCACCTGGCAGGCGGCGACCATCGTCGACCCGGTCGTGGCGACCGCCTGGCAGCGGTTCGAATTTACATGGAACGCGGTGCCGGGCGACCACGTGCTGATGACACGGGCAGTGGATTCGGCGGGCATGGCGCAACCAGACCAGCCCCTGATGAATGACAAGGGCTACCTGTTGAACGTCCCGCTGCCGCACCCGGTTACGGTGGCCTGACACCCTCGGGGCCGCTGCAGGCCCGTCAGAAAACGAAGACTATTTCGGCCCAGCCGTCCACGGGAGACCCCAATCGGGTGGCTGGTTGGTAACGCCACTCGCGAGCCGCTCTGATGATCTCCCGGTTGAACCGTTCGTCAGGGGTCGGGGGATCGAGTTCAACCAGACCGGCCTCCCCGCTGGCCGCCACGAAAACCCGCACCGTAATTTCCATCCCGCGCGCCGACTCGGGCGGGTTCCAGCGCGGCGCGACCGACCTGGGAATCGCGGGCACGTAGTCGTTACTTCCGTCCGCGTCGCCTGCCCCCCGACCTGCGTCGCCCGCACCCCCCGCCCCGAGAGGCAATCCGACCGGCCCTGCCTGAAACGCGGTCTCAAGGTGGGGGAAATCCACTTCCCTGGGCGTCAGGTCGGGCGCCGCGACTATCACCGGCCTCGCGGGCCGGGGAATGGGCTGGGGGGCGGGGGACCGGCGCACCGTTACACCCTGCATGCCGCCCCGCGCCACCTCGGGAAAGGCCCGGGCGGCGGCAACAGCCCCTCGCTCTCGCGCGGCAGAGCCGGGCTGGAGCCAGAACACCAGGGCGTGGGCGACCACCGACGCCAGCAAGCAGCCCGAAAAGAGTGACTGCTGGCTTCGGCGACCTTGGCCCTTCCGCCCCGCCCCGGGCCGTGCCCGGGCCGTGCCCGGAGTCGCACCGGTTTTCTCTGTCAAATCAGTCTCCTGGCGTTCATACGTCCGCACGCCTCAAACCGTATCATTAGGGTCTCATGAGACATGTGCAAACCACCCCCACCGGGCCCTTCATCTCCGAGCCGGCACCAGTTTGAGAGCTATCCTCAAGCCGGCCCCCCGCAAGGGTCTTGAGTTTCAGGACATTGAACCCCCCAAACCCGGACCCGGCGAGATCCTCATCCGGGTGTTGCGAGGGGGAATCTGCGGCACCGACCTTCATATCTACGACTGGGACAAATGGGCCCGCGGTCGCATTGCCCCACCGGTCGTGATCGGTCATGAGTTCATGGGCGTGGTTGAGGGCTGGGGTGCCGGTGGCGGCCGGTACTCGGCGGGCCAACGCGTGTCGGCCGAGGGTCACATTACGTGCGCGGCCTGCGAGCGGTGCCGCACCGGCGAGGCCCATGTTTGCGACAGCACGCGCATTCTGGGGATAGACACCGACGGCGGATTCGCCGACCTGGTCACGGTTCCGGCCTCCAACGTGGTTGCGCTGCCGGATTCCGTACCCGACGACTACGGGGCACTGCTCGACCCGTTCGGGAATGCCATCCACGCCGTTGTGCCCGCGCAGGTCGCTGGTCGGTCGGTGGCGGTGGTTGGTTGCGGTCCGATCGGGCTTTTCGCCGTGGCGGTTGCCCGGCTGGCCGGGGCGTCCAGGGTCATCGCCATCGAACCGGTCGCCCACCGGCGGGAAATGGCTGCCGAGCTCGGAGCCCATCTGGCCCTGCACCCGCGCGCCGACGACGTGCAGGCCGAGGTCCACCGGCTTACTCGCGGCCACGGGGCCGACGTTGTGTGTGAAATGAGTGGTCACCCCGATGGCATCCGCCTCTCGCTGGACCTGTGCCGCAGCGCCGGACAACTGCGGCTGCTGGGACTGCCGGAAAACCCCGTCGAAATCGACGTTGCCCGGAGCGTCATCTTCAAGGGAATCAACGTTCAGGGCGTGGTGGGCCGCCAGATGTACGATACCTGGGACGCCGCGCTGAGGTTCCTTGAAGGGGGGAAGATCGATCTGGGTCCCGTCATCACCGACCGGTTCCCGCTGGAAGATTTCGAGTATGGTTTCGGGAAAGCCCGCAACGGGGACGCGGCCAAGGTCCTCCTGGCGCTGGACTGATGAGGTGGGCCGCACTGACCAGATTCGCCTCCGCGGCCGCGGCCTGCCTGCCCCTCACAGCCGCCCAATGCGTGAACCCGGAGCCGACCAGCGACGCCGCCCTGGTAACCTTCGCGGCCTTCCCCGACACGGTCACGGCGGGCCAGCAGTTTACGATGGAGTTCGCCGGTCCGATCGCCCCCAATACCTGCGGCACACTTGACTCGGCCTACGCAGAGGTCTCCGACTCGACCATCGTGCTGGCCGGGGTCCGCAACCTCTTCCGCGCGCGCTGCGCCGATCAGCGGGTCTCGTTCTACGAAGTAAACCTCATCACCATTGATTCCCCGGGAGTGAGGGAGGTGGTCAACGCGGCGGGACGGAGCTTTGGCACTCTGATGGTGGCGGACTCGGGGTCTCAGACCGACTTCATTGGCCGGGGCGGCGGGACGGTGCGGGAGGCAGGCCCCTGCCTGGTGTTCGGCCCTGGTTGGGTCGGCACCCAGCGCATTTTCTCGCTACAAAACGCCCCGGACCCGGTGCGAAACGCGTCGGAAGACCAAATCGTTAACCTCCGCGGCCGATTCCGGGGTTTTGACAGGTGCGGCCAGTGGGGGTCGCGCCCGGTAATCCAGGTCGACACGGCGTGGGTCTCCGACTCCACCACGGACGACTACTACTCCGGCAACCAGCAGTGACCCTCTATCAAGAAGAAGGAGTGACGACCCCGATGGTGAATCGTGGACTGCGGGAACGGCTCGCGGACGAGCTTGCGACCATGCGGGCGTCGGGCGTGCACAAGGAGCTCCTGCACATCATGGGGCGGCAGGGACCCACGGTGGATATTGACGGACTGGGCGAGACCGTGAACCTGTGTTCAAACAACTACCTGGGACTCTGCGGAGAGCAGTCGGTGGTGGACGCCGTAAAGGCCGGCGCGGACCGCTACGGTGCCGGCACGTCTTCGGTCCGCTTCATTTGCGGAACCTTTCAGATCCACCGCGAGCTGGAAATCCGGATCGCCGATTTTCTGGAGACCGAGGCGTCGATGACCTACACGTCGGCCTGGGCCGCGAACGAGGGGCTCTTCGCTCCCCTTCTTTCGCCCGACGATGTGCTGATCTCCGACAGGTTGAACCACGCCAGCATTATCGACGGAGCCCGGCTTTGCAAGGCTCGGCGGATGGTCTACGCGCACATGGACATGGACTCGCTGCGCGAAACGCTGGAGGCGTCGCGGGATGCCAGACACCGCATGGTAGTGACCGACGGGGTGTTCTCGATGGAGGGCGAAATCGCTCCGCTTCCCGATATTCGCGAGCTCTGCGACCGCTACGACGCCATCCTGGTGGTTGACGACAGCCACGCCAGCGGCGTGCTGGGCCCGACCGGCCGCGGCACACCCGAGCACTTCGGCATGCACGGCGAGATCGACATTATCACTTCCACCCTGGGGAAGGCCCTGGGCGGCATGGCGGGAGGTTTCACCGCCAGCTCGTCGGCGGTGATCGACTACCTGACCCAGGCTTCGCGCACGCAGCTCTTCACCAACAGCATGGCTCCCTCCGCGGCGTGCGGGGCGCTGGCGGCCATCGATCACCTTGAAAACCACCCCGGGCTCACCGACCGGCTTCGCGAGAATACCGCTCAGTTCCGCAGCGGGCTGGAGGAACTTGGGTACAAACCGATTCCCGGCGAAACGCCTATCGTGCCGGTCATTGTCGGGGCAACCGCCGACGCCATGAAGCTGAGCGCGGAGTTGCTGAAGGAAGGCGTGTTCGTGATAGGGTTTGGGTTCCCCGTCGTGCCCCGCGGCGAGGCCCGCATCCGGTGTCAGGTCTCGGCCGCCCACGAGCCGGAGCACCTGGACCAGGCCCTCGAAGCGCTGCGCGGCGTCGGGGCCAAGCTGGGGATCGTTTGACCGGTGGGCGACCCGGGTGGTTACTTCGCGGGTCGTGGAGACCGGGCGGACCGACGGCCTGTCCCGCCCCTGCCCGCCGTGGTTCCGTCCTTGCTGGCTGCCGACTTCGTACGCCTCGGGGAGGAGGTGGCCGCGGCGGAGGAGGCCGGTGCCCGGTGGTTCCAGTTGGATGTCATGGACGGTCATTTTGTTCCCAACCTGAGCTTTGGCGTGCCGGTGCTTGAGTCGCTCCGCCCGGCGACCGATTCGTTCCTGGATGCGCACCTGATGATCACCGCACCGCACACCCTGCTCGAGGCGTTCGCGGGGGCGGGGGCGGACCTGATCACCATCCACGCCGAGGCCAGCGAGGATCCGCGCCGGGACCTGGAGACCATTCGCGGCCTGGGATGCCAATGCGGTTTTGCTGTCAGCCCCCCCACGCCGGCCTCGGCGGCTGTCGACGCACTGGAGATCGCCGACCTGGTACTCGTGATGACGGTGAACCCAGGGTTTGGGGGTCAGCGGTTCATGCCCAAAACCCTGGCCAAGATCGGGGAGCTGAGGGAAGCGGCGAGCCGCCGGGGGGTTTCACCGCCCGTGTTTCAGGTTGACGGGGGGATCGACTCGGACACGGCGGCGGTGGCCGCCCGGGCGGGGGCGCAGTCCTACGTGGCCGGGTCGTCGGTGTTTAGGGGTGCCGGCGGGGCCGGGCCGAGTTTCCGCCGGCTGCAGAGCACGGTTGAGGAGGCGCGCCACTGGGAAGGGTAGTCACCACCGGGCTTTCGGCCCGGGAACTGGCCAGGTACGACAGGCACATCGCCATGCCGGAGGTGGGCCGCGAAGGCCAGGAGCGACTGGCCGGGGCCAGCGTGCTTCTGATCGGCGCGGGCGGGCTGGGATCTCCCGCCGCCCTCTACCTGGCCGCCGCGGGCATCGGGCGCCTAGGCATCGTTGACGATGACGAAGTAGAGCTCTCCAACCTCCAACGCCAGGTCATCCACGATACCGAATCCGTGGGCACCCCCAAGGTCGAGTCCGCCCGCGGCAGGCTGGCCGGCGTCAACCCGCACATACGCGTTGAGACCTTCCGCACGCGCCTGCGATCCGAAAACGCCCCCGACGTGATGGCCGGCTGGGATTTTGTGGTGGACGGCAGCGACAACTTCCCGACGCGCTATCTGGTCAACGACGCCTGCGTCATGCTCGGAATCCCTTTCGCATACGGGGCGGTGCTGAGATTCGAGGGACAGGCGTCGGTGTTTGCGGCGGAGGACGGCCCGTGCTACCGGTGCCTTTTCCGCGACCCGCCGCCGCCCGAGCTGGCACCCAATTGCGCCGAGGCCGGCGTGTTGGGCGTGGTCCCCGGCATGATCGGCTCGATTCAGGCCTGCGAGGCGATCAAGTGGATATTGGGAGAAGGGGAATCGCTGGTTGGGCGGCTTCTTCTGGTGGACGCGTTCCGCATGACTTTCAGGACGCTGACAATCCGACCAGACCCGGATTGCGTCGTTTGCGGCAACGAGCCGACGCTGACCGAACTCGTTGATTATGAACATTTCTGCGCGTCCGCCGGCGAGCCTGCCGGGGAGTCAGCGGACGCCGGCGGTTCCCGATCCGGAACGGAGGACGCAATGGTTGCAGAGATCGACGTACACGACCTGCGGGCGTTGGTTGAAGCCCGCGAGGACTTCCAGCTGGTTGACGTGCGCGAAGACTACGAGTGGGAGATTTGCAACCTCGGTCACCTCGGTGCCCAGCTCGCGCCCATGGACCAACTGGCCGAGCTGGTACCGAAACTGGACAGGAACAAGCCGGTGATCGTGCACTGTCGAACCGGACCGAGGGGTGCAAGCGCGGCGGCCTGGCTTCGCCTGTCCGGCGTCGACGACGTGCGCAACCTCCGCGGGGGCATCATCGCCTGGGCCGAGGAGTTTGACCCGGACATGGTGGTGTATTGATCCGAATCGCGTCCATGCTGGCCTCGGGCACGGAAATCGTCTGCGCCCTTGGACTTGAAGACTCGCTGGTGGCGATTTCCCACGAATGCGACTATCCGGCCGGTGTGATGGACCGACCCCGTGCGAGCCGGTCGCGGTTTGATCCCGGGGGCATGACCAGCCTTGAGATCGACGAAGCCGTGCGCCGGACCATGCTCGAGTTCGGCAGCCCCTATGAGATCGATCTGGGCGTGTTGGCCGACGTGCGGCCCGACATCATCCTTACGCAGGCGGTGTGCGAGGTATGCGCCGTGCCGACTCCGGGCGTCGAGCAGGCAGTGGCCGAGAGCGGCCTCGAGGCCCGGGTCCTATCGCTCGATCCGCACGACATCCCGGGCATCCTGGGCTCGGTGGGCCAAGTCGCCGATGCCTGCGAGGAGGCGGGCCATGCCGGGGCCGCCGCTTCCGCGCACCAGGCCGTGGCCGGAATGGAAGCCCGGCTGGCTGCCGTTCGTCAAGCGGTGGAAGGGGCCGACCGACCGCTGGTGCTTGGGCTGGAGTGGCTGGACCCCCCGTTTCTGCCGGGTCACTGGGTCCCCGAGATGATTGACCTGGCGGGGGGGCGTTGCGCCGCCGGGCCTCCGCGGAGGCCGTCCCCGCAGGTCGGATGGGAGGAGGTTCGCGGGCTGGATCCCGACACGTTGATCGTGATGTCATGCGGTTTCGGGGTCGAGCGCACCCTCGAGGATGCCGAAGCCGCCTCGCACCACCTGGTGCGCGCCGCCCCGCGGGCCATTCGCCAAGGGCGGAGTTGGGCGGTCGACGGTTCGTCCTACTTCAACCGGTCGGGTCCCCGGGTCGTTGACGGGGTGGAGATCCTGGCGGGGATTCTGCACCCGGATCGCTGGCCGGCACCTGCTCCCGGGGTGGCACAGGTCTGGACTCCCGAACTCCAACGGGTCGGGGCGGCGAAGTAGCCCGGCGCGCAGCTACGAAATGCTCGCCGGCAGTCTCAGTCCGAGTTGGGCGGTGCCCCAATCGCGGAGGGCGGATCGGTATCCACTTCCTCGCGCCACGCGCTGTAGTGGGCGGCGGGGCCGGGTGGATCCAGGTCAACGCGCCGTACGTCCCTGACCGCCTTGGCGGCTCGAAGACTTCTCAACACCTTATCGTTCAGGTCGCCGTCCACCCTCACCACCCCCAGAGCCCGGCCCGTCGGCTGCCGCCGCGACAGGTGGTACTGGGCGATGTTGACCTTCGCGCGGCCCAGTCGCCGGCCCACTTCCCCGATCACGCCCGGTTCATCGGTGTTCAGAATCAGCAGAAGCGTGCCGCCGGGGACGATATCCAGGCGGAAACTGCCGATCCTGATCAGACGGGGTTGCTGCCGTTTCCCGATAACGGCACCCCCGACCACCGTGTCTTCCTCCCCCCTGCGCGACGCGGTGATCTCCACGTAGTTCAGGTAATCGGCGTGGGACGGGTCGGAATGGGACTCGATGGTAAGGCCGCGCTCGGCCGCAATCGAGAGCGAGTTGACGACGTTGAGCGGAGGTGGCACTTCCCGCTCCAGAAAACCGGCAGCCGCGGCGGCTTCCAGTGGTTCCAGCACGTCCGCGGCTTCTCCGGCGTAGTACACCTGGAGCCGGCGCCTCGGCTTGTCGTCCAGCGCCGCGAGCACCGCCCCGAGTCTGCGGCCCAAGTCCATCAGCGGACCCGCCAAACCGGTGTCTCCGCCCCGGAAGGGGGCGTTGAGAGCAGCATGATAGTTCTTCTTGAGGAGGGCATCGCGGACCACCAGCGCTATCTCACGCGACACGGCCTCTTGAGCGTCGCGGGTGCTGGCCCCGAGATGGGCTGTCATCACAAGGTTCGGGGCCGCGAGCAGCGGGTTGCCGGGATAAGGGGGTTCGACCGCGAACACGTCCAGTCCCGCGCCTGCCAGGCGACCGCTCGAAAGCGCCGCCGCCAGGGCTTCTTCGTCTACCAGGCCCCCGCGCGCGGCGTTCACCAGAATCGACCCCTCCGGCATGGAGGCGAGCTCGGCCTGCCCAATCAGATTCCGGTTCTTATCGGTCAGCGGCACGTGCAAGGTTACGACGTCGGCCCGGGCAAGCATGTCCGGCAACGAAAACATGGCAACACCCAGCTCTTCCGCCCGGCGGGACGTCACATACGGGTCGTGTCCGATGATCTTCATTCCAAAGGCGCGAGCCCGGTGGGCCACCTCGGTTCCGATTCGACCCAACCCCACCACTCCCAATGTCCGGCCGCGGAGCTCCAGCCCGCGCAGAGTTTTCCGGGGCCAGTCGCCCTGGCGTATCCCGGCATCGGCCTGCGGGATCTTGCGGGCAGCGGCCAAGATCAAGGCAAACGCCAGCTCCGCCGTGGAATACGTATTCCCGCCCGGAGCGTTGAGCACGGCGATTCCTCGGCGGGTGGCCGCCGGCAGATCGATGTTGTCCACCCCCACGCCGGCCCGGCCGATCACCTCCAGGTCCCCGGCCTCGGCCAACAGTTCCGCAGTGACCTTGGTGCGGCTCCGCACAATCAGCGCCGCCGCTCCGTCCAGGGCGTGCGTGAGGTCCTCCGGCGCGGCTTCGGTCAGGTCCTCAATCTCAATGGCGGGCGACTCGGACAGGATCTCCAGGCCAGCCGGAAGGAGCGGATCGGCAATTACGACCCGCTTCGGCGGTGGACGGTCGTGGAGTGCCGGTTCGGGGGCTGCGAGCGTCGCCGACGCCGACCCGTTTTCGATTGAACCGCCGGGGGAAATCACAAAACCTCGCTTAGCACTGCCAGCAGCGCCTCGAGTTCCTCCATCGTGTGCTCTCCCATGTGCCCGATTCGGAAGGTCGGTTCCTTCAGTTTCCCGTACCCGGCCGCCACGGCGAACCCGCGGCTTTTCATGCGCCCCTCCACCTCCGGCCCCGTCAGTCCCTCCGGCAACCCGATCGCGGTTACCGCGGGCGACCTGTAACCCTCCGCGGCAAACACGCCCAACGGCCGGCCCGTCGCTTCGGCCGTGTCGGCCACCCACTGCCACGTGCGCTCCGCCATGGCGGTGTGCCGGGTCCAGCGCGCCTGAAGACCTTCTTCGTGGATCCGCTCCAGCTGCCGCTCGAGCGCGAAGAGAAGCGACACTGCCGGCGTGGTCGGCGTCTGCCACTTCTTCATGTTCTTTTCGTGGTTCAGCAGATCGAAATAGAACCCGCGGTTGGGCGTGTTACGTGCGCGCTCCAGCGCCCGGTCCGAGGCCGCGGCGAACGCCAGCCCCGGGGGCAGCGCAACCGCCTTCTGCGATCCCGTCAGGAGAAAGTCGATGCCCCATTCGTCCATCTCGATCCGAGCAGCCGCCAGCGAAGAAACCGCGTCCACCGCAATCAACACATCGTCAAATTCCCGCACTACCGCCGCAAGTTCCCTGACCGGGTTGAGGACTCCGGTCGAACTCTCCGAGTGGACCACAGTCACCAAGTCGTAGCGGCCCGGGTCGGCGGCCAGGGCTTCGCGCAGTTGCTCGGGCAAGAGGGGGTCCCCCCACTGCGCCTCCAGCGTGTCCGCCGCGCGCCCGGTAGCCGTCGAGATGTTGTAGAACCGCTGGCCGAACGAACCGTTGGTCAGGCACAGGGCTCCGCGGCCGGTCAAATTCGTGATCGCGGCCTCCATCATTCCAGTGGCCGACGACGTGGAAATGTAGACTGGCCGAGATGTGCGGAGCAGCGCCGACAATTTCGGCTGCATCCCCTGAACGAGGGCCGACACCTCGGGGCTCCTGTGGCCCGCCACCGGCCGCTGCATGGCCTCGAAAAGGTCGTGGGGGACTTCGGTCGGACCGGGCAGGAAGAACTTCCCGAAAGATCGCAATTGGCTCATGGGCGCATACTTTATGCCTCGCGGCCGCCGGTGGCTACCGTGGCGGTCCGGGGTTGCCACCCGGAACACCGAACTTGGTTAATTTCCGGGAGCAACCGCGTGCCGCGGCGGGGCATGAACAGCCCGGCACCAGCGGATGGCATTTTGGCGAAACCGGGCCGGCGGTCCGGGACGCATCGGAGGCGCATGCGGTATTTCACAACCACACAGGTATTGCCAGAGGATGTGCTTTCGAGGGCCAGGGACTTCATGTCGGCCAATTCATCGCTGACGGTTCGCGAGGAAGACCCCGCCAGCGTGACGTTTGCCGGCGCGATCGGCGTGGCGCGTTTCTCGGTTGACCGGCACGGCGGACAAACCAACGTCCATCTTGAGACCGACCGTGTCGCCGGGCTGGACGTGACCGACGTGGCCCGGCGTTTCCTTTATTCACTCAGGGAGGCCAACCGTGGCTGAGCCCGCGCGGGGGAATACTACTGTACGCCTGATCATGCCGGACCGGTGGCTCGAACACGTCGCCCGTGTCCCGTCGTCGGCAACAGTAGCCGAAATCAAGGAAATGGGTGTCCGCGCCATGCTCCAGCGCGGCTCCGAAGACCCCGGCACTTACTACGTGGAACACCGGGAGAAAGAAGTCCGCGACGAGACCGTGACTTTGGACGGACTCGGCGTGAGGGCCAGGGGCATTCTGTCGATCAGACCCTACGACATCGGCCACCCGCGGGAGTTCGCGGGCTGATTTCTCCCTTGGGTCCCGGCGAGTTCGAAGCGCTGGCTCAACTTCGGGGGCCAGTTGCCCGGGGACGCCATCTGGCACTGGTTGCGGCCGAGGGGGGATGCGTTGAGGCGGTCTACGCGGCGGCGGTGGTCAGTGACCTTGGCTTGGCGGATGGTGCCGAGGCGGACTTTGCTGATCAAGACGCCGCTGACTCCGCCGGTGCCGGACTGGATTCACGGAGCATTCGGGCGGTCGTGCTGGCCGCGACCGACGATCGCGCCTGGCGGTGCGCCCGGGGCATGCGGGCGGCCATGGACGAAAACCTCCGGGACCGCTGCCCGGTCGTTGTGATGCCCGGCGACATGCCTTCGCCCGCGGCGATGGCCGGAGCGAGCGTAGCTGTCGGGACTCCCGTGACGGTTCTGGAGGCGCTGACCTCCGGCCGGATCTCGGGGTCGGAGGTTCGTTCACTGGTCATGGATAACATCGCGGCGCTCGACCCTGCGTGGCCGGCGGTCGATGCTCTTCTCCAGTCAACCGGCCGGGACATTCGGCGCGTGGCTACCGGTCCCCGGTACGACGAACGGTTCGGGGACCTGATGAAACGTTGGCTGCCCCGTGCCCGGCGGTGGCCGTTGGAGTTGTTCGAGCCGGCGCCGGCCCCTGCCGACTCACCGGCCGGGCCTTTCCTGCGGACTCTGGTTCGGGCCAGCGGCCGGGGGCGCGTCAGCGGGTTTGCCGGGATGGTTGGTCGGCTCTCGGCGGCGGGCAAGGAAGTGAGCGTAGTGGTCGCGTCTGCACCCAGGGCGTTTGAGGTGGTTTCATCGACACTGGCCGCCGCCGGGTTCGGTGGTATCTCCGTTGCCCCCCTGACCGATGCCCCGATGCCCGCTCCCACCGGGGCGGAGGATGACGTCGGGGCAGCGGCTGATGACAATGGCGCACCGGCGGCCGACGAAGGCGGCGCGGCGCGGGCCGTCGTGCTATACGGTCTCCCGCGTTCGGCTGAGGCACTCGCAAGGGCACTCGGCGAGGCCGGTCAGCGGTACGCGGTTGTGGATGTCATCCACATGCAACAGCTGGAGATCATGGCCCGGCAGCTGGGGTGGCGGGTCGCGCCGTTGGGCGACGGGCCGGTGCCCGAGTTTAGCTCGGGGGTCGAGGAGTTCCGCAACCGAATTCGCGACGCGGTCCGATCGGAGGACCTTGCTACCGGTGCCCTGCTGCTCGAACCGGTGCTTGCGGAGTACGGGGCAGCCCGTGTCGCAGCGGCAATGGCCTCTTTGCTCCGGGGGACGGACATCCGCGGCGCAGGCGGAGACGGACCGCCAGACAGGTCCCGTTCAGCCAAGACCGGGCGAGACCGCCAACCAGGCGAAGGCCAGGCGAACCGCGCGGCTCGCACAGGGTGGCAGACCGTCTTCGTGAACGTGGGGGAACGCGACGGCCTCGGACCCGGTGACGTGGTGGGGGCCATTACGGGCGAAACAGACGTCAAGGCTGCCCAAATTGGCCGTATCCAGATCAAACCGGGGTTCGCGCTGGTTCAGGTGAACGCCGGCGTCCTGGAAGAGGTCGTTGCCGGCCTGAACGGGACCATGTTGCGGGGCAAGGAAGTCATGGCTAGGCCAGACCGGGGGCCATCGACCTCCCGACCCTCCGGCCCCGGCCGACCTTCTCGCTCTCCGCCCCGCCAGCGCCGCGACAAGCCGCGCAACCGGCGGTAGCGCCCCCCTCACCTCACCCGCTGTGGAACGGTGCCCATTTCTCCTTGGGTGAGGGCGGAGTCAACAAGCTCACAACCACAAGCATCAGCGTCGAGACCAGGACACCTGGAATCACGATGTAATCGGTAGACGCGAAGTTGAACGTGTCGCCGCCCAGCGAAACCTCGAAACTGATTCCCAGCCGGGAGAGCAGGGTGATTCCCAGGATGGACCCCAGCCCTCCGGCAAGGCAGGCAACCCCGCCCTGCGAAGTGACCCGTTTCCACAAGAACGCGGCCAACAGCGCCGGAGTCAGGCTCGCACCGACCAGCGAATAGGCGAACAGCGCCATCGCGAGCACGCTGTCCGACAGGGTCAGCGCCGCCAGCCCCAGTCCGCCGAATATCACAACGAACATTCTCTGCACCAGCAACTTCCTGCTGTCCGAGGCCCCGGGGTTGATGAACCGTTCGTACACGTCGCGGCTGGCCCCGGTGGAAGAAACCAGCAGGAACGTGTTGCCCGTTGAAATCACAATGGCCACCGCGGCCGCCAACAGCACCGCGCCCATCGCCGTGGGCAACCCATTGGCCGCTATGTGAAGGATGATCGACTCAGCCGCAGCACGCCCCTCGACAACCACCGTCGCGGGATCGGCGAGTTCCGGGAACACGGCCCGGCCGGCTATCGCGGTCAGGGCCAGGGCAGTCTCAATTACGACCACGCCCAGCAGCATCCACACCACGGCCTTCTTCGCCGATCCCGCGTCCTGGGCGGACGAGAACTTCTGGTACATCCCGCTCTCCCCCAACAGCAGTAGGAACGTGGGTGCCGCCACGCCGAACACCCACAACACGTTGTGGCCTCCCAGAATGCTGGTGTGGTCGGGCGGCAGCTGCGACACGATTTCTGCAACCCCGCCGTTGGAAAACACCAGATAGGGCAGCGCGAACAGGATTCCCAGGGTGATGATCACGCCGTTGAACATGTCAACGCTGACAATCGACACCATGCCCGCCAGCGCGGTGAACACCACGATGACCGCGGCCGTGATCAGCATCCCCTCCACATCGGAAATCGTGTTGGGGAATACGATGGACAGGATCCACCCCCCGCCCCGGAACTGGTAAGCCGCGATGGTGACGTAGGCGATTATCACCGCCAGCGTGCCCAGCGCCCGCGCCGCGGCGTTGTACCGCTGCTCAAGCAGGTCGGGCACCGTGTACTTGGCGATAGAGCGCACTCGCGGAGCAAGGTACGCCGCAACGACCAGCCCCACCCATGCCCCGAACGAGAACCAGAGTTCCGCGATCCCGGTGGTGTAGGCCAAGCCCGCTCCGCCAAACAGCGACCCCGACCCGATCCAGGTGCAGACCAGCGTTCCCACCAAGAGCGGCACCGACACGTTCCGGCCGGCCACCATGAAATCCGCGTGGCTGCGGACCTGCCGCATCCGCCACACACCAACGCCGATTATCACCAACGGCCAGACGATGACAGCGATGGTCAGCAGGTTCATGGGGAATCCCCTTCCTCGCGCATCCTGCGCTTCAGTTCTTCCAGCAATTGGTCGGCCCGGCTCTCCCGGCTTCCCTTGTCCATCTTCTCCCACGCCTCATCCAAGCCGGGGTCGGCAGTCTGGGCACCGCCACCGCCCGCGGCCCGGCTGCCCTGGCTGCCAAGGCCCAGCTCCTCGTCTAGTTCGCGGCGGGCACGATCGGTGGCGGCCGCGTCGTCAATGGTCTCGGCGGCCCGGTCGAAGGCGTCAAAGGCGTCGGCTGCGTCCAAGCTCTGTTGTCTGGCCGCGGCGGCCTGCCCCCGGGCCAGAATACCGCCCTTGTTCGCGGTGGCCTCCTTCAGCTGGGCAGTCATCCGGCGCACCTCGGCCCGCTGCTCCAAGAGGTCGGCCTTGGCGGTTTCGACCTTCATCACCTGAACCTCGAGGCGGCTGCGGGCCCGCTCCGCAAACTCAAGCCCGACACGGGCAGTTTCATCGTCCCCCACCGCGACCGCCTTCCCGGCCCGGCGTTCGGCGGTCTTGATTTCACCGGTCAGTCGGTCCGCGACGGCGATCAACTTCTTCACATCCTGTTCCAGCCGGGTGCAATCGGCCTTGGCCTGGATCAGCTCCGACCGCATTCCCCTCAGCAGGTCTTCAACATCCTCGCGCCTGAAACCGCGCTTCGATTCCATTTCGTCCAGCGCGGATTCAATTCTGTCTCTGAGTCTCCGGAACATCGCTCCTCGGTCGGCCGGATTCGGCCGTTTGTTGCCGGTCTTTGGCTTGCCGCCGCTCAGCGCGGCCCGCGCCCCTGCGGGGGCTTGGTGCCGGGCCCCGTACCGAGCCCCGCGTTGCGCCCGAGCATCTTAGTTATCTTACGGAATGGCTGCCGACCAGTCGTTCCAAACCGACGCGGAGGAAGCCGTTTCCACCCCCGTTACCCCCGCCACGATTGGCGCTCCGCGTACCTATGCGATTGATGGCATGCACTGCGCGGCCTGCGTGGGGCTTGTTGAGCGGGCGATTTCCGCGCTGGACGGCGTGGAGGCCTCCGTAAACCTGCTCGCGGGCAATGCCACCGTGGCCGCCACGCGCGCGGTGCCCGACACCGAAATCATCGCTGCGGTCCGAAAAGCGGGATACGACGCGGTGCCTCTGGAGGCCCCGGCGGATTTGGCCGACAAGAGCGAGGAGCGCCGGAAGCGAGCCGAAGCTGCCCTGGAGAGCGCTCGCCGGCGCATGGTTCTGGGCTGGGGCTTGACCGTTCCCGCGATGGTGTTGATGCTGTCCCACATGCTGGGCGCGCCGATGTGGCCCTCGGACCTCGGTTTTCACGCGCTGCTGACCCTGTTCGCGGTCGCGATTCTGGCCGGGCCGGGGCTGGAAACGCTGCGGGGCGCATGGCGGTCGGCGCGGGGGGGCATGCCCAACATGGACGTGCTCATCAGCATGGGGGGGTCGGTGTCCACTCTCACGGGCGTGTGGGCGACTGCATCGGTGGCCGGCCTGGCTTCGCCGGTCATGAACTTTGCCGGGGCCGGGGCGATGATCGTGGTAATTCATTTGACGGGGCGCTTGCTGGAGGCCCGGGCCCGGGGCCGGGCTTCCGCCGCCATTCAAGATCTCCTGGCGCTCGAACCGCCGACCGCCCGGGTTGAGCGCGGCGGCGCGGAGGTCGAAATCCCGACCCATCAGATGGTGGCCGGCGACGTGTTTCTTGTTCGCCCCGGCGAGAAAATCCCGGTCGACGGGCGCGTGCTGTCGGGTGCCAGCGCCGTTGACGAGTCGCTGGCCACCGGGGAGTCGCTGCCCGTTACCAAAAGCGCCGGCGACAGCGTGCTGGGCGCGACCGTTAACCACTCGGGAGCCCTGAGGGTCGAGGCGACTGCGGTGGGAGCGGACACGTTTCTGGCCGAGGTGGTCCGCATGGTGGAGCGGGCACAGGCCAGCAAGGTTCCGGTGCAGGCGTTTGCGGACAAGGTGACTGCTGTATTCGTGCCAGGCGTACTGGTGGCCTCGGGGGCGGCGTTTGTCGGTTGGATGTTGTGGCCGGGTCCACTGGCGGCGGCTGCCGAGTTTGCGTTTTCGTGGGTCCCGTGGGAGACGGCGGCAGGCCTGGGACCGGTTTCACGGGCTCTCTACGCGGCCGTCGCGGTCGTCGTCGTGGCCTGCCCCTGCGCGCTTGGTCTGGCCACCCCGACTGCCCTTATGGTCGGGACCGGCCTGGGGGCGGGACAAGGCATACTGATCCGCGACGGAGCGGCGATCCAGGAACTGGCGAGGGTGGATACCGTGGCCCTCGACAAGACGGGAACCCTGACCGAGGGCCGGCCCGTCGTGGTCGGTGCGACCGACGGAGTCCTGCGGCTGGCCGCGTCTCTGGAACAGTATTCGGAGCATCCCCTCGGTACGGCAATCGTCGAGGCGGCCCGCGACCGGGGGATGGAGCTGTGGGCCGCCGACCAAGTCGGGGCCGTGCCCGGGATGGGAATCGAGGGCCGGGTCCGGGGCCACTCGGTGGTGGTCGGCAACAAGCGGCTGTTGGAGGAACGCGGGGTTTCGCCGCCGCCGGATCCGGTCTCGGATCACGAGGGGGCCACGATTTCTTACGTGGCCGTCGACGGCCGCGTCCGCGGGACGGTCCTCCTGGCTGATCCGGTGCGCGAGGGGTCCCGGACGGCGCTGGACTCCCTTGGAAGGCTGGGCATCAGACTCCAGATGCTAACGGGAGACGGCCCTGGCGCGGCGCGGCGAGTAGCGGAGGAACTTGGAATCGATGATTCGCATTTCGGGCTTCTTCCTGCCGAAAAGGCCCGCCGTCTGTCGAAACTGAGGGAAGAGGGGTCGGTCGTCGCCTTCGTCGGAGATGGCATTAACGACGCGCCGGCCTTGCAGGAAGCAAACGTGGGAATCGCCGTGGGGACCGGCGCGGGGGTCGCCGTCGAGGCGGCCGGCATTACGCTCGCCAAGGGCGACATCCGCGGAGTGGTCCGGGCCCTCAAGTTGTCGAAGGCGACCTTCGGCAAGATCCGGCAA
Organism: Gemmatimonadota bacterium; assembly: GCA_021295785.1. Lineage (GTDB taxonomy): Bacteria > Gemmatimonadota > Gemmatimonadetes > Palauibacterales > Palauibacteraceae > Palauibacter. The sequence goes on from JAGWBR010000006.1 coordinate 54,451, forward strand.
AACCTGTTCTGGGCCTACGCTTACAACGTCGCCGCCGTGCCCCTGGCCTTTCTCGGTCTGCTGCACCCCGTCGTGGCCGAAACCGCGATGGCAGTCAGCTCGCTGACAGTGGTGGCAAACGCAAACCGGCTCCGCCGCCTGCGCCTCTGAAGCGCTATGTTTGAGGTAACGAAGCTTTGGGGACGAACGCGTCCCCTCTCCATCACGCCGTCACGCTCCAGAGTTGATCCGCCGGGCGCTTCCGCCGGACGCTCTACCAGACGCGCAACACAAGGACCGGATTTGACATGGCGTCGAAATACGTTGGATTCCTTCTCGCGGCTTGGTACCTTACTGCCCCGATTGTGTGGGGCTACCCGATGGGATTCCTCTGGTGGCACAGCGCCGTGCTGGGCGGCGCGATCCTGGTGGTAACCGTCTCATTCCACGTGGAGACCAATCGCCTGAGTGGGTGGGGACTGATCGCGGTGGGCCTCTACAGCATGCTCTCTCCGTTCCTCCACAGCTACCTGCCAAACGCTCAGGGGCTGTTCAACGACTTGGTATTCGGGGTGCTGACAATCGGGACTGGTGCAGCGATGGGGGGCGCCGGCATCGCCCACTGGGAGGAGAAACAGGCCGCCCTGGGCTGAGGCCTGTGGGTCCGGTCAGGCTCCGTATTTCTTCAAACCACCGGCCCGCGCTGCTGCGAGGCGCATGAGGTCCCAACCGCGCACCGTGCCGTGGATTCCCCGGGCACAGGCCGCCTCGCCGAACCCTCCGGCCCGGCGTTCTCCGGGCAGTCCGCCGCCGTGGAGCAGGAAAGGCACCGGATGCCAGCTGTGGCCGCGCATCACGGCGGGCGTCGAGTGGTCTCCCGTCACCAGGAGCACGCCGTCCCCCAGCACGCCCGCGATGTCGCCCGCCACCGGATCGATCGCCTCGATGGTGGCGACCTTGCGATCAAAATCCCCGTCTTCGCCGGCCTTGTCGGGTGCCTTGTAGTGCAGGAACACGAAGTCGTTTTTGGGCAACGCGTCCTTGAGGCCGTGCAGGAGAGCGTCTGCGCGGTCGGGGGCCTCAACCGCCTCCATCCCGACAAGGCGGGCCACGCCCCTGTACATCGGGTAGGCCGCCACCGCCCGGGCCTTCATCCCAAAAACGTCGGGGAAGAGCGGCCACCGCGGCCTGCCGGAAATGCCGCGCAGGAGCACCATGTTGGCGCCGGCCTCCCCGGCCAGGGATTGGGCCGCACGGTTGACCCAGGTCCCGAGCAGTTCGGCGGCACGGCGCGCCCCCTCCGTCTTGGGCTCGGGGTCACGCGGGGGGACGCCTTCGTGTCCCGGATCCGTGCCGCGGACATCTGTCTCCAACCGCCCGGCACCGCTCCCCTCGGAGCGAATCACCAAGACGAACCGGTGCTCCGACACGTGGCGCACGAGGCATGTGACCCCGGGGAGGTCGATCTGGTTGAGACGTTCTGTCAGGGGCACGGCGGCCGAACTGGTGATGCGGCCGGCCCGGCGGTCGGTCAGGCGGCCGCGCTGGTCCACCCAACAGAGGTTGCCGCGCGCCGCAATGTCCGTCTCACGGAGGTCGAACCGGATGCCCAGAGCCTCCAGCACACCCCTGCCCGTCACGTACCTGAGCGGGTCGTACCCGAACAGCGACAGGTGCCCCGGCCCGCTCCCGGGCGTGATCCCCGGGGCTACCGGATGGTGCAGGCCCAACGATCCCGTCCGCGCCAGGTCATCGAGGCAGGGAGTCCGGGCGGCTTCCAGTTCGGTGGGCCCGCCCGGCTCGCGGGGCAGGCCGCCAAGGCCGTCCAAGACCAGCAGCACGATCTTCCGGGCCGCCGGTTGAGCCAATTCAGCCACGGTCTGCAAATCCATGGCCCGAAGGTAGGGCGGGGACAGAGTCTTTGCCCATCCGAACCGGGAGGGTGCCAGTGAGGACCGCTGTGGAGTGCGCCGGCCTGACCCGCCGGTTCGGACCCGTGTGGGCGCTCAGGGGCGTCGACGTGCGCGTCGGAGCGGGCGCGGTGGCGGCGCTTTTTGGGCGGAACGGCGCGGGCAAGACGACTTTGCTTCGGGTTTTTTCTACGCTCCTGGGCCCGACCGGGGGTCGGCTGGCGGTGTTGGGCCATACGGTGATGGAGGCCGGTGCCCGAGGCCGCCCCAACCGACTGGCCGCCGAGGCTGCGCGCGAGCGGATCGCCTGGTTGTCGTCTTCAGGCCACCACTACGAGGACCTCACCGGACTTGAGAACCTGGCGTTTTTTTCCCGGTTGGCTGGCGGCGGCACCGATGCCGCGTGGCTCCGCGATTTGCTGGACCGGGTCGGGATCGCGCGGGCAGCGAACTTCAAGGTGCGGACTTTCTCCGCGGGGATGCGCCGGAGGCTGGATCTGGCCCGACTGTGCGCCGCGCCCGCCGATCTGGTTCTGATGGATGAACCGTTCGTCAACTTGGATGCGGACGGGGCATCCCTGGTTCGGGAGTTGATCCGCGAGTGGAAGGCCGGTGGCGCGGCCGTGATCGTCGCGACCCACCTCGAAAAAGAACTGGCGTCGGTGGCTGACCTCGCAGTGCGCCTGCGGGCAGGTCGGCCGGACCTCTCCGCCGCCGGAGACCGTCTGCCGGCCCAGGCCGACCCGTGAGCGAGCTTCTGCGGCGCGCTGCCACCATCGCACGCAAGGACCTGCTGATCGAAGTGCGGGCCCGGCAAGGGTTTGCCGCCATGCTCTCCTTTGCCGCCCTGGTCCTTTTCATCTTCTCGTTTGCGCTCGGCCCCGATCCTGCGCTCCAGGCACGTGTTGCACCGGGGCTGCTGTGGACTGCCGTCATTTTCACGGGCACTCTGTCTTTGACGCGCCTGTTTGAGACCGAACGGATCGGCGACGGCATTACCTTGCTGCGAATGCACGGCGGAGACCAGCGGGCCGTCTACCTGGGCAAACTGGCGGGCAACCTCTGCGTATTGGCGGCGCTGGAATTGGTGCTGTTCCCCGGCGCCGCGCTGATGTTTGGGCTGGACTTGGCCGGCCACTTCTGGTCAGTGTTGACGATTGCGGTATTGGGCACTGTGGGGTTCTCGCTGGCCGGTACCTTCTTCGCGGCACTCACCGCGACCCTGAGGGGAAGAGAACTGTTGCTGCCGCTTTTGCTTTTCCCCGCCCTGATTCCGGTAGTGATCGGGTCGGTCGGAGCGCTCGACGCCGTGCTGGCCGGGGACCCGCTCGGGCGTCTCGACGGATGGCTCCGGCTGCTGGCTGCCTACGACGTGCTGCTTTGCGTGGCCTGCGTCGGTATTTTTCCGGTGCTCTTGGAAGAGTGACCCGCTCCGGGCGGGGAGCGCGGCATTAACGGAGGAATGGGCAGATAGCTCAAAACAACGAACCCCATCACAGTGGCCCCGCGCCTGTGACTGGTGCAGGCGCCTTGCCTGGCCCGCCGCGGCAGCCGGTGCTTGGCTGGACGGCCCTGGCGATGGTCACGGCCACCACTGTCTGGGGTTTGTTCCTGACTCCGGCCGACGCCGTTCAGGGCGAGATTCACCGGCTCCTTTACGTGCACGTGCCCATGGCGTGGGCGGGCATGCTGGCCTTGTTCGCGGTTTTTGTCGCCAGCGTCCTTTACCTTGTGCAGCGCGATCTGCGGTGGGATTGCTGGGCACTGGCGGGGGTCGAGATCGGCGTGCTGTGCACCGCGCTAACTCTGGTTTTGGGGTCGCTCTGGGCGCGGCCGACGTGGGGCATCTGGTGGGAATGGGATCCGCGCCTGACTTCCACGGCCATTCTGCTGATCATCTACGTAGGGTACCTGCTGGTGCGGTCCCTCGCGGACGATCCGGAGCGGCGTGCACGCTGGGCGGCGGCCATCGGCATCTTGGGGTTCATACAGGTGCCTGTGGTGTATATGTCGGTGTACTGGTGGCGCAGTCTTCACCAGCCGCCGTCGTCGCCGCGCTCGATGGCTTCAACGTTTGGCGTTGTTCTGTTGTCAAACTTCGCGGCGTATACCGTTGCGTTCTTCTGGGCGTTGCGGCGGCGACGGCGGCTGGCCGCCCAGGAGTTGGCGCTTGAGGCCGGCTGTGTTTCGTCCGACGGGAGGATCGAGAGGATTGAAGGGATCGGGGTGACCGGAGAGTGACCGAACAACTCAATCACACCTGGTTCATTGCCGCCGGGTATGGCCTGACCTGGCTGAGTGTGGCCGGGTACATATTCTGGATAAGAAAACGCGAGAGCCGGGTAGCGGCCCTCGCCTCGATGTTTGACGGATCAACAGACGGAGCTAATTGAATCACATGGGACAGACACTGGTTCCCAGATCGGGTGCGGCCACAACCCGCAAGTGCCGCTGCAACAGCGGAAAATTGGAACACGAATGCTGCTTTCGAACAGCTGAGTCGCGCGATTCGTTCGATCAATATTTGCAGGACGTAGAGCGCTACCAACTGATCGAGAGCGCGGCCAAGGAACGGGAAATTGCCCGCAGGGCCAGGGCCGGCGACCGCAGGGCCGCCGAGCATTTGGTGACGTCCAACCTGCGGTTCGTGATTTCCTACGTCAAGAAATACCAGGGCCGCGGGCTGACCCTGGCGGAGCTGGTTTGTATCGGCAACGAGGGGCTTCTCAAGGCAGTGAAGAAGTTCGACCCCGACAAAGGGGTGAAGTTCATTTCGTACGCCGTTTGGTGGATCCGTCAGACGGTTCTGCAGGCGCTGGCGGAACAGACCCGTTCGGTAAGGATCCCTCTCAACCAGAACTCAAATCTGGTCAAGCTGTCCAGGTCCGAGACGAAACTGACCCAGAAGCTGGGCCGTCCGCCGACGGACCAGGAGATCGCCGGAGACATGGAAGAGCCGGTCGACACCGTCCGGGCGCTGCGCCGCGTGGCGTCGGCCGAGCTCAGCCTGGACGCGCCCCTGGATCAGTCAGACCGCGACAGCGTCTCGTTCGGCGAGCGTTTCGCTCCGCAGGACGACGAGGACATCGAGGAAGACATCCAGGGTACGGCGCGCCGCGAGTTCCTGGAGAGGATGTTCAGCGTCCATTTGTCGTCGCGCGAGAGGACTATCCTCAACCTGTATTACGGGCTGGAAGACGGTGAGGAGATGACCCTCGAACAGATCGGCGAGCGGCTCGGCGTTACCCGCGAGCGCATCCGTCAAATCAGGAACCGCGCTTTCGACAAGCTGCGCGGGTCACGCGACGGAGCAGCGCTCGAGGACTTCTGGCGCGAACCGCTTGATCTGGAAGAGCTGGCCGATGAGCTCAGCGCCGGAGTCGGCTGAACTCGGGCAGGCTGAGCACGAAAATTGCGAGGGTGATCACGGCGCTGGCCACGCACCAGCGGCAGAACGCGTGTATCACCCACAGTTCCAGGGCGGTCAGGTAGCCCGAGAAGACGATCCCCCCCGTGGACATGACCGCCAGCGCCGGGGAGACCCACCTGGCGAGCGCAGCCGGGCCCCGGCCCTCCGACGAGGTTGCCCCGAGGATGGCCGCCGCCAGCACGGCCGCGTACCACCCCACTCCCCATCCGGCCACGGGGAACCCGAGGAACCGGGCCCACTGGGATCCCTGTACGAGGTCGCAACTTCCGCCCGCCCCGCATGCCAGTTCTCCGTAGAAACCGAGCGCGTACAGGAACAGGTATATGGAGAGGAACAGGCCGGCTAGCGCCAGGAGCACGATCGCCCGGCGCCGGCCCAGTTCGGTAATCACGACGACTCTTCGTCCGGGCTGGCCCCGGCATCGGCGTCAGTCGCCGTGTTGGCCTCGATCACGGCCTCCACGACGGCGTACGGATCACCCGCTGTCACATTCACCCGCTCCCCGTTGACGAAAATGGTGGGGGTCGAGTTGACTCCCTTCTGGGCCCCGTAGGCGCGCGAGCCCGCAATCTCGGCCAGGTAGGGATGGTATCCGGTGGCCTCGTCCCGCATGGCGCTGCAATCGCGGAAGGCCCCGAAATCAGGAACCACCTCTTCGGCGATCGAGTTGATGGTTCCGTCTGGATCGGCCTGCAGGTACCAGGTGGTCTGACGTGCCAGGAGCATGTCATGCATCATCATGTAGACACCCTGGTCGCCGGCGCACCGGGCAGCAACATGCGCCCGCAACGAGTTCGGAAAGCTGGGGCCGATCGGGTAGTCATAGGTGACCCAGCGCACCCGGGGATCGGCGTTGTCCACGTAGTTCTGGCGGAGCAGCCGTCCAGCGAAGCCGGAGAATCTGGCGCAGGCAGGGCAGGAATAATCCGAGAATTCCTCGATCAGAATCGGAGCCGATTCGGAGCCGTGCACGACTCCGGTGGCGGGGTCGGCCGAGGCTTCGCCGGCCATCACCCGAAACGCTTCCCACTCCCCTTCCAGGGAGCCTGCGCCCGCCATCTGGTCGGCACCACCGCCACCGCCCTGGCTCTGCCAGTACAGGAAAGCCGCTCCGCCAAGGACGATTACGACCGCCAGTCCGTAAAAGACGGAGTTTCCCTTGCCCGAGCCCTTTTTCTGCTGAGATTTGTTATCCATCAGGTCCTCCCCGGGGCATCACCCCGATTGCAGTTTCCAGTGAATCCATGTTCGCCGTCAGTGCCGAAGTCGCCGTCAGTCCCAGAATGGCAAGTTGTGGCGCATCAGCCATCCCGCCACGGCGAGGGCGCTCAGGAACACGGCCACAGCGATGGTGCGGGTCCATGGTCCGCCGCGCCTCGGCAGCAACTCCCATGCACCCAGTGCCGGCAGCATTACCTCCGACCATACTTCCGCCAGGCGGAGCACCACATCCGACCAGACCTCCGCGTAAGACCTGTCCAGCGCCTCCAGCGAGCGGCCCCACTCATCCAGCGCTTCCTTTAGTTCCGCATCGTCCGCGTCGAGGGGGGCCAGGTCGCGCGTGCCGAGTCGCTGCTCCAGCAGTGCCTGCCTGGCCTGCAAGTCGTCGAACGCTCCACCAAGCGCCGACGCTGCACCCGCCATCCGCTTCCGGATCGCCTCCCTGGCGGCCGCAACCGGTGGATCCTCCTGACCCGGTGGTTCCCTGCGCCGGTCCCGGGCGACCTGCCCCAACTCGTCCAGGAACACGCGGACGGTCCGGGCGGCGACGGCGTCTTGCGCGGCAAGGGCGTCGCCCCGCAACTGCCGCGCATCCAGCACCTTGATCTGTTCGGCCAGCGAATCGGACCGGCTTGCCTGCGACAACTTGGCGATTAGCGGACTCGCGGCGGTCTCCACCAAATCCGTGAAGTGGTCTTTGAAGAAGATCCTGTCGTGCGGAGGGGAGAGCGCATGTCCGGCACCCACCCGACCCACGGCGCTGCGGACCAGCGCGGGGATCGCCTTTTGCGTGGCGGCCACGGTCTCCATGCCGGCCGACCCGGCCGGGGCCACCTCGGCCAGGTTGAAGAGCCCGAGGCTGAGGTCGGATTCGTCTGCTCTGGCGGGTGGGGCACGCCCCTCCGCTCCCCTGGACGCCTCGACTGCTTCGGCGGCCTCTTGCGCGGTCAGATAATGGAGGAAGAGAGAACACTCCGGGCTGGTGACTCGGAGGGCCGGGCCGGCGGGGCCGGCCTCCACCGGATCTTCCAGCCTGATTTCTTCGACTGGCCATTTCACCGTGTAATGGTGCCGGTGAGCCAGCAGGTGCAGGCCAACCCTTGTGATGAGGGCGAGGTGGGGTCCTTCGATCACCGTGCCCTGGACCGTCCCCGTTACCGCCGTCCCCACAATGCAGACAATGCCCTCGCCGGCTGCCTGAGTCAGGGCGGCCTGCCGGGCGTCGGCGTCGATGGCCGTATTGAGGTCGGTTTCCAGTTCTTGAATGTCGTCCGGGGCGCCCTGGAGGACCATTGTCCAGTCGCCGCCGAACACGAACATCAGCCCGGACCGCACCGCCGTAGCGAACACGCCGTGGAAGTCTATCTGTTCACCGTCGACTTCAAGGCCCCTGCCTGTGGCGGCCACCTCCGCCTCCCGAATAATCGGCTGGCCTTCGCGCAAAACGTCCAGACGGAATCCGGGGTAGTCGGCCATCAGCGAGCGATTACGTCCGCCAGGAGTGTCGGTTCGATGTTCCCTCCCGAGAGTACCGCGACCACCTGCCCCCCCGCGGCCGCGGCAGCCGTCGCCGACGGTGCGGCCCCGCCAAGAACAGCCGCCACCGTCGCGGCACCCGATGGCTCCACCACGAGGCGTCGCCTGTGCAGCCACCCGACAGCCGAAAGGATTTGTTCGTCAGTTACGGTCGCGACTTCGTCCAGTAACGCCCTGCAGTGGGCGAAGGTCAAATCACCGGGGCGGAGAGGCTTCAGCCCGTCGGCCACCGTGTTCGCACTGTCCAGTGTGACAACCGAACCCTGCCTGATCGAACGCCGCATCGCATCCGCCGCTTCCGGCTCAACCCCGATAACCCTTGCCTCGGGGCGAAGTGCCTTGACCGCGGTGGACACGCCGGCGGCCAGACCGCCACCACCAATCGGCACAAGCACGACATCCGGTCCGGCTGGCGACTGTTCGTCCAACCGGTTCGCAAGGGCCTCGGCTTGTTCGCAAATCTCAAGCCCGACCGTGCCCTGACCGGCGATGATGTCGGGATGGTCGAAAGGAGGCACCATCACTCCCCCCTCCTCGTCCAGAATCTCCTCGGCGCGGAGACGGCGCGATTCGGAAGTGGTTCCCGCAAACTCCACGGTGGCGCCGAGGGCTTCCGTCGCCCTTCGCTTTATCCCGGGTGCGTCGTCGGGCATGGTTATCAGGGCCGACACACCGAACGAGCGTGCGGCGAATGCCACGGCCTGGGCGTGGTTGCCCGATGAATAGGTTATCAACCCCTTCGCCCGCGTTCCCGCCGGAACGCGACTCACGAAATTGTAGGCGCCGCGGGCCTTGAAGGCGCAAATCCGCTGGAGGTTTTCGCACTTGAGCCAAATCCGGGCACCGGTGCCGCCCGACGGGCTCCCTGGTGGCAGCGACGCGGGGATGAGCGGCGTCCGCCAAACCGCCCCGCCTATTCGGCCCGCCGCCGCCCGAATGTCCTGCAGTGAAACCAAGTGGGGCGCGGTCACCCGGAACCGCCGGAAGGCGGAGCGACCCCCTCGCCCGCGGCCACCGCGGACTCCTCCGCCACCGCCGGGGCGACCTCACCACCGTCGGCGGGAGGCTCGTCGCCCTCCGGCGGGGTACCGTTGCCATCCATGGGGTCAGGCGGAACCAGGGCCGCGTCCACCAGGGTGTCTGACTTGTCCAGCGCAATCAAGCGCACGCCCCGCGTGTAGCGACCAATCACCCGGATTTCGGAGACGGGCTGCCGGTTGATGACCCCGTGTTGGGTCACCAGCATCAACTCGTCACCGTCTTCGACCTCGCGCACGGCCACTACGTGCCCCAGCCCGGCCTTGGGGTGAACGTTGATGACACCCAAACCGCCACGGCGGCGCAGCGGGTATTCTGCAAGCTGGGTCCTCTTCCCGATCCCGCCGACCGTGGCCGTGAGCAGAGTCGCGTCCCGGCGTGCTACCACCAATCCCACCACAATGTCATCGCCTCGCAGGGTAACGCCGCGGACGCCGCGGGCCATCCTGCCCATCTGTCTTACATCGGTTTCGTGAAACCTGATGACCCGCCCCTTGCGCGTGGCCAGCATCACATCGTTATCACCGTCGGTCACCTGGACGTCGATCAGCTCGTCGCCGTCAGCCAGCTGGCAAGCCCAAATCCCGTTGGCCCGGACATTCGAAAACAAGTCCAACCGTACGCGCTTCACCACACCCCGACGCGTGGCGAACATCAGGGTTTGTCCGCCGCCCAGGCCGCGAACGTTGATGACCGCCGCGATCTTCTCGCCCTTCTCCATCTTGAGCAGGTTGGCCACGTGCCTGCCCTGCGCCGCGCGCCTTGTCTCGGGCACTTCCCAGGCCCTGAGGCGGTAGACGCGCCCGCCGCCGGTGAAAACGAGCAGCGTATCGTGGGTTGACGTCAATAGCAGCCTGTCGACGCCGTCGTCCTCCCTCGTGCCCATCCCCTGGATTCCCCGGCCACCGCGCCTTTGGGCTCGGTACACGCCGGGCTCGGTGCGCTTCACGTACCCGCCCCGCGAGAACGTGACGACCGTGGGTTCGTCGGCAATCAGGTCAACTGTGGAGAGGTGGGCGTAGTGACCGAGAATCTCGGTGCGGCGCTTGTCTCCGTGCTTGTTGGCAGACTGGCGCAGCTCGTTTTTGACGATCGACATTCGCTGCGTCCGGGAACCGAGGATGCTCTCCAGGTCTTCGCGGAGGGCCCGGACCGTACGCAGTTCCTCTTCGAGTTTCTCGGTTTCCAGGCTGGTGAGGCGGCTCAGCCGCATGTCGAGCACTGCCCCCGCCTGGCGCTCGGTCAGGTCGAACTCCTCCCGGAGCGCTCGGGACGCTTTTTTGGCATCGCGGGATCCCCGAATGATCTTGATCACCCTGTCTATCGCCCCGACGGCGATGACAAGACCCTCCAAGACGTGCTCTCGGTCGCGGGCCGCGGCCAGCTCGAATTCGGTCCTCCGCACAACGACCTCGTGACGGTGGGCCACGAACCGTTCGAGCAGTGCCTTCAGGCCCAGGACCTTGGGACGGCCCCTGTCCAGGGCGAGCAGGATGGCACCGAAGTGGTTTTGAAGTTGGGTGTGCTTGTAGAGCTGATTGAGGACCACTTGCTCCATGGCACCGCGCTTGAGGTCGACCACTACCCGGATGCCGTCGCGCCCCGATTCGTCGCGCAGGTCGGAGATGTCGGTGATGCGCCGGTCGCGGACCAGTTGGGCGATCTGCCGCACCAACCGGGCCTTGTTGACCATGAACGGGATCTCGGTGATGATGATCCTGGTCCGATTGTCCCGGCGTTCCTCGATCTCCGTGCGCCCTCGGACGATCAGCTTCCCGCGCCCCTCGCGGTAGGTGTCGGCTATGCCCTCGGTTCCCAGGAGGAGCCCGCCGGTAGGGAAGTCAGGACCCGGCATCGATTCCATCAGGTCGTCTACGGTCGCCGTGGGGTCGTCGATCAGCTTGCAGCAGGCCTCCACCGCCTCGCCCAGGTTGTGGGGAGGGATGTTTGTGGCCATTCCCACGGCAATGCCCGACGAGCCGTTGACCAACAGGTTGGGGATTGCGGCCGGCAGCACAACGGGCTCTTCCAGGCGCCCGTCGAAGTTCGGCTGAAAGTCAACCGTTTCCTTGTCGATGTCGGCGAGCATGTCGCCCGACACCGACGCCAGGCGGGCTTCGGTGTAGCGGTAGGCTGCGGCCGAATCCCCGTCGACCGACCCGAAGTTGCCCTGGCCGTCGACCAGAGGGTAGCGAAGCGAGAAATCCTGCGCCATCCTGACGAGCGAATTGTAAACGGCGCCGTCGCCGTGAGGATGGTACTTGCCGAGGACGTCGCCCACGACCGTGGCGCATTTCTTGTACGGTCGGTTGCTGGAAAGCCCGGCCTCCAGCATCGCGTAGAGGATGCGGCGGTGGACCGGTTTCAGGCCGTCCCGAACGTCGGGGAGGGCACGCTGCACAATCACGCTCATCGAGTAGTCGATGAACGACGAGCGCATTTCGGCTTCTAGCGTTCTGGTCTGGTCGTCGCCGGTATCGAGACCCTGGGACTCGTCCATTTAACTCCGTGCGGGAAGGCGTCCTTTGAAGACTCGCGGCGTTGTCGCCCGGCGGGGTGCAAAACCGGTCTGGAATAACCCTCCAAACTACTCTCAGATGAGGCTCTTTGCTGCCGGTTCGCGAACGATTCCGCTGGCTTCGGCGGCCCATTTTCCGAGGTGTTTGCCGGTGGCCGTGTCGGCTCGTTCGGCAATCTCGGCCGGAGTGCCCCGGGCCACCACGCATCCGCCGCCGGCACCCGCTCCCGGACCCATGTCGATGATCCAGTCGGCCCTGGCGATGAAGGCTGGATTGTGCTCAACGGTGAGCACCGTGTGGCCGCCGTCGGCGAGGCCGGACAAGACATCGACGAGGCCGTTGATTTCGCCCGCGCCGAGGCCGACCGTTGGTTCGTCGAGCACGTACAGAACTTTGTTCCGCCCGCGCCCGCGCCCGCCGCCGCGGGCGCGGGCGCCGAGTTCGCGGGCGATCTTGAGCCGCTGGGCTTCGCCCCCCGAGAGCGTGGTGGCCGGCTGCCCGAGTTTCAAGTAGCCCAGACCCACACGGGCCAGCATCCACAACCTGCGCCCGAACGCGTCGCTGCGAATGAAGAACCTGATGGCCTCGCTCACGGTCAGGTTGAGGGCATCCGCGATCGACAGGCCGCGGACCTTGATTTCGAGCACGTCCGGTCGGAACCGGCTGCCCCGGCACCGCTCGCAGGGCGCGTTGACGTCGGCCAGGAAGACCATCTCAATGACCTCTTCACCAGTGCCCCGACACTGCGGGCACTGCCCGAGCGGACTGTTGAACGAGAAGTGCCCTGCCCCGAACCCCCGCCGCCGCGCCTCCGGTTGGGCGGCGTACATCTGGCGCAGTTCCGAAAACGCGCCGATGTAGGTGACCGGACTGGACCGGGAGCTGCGGCCCACGGGCGACTGGTCCACCACCGCCAACCTCCCGAGCTCCTCGCCCCCTTCGAAGGCGGTCCATCGTCCTTCCGGGTCGCCAAGGTAACGCTTCGCGCCGGAGTCGCCGTCCAGCCTGGTCTGCATGGCCTGGCAGATGATTCCGCGCACCAGACTGGACTTGCCCGATCCCGACACACCGGTAACGACGGTCAGGGCACCGAGGGGCACCTCGACATCCACTCCCTGCACGTTGTGGAGTCTGCCCCCGGTCAGTCGAAGCGTTTCCGCGGGAACGTCCGGAGACGTTTCCGCGGGAACGTTTTGAGACCCACAGCGGCCGTCGCCGGGCAGCCGGGCACCGCCGCTGAACCCGCAGCCGGCAGAGACCGCCATCGCTTTGCCCGTGGCCGAGCCCGCTTCCAACATGCTCTGCCACGATCCGACGAAAACCACTTCTCCGCCGTCCGCGCCGGCCTTTGGACCCAGTTCAATAATCTCTGAAGCCTGGCGCATGACGGTCGCGTCGTGCTCCACCGCGACCACGGTGTTGCCGCGGTCGGCGAGCGACTGCAGGGCCGCGCTCAGGCGTTCGGTGTCTTCCGGGTGCAGACCGGTGGTCGGCTCGTCCAGCACATAAAGCGTGTCCGTGAGGCCGCTCCCCAGGCATCCCGCCAGCCTGATCCGCTGCATTTCGCCCGCCGACAGAGACCGGGCCTGCCGGTCCAGCGCCAGATAATCCAGCCCTACCCCCACCAGGAAGAAGGCCCGTGACCGAATCTCCTCAAGCACGGTCGCCGCGAGTCCCCGCTGAAAGGGCGTGAGGCCCATGTCTCCGCCGACCCAGTCGTGCAACTCAAGAATCGTCATGCCCGCACCGTCGGAAATGGCGAGTCCGTCTACCTTGACGTTGGCGGCGGCCGGCGCGTCGCACTGCCGCGGCATTTGGTACTGCCGAAGAAACGTCCGGATATAGGGCTTGTATTTCTTGCGCTCACGCGACCGCAGGAACGGGACGACTCCGCGAAAACGCTTGCCCTCACGCCGGCCGCCCTCCAACAACAGTCGGCGATCAGCCTCGGGCAGGTCGCGCCAGGCGCAGCCGGTGTCGATTCCTGCTGCACCGGCGAATTCACTCACGTTGCTGCGTTCCCCGCTGTAACGGGGCTTGGTCCAGGGGTCCAGCGCACCTTTGTCCAACGAACGCCCCGGATCCGGCACGATCAAGTCTTCGGTGTACTCCAGCACTGCACCGAACCCCTTGCACTCGGGGCACGCCCCGGCCGCACTGTTGAAGCTGAACAGGTTCGGTTCGGGATGGGGAAACTCGTCACCGCATTCGGCGCATCGATGCCTCAGGTCAAAGGGCCGCCTGATTGGCGCACCGGCCGCTACGTATTCCAGGACCAAGGCACGGCCCCTGCCCTCGGCGAAAGCGACGGTCAGCGAATCCGCCAACCGAGAGCGAAACGCCCCAAACGCTTCCCGGCCAGACCCGGCGGGGGCTTCCGGGTCGCCCGGAGCCGTCAGCCGATCGACCACCACGAGTAGCTCGTCCGCATCGGCCAGCGGGGTTACCACGCTCTCGTGGCTTGAATCGGGCCGCGGGTCGGTACCCAAGTCGCCCAGATAAACCTCCCGCCCGTCGGCGATGACCCGAAGAAACCCCCTGGACCGGATCCCCATTGCGGCCGTCGCGGCCCGCGACAGACCGGACACGGGTTCAAAGGGAGCCGCGACAATGACCCGCCGCCCGGCTTCCACACCACACAGCTCCGCGGTGGCCGAAGAGACCGAGTCGGGACGCACGGGTCTGTCACAGCGCGGGCAAATCGTGATCCCGGAACGAGCCCACAGCAGCCGCATGCAGTCGTAGATGTCGGAAACCGTTCCCACGGTGGAGCGGCTCGACTGAACCTGGTTGCCCTGGCCAATCGCCACTGACGGGGGCAGGCCCTCGATCCGGTCCACGGCGGGCTTGGGCATCCGCTCCAGGAACTGCTTTGCGTAGGTGGACAGCGACTCGATGTACTTCCGCTGCCCCTCGGCGTACAACGTGTGAAACACCAGGCTGGACTTCCCCGAGCCGGACGGCCCGGTCACAGCCGTGAGGGCGCCTCGCCGAATTTGCACGTTCACGCCCTTGAGGTTGTGCTGGCGGGCCCCAAAAACGCGAATGGTCTGTTCGTTCGATGGCATCCTGTAGGTTAGCGGAGGTGCTGCCCTGCCGGTACCTTCCCGTCCAATGGAATCTGAAGTATTCAGAGAGGACGAGCGCCTCGGTAAGGCGTACGACGCCAGACTGATGCGCCGCCTGCTGCGCTACCTCCGTCCCTATTGGACCAAGGCAGCGCTGGCAGTGCTCATGCTGATCGTAGCGTCCGGGCTCGCGCTGGTTGGTCCCTGGCTAACAAAGGAAGCAATCGACAAGGCGATCCCCGCGGGCGACTGGGGGATGATCCGCAACCTCTCGCTGCTGTTCATCGCCTCGCTGGTTCTGTCGGGGCTCCTTGAGTACGGACGGACAATTCTTACGACGTGGATCGGCCAGAACGTGATGCTGGATTTGCGCCGGCAGATCTTCGACCAGCTGCAGCGCCTCCGGCCCGCCTACTTCGACCGCAATCCGGTCGGCCGGCTGATGACTCGCCTGACCAGCGATGTTGAGGTCCTGAACGAAATGTTCACGTCCGGCGTGGTGACCGTGTTCGGCGACGTGTTCACCGTGCTTTTCATCATGGGCGGTATGCTGCTCATGGACTGGCGACTGGCCCTGGTCACATTCGCCGTGCTGCCTCTGCTGTTCCTGTGTGCGATGGTCTTTCGGTCCAAGGTCAGGAAGGCCTACCGCGACATTCGGGTGCGCCTGGCCAGGATCAACGCGTTTCTGCAGGAACGTCTCACGGGGATGACGGTAGTGCAATTGTTCGGCCACGAGGGCCCCACCCGCGACCGTTTCAGAACCGCCAACGCCGATCACCTGGACGCCCACCTCCGGTCGATTACGTACTACGCCCTGTTCTTCCCGGTCGTTGAGCTCCTGGCGTCGACCGCGATGGCGCTGATTCTCTGGTACGGCGGCGGCCGTGCCCTGGAAGGTGTGGTCACGATCGGTGTCGTTGCCGCGTTCTTGCAATATGCCCGGCGGTTTTTCCGGCCCATTCAGGACCTGTCAGAGAAATACAACGTGCTTCAGGGCGCGATGGCCAGTTCAGAGCGGATCTTCCTGTTGCTGGACGAGGAGCCGGGGATCGCTGACCCCGGGGAGCCGATCGCATTGGCGGACCGGCCAGTCTTGGGCCGGGTGGAGTTTGAGGACGTCTGGTTCCGGTATCTGAGCCCCGAGGAGGACGCCGGGACCAACGGCGAACTTGCCGAGGCGGCCGGGGCGGCACTGTGGCAGGGCGCCGAGGGCCGGCACGGGGCCAGCGACGAGGGGTGGGTCCTGCGCGGGGTGAGTTTCATTGTCGAACCCGGGGAGCGATTGGCGGTCGTCGGGGCAACGGGGGCCGGGAAGACGACTCTGTTCAGCCTGCTCCTGCGCTTCTACGAACCGCAACGAGGGCGCATACTCCTGGACGGGCACGACATCCGCGACTACAGCCTTGCCGACCTGCGCCGGCAGACCGGGCTGGTTCAACAAGACGTTTTCCTGTTTTCCGGTTCAGCCCGTCAGAACATCGCGCTGGACCGTGCCGGGATTGCGGAGGGCGAGGTGAAAGAGGCCGCTCTGCGGGTGGGCGTGGATTCGCACCTGACCCGGCTCCGGGACGGGTACGGTACCAAGCTGGGCGAGCGGGGCAGCAAGCTCTCGGTCGGCGAGAAGCAACTTGTTTCGTTTGCGCGGGCTCTGGCGGGAGATCCCAGGATCCTGCTCCTTGACGAGGCGACCAGCTCTGTCGATTCGGAGATCGAGGCCGAAATCCAGGCTGCTCTCGTGCGCCTGCAGGAGGGGAGGACCAGTATCGTTATCGCCCACCGCCTCTCAACCGTGCAGGGAGCCGACCGGATTCTGGTGTTGCACCACGGGAAGATCGCCGAGTCGGGCGACCATGACGCGCTGCTCCAGCGGGAGGGACTCTACGCCAAACTGTACCGGCTTCAGTTCGCCCGGCCGGCGGCGGCCTGACTTTCCTCAAGAGGCGAGACCGGTCGCGGTTTTTTCACCGGGTGGATGCGGGCGGGCGCTCCGGCCAAACGGACTCAATCAGGTCAGCCGTTGGTTCGGCAGCGCCGGCACCGGCCAGCACGTACTGCCGGGCACGACGCCCCGCATCGTGGCGGGCAGCGTGATCGAGCAATCGGCGAAGGGTCGGTATCAGACTCTCGCCCGACACCGAGAACCCGCCGCCCGCCGCTTCGAGACCCCTCGCGTCTTCCCGGTCGTGACGACAGCCGAAAACCACGGGCAGGCCCGCGGCCGCCGGCTCAAGCACGTTGTGGAGACCTCGGAGACCAAGCCGGCCCTTGCGCGGGAGTCCTCCGCCCACGTAGGCCATGTTCGCTGACCCGTACAGGTCGCCGAGGATGCCAACTCTGTCCACCACGACCACGCCGGCAGACCGCGCCTCCGCCCCTGCACCCGCCAAGACGTCCGGGCGCTCGCTCCACAGGGTGCAACCGTGTCCCGCGCGCTCCAACCGGAGTGTCAGGTGGGCCACCGCCCGCCGGGTTGGTTCGTGGGGAACGAGCACGAGCTGGAGCTGGCGTCGGCTGGACGCGCCACGGGACAGACGATCCCAAGCCGCGATCAAGGCCGCCTCGTCCTCGGGCCACGTCGAACCGGCAATCAGCCGGAGCGGACCCCCGACGTTGTCGGTTGCCGTCTCCGCGGTGGAGGCGAGCACCGAGTCGAAGGCCGGGTCACCCGTCACGACCGTGACATCCGGGGAAACCCCGAGCCTCGCCAAGCGCTCGGCGTCGGCAGCTGTCGCGGCCCCAACAGCCGAGAGTCGGGCGTACGACCGCGCGAGGAGCTGGCGCGCCGGGGTTCGCAAGCGGTTGCTGCGAGAACGAACCACCCCTCCCGTGATGACCACCGGCACCCCGCGGCGAACCGCGGCGCTGACCATCGACGGCCACACATCTCCCCTCGGAAGCACCAGTACACCCGGGCGCACCGCGGCGAACGCCTTTTCGCAGTCGCGGCGGCAGTCCAGGGGCGGTGGTCCGCCGAAGTCCGGCTCCAGAGCGGCAAACGCCACGTTGGCGGACGGCGAGCCGGCGGTGGCGAGCAGGCGCAGTTTCCGCCTTCGGCGCAGCGCCCTCACAACAGGGACCGCGGCCAACAGTTCTCCCGCAGACGCACCGTGCAGCCACAGGATGTCGCCGCCGCCCTCGGGGCCGATTATTCGCGCCATCGCCCCGGCGGCTTCGAGCCGCGCGGGGACGGCCGGAGTCCACGGCCAGGCCTGGAGTTGATTCGCCCTCGCATGGCCAGAACCGCGACGGTCGGAACCGCCCTCAGGACGTTCCCGCGGGAATGTTTTCGGGGTTTTATCGGCAGTTTTCCCGGCTTCAACCGGGCCCTGAGAATCTGTGCCATCTGCGCCGTGACGTGGGCCGGTGCGGGCTGTTCCGCCGGGTACATTCTCCGGGCCGGGTGGGAAGAGGCCCGCATCCTCACCAACCGCCGGCCGATTCAAGCCGTCCTCCGCGACACCACTGTCGATGCTCTGACCCGTGACAAACTCCGCCTCGTGCTGGACGTGCGCGACTTCGCCGTCCGCGACCTGGGGCTGAGGGCGGGCAACAGTTACCGCGACTTTACGGAACTGGACCGCGACACTCTGGCTCTGCAGGTAATGGCGGCCGCCGAGCTGGACCTGACGTGGAAAATGTGGAACTTCCCCATTGTGGGCGCCCTCCCTTACAAGGCGTGGTTTGACTTTGACAGGGCCCTGGCGGAGGCCGAGGCACTGCGGCGGGAAGGCTGGGACGTGAGGGTGAGCCCGGTGTCCGCTTTTTCAACGCTGGGCTGGTTCCCCGATCCCATATTGTCTCCTACGCTCAGAGCTGACAGCGTGTCGCTCGCGAACACAGTTATCCACGAGATCCTGCACTCGACGTACTACCCCACCGGCCAGGCGGACTTCAACGAGAGTTTCGCCAATTTTGTCGGGTATCGTGGTGCCATAGCGTTTTTTTGCGACGCCGTGCGGTCCCGCCCGCCCGCAGCCAGTTCCGACCCGGCCGAAGCCACGTCGCCGGCTTGCGCCACAGCCCGCCAGCGGTGGGAGGATGCCCGGATCTTCGGCCGGTTCTTCCAGTCGGTGGCCGAGCCCTTGAGAGCAGTCTACGACTCGGGCGCCCCGGACCCGGAAAAGCGCATCGAAAAACGGCAGGTTTTCGCGGATGCCGCGGCGCGGTGGGAAGCGGAATACCGGGAAGCGCTGGGCGGGCGGTTCGGCTCGATAGACCCCGGGCAGCTGAACAACGCCTGGGTCATCGCACGCTTGCTGTACTACAGAGGCCTGGACGATTTTGAAACTGTCTACGCCCGGCACGGCGAGCTCATGCCCGCAGTCCGGGAAATCACCGAAACCGCCGAGGGGCGCGACCCCTGGGAAGCGCTCCAGAGCCTTCTTGCCCCCGACGAAAGCGAGGCGCGTTGAGCACCCCGTTCACCTGCCAGCGATGTGGCAAGAGCGGCGGCGGCCGAGTTGAGCGGCCCCCGTTCCCCCACGAACTCGGGCGCCGAATAATCGAAGAGATCTGCTCCATTTGCTGGGAAGACTGGAAACGCCGCCAGATGCTTCTCATCAATCACTTCGGACTCAGGATGCACGATCCCGCCGCGCGCGACTTCCTCTACAAGGAGGTGCGCCGGTATCTGTTCGCCGAAGGGGGTTCACCGACCTCGATCGACCCGAGCCAGGAAGGGTCGGTTAGTTGGCCACAAAGTTGATGAGTCGGTCGGGCACGTAGATCACTTTCCGAATCTCGACGCCCTCCAAATGCCTGGATACCGCGGCGTTGGCCGCCGCCAACTCCTGAACTTGGTCCTGCGCGGCACCGGTGGCCACGGTAACGGTGGCCCGGAGCTTCCCGTTGACCTGCACGGGAACCTGGATCCGGTTCACGGCCAGTTTGGCTTCGTCGTAGTCGGGCCACCCGGCGTTGTCGAAGATGCTCGCCTCACCGCCTAGCATGACCCACAGCTCCTCGGCGATGTGGGGCACAATCGGGGCAACGAGAACCACCAGGGGGCGGACCTCTTCCACCGAAGGCGTTCTGCCCTTGTAGCGGACTCGGTTCAAATAGTCCATCGCGGCTGCAATGGCCGTGTTGTAACGAAGTTCTTCCAGGTGTTCTCCGACCTGCTTGATCAGGAGATGCAGGGCGCGGTCCATTCCTGGATCCAGCGAGTTCTTGCCCGAGCCGGTGGCGGCAGGGGTCTCGGAAGCAGCCGTGGCGGCGACTACGCTGTCCCAGAGCTTGCCCAGGAACCTGCGCGGGCCGGCCAGCCCCTCGTCCCGGAAGTCGCCTCCCTGCTGGAACGGCCCCAGGAACATGAGGTACATACGGAACGCGTCCGCGCCGAACTCGGTCACGTACTCGTCGGGCAGAATCACGTTCCCGCGCGACTTCGAGATCTTGGCCCCCTCCTTGATCAGGAGGCCGTGTTTCCTGAACCGGGCGAACGGTTCCTCGAAATCCAGATGCCCCAAATCGTGGAGCGCCATCGTGAGGAACCGCGAGTACAGCAGATGCAGCACCGAATGCTCCTCGCCGCCGATGTAGCTGCCCACGGGAAGCCAGGCCGCGGTGCGCGCCGCGTCAAAGGGCTTGTCGTCGAACTCCGTCGACGGATAGCGCAGGAAGTACCAGCCCGAGTCCAGGAATGTGTCCATTACATCGGTCTCGCGCTCTCCCGGACCGCCGCATCTGGGGCACGCAGCCTCCCGGAAACCGGGCACCCGCGCAAGCGGCGATGCACCCGAAGCCGTCGGTCGGAAGTCCTCCAAATAGGGCAACTCCACCGGAAGATCTTCCTCGGGCACGGCCACCGCGCCGCACGCGCCGCAGTTGATGACCGGGATTGGCGGTCCCCAGTACCGCTGCCGGCTGATGCACCAGTCGTGCAACCTGAAATTGACTTCCGGCGTTGCCAGGTCACGCTCCCCGAGCCAAGCCACGATCCGCCGCCCGCCATCGTCGGCCGGCATCCCGCTGAACTGGCTCGAGTTGATAAGAACCTCATCGGGCGTGTGCTCAATGAACGCCCCGTCTCCGGCGTCCGGCAGGAAATCCCGCGGATCGGCATCTTCCGGCACCTGCGCCCGGGGGCACACCACGGCCCGTACCGGCAACCCGTGCTGGACAGCGAACTCAAAATCGCGCTGATCATGGCCGGGCACGCCCATCACCGCCCCGGTGCCGTAGTCCATGATCACATAGTCGGAAATCCAGACCGGAATGTCCTCGCCGATCGCCGGGTTCTGGACGTGGCCACCCGTGAACACGCCTGTCTTGGCCGCGCCCTCTCGCTTCTTCCGCTCGACCAGATCCATGCCGGCCGCGCCCTGCCGGTATGACTCCACGGCATCACGGGTGGCCGGGGCAGTCAGTTCGGGCACCATGGGATGTTCCGGGGCCAGCACCATGAACGAGGCTCCGAAAACCGTGTCGGGCCTGGTAGTAAAAACCTCCACGGTCGCCAAGTCGCCCGCCCCCTCACCACCCTGCCCGGCCGACACCGGGAAGCGCAACCGCGCCCCCTCGCTCCGTCCGATCCAGTTGCGCTGCGCCGTCTTGGTCGTCTCCGACCAGTCGATCCAGTCCAGATTGTCGAGCAACCGCTGGGCGTATTCGGTGATCTTGAAGAACCACTGGCTCAGCTCTTGCTGCTCAACGGCGGCGTCGCAGCGTTCGCAGCGCCCCGCAATCACCTGCTCGTTGGCCAGGACGGTCTGGCAGGACGGGCACCAGTTGACCGGGGCCTCCTTCTTCTCGGCAAGACCGGCCTTGTGCAGCTGCACGAACAGCCACTGGGTCCACTTGTAATAACCCGGATCGGTAGTATCGACCGTCCGGGTCCAGTCGGTCATCAGGCCGGCGGCCCGCAGCATGCGTTCGAAATTCCGGATGTTGGCCGGGATGAGCTCCATCGGGTGGCGGCCCACCTTCAGCGCGTGGTTCTCGCTGTGGATTCCAAATGCGTCGTAGCCGATGGGTTCGAATACGTCGTCGCCCTTAAGCCGACGGAACCTCCCGTAGATGTCCGCGCCGGTGAACGCGTAGAGGTTACCGACATGCAGCCCTTCGGCGCTCGGATAGGGGTACATCATCAAGTTGAAGAAGGGACGCCTGGCAGCATCCAGATCCGGCGAGTTAGTTCCCCGCTCGTCCCAGTATTGCTGCCAGCGGACCTCTACTGCCTCCGGGTCGTACGACGATCCGGAGGCCGGACTGTCCGACGGTTCGTTAGCCGTTGGCACGTGCGGCGTCAACGCTCCATTTCCCGCTTCCCTTGGTCCACAGATACAGGAAAATGGCGCAGTAAAGGACAGCGAGCTCACCGCGGTTTCCCATGGGCCAGAACCCATCGGGGAAATGCCTCCACCAGTAGGCGACCGCCATCTGACCGGCCAGCACGAAGGCAACCTGTCGCGTCTTGAAGCCGATCAGAATCAGCAGGCCCCCTAAGAACTCCAGGATCCCCGCCAATGCCATCGCGACCGACCCGACGTCCCCCGAGCCCAAACCCGATAGGGCCCCGCCTTCACCGTTGAACCACCCGGTCAGTTTCTGGTCTCCGTGTTGCCAGAACATCAAACCCGTCACTGCCCTGAGCAGGGGATAAGTGGCGTCCGCAATGTATGCTGGTGCCTTCATGGTTTCTCCGTTGGCTGAGATTATCGGGCGACCGCTGATTCACGGGCAACCGAGGGTGAGGGGCAAGACCGAACCGCCCGGCGGTTCCGCGGAGAATAGTCGGCCGTCGCAAACGAATTGGCAAGCGACCGGCGTTTCAACGAAAACGGCGGCCCCGGCTGAAATCGGCCCGTTTGGGTCGGTGCCCGGCTTTTCGTAGCGGCCGGACCTCAATCTCGTCCCCATCGTCTCCAGACGTTTCCGCGGAAACGGGATCCTTCGCCCGCATCCGCGCGGACGACCGGCTGGTGAACACCCCCGCGCCCGGCAGCCACCCCACGGGAGGGGTGCGGGACACACGGCCTTTCTTGAATTTGTGTTCGGGGATTCCGGGGAAGCCCAGACCAACCCAGATCCCAAAAACGAATGAAAGGACGAGGGGGATGATCAACAGGGTCAGAAGAGTGCGGTCGGTCACGGGGCCTCAACCTACGGCGACAGGCGGAAGGAGACCGACCTCATGACTGGCAGGTTTTCGCCACCGTCCGATTTTGCCGCCGCCGCCAACGTCAGCTCCGACGCGCCATACCGTGAGGTGGCCGCCGATCGACTGGGTTTCTGGGCGGCGCGGGCCGCCGAGCTGGACTGGTTCGAGCCCTGGCGGAACGTGCTGGACTGGGACCCGCCGCAGGCCAGGTGGTTCACGGGCGGCAAACTCAACGCCGCGTGGAACTGCCTTGACCGGCATTTACCCGACCTCGCCTCAAAGCGCGCTATCATCTGGGAGGGAGAGCCGGGAGACCGCCGCGACTACACCTACGCCCAACTCCACGCCGCCGTGTGCCGTCTTGCCAATGCCCTGCGCGGACTCGGGGTCGGCAAGGGCGACCGAGTGGCGATCTATCTCCCGATGATTCCCGAAGCCGTCATCGGCATGCTGGCGTGTGCGCGGATTGGTGCAGTTCACTCTGTTGTGTTCGCCGGTTTTTCGGCCAGATCTTTGCACGACCGGATCGATGACGCCCGGGCCGCATGCGTGATCACCGCCGACGCGGGTTTCCGGCGGGGGAAGGTGCTCCCGCTCAAGGCCAGCGTTGATGAGGCGATTGACGGGCTTGACTGCGTCCGCAGCGTGGTTGTGGTGAGCCGGGCGCGGTGCTCCGAGTCGCAAACGGACCAAGGCCAGGGCGGCAGCGGCGATTCGGCGGTGGCCGGCGCGCTGTCGGACCTCGGTGCAGGCATGACGCCGGGCCGCGACCACTGGTACCATGATCTGGTCGCCGGCGCAGCCGACACCTGTCCGGCCGAGCCAATGGACTCGGAAGACCTGTTGTTTGTCCTGTACACGTCGGGCACCACCGGGAAACCGAAAGGGGTGATGCACTCCACCGGCGGCTATTTGACCCAGGTCGCGGTCACCGCCAAGTGGGTGCTGGACCTCAAACCGGACGACGTCTATTGGTGTTCCGCCGATGTGGGGTGGGTCACCGGCCACTCCTACATCACCTACGGGCCGCTGGCCAACGGGGCCACGGTTTTGGTCTACGAGGGTGCGCCCGACACACCCGCCAGGGGTCGGTTCTGGGAGCTGTGCGAATCTCACGGAGTCACCATCTTCTATACCGCGCCAACCGCGATAAGGTCGTTCATGAAGTGGGGCGAGGAATGGATCAAGGGCCACGATCTTTCCCGCCTGCGCCTGATTGGAACAGTCGGCGAGCCCATCAACCCCGAAGCGTGGCTGTGGTACCGGGAGACCATCGGCGGAGGACGCTGTCCGGTCATCGACACTTGGTGGCAGACCGAGACCGGTGGGATGATGATCACCCCGCTTCCCGGCGTCACCGCGACCGCGCCGGGTTCGGCCACCCGGGCCTTCCCCGGTATCGACGCCACGATTCTGGCCGACGACGGAACTCCGGCCGCCAGCGGTTATCTTGCGATCACTTCACCCTGGCCCGGCATGCTCCGGGGGGTGTGGGGAGACGAACAGCGCTACCGAGACACCTACTGGTCCAAGTGGCCCGGAGTGTATTTCCCGGCCGATGCCGCCCGGATTGACAAGAACGGAGACTACTGGATCACGGGCAGGGTCGACGATGTTCTGAATGTGGCCGGGCACCGGCTGGGGACGGCAGAGATCGAATCGGCGCTGGTCAGCCACCCGGCGGTCGCCGAGGCAGCGGTGGTGGGAAGGGCGGACAAGATCAAGGGACAGGCCGTGGCCGCGTTTGTCAGCCTCATGGAAGGCTCAGCCAAGCAAGACCGAGACGATCTCCGGGCGGAAATCATGCAGCACACGGCCGAGGAGATTGGCGCGATCGCCCGGCCCTCGGAGCTTCATTTCGCCGCGGAGCTGCCCAAGACGCGCAGCGGGAAAATCATGCGGCGTCTGCTGCGGGATATCGCCGAGGGCCGGGCGATGGGCGACACAACCACGTTGGCCGATCCCTCGGTCGTGGAGGCCCTGAAACAGCACTACGCCGACAAAGAAGAGTAGATGGCGGGACTGACCCCCCCGCTGAGAGGCGACCGGCATACCGTTTTTCGTTAACCGCGACCCGGGAATCAGGAAACACCGAAAACGAAGAACGCCCTGCCCGCCGAAGCGGCCAGGGCGTTCTTGACAATGCACTGCCTGTAGCAACAGGCCGCGCCAACGACATCCCCGAGACCCTCAATCGCCCCGGGGAGCCGGGGTTCAGCTCAGCTCAACGCGGGTCAATCTCCGGCAGCCCGGTAGTGAACACCGCAACCTGACCAGGCTTGCTGGCCAAGGCCTGCGGGTTCTCCTCGTCGTCGGAGTCCAGATTGTCGTAGTAACCCACAATCATTCCGGTGTCGTCCAGCACCATCACCGCGGGACGGTGTGAATTCTCGTCCAGGGTGTCCTCGTGGCCATCTGGTCCGGTCACCGTGATGCTGGCCAAGTCCGCCATGTCTTGCGTGACGGGAATGGTGATCACGAAGCTGGCGCCATCGGCATCGGTGTACTTGGCCGGCTCAAACATCTCATCGATGACCACGGCCCCGGATGCGCTACGCCCGACCAACCGGAACTCGCCTCCGGCACCCGGCAACTCCGGCTGCGCGTCAAGCACGAAGGACGGATTCAGAGTAACGGCACCCGTCGCGTCAACCTGGCCCCAAATCATCAGACTCTGTTGCCGCTCCATGGACTGCCTCGGCAGCTCGTCATGGTCCAGGAAGCTGCCGTAGATGCGGGACGCGTTGCCCAAGCTGAAGGTGCCAATCCAGGGGGGTTCGCAGTAACTCATGAGGTCCGGAGTGTCCGGGCCAACCAACTCATTGGTTTCGGAGTTCCAACCCCACGACCCGATGCTCCCGTCCGAAGTCGGGAAGGCCGGATCCGGCCCCCCGGCGCCACCGCACGGAGCGTGCCACAGACCGAAGTTGTGGCCAAGCTCGTGGGCCAGGGTTACGGTCTCAAAAATCGAGAGAGCCGTTTTGCTGGGCGCGCCCGCAGCTACACCGGCGAAAGTAAACAGGTGGAACGGGTGTGCGATTCCGACCCAGCGGTATTGCCGAACGACCGGGTCTTCGTGCGTCAAACGCATGCCCTGGACGAGGTCAAGCAGGGGAAAGCCCCACACGCTGGTTTCGAACTGATCGGTCATGATAAGGTCGAAATCGTTGAACGGGAACAGCACCCGCGTGTACCACGAGACATTGTGAGTGTCCCATGCCGCAACCAAACCCGGGACCTGGTCAATCGGCTTGGGTTGGCTATCGTACCCGGACTCCTCGAGCGGAACAAACACCAGTCCAAGCGTCCCCTGGTCCTGGACATCCACCGGGAACATCCCCTCGGCGAACATCCCCTCGGCCGGGATACGCGTGTCGACCTCCAACGAGGGGTCAAGCGCGCCGTCCGGGTCGATGTCGATCACGTACTGCAGGCCCGGCTGGATGTACTCGCCAGGAATGAGCACGTTCTGGCTCATATCCATGTCGCCCTCATACATCTCCGTCGGGATCGGACCGGCCTTGGCATCCATATCAACCGTGTGGATCTGGTTGCCATCCGAGTCGTAGAAGGTCGCGGTGACCTTCGGGAGGTTCGCCGAGTTCTCGGCCGCGGCGGCAACGAACACCCTGAGCAGGGCGTCCCGGCCCGCCGAAAGCGGCGCGGGATCCTTCAACGACTGCACGATCTGGACCAGGTATGCGGCCGACGACATGTCATCGTCAATGCAAAGACTAATGGCGCGGTAGATGATCCCGTAGAACCACTGCAACTGCAACAGGTCGCCACTGCTGGAGGCGGCAACACACAGGCCGGTACCCGCCGCCAACAGTGAGTATAACTCCGTCGCACCGGAAATGTCCGGAATGGCGCCCGTCATGCCGGCGTTACCCGACACGTTGAGGATCTGCAGGCTCGAAAGGTTGCCGAGACTCTCTGGCAAGTTGCCGGTGAAGTTGTTGTCGTGCATCACAATCACTTCAAGGGATGCCGAGCCAATATCAGGAAACGGCCCGCTGAGCAGGTTCCCCGACAGGTCGATCTCCCGCAACGAAGCCATGTTCTCCAGGGGGGGGAGGCTCCCGGAGTGGTTGTTGCTCCATAGGTGCAATACTTCCAGGCTCGTCAGGCCACCGATCGATTCCGGGATCGGACCCCCGAAACCCTGCCCGGTAAAAGCGAGTTCGGCGATATAGAGCTGCTCCAGGTTCGTCATGTTCCCCAGGCTGGCGGGGAGCGCACCGGAGAAGTTGTTCCGGCCGAGGTCCATCCAGCGCATCTCAGTGAAATCACCGATGAAATGCGGGATAGGGCCATCGAGCTCGCTCCACCAGAGGTCGAGAACCTCAACCGGCGCGTTCGTTAAATCGGGGTGGATCGCACGGAAGAAGGTAAATTCCGCGTGGAACTCCCTGAGTTGGGTGTCTCCGAGCTCGCCTGGCACGTCCCAGCTCAAGTTGGTGTATTCAAGGTCCAGGACCTCAAGGTTCGAGAGGCCCCCAAGTTCGGCCGGGATCGGCCCCGACACCTTGAAGAAAGTTCCGGGAGCGCTTAGGTCCAACACCCTGAGGTGCTCCAGCTCGCCGTAGTAGTGCGACATCAACCCCCAAGCGCCGGAGTTCTGCAAGTTGAGCTCCACCACTCGCTGCTCGCCTTCAATCGTCTCCGCAACAACGCCGTACCAGTCGTTGAGGTCGGCAGAGGGATTGTAAAACCAAGAATCGGCGACCTCAGAGATCCAGAAGGGACCCTGCGCAACATAGATGTCTTCCAGCACTTCCCGGTCGGAGCGCGGAGCACATGTGGCGAGGTCGCCCACAACCGTCCCGATGTTCGACAGCCAGTCCTGGACTACCGGGTCATCCGGCGCGCAGAGGTCGGTCCCGTCCAGGTTGAGCTCTTCCAACTCCGTCAGGTTGGTGAGAGCCTTCGGAAGCCGCGTGTTGAGCGAGTCATTGCCCGCGAGGTTAAGCACCTTGAGCGTGTTGACTCGTCCGAGCTCGGCGGCAATGCGCCTCTCCCCCCCGAACGGGTTGTTCCCGAGATCATTGTTGGGCAGGTTGATTTCGGTCACGTAACCGACTTCGTCGGTGGTGATGCCGAACCATTCTCCCAGCGAGATCCCGTTGTTGGCGTTGGCAGACGGCCAGTTGGTACGTTCGGCCCAGTAGTTGCCGTCGGACCGAACGAAGAAGTGGTACAGGCCCTCACGCTGCCACCTGTTGCAGAATTCCCCTGTAGTGTTGACACTGCCAAGCCAGCCGCGAACCTCGTCGACATCCGCGAAGCAGAGGGAAGTGCCAACCAGATCAAGGTCGGTGAGAGCCGCCATGTTCACGAACTCGGGCGGTACCGGACCACCCATGCCCCTGTTCCCGGCCACGTTCAGCTCTATCAAGCTTGTCAGGTCGGCCATTTCGGCCGGGAGGCCTCCCGTGATGTCGTTGTTCATGAAGTTGAGCCGCTCCAGCCCGTCAAGGTCGGAGATGCTGGCCGGGATCTCGCCGGTAAGCCCGTTGTTGCCCAACCGGAGGCCAATGACCCTGCCCTCGGACATCACGAGGCCCGCCCATTCCGAGAGGGGCGCAGCCGTAAGCCAGTTGTCATCCCTTACCCAGCCAGAACCACCCATTGCGTTATAGAACGCGCGGAGTGCATGGCGGACCGGGCTGATCTCAACGATCACGCTGGCGGCACCAACGACCGATCCCGCCGAAACGGAGATCGTGGCACTGCCCTCGGTGACGGCGGTAACCATCCCGCCGTCGCCCACTGTCGCGACGGCTGGGTCACTGGAGCTCCAAGCCAGCGCCGGACCGGACATTACCTGGCCCATCTGGTCGATGACCTCGGCATTCAGCTGCACGGTTTGCCCGACCTCAACCAGGACGGATGACTCTGGATTCACTCGCACCAGGGTCGGAGTCGGTTCCGGCGGCGGCGAAACCGGATCTTCCGAACAGGCTGCGACCGTCAAGGTGGCCAGCACGGCGGCAAGCACCGTTGCCGGATGTGTTCGCCGCGTCGCATGGAGGCGATTAAGGCGACTCGATAGGCCGAACAAATTGGACATTTCTACCTCCCAGTAGAGCACAGGTAATCCTTGAGGCCCGAAGCTTCTCTTACGCACTTTGCGCATTGATTCCAACATTCCTGGGGTGAATTTGTAACCGGCGCCCGCTCCGCGCAAGTCGCAAGGTTAACCCCTCTCACGGGCCGGCCAGCGGTACCCCCGCGACGAGCATCTCAAGGCGCGCCCCAGGGCTTCCTTATTTCTCAAGTTGCCCGGATCCGTCAAGTTACCCGGAGACGTTTGGGGCTCCCGGGAGAGCCGGGTCGCAAGTTGCGGCGTGCGGAGCAGGGTGTTGGGGTCAGCCTGGAGACCGCGTCCAGAGGAGGACACGATGGAGAATACCGTATTGGGATCTGGTGCGGGACCGGTTTCCGCGGAGGGCGGGGCGCACGCAGACGCCGGCCGGCTTTTTCGCGGGAGCTGCGTCGCCCTGGTCGCCACATCGATGGCGTTTGCAGTCGTCACCGCCATCATGTTGGACCTGAAGAGCGAATTCGGGCTTTCCAATTTCGAGGTCGGACTGATCGCTGGCGCCGCGACGTGGGGGTTTGCGGTTTCTCAACTGGTTTTTGCTCCCCTCTGCGATCCCCTCGGAATGCGTTTCCTGGTTCGGTTGGCATTCCTGTGCCATCTGGTCGGCGCGGCGTTTCTGCTGACAGGTCTCAACTTCTGGACGCTTTTTGCGGGCGCGCTGGTCTTGGCGCTGGCCAACGGGTTGGTGGAGGCGGCCTGCAATCCCCTCGTCGCCGCCCTCTACCCCGATCAGAAAACCGTTCGACTCAATCAGTTCCACGTCTGGTTCCCCGGCGGAATCGTAATCGGCGGCCTGCTCAGTTACGGGCTGGGCGAAGTCGGGCTTACGGAGTGGCGGCTGAAGGTCGCGCTGCTTTTCATTCCGACGCTTGTTTACGGGGCGATGATCCTGCGGCGGACTTTTCCCCCGACCGAGGGCGTGCGTCAGGGTGTCAGCATGGGCGAGATGTTCCGGGCCACCCTCACAACCCCGCTCATGCTCCTTCTTCTGGTTTGCATGGCCGTTACTGCTTCGACCGAGCTTGGGCCCGGCCGATGGGTGACCCCGGTACTGGAGGCCGGCGGCCTGCCGGGCATTCTGGTGCTGGTTTGGATAAACGGAATCATGGCGGTGCTGCGGTACAAGGCCGGTTTTGCGGTCAAGCGGCTGTCACCTCCAGGGGTTTTGGCCGCCAGCTCGGCGGTGGCGTTTGTCGGGCTGTTTTGGCTCAGCTACGCGGAGAGTCTGGCCACTGCCTTGATGTCGGCCACGGTTTTCGCGATAGGCGTTTGCTATTTCTGGCCGACGATGCTGGGGTACGTGTCCGAGCATGTGCCCAAGTCGGGGGCGCTCGGGCTTGGGTTGATGGGAGCCGTGGGGATGGCCGTTGTCGGGTTGGTGACCACACCGGAGATGGGCCGCATCGCCGATCGTGTCGGGCACGACCAACTGCCCGTGGCCGAGACCGCGGCTCTTCTGGCGGACGCGGCCGACCAATTGCCCGCCGCGGCGACTGCCCCAACGGGCGCTGTGGCCGCGGAGGCCGGGAGTGGTGGTCAGGACCAGGACGCCGCGGCCGCGAGCGACGCAGCCAGGGCAGCGCTGGCGAGTTACGAGGAGACGGGCGAACTGCCCGTGATGGTCACCGCCGCCGCCCTCCGGAGCATACAGGCGGCGAGCCCTGCTTCGGAGCTTGCCGGTCGGGCCGGCGCGGTGCTGGGGCCGGCCGACAACTACGGGGGCCGGGTCTCGTTCAGGTACCTGCTTCCGTTTACCGGAGCGCTGATCGTGGTGTTTGGGCTTTTGTACGTCCGGACCCGGGCCGCGCCGGGCGTTGCCCCATCGTGACGTGCCCGCCGTGATGCGTTTCGGGATGGTCGGGGGCGGCCCCGGAGCCTTCATCGGGGATGTGCACCGACGGGCCGCGGAGCTGGACGGGCAAGCCCGCCTTGTTTCGGGGGCGTTCTCCTCCGGCCCGGAAGCGTCGCGGGCCAAGGGCCGGGAGCTGGGCCTTGACCCGGCTCTGGTATTCGGAGACTACCGAGACATGGCGGCCGCGCAAAATAGCTGGGAGGCCGACCAGAGGATCGACTTCGTAGTCGTGGTCACCCCCAATCACCTGCATTACCCGGTGGCCCGGGCATTTCTGGAGGCGGGTGTCGACGTCGTGTGCGACAAACCCCTTACAACATCGGTTGAACATGCCGAGGCGCTCTGCCGGTTGACCGCCGACCGCGGGCGCAGGTTCGCCGTCACCTACACCTACACCGGATACTCCATGCTCCGCGAGGCCCGGCACCTCGCTCGGTCCGGTGCCCTGGGGAAAATCCGCCGAATACAGGTAGAGTATTTCCAGGGATGGCTGGCTCGTGACCTGGAGAGCACGGGCCACCGGCAGGCCTCGTGGCGGACGGATCCTGCCCGGTCAGGCCCCGCGGGCGCGCTGGGCGACATCGGCACCCACGGATTCAATCTGGCCCACTGGACCACGGGCCTGGATCTGGCCGAAGTAGTGTGCGACACGGCCACGTTCGTGGAGGGACGGAGCCTGGAAGACGACGCAAGCGTGCTGTGGCGCTGGGAAGGCGGCGCTCGCGGGGCGCTTTCGGTTTCGCAGTCGGCCGCCGGGGCGGAGAACGATTTGGCCCTGACTCTGATGGGCTCGGAAGCTTCGCTGTGGTGGCGCCACACAGATCCCGAATCATTGGTGATGCGCGATCACGGGGGCCGGACCCGGGTTTTGCGGCGGGGCGGGGCGGGGTTGTCGCCGAGGGCAGCCGGGGCCGGCCGCCTGCCCGCCGGACATCCCGAGGGATTCACGGAGGCGATGGCCAACATTTACCGAGACTTCCTGGCGGGCACGGGATACCCCACGGTGCAGGACGGGGCCCGGGGAGTGGCGTTCGTGGACAGCGTGCTGGCGAGCGCTCGGTCAGGCCGCTGGACCGACGCGAGTTATTCGCCGCCCGGTGGCTAATTCGGGCCCTCGCCAGATCGTCATCCGCAACCGGAGGTAAGGAAAAGTGACTTGCAGACCCATCACCCTCTTTACCGGTCAGTGGGCGGACTTGCCACTTGCCACGCTTGCGGAGATGGCGGCGGGATGGGGTTACGACGGAATGGAGCTCGCCTGTTGGGGAGACCATTTCGATCCCGAACGCGCCGCTTCGGAAGACGGTTACACCCGCGGAGTGCACGACACCCTGGCAAAACACGGCCTTTCCGTTCACGCCATCTCCAACCACCTCGTGGGGCAGGCGACCTGCGACCCGATCGACGAACGCCACCGGCAGATTCTGCCCGAGCAGGTGTGGGGCGACGGACGTCCCGGGGGAGTCCGCCACCGGGCCGCCGACCACATGCGGGCCGCCGCCGCCGGAGCCGCCGCACTGGGGGTCGAGGTAGTGAACGGCTTCACCGGCAGCCCCCTTTGGTCCGCGGTCTATCCCTTCCCTCCCCACACGGCGGACCTCGTGGATCGGGGTCTCAGAGAATTTGCCGACCGGTGGAATCCGATCTTGGACGCGTTCGGGGCAGCGGGCGTGAGATTCGCACTGGAGGTGCACCCGACGGAAATAGCCTTCGACAGTGCCAGCGCCGGGCGGGCACTGGAGGCGCTGGACGGGCGGGCCGAATTTGGGTTCAACTACGACCCCAGCCACCTGGCCTACCAGGGAGCCGACTACTTGGGTTTCATTCACGAATTTGGCGACCGGCTGTATCACGCCCATATGAAAGACGTATGGTGGGCCGACTCTCCGCGTCGGGGCGGAGTGCACGGAGGTTACTTGCCGTTTGGGCACCCCGACCGTGCGTGGGACTTCAGGTCGGTGGGGCGGGGCCGGCTGGATTTCGACGCCATCCTGAGGGCGCTGGACCGGGTGGGTTACGCCGGGCCCCTGTCGATCGAATGGGAAGACCCGGGGATGGACCGCGAACACGGCGCCCGCGAGGCATGCCAGAGGCTGCGAGAGCTGACGTTTCCGCCGGCCGGGGCCGCGTTCGACGAGGTTTTTTCGGAACCCGGCACTACCGCCTGGCGCGCTGGCAAGGCCAGGCCGGGCTACCGGGGCTCGGCCGGGACCGGATCACCCTCCGCGGGCACATCGGCCCCGTCGCCGGCAGACGATTCGGCCCCGGCCGGCGCACCCCAGAACAGTTCAAGCCCCTCTTCGTAGGGAGTGATCCTCCACCGGGCACCCGGAAAATCGCGTGCCAAGAACCTGGGAGACCGCTCCGGGTAGGCCGCGATCAGCCGCGCGTTGGCTTCCGGCCCCAGATCCCGCGCCCAAAGCGCCCCGTCGCCGCCGGGCGCACCCGGCAGATCACCCTGCCACAGGAAAATGGTCAGACCCAGTGCCCCCAGGCGGTCAGAGTCGTACTCCCGCTGGCACCGCGCGTTCATGTCTTCGGTGGCCCCGCCCGCCAGAGTCGCCTCTATCTGGCACGGATGGTATGACCCCAAGTAGGCCCTCAGGCTGTCGAGCCGCATCCCCCGCGCCCCGAGTCGTCCCCCCAGCCGGTCCGGCCACGGTTCGTGCACAAACACAAGAAGGGGTTGGCCCGCATCCGGCATTTCGGGCATTTCGGTGACCCTCTCGCCGTGCCGCGCCACCCTTCCCCACCCTCCCCACTCTCTGCCGGTCAGACCGGCCGCAATCCCGACGCCCAGGGCAGCGAACACTACAACCGCCCCTGCGTCGAGCAGGCGGCGATCGGCAAGCAGCCGCGGCCCGTTGGCACCCGCCAGCCAGGTCAGGGACACCACGAAAAGAGCCATCCAGGCCGGCGTCGCCTCCCCCAGCATCCGCGGCCCGAACACCATGTCGTGATGCCAGTTGAGCGCACTGGCCAGCACGGGGAGCAGTGCCCAGGCGGCGAAAACCCGCATCCCCCGGGACAACCGCGGTCCCGCCAACAGGGCCAGCCCCACGAACGCCGCCACAGGAAGCGCCGCGCCCAGCATCTCCTGGCCGAGCGAAGACAGCTCGGTAGAAGTGTACCCCAGAGCCTGGGTCGGGCCGTACTCGCGCCCCCACGGATCAACGTGGAATCCCAGGCCGTGGCTTGGGCCCGAAGCCGCCACATACCCCAGCGTGAACGGATTTCCGAAGTAATGGTGGTTGTGCCAGGCGAAGGCTACAGCGAACGGCAGCCCGCCCAGCGCCCAGGGAGTCAGGCGCCGCGCCAGGGCGCGGAATGACCCGCAAAGCCACACCCCCACCGTCACGGCGAGACCGATCAGCAGCCCGGTAACCGGCCTTACGATCACCATCGCGCCCATCGCCGCCCCAGCCGCCGCAGCCCAAAGCCCTGCCCTGTTCCCGGCAGACTCCGGGCCCCCGGCTCGCAACGCGCAGAAAAGCGCGACCACGGCGAACGCAGCGACCGTGGCGTGGCTCATGTAGCCGGCGGCCAGCGTCACCAGCAGGGGGCTGAGGGCGGTCGCGATGGCCGCAATCCTGGCCTCGGCAACTCGGTCGGGGAGCAGGACCTCGAAGCACCGCACGCCAAGTCCCCCCACAACGGCCATCGCCGCCACCATGGCAATCCACGGCGCCCCGATCAAGAACCCCAACGCAAGCACGGCGGCGTGTCCGGGCGGATACTGCGAAACCCAGCCGTTCTCCGTGGGCACCATGAACTGCACCGACCAGAACTGCAGTTGGCCTTCGGGTACGCCGGCAGCCCCCAGCCCCATCACCAGATATCTGGCCTGCAGCAGCTGGACGCTCGCATCGTTGAGAACGGCCTGGCTCCCGTAGACCGTGATCACGGCGATCAGGGCCGCCCCGGCGCCCGAGACTCCGGCAACGGCCATCACCAGTCGAGTCGGCAGGCCCGCAAGCCAACGCCCCCCGGTCGCCAACGCCCCGCACACGCTGCCCCGCGCCACGAAACCCACAACCGCGGCCGCGGCGAAGAGAAGGTAGGTCCACAAGCCCCCCGCCCCGAGCCAGGAAAACGCCCAGTAGCGGTTGCCCGAGCGCCGCATCATGGCTTCGAGGGTGGGCTGCGAGCTTTCCTGCAGGAGGTTGAAGACCGGTGCGGCGACCAGCACGATGAGCACCAAACCCAGGGTCCTGCGGCCTACCTCGGCCAAGGTGTTCAGCGGCCCGCCCCGGGGGGTTGCCTGTTGTGGTGACATGGCCGAAAAACTACGGTTGACCGTTGCCGTGCGCCGATCGGGCGGGGCACCTTGACGAGGGCGGGCCGCTGCGGGCATTTTGGCGGCCCAATGTCATTCGTAATGCTTTCCGATGTCGTCAAGGACTTCGGCCAGACCCGTGCGGTAGACGGTGTCAGTTTCGGCGTCGACCGCGGCGAGGTCGTTGGATTCCTGGGGCCAAACGGGGCCGGGAAGACCACGACCATGCGCCTGCTGACCCAGTTTCTCCAGGCCGACAGCGGTGAGATCGAGATCGACGGGCTCCCGCTCGACGATCAGCCCTCGCAGCTTCGGCGCCGCGTGGGGTACCTGCCCGAAACCAACCCGCTCTACCGCGACATGCTGGCCGGGGAATACCTTTCTTATATGGGGCGGTTGCGCGGGATGAGCAGCGCCGAAATCAGCGCGCGCACCGACCAGGTCGTGGCTTCCACGGGCATCGAACCGGTCTACTACCGACCGATCAACCAGCTGTCCAAGGGCTACAGGCAGCGGGTCGGCCTGGCCCAGGCGATCCTGTCGGAACCCGAAATCCTGATTCTCGACGAACCCACCGAAGGGCTTGACCCCAATCAGCGGGTCGAGATCCGGTCGTTGATTCGCCAGATTGGCGAAGACCGGACGGTCCTTTTGAGCACCCACGTAATGGGCGAGGTGCGGAGAACCTGTTCCCGGGTGATCATCTTCAACAAGGGCCGGATCGCGGCCGACGGCACCGTGGACGAGTTGGTCGCCGGTGGTGGTGCCTCCAGGGTCACTGCCGTGGTTGGCGGGCCGCCCGACGATGTGGCCGCGGCGCTGGGCGCGCTGGACTCGGTCGGCGGGGTTGAACTGGCCGGTTCGGACGCAGGCGACGGGCGGGCGGCGTTCTTGATTGACGCGCTCGCGGATTCGGATCCCAGGCCCGACATCGCCCGGGCCGTTGCCGCCGAGGGCTGGGACCTGTGGGAACTTCAGCGGCCGCGCGAGAGCCTGGAAGACCTGTTCCAGCAGCTTACCGGAAACTCCGGCGAGGACTCCGGCGAGACCAAGAGCGCGGACGCGAGCCAAGGATGATTGCCTCGTTGCGGCGAATTTGGATCGTGGGCAGGCGAGAACTGGCCGGGTACTTTGACCAGGCCACCGCCTACATCCTGTTGGTCATCTTCCTCGTCACCAACAACTTCTTCTTCTTCCGCGGCGTGTTTCTGATCGGGGAAGCCTCGCTGCGCCCCATGCTTGACCTGCTGCCGTGGCTGCTGCTGTTTTTTGCCCCCGCGGTATCCATGCGGGCACTGGCGGAGGAACGTAACCAAGGCACGCTGGAGCTTGTCCTCTCGCAGCCGATCGAGGTATTCGAGTTCGTGCTGGGCAAGTTCCTCGGAGCGTTTCTGTTCCTGATGGTCGCCATGGGCGGCACGCTTGCGCTCCCGCTCGGGTTGTCGGCCAGCGCGGACCTGCAGGTCGGGGTGATCGTGGCCCAGTACGTCGGGGCGGCCTTCTTGGCGGCCGGGTTGGCCGCGGCCGGGCTTTGGGCTTCGTCCATGACCAAGAACCAGGTCACCGCGTTCATTCTCGGCGTATCCGCCAGCTTCGCGCTGTACCTGCTGGGAATGCCCACCGTCGCGCTCGGGCTGCCGCCGACCCTGGCCGAAATCGCCTCGAATCTGGGCATCCTCGGGCACGTGGCCAGCGTCTCGCGCGGCGTGATCGACCTGCGCGATGTGCTGTATTTCGCGGCCGTTTCAGCCACCTTCCTCGTTCTGACCTATTCGTCGCTCATGTCGGCGCGGCTGAGTCGGGCCAAACCCGGCTACCGCCGGCTCAGGCTGGGCGTGGTCGGCCTGGTGGGAATAGCGGTGTTCGCGGCCTTGGCCGGTGGGCAGCTTCGGGGCCGAATCGACCTGACCCCGGGCGGTCTCTACACACTGTCGCGCCCGGCGAAGGATCTGGTTCAGGGCCTCGACGACCTCGTCACCATCAGGGTGTTTCGGTCCGGCGATCTCCCGCCGCAGTTGACGACGGTCGGCCGCGACGTGGACGACCTGCTTCGTGATTTCGAGGCCGCCGGCGAAAACCTGCAGGTGATCAGCGTCGACCCCGCGGACGACCCCGATACCGAAAGCGAAGCGGGCCTGCTCGGGATCCGCCCTGTCCAGTTCAATGTGTACGGGGAAGACGAACTCACCGTGCGGAGCGGGTACTTCGGGCTGGCGGTCCAGTACGCCGGCGAGAGCGAGGTCATCCCGGTAGTCACCCGCACGTCGGACTTGGAGTACCGACTGGCCTCGATGATTCGGTCCCTGACCGTGACCGAGCGCCTGACGGTGGGTGTAATGCAGGGTCCCGGTGACATGCAGCTGGGCACCGAAATGGCGATCGTCGCAAACCGGCTGGGCCGGGAGTACAACGTCGTTCCGTTTGCGCCCGACACGGCCGTGCAGGTGGTGCCCGACACTTTCGACGTGTTGTTTTCGTTGGCGGGGTTTCGCCAGACGATGCCACTCGGGCCTGCCGAAGCGGACCTCATCGGCGATTTCCTGGACCGGGGTGGCAACGTGATGCTGATGCGCTCCAGCGCCCAGGTGGACCAGCAGACCATGTTCGGCGGGTCCGTGGCCGATGTAGCGCTGGACTCGCTACTCCTTTCCCGGGGCCTGGGCGTGGTGCCGTCTCTGGCGTTCGACCTTCAGTCCAACGAGCGGGTGGCGATTGGCCGGGGCGGGCTTGGAGCGGTGGCGGTGGGGTACCCCTTGTGGCCCCTTGGTCAGCCACTCGGCGAGCATGTGGTTACAGAGGGAGTTGCCTCGGTCCCGATGCGGTGGTCCAGTCCGCTGTTGATAGAGACGGACAGCTCGTTGGTAACGCCGTTTTTGGGGACGACGGACGCGGGTGGCCGTCTCCAACTGCCTGCATCGGCTGACGCACTCCAGGACTGGGAGACACTGGCGACCCCGGAGGATCTCGTAGCCGAGGCGCTGGTAATCGGGTATTCGGACCCGGGCGGAGGCCGGCTCGTGCTCGGCGGATCGTCGGCGTTCATTTCGGACGAAGTGGTCCAGACTTCGATAACCGGCGGCGCCGGGGTGCTGTTCTTCCAGAACTTGGTCGACTGGCTGATGCAGGACGAAGACCTGATTTCGATTCGTTCAAAGGAACGGGCGCCGCCCCGCATGGTCTGGTCGAGCGACGGAGCGCGTAACGCGGTTCGGTACGCAAACCTGGTCGGGGTACCGCTGCTGTTTGTGGTGTTCGGGGTTTGGCGGGTGGCGCGCCGCCGCCGCCTGGAACGGACTCCGTGGCGGGCGGGGGGATGGGTCCGCTAGCGGCCCCCGCGGCGAGCCCGGGCGGGCGAGTGTCCGAGGTGATTGTATGAACACGAAACAGCTCCGGATTGTCGGCATCGTTGTTGCGGCGCTGGTACTTCTTTATCTGCTTTTTGGGCGTGACGAGGGCTTTACCTCAAGGGCGGAGGCCCCCGGGATCCACCTCTCGTTCGAAGGGGCCGTCACGCAGGTGGACATCCGGGCAGACGGAAGCGACTCCACTACCCGCATCCGCGCGCGCCCCGGCGGATGGACCATCGACGGATTCATGGCCGATCAGGCCAGCATCGACGACGTCCTGGAGGAGTTTCCCTTCAGCGCAACCGATCTCCAGTCGCATAACCCGGCCAACCACGCCCGGCTGGGGGTGGCCGACGACGGCCGGCGGGTAACCTTTCGCACCGATGACGGGGCCGAGAGCGCATTCCTGCTGGGGAACGCGGTCCGGCGCGGGAGCGGTTATTACGCGCGGTTGCCCGAGTCCGACGAGGTCTACCGGATGGACAGCCGCCTCGGCGGACCGCTTGCGAGGGCCCGCGACGACTGGCGCCAGAGGACCATCACTCGTGTGGACACTTCCCTGGTAGGCAGCGTGACCTTGGTTCGGGACGGTCGGACGGTGGTTTTGTCGCGGAGCCCGGACGGTGGCTGGCTCGCCGACGGGGCCGTGCCCGACACCGAGGTAGCCGCGGCGATCGGACGGTCGGTCGGCCAGTTGACCACGGTTTTCGCCTCTGGATTTCCGGGCGACAAGGTCGCCGCGGCCGCCGACTTCGCGGGGGCCACGCGGTCGGCTGACGTTCGGGACATGAACGGCGACGGCCAGCTCTTGTTGCTGCGCCTGATGCGGGAGGACCCAGAAGCCACGAGCGGTGAGTGGCTGGTGCTGGTCGGGGAGGGTGCCGTCGCCAGCGAGGTCTTCGA
Organism: Gemmatimonadota bacterium; assembly: GCA_021295785.1. Classification (GTDB taxonomy): domain Bacteria; phylum Gemmatimonadota; class Gemmatimonadetes; order Palauibacterales; family Palauibacteraceae; genus Palauibacter. The sequence continues at coordinate 93,740 of JAGWBR010000006.1, forward strand.
ACTGCGCGACCTCGAGGTCAACCGAATTTTCCCGGCCAGCCTCTTTCCGGAGGAAACGCCGGACTCCTGACCTCGGTGGAATAGCCGGCCCGGTAACCCGCTCGCCGGCGAGCCGGGGGGCGACCTGTTAGCCGGCGGCGCCCGGGTTGGTCATAGCGTCAAAATCCAGGGCCCGGTTCAGCTCTTCGGCCGACAACAAACCCTCGCCCAACACCAGTTCGCGCAGGGTCGCCCCTTCGGCCAGGGACTTCTTGGCCAACTCCGCCGCTTTGTCATAGCCAATCGCGGGGACCAAGGCAGTTGCGAGGGCGGCGGTCTTCTCAGCGTTCCGCCGGCACACTTCTTCGTTCACGGTAATCCCGTCAACACAGCGCCGGGCAAACACCAAACACGCGCTGGACAGGATTCCGATACTCTCCAGAACATTGTGGGCCATCACCGGAATCATCACGTTGAGTTCCAGATTGCCGTGTTGACCGCCCACGACCACGGCCCCGTCGTTTCCGATCACCTGCGCACACACCTGGCAAACCGCCTCGGCCATCACCGGGTTCACCTTCCCGGGCATGATCGACGACCCCGGCTGAACCGCCGGCAGGTTGATCTCACCCAGGCCCGTGCGCGGCCCCGAAGACAGCCAGCGCAGATCGTTCGCCACCTTCATCAGGGCCACGGCAACCGTACGAAGCACACCGCTCGTCTCAACCAGAGCGTCCCGGGCACCCTGGGCCTCAAAGTGGTCGCGGGCCTCGCGGAACTCGATACGAAACAGTTCGCTCAGCTCGCCTGCCATCAGTGCCCCGAACCCGGGAGGCGCGTTGATCCCAGTGCCGACCGCAGTCCCGCCGATTGCCAGCTCGGCCAGCGAGACCCGGCTGCGGCGCATTCGTTCGGCACCCTGCCTCACCTGGCTGGCCCAGCCCCGGAACTCCTGACCCAACAGAACCGGCGTCGCGTCCTGAAGATGCGTGCGCCCCGCCTTGGGTATCCCGGCGAACTCCTTGGCCTTTGCGCTCAACGACGCAGCCAGCATGTCCAGCGCAGGCAGCAGCTCGCGGTCAATCGCGACCAGGGCCGCCACATGAGACGCAGTGGGAATGACGTCGTTCGAGGATTGGCTCTTGTTAACGTGGTCGTTGGGGTGCACCGGGGCGCGGGAGCCCACCTCCCCGCCGAGCATCTGGATCGCCCGGTTCGAGATCACCTCGTTGGCGTTCATGTTGGTGGAGGTGCCGGATCCCGTCTGGAAAATGTCCAGCACGAAATGCTGGTCCAGGGCCCCGAGCATTACTTCGCGGGCAGCCGCCTCGACCGGGGCCGCTAGCTCCTGGTCAAGCAAACCCAGACGCGAATTGACCCGCGCCGCAGCCAATTTGATGGCCCCCAGCGCCTCAATGAATCCGCGCCCGAAACGCAGCCTGGAGATCGGAAAATTGAGCCGGGCACGTTCGGTCTGCGCACCGTAGAGGCGGTCCCCCGCGATGGGCATCTCGCCCATCGAATCCCGCTCCATGCGGACCGGTGCTTCAGAACTCGATTCTGTCACCGATGGTCACCCCGTTGGCGGCGAACCAGCCGAGGTTCATTTCCAGAGCGTACTGGGCGGGTCCGGCGGAATCGTACGTGTCTTCGGTCAGGGGCTCCATGTGCTGAATGTCGATGATCCGGCCCTGTGCGTCCGCGTAGGCGATGTCCAGCGGAATCAGGGTGTTCTTCATCCAGAACCCCAGTGGCCTTTCACCGGGGTAAACAAACAGCATCCCCTGATTCTCCGGCAGCGATTCGCGGTACATCAGCCCCACGGCGCGTTCGTTGGCGTCGTCGGCAACCTCGACCTGGATCTCCACTCCCCCCACCATGAGCGGCACCAGGCCTGCCGGCGTCCCGGGGGCCGGGTCGCCCGGGTTGTCGCCCGTTGTGAGCTCAGCCAGGGTCGGGGGCACATCGGCTTGGTCGCCTCCCCCCTCGCCTCCGCCGCAGGCCGCCGTCCAAACAGCGAGAACAACGACCAGGCAGGCTCGGCGCAGCCGGTTATTCACGTGCTAACTGTAGTAGGGGTTGGTGCCGGCCGAATGATCCGTGACATCCCGCACATCCACGATCTCGGGGGCCGCGTCCCGAATCATCTGCTTGATCCCCGCGGTCAGCGTGACCGAGGCCATGCCGCAGCCCTGGCATCCACCGCCCATCGTTACGTACACGATGTCGTCCCGGATATCCACGAGCGACACGCGACCACCGTGCGACGCCACTCCCGGGTTGACCCGCTCGTCGATTACGCGCCTGACGCGTTCGACCAGGGGACCTTCGAGCGGCTCCGACCCGAGCGTCTTCACGTTCTTGTTGTCAAAGCTGAAGCCAGACCCCTTGAGCGACTCCACCCAGTCAATCTTGGTGCCGTCAAGCAGATCCGCGCTCTTGGGGTCCACCACGATGTCGAACCCCTGCCCCCTGACGACCAGGTCCTGTTCTTCCCGCTCGTGCGGTTCGATGAGGGCCATCTCGTATTCGGGGGCAACGGGACTCAGGTTCTGCACGCTCACCCGCACCGCCAGTCCTTCCACGGGATCTTCGGCGATGAAAGTCAGAATTCGCTCGCGAGCGGCGTCGGTAAACTGAACCATGGATGTTCCGCCGTCCGCGGGAGCGGTGCCGTCTGACGTGCGTGCGGTAATTCCGGTGCTCATGCCACACCCGCCGCGGCCCCACCCGCCGCGATCTGTTTCAGCTCCGTAGCAGTACTCAGAACAATCGTGGACATTCCGGCCGCCATGATTCGCTCCTTCCCACCTTCCTCGCGGTCCACAAGACCGATCACCCCCAGAACTTCGCCGCGCTCGGCGTGCACTGCCTCGCATGCCCTCAACACCGAACCCCCGGTCGTGATCACGTCCTCAACAATCACCGCACGGGCACCCGGTTCAAAGCAGCCCTCAATAAGCCTGCCCCTGCCGTGTCGCTTGCCCCGTTTCCGCAGTGAAAACGCGTGGATGGGACTCCCGCTCCGCCAGCTCTCGGCTGCAATCGCGTAGGCGATCGGGTCGGCCCCCATCGTCAGGCCGCCAACTGTGTCGGGTGCCCACCCCACCCGGGTGATGGCGTCAAGGCCGACACGCCCCAGCAATACCAGGCCCTGGGCATGCATCGTGGTGGTACGGCAGTCGATGTAGTAGTCGCTTCGCCTGCCAGAGGTCAGCTCGAAATCGCCGACCTGCAGCGAACGCCGCGCGAGCAGCTTTCTTAGTTCGTCTATCGGTTCAGTCAGGTTGAAACCTCCCAGTATTCCCGGAATTCACTTGTCATGCGGTGTGGCGGACACCTCAACTTCAGAAGCCCGGCGAAAGGCTGAATTGCCACATCGTGTTCTCGGCGCGGTCCAGCGGCGCAACGAAATCGATCTGGGCAATCAGGAATCCGAACAGGTTCACGCGAGTGAACAGCCCGGCGCTCGCAACCCACCGCCGGTCCGAGAACTCGCACGCCCCGTCGTCTGCCGAGCAGCTTGCGTCGCCCGCTCCGGTCCACGCCTTTCCGGTATCGTAGAACGCCCCCACCGAAATCGGCGGCACCGATGGCGCGTGTATGACCCCGATTCCGCCAATCAACGGAAGCCTCAGCTCTACGTTACCCACCAGCATCCGGTTCCCGAGCAGTTCCTGGTAGGGACACTGCGCGCTCGAAGTCCCGGCGTTTTGACACGCCTGCGTATCCCAGGAGTTGCCACCGTAACCGCGCACCAGCGTGGGATACCCCAGGTAGAGCCGTCCGAGGCGGAGGTCGCCCGAATCGCCGGCCCAGCGTCCGTAGTGCATGCCCCGCACCGCCAGCGTGAAAGGTGCAAACCTGAAATAACGCCGGTAGTCCGCGGAGGCTGTCAGGAAGTTCAAGCTGCCGAACGAGGGAGTCAGCTCCAAACGGGCCCGACCGCCCATGATCGGGCTCGTACCGCCAAACACCGATGAATCCCACACAAGCGCCGCGCCGATTCCCCCCAGATAAAGCGAGGGCCACGAACACCCGTATTCCACCGTCCCGTCCTGACACGGATCGAGATCTTGCCTGCGGACATCGAGCAGCAGGCCCGTGGCCGCGTCGGTCACCACATCCTCCAGGCGCGCTCCGAAATAAACCCAGTTGGCCGTGGCCCTCAATTCGAGCCGGCTCTGCCGGTTGAACGGGTAGGACACGGCGCCGGAAACCTGGCGACTGATCTCGTAAAACCTGAACTCCCGCCAGACGTTCGCGAGCCTTCCATCCATCTCGGTGAGCCCGTAGCTGAACGAGCGCGTCATATACGGGATCTGCCCGGCCAGGACGGACCGGTTCCAGCGCGACGACAGATCCTCGTAACCGACCACCGCCGTGGTGGCTCGCGAAACGTCTCCGTACAGAGTGTTCACCTGCAGCAATGTCTGGAGGGTGCGGTCACCCAGCAGGTCGCTGAAGAAGAGGCTGGCTCCTCCCGCGAAATACGACCCGAACTCGCTGGCCGTGAAAGCCAGCGACAGGGGCGTTACCAGGTCCATCTCCAGCGTGGAGCGGTAATCCTCCGGCTCAAATGTGATTGGGTCGGCAAGCCCGAGTCTGGAGTTGTTGAGCAACTCGTAGTGCCCGGTGGAAAGCCGTTCTTGCGGGGGCACGACCGATGCGTCCACCTGCGTCAGCATCTGAGGTGCCGGCACGCCCTCAAGTACCTCTGGATCGTCGATGATGTAGATCTCGTAGCTGAACGGCCCGCCTTTGTTGACGCTGAAGGCCAGCTCCCCGCTCCGGCGCGACATCGACGCTGCCGGGCTAATACCGGTGAGCCCGCTGACACCGGTCCACAGGTTGGTCACGAGGAACAACTCGCGACTCGCCATGTCAATCCGGTAGAGGTTGGCGATCCCGTCGTGGTCGGAAATGAAGAACAGGTCTTCCCCGTCCGGCGACCACTGCGGGTTGAAGTTGCGGAACTGGTCCCTGAACCCGGGCATCCGCTCGACCTGACCGGTGGCGACGTCGAACACGGCCACGTCGTACGTCCCAGGCACCAACAGCTCGAAATCTGTTGTGAACCGGTCGGTCGTGAACGCGATCCTGCCGCCGTCGGGCGACCAGGCCGGCTGGAGATCCGCGTACCGATCGTCGGTCAGACGCCTTACTTCCCGGGTGGCCACGTTGACCACGTAGAGATCGGTGAATCCCCGCCTCATCCCCGTAAACGCAATAAAG
>JAGWBR010000035.1 GCA_021295785.1 Gemmatimonadota bacterium
CATGCGGTCAAGTCGTTCAGCTCTCCATGCCCGGATTTCTTCGGTTGTGACCGCCCACCCGCCATCCGATCCGCGAATCCGACGCGTCAGAGTCCCATCGGCCCTGTAGATGGAGAGGCTGAACACGTCGGTGTCCCCGATCAAGGCCCTGTCCATGAGTCCGTGGGCAACGATGTCCCGCCCGAACGCTGGTTCGGTGCGAGTAAACCCGCCGCCGGGCATGCCGCCGTAGGCTAATTCCTTGGCGGGTAACACTCCCAGTGTGTCAGGCTCGGTTTCGAGATCCGTGTACAATAGCAGGGGGGTCGTGTCTCTTTCCATCCCCTCGGGGAGGAAGGATCTCTGCTCTCCCAATATCGCCAGGATGTTCCCGGCGGCTCCCCTCGCGAGAGGTTTAAGGTCCACGATGGCGCTCTCTGTAGAGAGGCGCGACGACGCGAGCAATTCCCCGTTCTCCGAGAACTGCGTGAGCCGGGCCAGCCGCGCGTCGTAGGCCAAGAACCCTGCGTCCGTCGCGAGGAGCATCGCAATAGCACTAAACTCGCCCGGTCCCTCGCCCGGCCCCCCTACGCGAGCTGTGACTGAACCGTCGGCGGAGAGGAGAACCACCTCGGTCGCACCGGTGTTGGCCACCGCAAGGCTTCTCCGACCCAGAACAACTCAACCCCGAGTTCCATGGTGGAGAAAACCAGGTCTGGCACCAGATCGGGTGCCGACAGTGCCTCGACCTGGCCCAGGAAGACGTTCTTGACGCCCGCCGAGTCCGAGACTTCAACCGCAGGCCGGGGCGCGTCCTCGGTTTGCGTGTCTCGACCGCCACAAGCGCAGAGGCCGCATAGGATACCGACGAAAAGAAGGCGTGGGCGATGGCGCATTGTGACCTCCTGGTGCGAGTCCACGATCCAGGCGGCTCGGATCAAACCGCCCTCGATTTTGATGCCCCATCCGGCTCCAGGGTTGCTCCGAATCCAGTTTACCATGCTAACGGCCCCATCGTCTTATCTGGGGCCGCATCCCCGATCGATTTCGCGGGAGCGCTGGACAAATCCGCGTGTTTGCCAAAGATTGGCGGAATTCCGGAGGTGCGCGCGCCGCACCACCCGGACTCAAGTGATCTTTCCAACACACGGAGTTTGCAATGCTTCAATCGACCAAGCGGGGCCTGGGCTCCTTTGTTCTCGGTGCCCTGGTTCTCACGGCGGCCGCCTGCAACAGCGAGGACCCCGTTGAGCCTCCCGCTGAAGAGAATCCCGATGACCTGAGCGGTTCGTATACGCTGGTGTCGATTAACGCCGTAGCGACCGGGGGGGCCACGCTCATTCCTCCGCTGGTGAACGGGAGCATGACCCTGTCGCAGGACTCAGTCAGCGGCACGATGGCCACGGGTACCATGACGATCTCAATCACCGTCTCCGGCCAGACCCAGGAAATCGACGGTACCTACGAAAACAACCTGGACGGAACATGGTCGCAGGATTCGAATAACGTGCAGGCCACGGGCACGTACACGTTGGCCGCCGACACGCTTACCGTGGTTGTGACCGAGCCGGCGACCGCCGTTTCAACCACGGTCTGGTCGGAGAACTAGGCCCGGCGTGAAGCAAGCCGCGGTTCGGTCGGCCGCCCGGCTGGCGGCCGCGGCTGTTTTTGGGGCGGTGGTTTTCTTTTCCGCCGCCCCCCTCTCGGGACAGTTGTCTGGAAAAGCGACGGACGCCGGAACCGGCGAACCCGTTGTGGGAGCAACCGTCCTGCTTGTTGGCACCGCCCTGAGCACCGTGACCGGGCCCGACGGCGATTTCTCGTTCTCCGACGCTCCGGGCACGGGCGTTTACACCCTTTCCGTGGTCCGGCTGGGGTACCGCCCGTACGAGCAGCAACTTCAATTCCCCCTGGAGGGCACGCGAGGTACGCTCGGCATCTTGCTGCGCCGGACTTCGCTGAACCTGCCCGGGCTGACCGTTACCGCGGCCCGCTTTCTGATGCGCCCCGGCGACACTCCCGCCAGCTTGGCAGTGGTTGGAGAACAGGAGATTGAAGCCCGCGACATTTTGACGCTGGCGGACGCCCTGAAATTCGCGCAGGGGGTCACCTTCAACGCCGGCACGATGGACATCCGCGGTTCGTCGGGCATCGCCCAGGGAGTGGGCAGCCGCGTGTTGATGCTGCTCGACGGACACCGGATCATGTCGGCGGTCGGTTCCTCTATCGACTTTGACGGGCTGCCGGTGCTCGACGTGGAGCGAATCGAGGTTGCCAAAGGTCCCCATTCAACGCTCTGGGGCGGTAACGCGGTGGCCGGCGTGGTCAACGTGATCACCAAGCAACCTTCGGCCGCGCCCAGAACACAGGCCCGGTTGCACTACGGTTTCTTCCAGACGCCCACTGAGCGGCGGTTCACCGACCAACCGCTGACGATGCAGGGAATCGACTTGCAGCATTCCCGTATCGTGGGAGGAGTCGGGACGACCCTTTTCGCGGGACGCCAGGTCAGCGACGGATACCGCCAGAACAACAGCCTCGACAGGTGGCGGCTGAGGGCGAAGGCCACCGTGCCGGCACGGGCCGTGGAACCGGTCGAGGTGTTCGTCAACTGGAACCGGACCAACAAGGAAGAGTTCTTGACCTGGCGGTCAGCAGACCAGCCGCTCGAAATCGATCCCCTGTACTTGGGAGACTGGAAACGGGAAGAAGACCTGATGGCGGGTCTGACGGCCACGCCATTCGCGTCTTCCGCCGCCAGGTTCACCGTCAAGCCCAGCGTGTACCGGGTCATTTCGCAGAACCACTACCACGACAACGACGACGGCTACCGGTTCACGAGGTGGGCGGCCGATGCCCAGTGGTCGCTCTTCCCCGGCTCGGGCCACTCGCTCGCAATCGGGGGCGAAGCCTCGACGCTGGACGGGACCACCAGTTTCTTGGACGCGGGAGACGGAGCATCGCCGTCCGCGCAGTCCTGGGCCGCCTATGCGCAGGACGACATTGAACTCGGCGGCAAGCTGAGGGGGAGTCTGGGAGTTCGGCTCGACAGCTATGCGTCCAAGGGGGCGTCGACCGACCTGTCGCTGAGCCCCAAGGTGGGACTGGTTTACCGCGAGTCCGACGCGTTCAGTGTCAGAGCGTCGGCCGGCCGGGCATACCGCTCTCCCAGCGTGTCCGAGCAGTACTCTTCGACCATCCTCCAGGGATTCAGGGTCGTGCCGAACCTGGACCTGCGGGGGGAGCACGTTCTGACGTTTGAAGTGGGCGCCACACGCCAGTTCGGCGACCGACTTTGGGGTGACATCGGACTGTTCTGGAGTGACTACGACGGGGCAATCGAAGTGGGCGGGGCTCCGGGCGAGTTCCTGGTGTTCCAGTTCCAGAATGTGTTGGAGGCCACGGTGTACGGCGGTGACCTTGGCCTGAGGGCAGTGCTGGTTCCCGAACTGCTCAGCCTGATGGCCAACTACATGTACCTCAACACCCACGATTCCCGCACCGACGCGGCGCTGCCGTACCGGTCGCCCCACAACGTGACGGCGTCGCTGGACGGGCTCGGCGGTGACGTGGGGCTGGACCTGCGTTACCGGAGTCGCGTCCCCTCGGTTCTGGTGTTCCCCCTGGACGAACGCACCGATGTGACCGTTGTTGACCTGCGGCTGCAGGCCCGGTTGATGGGGATGGCCGTCCAGGCCAAAGTGGAAAACCTCCTGCAGGCGCGCTACGTGGACATCCAGGAGCGGCTCGCGGGTGCCAGTCGCAGCTTCCGCCTCACGGTGACACCGACTTTCTGACAGCCCCGAACGGTGGCCCCGCCGGAGGCGGTGTTCCCGCGGGCGCGACCCCCGAGCCGGTGGCAATGTGCTTCAGCGGTGGCAAGGACAGCGCACTGGCCCTCCGGGCGCTCGGGCGCGAGGGCCGGTTCCGGGTTGAGCGTCTGATCACCACGGTGACCGATGCCTACGACCGGGTGAGCATGCACGGTGTTCGCAGGTCGCTGGCGCGCCGACAGGCCGAACTGCTGGACCTGCCGCTGGTCGAGGTCCCGGTGCCGCCCGATTCGTCCAACGATGTTTATGAATCGGCCATGGCGGTGGCGTTTGGAGAGGTCCGCCGTTCCGGGATCCGGCGCGTCGCGTTCGGCGACATTTTCTTGCAGGACCTGCGCGAGTACCGGGAGGCCCAGCTGGCGGCGTGCGGGCTGGAGTGCGTTTTCCCCCTGTGGGGACAGTCCACCCGGCGACTTGCGGCGGATTTCGTGAAGTCCGGGTTTCGGGCCATTACGGTGTGCGTCAGCCTGACCCAGCTGCCGGTTTCGTTCGTCGGCCGCGACTATGACGAGTCGTTCCTGGCCGACCCGCCGCCCGATGCCGACCCGTGCGGCGAGAACGGAGAGTTTCACACCTTTGTCCGTGATGGGCCGGTTTTCCCGGAACCGATCCCGGTCGCGCGCGGCGAGGTCGTGGAGCGGGCCGGGTTCGCGTTCTGCGACCTGCTTCCGGGTTAGCTGCCGGCGGCGGATCTTCCGTACACGTAACGCTCCACCGCCCCGTGCACCCTTGACACGGTTTCCCCGCTCGGCGACGCCGTGAACCGAGTAACGGTCAGGGCCACGGCATAGTTGGCAAGGAGCCCCCAGACGCCCCCGTGCAGTCCCATGGGGTGCTGGTTCACAACGGGGTTTTCAACCAGGGTCAGGTAGAGCGCCACCAGCCCGCCGGCAATCCCCGCCAGCACCCCGGCCTTGGTCACCCGCAGAACCGATGACGGCATGCAAACGCCGAGCACGCCCGGCATCAGCAGCAGAGCCCCGGAACCCGACAGGGTCACCAGCGTTACCAGGAAACCAAACTGGCTCGTGGCCAGCAGGTAACCCACGCCCAACAAAGCCAGGACCAGCAGCCGTCCGACCAGGATGTAGTGCCCCTGACTCGCGTCGGTTCTGACGTAGCGTTGATAGACGTCGCGAATCAGCACGGTCATGTTGGAGTGGAGAATCGAATCCAGCGTGGACATCGCCGCAGCGGTGGCCCCGGCCAGGATCAACCCGGTCAGCCATGGTGAGGCATGAGCCAGCAGCATCTGCGGGAAAATCGCATCCGGGTTCTCGATCTCGGGCATGGTCAGAGCACCGCCGAGGCCGACCATCGCCGCGGGGATGAAGAGGGTCATCAGGTAGATCGGCGTGGTCGCCCCCAACCACTTCATGGTGCGGGCCGAAGCCGCCGTGTAGTAGCGGATCATCATGTGCGGCTGGAGCATGATCCCGAACGACAGCACAATCACCATTCCGAACCACATTCCCGGGGTGAAGAATCCCTCGGGTCCCGGCAGGGTCAGCAGATCGGGGCGCTGCTCGGAAACTTGCCGAAACAACTCAACCGGGCTGCCGAACAGTTTGTAGGTAAGGACAAGCGCCCCGGCCCAAACCGCCACGTACATCCACGCGCCCTGGATCACGTCGGTGAAGTAGACGGCCCGCAGCCCCCCGACTATCAGGTACCCGGCCGCCGCCACCAGGAGAATCAACGTTCCCAGCTCGTAACTGATCCGGCCCCCGGTGGCCGCGTTGATGATGATCCCGAGCCCGGCCGCCTGCACCTGGATGTAGATGATGGTGAACAGGACCGACACGACCGCCGTCACGACGCGCACCGTGTGTGACTCGAAAAAATCGGCAAGCAAGTCGGCGGGAGTGATGTAACCGAACTCTTTGCCGAGCGCCCATATGCGCGTGCCGAGCACATACGTGATCACGCCGACCAGAATGGTCCACGAGCCGGCGACCCAGAACCCGATCCCGTGGGTGTAGAAGAACCCGCCCGAGCCCAGGAACGCGAAGGCCGAATGGAAACTGGCCACCACCGTCAGGTAGAGGACCACGAACCCGGCCTTGCGACCCACAAGGAGGAAGTCCTCCAGGTCTCCGGTCCCCCGGCGATTGGCGACCCAGCCGATGACCACTGTCAGCACCAGGTAGATGCCGATCAGTGCGGTTGCGACGACCCAGGGCTCCACGGTCAGTCGGCCGCCGGGGCCGCTACAGGCCGCGCCTGCGCGCCCAGACCAGAACTCCGATCAGCAGAAAATAGAGAACGAGCAGGTACACGAAGAAAAACGGCATCCCCGCGATCCACGGCTCAATGCGGTTTGCCAGCAAGAAAACCAGCGGCGGCTGGGTGAACGCAAAAAGAGCGACAAATGCGATCACGGCGATGCGGCCGGCCGGGGATCTGGGAACGTAGTGGGATCTGCCGAAATTCACGATGAACAACATAGGTTAGGTTAATCCCGACTGCCGGAATATCGGCGCGCGGGACTCACGTTGCCGACAGGAAAGGCCGACGGTTCAGTCACAGCTCGCGTAGGGGGACCGGGCGAGGGACCGGGCGAGTTCAGTGCTATTACGATGCTCCTCGCGACGGACGCAGGGTTCCTGGCCTACGACGCGCGGCTGGCCCGGCTCACGCAGTTCTCGGAGAACGGGGAATTACTCGCGTCGTCGCGCCTCTCTACCCAGAGCACCATCGTGGACCTTAAACCTCTCGCGAGGGGAGCCGCCGGGAACATGCTGGCGATATTGGGAGAGCAGAGATCCTTCCTCCCCGAGGGGATGAAAAGAGACACAACCCCCCTGCTATTGTACACGGATCTCGAAACCGAGCCTGACA
>JAGWBR010000007.1:0-2388 GCA_021295785.1 Gemmatimonadota bacterium
GTACTCGGGCCTCCGAAACACCATTCCCCCATCCAGTCTTCTAAGGGCGAGGAGCCCGGTCCCTCCCCTCCCCGAACAGCGGGCCATCGTCCGTTTCCTCGAAGCCGCCGACCGACGAATCCGGCGCCACATCTCCGCAACCAAACGCCAGATCACCCTCCTCCGCGAGTACCGCACCCGCCTGATCGCCGATGTCGTGACCGGCAAGCTCGACGTGCGCGAGGCCTCGGCCAGATTGCCGGAGATGGACCCTCTCTCGGCCGACCGCAACCGAGCCGAAACCATCCCCACCGAATCGAACCTACATTCAACCGCAGACGAGATCGCGAAGGAGGCAAGCGCATGACGGATTGGAACACGTGCCCGGCGGTTGAACGCAACCCCCGCAAGATCAGCGGGGCGTGGGCCTTCACGGGCACTCGAGTGCCGGTATACGCCCTTTTCGAGAACCTGGAGAGCGGCGCGACCGTGGAGCAGTTCCTGGAGTGGTTTCCCGAGGTCAAGGAGTGGCAGGTGACGGCGGTTCTCAAGCACGAGACGGAATACTTCAGGACGCCCGCCTGACCCGTGAAGATCCTGTTCGACCAGGGCACGCCCGCGCCGTTGCGGAGACACCTGCCCGGACACTCCGTGGACACGCTGGCGGAGAAGGGCTGGTCCGAGAAGAGCAACGGCGAGTTGCTCGATCTCGCGGAGCGCTGGTCTCAGGTTCGCCTTCGCACCGAAGAGATCGCCAAGGCCATCGAGGCATTGCGTCCGGGCCAAGCCGTCGAAGTGCCTTTCCCACGTCCCCAGTGACGATGACCACGGACACTTCCGAACGGGGCCTTGAACGCCTGATCTGCGAGGCGCTGACCGGCGACCCCTGCGATCCGCCCTCGGGCGGAACCGTCGGCGAGCCCTCTCCCGGATACGGCGGCGTCGGCTGGTCCCCCGGAAACGGTCGCGACTACGACCGAGAGTACTGCGTGGATCTGATGCAACTGCGGACCTTCCTGAAGGTCACGCAACCCGAGTCCGCCGCCGTTCTGCGCCTCTCTGAGGATTGCCCGGCGCGCCGCAAGTTCCTGGCCCGGCTTCAGGGCGAGATCAACAAGCGCGGCACCATCGACGTACTCCGAGGGGGCGTCAAGCACGGCCCCCACCACCTGGAATTCTTCCACGGCACTCCGTCGGCCGGGAACGAGAAGGCCAGGCAGATGTTCGAGCTGAACCGCTTCACCGTTACACGCCAGCTACGCTACAGCCGGGACGAGACCCGGAACGCGCTCGACATCGCCCTGTTCATCAACGGCCTTCCCGTCTTCACTTTCGAGCTCAAGAACAACCTGACGAAGCAGACGGTCCACGACGCCATCCGGCAGTACGAGAGGGACCGCAACCCGAGGGAACCACTCTTCCGGCTCGGGCGCTGCGTGGCGCACTTTGCGGTGGACGAGAGCGAGGTCCGCTTCTGCACCCACCTCAGGGGCAAGGCCTCGTGGTTCCTGCCCTTCAACCGGGGCTGGAACCAGGGCGCGGGCAACCCGCCCAACCCCTACGGACTCAAGGCCGAGTACCTGTGGCGCGAGGTGCTGGCCCGCGCGAGCCTGACGGACATTCTCGAAAACTACGCCCACATGTTGACCCCGAAGGATGCCAGGACGGGCAGGAAGAAGCGCATCCAGATCTGGCCCCGGTACCAGCAACTCGACGTGGTGCGCCGCCTTCTGGCTGACGCGGCGAGCCACGGAGCCGGGAAGCGGTACCTGATCCAGCACTCGGCGGGCAGCGGCAAGAGCTTCTCGATCGCGTGGCTGGCACACCAGATGATTCCCCTGAAGAAGGACGGCGGCACGGTCTTCGACTCGATCATCGTGGTCACCGACCGCCGGATCCTGGACCGCCAGATCCGGGACACGATCAAGCAGTACGCACAGGTGAAGTCCACCGTGGGGCACGCCGAGCGATCGGGCGACCTGAGGAAGTTCATCGAGCAGGGCAAGAAGATCATCATCACGACGATCCAGAAGTTCCCCTTCATCCTCGACGAAATCGGGAGCACGCACCGCGACCGCAGCTTCGCGATCATCATCGACGAGGCGCATTCGAGCCAGGGCGGCAAGGCGGCGGGAGCGATGGCGGACGTGCTCGGCGAGGCGGACGGCGAGGACGGTTACGAGACCTACGAAGACTGCGTCAACCGCGAGATCGAGCGCCGCCGGATGCTCGACAACGCCAGCTACTTCGCCTTCACCGCCACGCCCAAGAACAAGACGCTGGAGCTTTTCGGCGAGCCGGACCCGCAGGGCGACGGCACGGTCAGGCGACTTCCGTTCCACACCTACAGCATGAAGCAGGCGATCCAGGAGGGGTTCATTCTGGACGTGCTCGAACACTACACGCCGG
>JAGWBR010000007.1:2480-64929 GCA_021295785.1 Gemmatimonadota bacterium
AGGCCGAGATCATGGTGGACCACTTCCACGAACAGGTGCTGGCGCAGCACAGGATCGGCGGCAAGGCGCGGGCGATGGTCGTCACGAACGGGATCGAGCGCGCGGTCCAGTACTTCCACGCCATCCGCGACTACCTGAGGGAGCGCAGGAGCCCCCACGAGGCCCTGGTCGCCTTCTCGGGCGAGCACGACTACGGGGGAGACAGGGTGAGCGAGGCCAGCCTGAACGGCCTGCCCTCGTCGAAGATTGCCGAGACGTTCCGGGAGGATCCGTACCGGTTCCTCGTCTGCGCGGACAAGTTCCAGACCGGCTACGACGAGCCGTTGCTGCACACGATGTACGTGGACAAGACGCTTGCGGGGATCCGGGCGGTCCAGACGCTGTCGCGCCTCAACCGGTCGCACCCGGAGAAGCGGGACGTGTTCGTGCTCGACTTCCTGAACGACACGGCGACCATCACGAAGGCCTTCTCGGATTACTACCGGACCACGGTCCTGTCCGACGAGACGGACCCCGACCGGCTCCACGACCTGCAGGCCGATCTTGACGGGGCGCAGGTCTACACTCCCGATCAGGTCCGGGCGTTCGTGAAGCTGTACCTGGGCGGTGCAGGGCGCGGAAGGCTCGACCCCATCCTCGACCGGTGCGTGGAGGCGTACCTCGGAGACCTGGACGAGGACGGGCAGGTCCGGTTCAAGAGCAGGGCCAAGACGTTCGCGCGCGCCTACGCGTTCCTGTCATCGATCCTCCCCTACAACAACCTGGGCTGGGAGGAGCGCTCAATTTTCCTGAACTTTCTGATCCCGAAGCTGCCGGCGCCCGAGGAGCCCGATCTATCCAGAGGCATCCTCGAAAGGATCGACATGGACAGCTACCGCGTCGAGAAGCACCGGATGCGGAAGATCATCCTCGATGACGAGGACGCACAGATCGATCCGGTTAAGACGGGCGAGGGTGGAGGCAAGGGCGAGATCGAGACCGACCGGCTGTCGGCGATCATCGAGGAGTTCAACGACCGGTTCGGAGGAATCGAGTGGGGGGACCCCGACCGGGTCATCCGGACGGCCACCCAAGACATCCCGGCCGCGGTAGCGAAAGACGCCAAGTTCATGAACGCGCGGCAGAACTCCGACAGGGAGAACGCCCGCGTCGAGTCCGACAAGGCGACGGAGCGGGCGGTGCTGGGCATGGTGCAGGACAACACCCGACTCTTCAAGCACTTCGCCGACGACCCGGACTTCAGGCGGTGGCTCGCGGACACCGCGTTCCGGCTTGCCTACCAAGCGACGCGCAGGTTAGTATGACGAGTACGACAGCGACGTAGCGTCAGCTCTATCGGCACTTTGCTCAGGAGGTCGCCGTGCTGAGAAACTTCCCCGGCGGATTGCTGATAGCCTTGCAGATCGGCTGCCTGGGCGACGCGCAGAGCGCGGCCGCCGCGCCGCGCCAACAGAGGGACATGCGGATCGACGAAACGCCGCTGTTCACCATCGGTGACGACCCGGACGAGGGGCTCTACGATGTGACCGGCGCCGTGCTCACGTCCGACGCACTGATCCTGGCCGAACGGAGCACGCACTCGCTGCGGTTCTACAACCGGGAGACCGGCCAGTTGCTCCACACGGTCGGGCAGCAGGGGGAAGGCCCGGGCGACTACCAGAGCCTCGACCTCCTGCAGGCCGCCGGCGACCGGCTCTTCACGTTCGATGGCCGGAACATCCGGGTGACCATCCGTGACGGGGCCGGCAATCTGGAGCGTACGGTGCGCGTGCAGCCTTGGGGCGACTACAACGCGGTGCACGTCGACGGATTCTTCCCCGATGGTTCCATGCTTGCCGAGGCACACTCATTCCGTTGGGAACAGGCACCGATGATTCGCCGGTTCGAGCATGAGCTGGCGAGGAACGATCCGGACGGCACCTTTGCCGAACGCCTCGGGACCTACCTGAGCTACGAGCACTACGCGTCGTCGGAGAGGATGAACATCTACCCCTACCGCCGGGAAGTGTGGGTGGTGGTCGTGGGCGACCGGTACCACATCGTGGACAACAAGGATCCGGTGATCCGCGGTTTCGACGCCACGGGCGAGCTGGTCGACGAACTGCAACCGCACATGCCGCTCGAGCCGAGAAGGATCACCCGCGCTGGCCGGGACTCCATTCCCGAAATGGAGGGCATCGACGACGACGACCTGCCTCGGTTCTACCCGTTCTTTGGGCGACCCCGGATGGCTGGAGGGATGCTATGGGTGCCCGACTACGAGGGACTCGCTCCGGGCGGGGGCAGCGCCTGGACGGTGTACTCGGGGGAGGGAGAGCTGGTGGGCCGGGTGACGTCGTCGGAGGTCGGGATCGAGGTGCTGGCCGCGGCCGACGATGTTGTGGCCTTGTTGGTGACCGACGAACTCGAAGTTGAGATAGTGCAGCTACGCCGGATCATCGAACGGCCATAGCCGGCGTGGCCAGCCGTACCGACTCGGCTCAAGCGGCCCGTTCGCAGAACACGGCGTCCTTGATCTGACCGACTTGTTTCCCCGCCCGACACGCCGAAAGGCCTCGGGCGGGGTTATTGGCATCGCGCGGATCTCCTCCGGTCGGATCCGGAAACGGCGAGCTACCAGCGCGTCCTTCACTGCGTCGGCTGCGGCCCGCGCCACCTCGTATTGGTGATTTGGGGGGATCAGCGGTGGTATTGGATCCGCCGCTCAATCCACCAAATCGTCTTTCTGGAACTTAAGATAGGTCTTGAGATCAAACGGTTTGGCGCTCCGAACCTCGGTTACCGGAATGACCACCCGGAGATCATACTTGGTGACAAGATCGGCGAGGAGCGGCTTGGCGGGGTCCGGGTGGTCGAGCAGCGGCTTGGCGGGGTCCGGGTGGTCGAGCAGCGGCTTGGCGGGGTCCGGCTCGGCGAGGTCCGGGAGTTGGTCGAGCAGCACCGGGGCGTAGTTGGTTGTGAATTCGAGCTTGTGGGTCTCCTGGGTCCGAAAGCCGCTGGCCAGTGGCAACATCTCGACGAACGTCCGCTCGGGTTCCGCGGCCTTGACGTTGAGGATCCAACCGACATACGCCTTGCCCGATTGGAGGGTGAGCTCAACCGTTGAGTCCTTATTCATGGCTTCGATGAACAGGAGTTCCAGGGAATTCCCCGCGCGGTCGGCGGCGCGAATGGCTCCCCTGGACTCGGAATAGAA
Source organism: Gemmatimonadota bacterium (assembly GCA_021295785.1). Taxonomy (GTDB): domain Bacteria; phylum Gemmatimonadota; class Gemmatimonadetes; order Palauibacterales; family Palauibacteraceae; genus Palauibacter. The sequence continues at coordinate 5,677 of JAGWBR010000007.1, forward strand.
CACATTGATCACCCTGTAGCCGTGTCGGCCGAGCAAGTACGCCAAGGCGACCGTACCGACATACTCGAAGATCGCAAATCGCTGCCAATGCACGCCCACGTATGGCCACGACTGTACCACACAGTTCAAGAGCAGCGCCAATACCCGCGCAAACGCCAGGAGGAGCACGCCGACCGATGCGGACTGGAACAACAGGTGGTAGCCGCTCTGGCGACGCACGTCGAACCGTGTCCAATTGCACCGGGTCAGGAACTGATAGCCGCCCAGAAGCGGCACGAAGAGAAGGCCGAATCCCATCTCGCTCTGCGGTGACTGCTAGAGAACTAGGAAGTTTCTTGCGATCCCGGGGGCCGCGCGTTTCCCGGATGAGTGACCTTCAGCTCTTCTGCGACTTCGGAGATGATCTTCTGGACGCGGGGGCTCCTGAGAAGGTCCGCACGATCGACCGAGTGGCCACCGCTGACCGTGTGGCGGATGATACGCTTCGGCTGGGTGTCCGGCATCATTGATCTCCCGTTTCCCGGTGACGGAGTTTCTGTTGGGGAGAGCCCTCCGCAGCATCGGAGTGAATCAATGGGGGAACCTGCGAGTCATCACCCCACGTTATTCATGAACCGACGTGTCAAAGCAAGTATGGGGGGCTGAGGGGCAGTCTCGCAACCCCCGAGTGTAGGTCGGGGCACCCCGGATGTCGCCGGGCGAGAAAGAGCCGCGGGTCATGGCTTCTCTTGATCGTTCACGGGTCTTGAGGTCGTCCTCTGTTTGGTGAATAGTGGCACAAGCTCCAGGAACTGACTGGCACTTGCAGCCTGCCCGGCGCCAGAACGGGCATCCGCACGGGGATCTGCAAGCAGCGCATCGGCGGCTTCTTGCAAGCCGGAGAGTTCCAGAGTCCGTGAGGCCCGCGGCGGTCAGAAGTCATTGGCTGCCTGAGGCGCGCACGAGTCGGACGGCGCGACGCTTCAAGGGCTTTGCCTTCTTCATCGCGGTCGGGATCGCCGAGGCGGCGGGCGTCACCGAGAAGACCGAGCACCCACAGCGCACCCAGATAGGCTGCGGCCGACGAGCCGGGCCTGCCCCGTTCGAGGTCCGCCACGGTAAACCGCGAGTCTCCGAGACGGTCGGCCACGTCTTGAATGCGCAGACCCCGTCGCTGGGCGACACTTGGCCGCCGATGTAATGGACAAATAGCCGCACATCTGATCCCCAATTGGCGCTTGTCTAATCCCCAATTGGCCGCTATATCTCAGCCATGTTCGATACTTCAGAGTTGTTTCGGCGGCCGCTGGTAGCGGCGATCCGAGAGGCGCTTCTCGACACGCCGGTTGTGTGTCTGAACGGACCGCGCCAAAGTGGGAAGAGCACGCTGGTCCGTGCAATGATGCCGGACCGGCCGTATTTCAGCCTGGACGAGGACTCTTACCATTCACCCGCCAGGGATGACCCGGCCGGTTTCGTGGCGGCGTTGCCCGACGTGGTAACGATCGACGAGATCCAGCGGGTACCGGAGTTGCTGCCGGCCATCAAGCTTTCGGTTGACCTTGACCGCCGCCCCGGTCGATTTGTCCTTACCGGTTCGGCGAGCCTGTTGCAGGTACCCACCGTGACCGAGTCGCTGGCCGGCCGAATGGAGGTCGCTCATCTTCTACCCCTGTGTGAGGCGGAAAAGGAGCGGAAGCCCGGAAAATTCCTGCGTGAATTCCTGGAGGGCGAGTCCAAGTTCGTGATCCGGCCGACGAGCCACCTGCCGAACCCAAGGGGTCTTGCCGCTCGCTTGGTGGCAGGCGGCTATCCCGAGCCGGTCAAGCGCGACCCGCTCAGGGCACGCCAGTGGCACCGTCAGTATGTGCGAGGCATCCTGGAACGGGATGTGTTGGATGTCGGGCGGGTTCGAAATGCAAACGATGTCGGGCGGCTGCTTGAACTGCTGGCCGTGCGAAATGCGGAGTTGCTCAACGTTGCCGGCCTTTCGAGGGATCTCAGCCTCGACCGAAGAACGGTCCGGGAGTACGTCGCAATCCTGGAACGGCTCTACCTGATACGGCTGCTCCCGGCGTGGCACCGCAATCCGGGCAAACGGCTCGTCAAAGCCCCGAAGGTCCACTTGGTCGACAGCGGACTCGCCGCTACGCTTGCCCGCATCGACGCGGGAGACTGGTTCACGAATCGAACCCGGATGGGACACCTCCTCGAATCATTCGTCCTGCACCAACTGATGACCCAGGCAGGCTGGACCAATCCCGATCTCCGGTTCTGGCACTTTCGCGACAAGGACGGCGCGGAGGTGGACCTGGTGCTGACCATTGGTTCTCGCACCTGGGGAATCGAGGTCAAGGCCGGTAGCACACCGGGGTACTCGGTGGGCCGGGGGCTGGCCCGGCTTGCCCGGGCGTGCGGCAACGATTTCGAGGGCGGAATCGTGCTCTACAACGGGCGCAGCACGCTCCCGATGGCGGACGATCGTATGCGGGCGGTACCGCTCAGCGAGTTGTGGAAGCGTTGAAAAGCGCGGAACCGGGGTCCATGGATCGGGGTCAGCCAGGACCCTGATCATCCGATGCGTCAATAACTACCCGTCGCGCCCGCACGACCCTCTCCCGCCGCTCGTGCCAAGGCAAGCCGCAAACGCACCCCCCACGGCCTGCCCGTCCACAGCTTCCAGACCCTGCTGGCCGACCTCGCCACCCTGACGCTAGAGCGCTCCGCGACCCCCACTCACGTCAATCACGATTATTCGGATTCGGTGACGCAACGGGCCAGCGAGCTGGCTCTCTAAACGCTTGCGCAGTTTGCCGGGCGTTTTTGGGCGAGGACCACTCGGCGGGACCGGCAGGTCGACTCCGCCAAACCAGAGCACGAGGTAGATGCCGTAGCCGGATGATTCGGGAGCACTGCTGTAGTCCGCGAGCTGGTCGTCGACGGCGCTCCAGAGGCGCGGGTTCGAGTCCTTCTTGATTTCCACGGGGATCGCGTATTCCCTGAACGACACCCTGATGTCCGCGCGCCTGTCGCGGGCGTAGACGGCCTCCCGCTGCACGTCCAAACTGCTGGGAAGAAGTCGCCTCAGGGCCGTAACGATCGCTTTGGAGCATGATTCCTCGTGCTTGTGGCTTCTCGGGCGAGCATGCTCTTTCTCGTTCCAGAAATGTCGCCATTCGTCGGTACTGCCGCGACCGATCTCGATGGATAGCCGTTCCAGCCTGTCCGCCACAAGCGCCGCCAGATCAGAGACGGTAGCAGGCTCCTCGTTCGCCAGAGTCCTTTGCACCGCTTCGAGGTCCGGTATGGCAAAAGTGGCCCTCCGACGGGCTAGAACCTGCTCATCACGCTTGTCCTTGAGAAGGATGTGCCACGGCTCCAGCTTCGTGTCGTCAACCAGCGCCTGAAGGGCGCTGCAGGCATCCCGGTCGGTGCGGGACGCGAGGGTCGTCGCCCAACCCGCGATCAGCGCTTCTACCTTTGTCCGGTCCTCGTCGACAACGCCAGCCATCCCGAAGGACTCGGGCCGCCAAGGCGTGTAACGGTTCCCCAGCAGTGCTACAAGCGTTCGCAGTTCGTTGCTCCCCCAGCGCATCGGTAGCCGGCCCATGTCGTTCGGAGCAAGAAACCTGACCATGTGCCGCGATCGGGCTTCCTCGCCTTCCTCCACGAACTTCACAACGTGTGTCAGATACGCCTCGGGCGAATGGAACAGCCCGGCGGCCAGCCAGAGTGCCCTCTGGGCAACGTCTAGATCGGCCCTGGTCATCCTCTGCTGGGTCAATGCCTCCAAGCCTTCAACGTCCCACTTGATAGCCCCCAGGAGAATCTCGTTCAGAGCGGAAATCTGGGGTTCGGTGCATCGTGTAGGAAACGAGCGGAGGAGCGGCAACGCGACGAGCCGGGCCACGGCCCGGTAAGCCTCCTCGCGGGGGAGACACCACAGGTAGACACAGTCCTCGCGTCTGCGAATTCGAGAGCGCGTCACCTTGATCAGCGCCTCAGCGACCGACTCTGGACGGGATTCGAGCACCCGACGATACCACGCCGGATGTCCATCCACGTTGAGGGGAGTGAGAAGGTAGAGCCCCACCGCCCTCCTGACCTCCGACGGACTGAGGGATTCCAGTAACTCGGGACTGTCGTCGAGGCCCGCGAGTATCGGGAGTGCCAAGAGCGAGATCCTGCCCTGCTCGTCCAAGCGGATGACTTCCCGGAGAGAGGGGAGATCATCCCGTTGGATGACACGGCGGAATCCTTCGATGGCGGCGTCGGTCAAATCCCTGTTCCCATCCAGAAGCCTTTCCACGCGTACCCGGGGTTGTGACTCCCGGTCGTCGAAAAAGAAATCATGGTAGGACACAGCGATGCGATGAAGTAGCCGTGCGCCACACGTGCCTGCCTTCAACTCGGCGGCGCTTTCCACAACGTCCGCGATGAAATCCGCCTGCTCCTGCGCACGCCGTCTCCAGTACTCTTTCTCTTCTTCGCTTACCGGTCGGGGGTGGAGCGACGCCTTCTGACGTCGGAGGAGCAACGGAACTTCACGTTGCAGAGCCGGAATCCCTCTTGTCGCCGCCCGAACCTCCTCGACCGAAAGACCCGTCCCAGAGTCTCCTTCACGCCATGGACGACTCCAATCCAACAACTCGATGGCGACATCCACCCGAGTTGCCGCCGCGTCTGCGGCCTCTTCGAGACACCACTCGGCAAAGCTGTCGGGCTCCCCTGCCATGAAGATTGACCGCCGGATCTGCCCGGCCCGGTATCGGCGATCGACCGGGTCTTTCGAATTGTCGGGCGCTCGCGGACGGTCGGCGGCCCAAAGTCGGTTCAGGCCCTCGATCGCAAGATGCTTCTGAAGGGCCGGGTGGTCGGCGATCCACCTGCTTACCTCCGGATCCGTGGGGCGCCGAGGGTGAGCCGCGTCGGATTCTGGGAAGTTGATGACTTCGAGCCAGTCGTAGACGGTTGCCGCCGCGGTCTGCTCTCCGACATCGGAAAGCACTTGAAGCACCAGCTCCTGGATGACGGTATGCAGTCGGTCATCCAGGAATCGCTTCCGGAACGCCATCCCTCGATCTGTCAGGGATTGGAGAAGGGGGACTGCATCCTTCGTGCCCGTGTTCTTCAGCAAGCGAAAATGCCAGAACGTGTCCCATGTCCCGCCAATGGCGTAAGACTCCCACGACTCCCGCGGCTCCCAGTAGTCCCAAATCTGCTGCGGGCCGACGTCAACCGGGTAGAGGCAATCCAGCAGTCTTCCCCGAAGTTCGCGACTCTCATCCTCGACCTCGCCCTCGCGGAGATCGTCCAGCAACGCGATCAACGCTTCTCGATCACCGGAGTGGAGAATCAGGGCGCGAAGCGCAGGTTGCCGTACCCGAGGCTGCCAAGTGGCATCCCTCACCGCCCCCTCCAGGCCGTCCAGGCAAGGACGGGCTCCCTCGGCACATGAGAGTGCGTGAAGCAGCAGGCCGATCACAGCCTGCCTGCCCTCGGTCCGGTCCGCTTCCGAAAGGTACCGGCCAAGCAGGTCGACAGAATCACGACGAATCAGGGACTTCAGGGCGACGGCTGACCAGAACCAAGGCTGAAGCTCGTCGGCCCGCTCTGCCAGTGCGAGGAACAAGCGCTCCAACTCATCGCGTTGGAATGCGCTCACGTCACCATAGAGGGCTGTCCCGATCGGATCGGTTGTGATCAGAGGCAGCCGGAAATCCCTGTCGAATGCAGCAAGCCAAGCGGACAAACCCCGAAGCTCCGTCACCACAACTCCGTCTTCGCCTGTCATGAGCGCGAAGATGCGACTTGCGGGGACGCCGGGTTCGGTCGTGATCCGTCGGTGGAGAAACCGCGCCGCCAGGAACTCCTCTAGCTGCCGGTGCGCGGGTACCAGGCTACCGTCCACCCGCGCCGCAAATAGGTTCGACTTCAACGCTCGCAGGATCCCAGGCTGGTCGCCTTCGGAAATGTCTTCCGGGCAGAGAGTGTCCGAGTCTTCGGATTCGACCAGAGACACACGCTCCCTGTCGGACAATAGGAGCAGCGCTGACAGATGCCCCGCAGCGTTCAGGCGTCGGTCCACCGGCACGCTGGGTGCGGATCGCCGGGCGTCGCGGTGCTCCTCGTTCCATTCACGGGCTAGTTTACGGCAGGCTAGCTCCAGCGTGTCGCGTCGATTGTCGGGCCATTCGTCGTCGTTGGTTGCCTTGAGAAGGAGACCCAGCAGCAGCGGGTTGTGGAGCATCGCCTCCAGACCGCGGCCACGGGCTTTGGCCACAAATTCGGTCGGGTCCGGCACTCCGAGGTCTTCGAGAATCCGGAGGATGGGCTCATCCGAGAGCGGTTCCAGGCGCAGTACTTGGACGTTCTCATAGCCAGCAGCCGTGACGATGCCCTTGACATCGTTGCGACCCAGCCAGTCCGCTGCTCTGCAAGAGATCCGAAAATCGGGATTCCCAAGGCGTTCCAGTCGTTCGATGATCAAATCCAACGGCCGCCTGGCATCGACCCGCCCAGCTCGGACCTCGTCCAAGCCGTCGATGAACAAAGTCCTCGACTTCCACTCAGGATGGTGCTCAAGGCTCCGACCGAGAAAGCTGCGGGCGGTGACCAGAGCGCTATTTTCCGGCTCAGCCTCGACCTCGGTTTGGAACGCCGTGGACTTCCCGGCACCGGGATCGCCCAGCAGCACATAGCCCTTCGCCCGCCGGAATTGCGCCAAGCGATCGGAGCGGTTGCGCTCGCCGTCGACCACCGTGACGGTGCGCGGGACGATCAAGCTCACTACGGTACTTCCTCCAACCAATCAGGCGCCGGTAGCCCCAGAAACTCACTCACGGGGATGCCTCCTCTGCCTCCAACTAACAGTGTCCGGGCACGCCGGAACCGCTCCTTGAACACCGTCAACCCCCGCGTGGAACGTGCCCGCCACCCGCTCTTGACTTCGATGCCGATCACGCGGGGCCCTTGGGAGATGACGAAATCGACCTCATGAGGGTCGTCACGCCAGTAGGACAGGAGTACGCCCGGCTCAAGTGTGTTGTGGATGTGCGCCCCCACCGCGCTCTCGACGACGCGGCCCCAAAACGTCCGGTCGGCCCTGGCTTCGTCGAAGGAGTACCCCGACAACGCCGTCATCAGACCGGTGTTCAGCACGTTGAGCTTGGGGCTGGACCCGGTCCTCCGCACAGCGCTTCCCGAGTAGTTGCCAAGCTGTGCCACGATGCCCGCGTCGGAGAGCAGGTCAAGATAATGACCGACCGTAGCCGCGTTCCCCGCGTCTCGAAGCCTGCCAACCAAGTGATTGTAGGTGACAATCTGACCGGAATAGGCCGGCACAAGATCCATGAGCTGGCGCATCAACGCGGGCTTGTCCACTCGAGTCAGGGCCACGATGTCACGCCCGAACACGGGCGCGATGATCGAGTACGCGACGTAACGACGCCAAGCCACCAGGTTGCGACGCAGCGGCGCAGCGCCGGGATAGCCCCCGAAGAAGACGTATTCCTCAAGGTCAAAATCGAAGGCTTGCGCCATCTCCGGAAGCGACCAGTGGCCTACGTCCAACGGCATGAATCTGCCGGCGAGACTCTCTCCTGTCCCCGTGAGCAACGCCCAGGGCGCGGATCCAAGGATGATGACCTTCAAAGGACACCCGGTCTGCCGGTCCCGGTCCCAGAGCCCCTTGACCGCTCCAGACCATCTGGGAATATCCTGGATTTCGTCGAGCGCCAGCACGAAGCCGCGTTCTTCTCGCCAAGCCCGGTATCGGGCTCGGTTCCACACTCTCGTGAGCCATGTCACGTTGCGAAGTCTCGGATCCGGGACGACGGTTGTTTCGGATTGGACCGAGGGTGGCCAGACGGCCGGATCCGTTGCCCCCAACGGGTCATCTACGGCGATCAGCGCGCTTGGGTGCCCAGATGCGCGAAGACGGCGGAGTGCCTGTCGCACGATCGTCGTCTTGCCCGACTGGCGCGGGCCGGTCAGTGCTACAATCCGGGGCGGCACAGTGTCGTCGGTCAGGAAGTGGACGAGGCTGTCCACATGGGGACGTTCGAAGAGAGCCATGAAGGTATGGTAACTAGCTATGTGATGATGTGCAATGGCTCATATATTGGCGGTCGACGGACCGAGATGATCGGTTGAGTCAACAGACTTGCGAGAGCATGTCCTGGTTCCCCGAGACGGCGGTCCAGCCTTCGCGCGCGACTCGACGGAGCCACAATCTCCACGGCCCGTTCAGGCAGGCTCGTGGAACAGCCGGTCGAACAAGAGCCGGTCAGGCGCGACGCGCTCAGGGCGCGCCAGTGGCACCGCCAGTATCGGGGTCAGCCAGGACCCTGATCATCCGATGCGTCAATAACTACCCGCCGCGCCGGCCGGGCAAACCGTATCCGCAACCGAACAAGCAGCAGAACCGAGGCCACGCCCAGACCTGCCGCCAGTCCCCACCAGATGCCGACGGGTCCAAAGCCCAGCGGAAATCCCATGGCCCACGAAACCGGGACCCCGACCACCCAGAAAGAAACCAGGACCGCCAACATCGGGAGTGTCGTGTCGGCAAGACCGCGCAATGCCCCGGCGCCGACCACCTGGATTCCGTCCACTATCTGGAAGAACCCGGCCACCGGAACCAACGCCACCGCTGCCGAAACCACGGCCACCTCCGGTGAGAACAGCCGTGCCAGGGGGGCGGGGAAGAGAACGAACGCGGCAGCGCAAACCGCCATCGCGGCGCCGCCCGCGGTGAGGCCGGCGCCCGCGGCCCGTCGAGCCCCTCGCGGGTCGCGGGCGCCCACCGACCGGCCCACCAGAACGGCGGTGGCTTGCGCGATCCCCATCGGCAGCATGAAGGTGAACGACGCCAATTGAATAGTGATCTGGTGGCCGGCAAAGGCAGTCTCGCCGAACAAGCCCACCATCAGCCCGGCCGCGGCGAACACGCCGTACTCCAGACCGAAGTGCAGGCCGACGGGCACACCTACCCGCATGACTCTGCCCAGGGCACGCAGGCTGAGCGCCGCCCGCCGCGGGCGCAGAATCGCCGGGCCGAGACGCCTCCAGATCAGTGCGCACAGACCCAACAGCATGATCCACCGGCAGATGCTGGTCCCGTAGGCCGACCCGACCGCGCCCAGTTCGGGTGCGCCCCAGTTCCCGAAAATCAACATCCAATTCAGAACGAAATTGGCCACGTTCGCCGCCAGCACAACAACAACCACCGGGCGGACATCGCCCACGGCCTGCAGGAAGAGGCGAATCAACATGAACGCAAAGAACGGAAACATCCCCGGGATCAGGCCCTCGGCGTAACCGGCCGCCAGGGGGATAATCGAGTCGGGTTGTTGCAGAAACGTGAACACAGGCTCGGACACGGCATGCAGTACGGAAGCCACCGCGGCGGTGACGGCCGACAGGATCAGGCCCCGCTGCACCGCCCGGGCGATCGCGGGCTGGTCTTCGGCTCCGACCGCCTGCGACAGAACGGGATCGAACCCCATCAGCAGCCCGATTCCGAACAGCGACACGCAGAAGAAGTAGATGTTCCCGAGCCCGACCGCGCCCAGGTGCGCTGCCGACACCCGACCGACCATCGCCGTGTCTACGGCCCCCATCAGCAAAGTTGCCAACTGGACTACGGCCACGGGCATGGCCAGCCGCCACAATTCGCGCAGATCGACCCAGTTCGGGACGAACGTCCGCACACTCATGCTGCCGGGGGGGTGTTGCCGGAGGTATCGGAGCTGATGCCGAGCAGGGCCAAATGGCGGCCCCGGTCTCCGGCCCGGTGGGAGTAGTAGCGCCCGTCGCCGCAGCGCGTGCAGTGCTGGCTGATGCTGATGGCATGCTGCGGCACCCCGGCGTCCCGGGCCTGATCGCGCAGAACGGCCCGCAGGTCCGCGGTGCGGCGGCCGCGAAGTCCCAGCGCGTCCAGAACCTCGGCCCCCACTTCGTAGCAATCGCCGCAAATGGCCGGCCCCAGGTGCACGGACAGGTCGGCGGCCCGCGTCCCGAACGCACTCCGCATTGTGCCAAGCCCGTGCCCTAGGATGCCCCGGGCGGTGCCACGCCACCCCGAATGAACGAGCGCGACAGCACGGTGGGCGGGGTCCGCCAGGAACACCCCAACGCAGTCGGCCAGAGTCACCGCCAGCAAGACGCCGGGTCGCCGGGTGGCGTGGCCGTCGCAGTCGCCGGCCAAATGCACGCCCGAGTAGTCGGACCGAATCAGGTTGATCTCGGTACCGTGTACTTGGCGGCCCACGACGATTTGCCGCCACCCCAGCTGACTCAGCAGCAGCCGCCAGTCGTCGCGGTGGCGAATCGCCCCGCCCCCTGGCGCGTCCGGGTCCAGGGCAAAGTCGGGGCCGGCCGCCGCCGGCCGCCGGTGGGCGGTGGCCGCGAACGCCCACGGAAACGCATCCTCCCAGCCAGGAACGCGAGTAATCGCGATAGCGTGAACCATGCCGCAACTTACCTGTTGTCCCGGGTCCGTCCCCCGGTGCTATCTTCCCGTGTTTCCGATTCTTGGCAGGACAGACCCGGAGGAAAACAGTCGTAGAAGCCCATCCGTTCAAACCTCTCCGCATCGCCTATTTCAGTGAGGTCTACTGGCCGAAAGCCAGCGGAGTGGCGCTAACGGTCCAGCGCACCACCAAGGCCATGCAGGCCCGCGGGCACAAGACGCGCGTCTACGCCCCGTGGGGAGAGCTGCCGCCGGGTTCCCCGGACATTGAGGGGGTCCACCGTTCGCCCGGCCTGCCGCTTGTGTGGGACGCGTCCATTCACTGGGCGTTTCCCAGGCGCCGGGAGGTCCTGGCCGACCTTGCCGAATTCCGACCGCATATAGTGCACCTGGTCACCGAGTGGCCCATGGGCAGGACCGGTGCGTGGGCGGGGCGGCGGTTGGGCGTACCGATGATCGCCTCGGCCCACACCGACTACGAACGCTATTCGCGGATCTACAAAGCCCAGATGACCGTGAAGCCCGGCTGGGCCATGCTCCGGCGCTTCTATTCACAGGCGGCGAAGGTCCTCTGCCCGTCAATCCCCTACGAGCGCCACCTCAACTCGCGCGGCGTGGTGCACACCGGGATCTGGGCGCGCGGCGTGGACCCGGCCGATTTCAACCCCCGCTTCAGAACCGACGAATTTCGCCGAACAGTCGGTGCCGGACCGGACGATCTGATAGTGACCCACGTGGGCCGGCTAGCCCCCGAGAAAGACCTCAACGTGCTGGCCGATGCCTGGGAGCGACTGGGCAGGAAGGGCCGGCGCGGGGCGAAACTGGTAATCGTCGGCAGCGGGCTTGTCGAAGATGATATCCGTGCCCGCGGACTGCCCGACTCCCACATGACCGGCCTGCTGCTGGATCAAGCCCTGTCGGAGGCCTACGCCTCGGGCGACATATTCGCGTTTCCCTCATCGACCGAGACCTTCGGGAATTGCCTGCTCGAGGCGATGTCATCGGGTCTGGCACCGATCGTGGTGGGCGAGGGCGGCGTGCTGGACTACGCCAGAGACGGCCAGAACGCGCTCATAGTTCCGGCGCACGATCCGGCCGCCTTTGCCGAAGCGCTCTCGAAGTTGCTCACCGACCACAAGCTGCGCGCCCGAATCCGTCAGGGTGCACTGGACACTGCCGCGGCGAGCGGCTGGGACTCGGTATTCGACGGCCTGCTCGCTGATTACCGGTCGGTCGTGGAGGGATGGAAGGTCTGGCAAGCTGCCTGAGGCGTTACCCTGAAGGTTGTTGATGTAGCAGAGTTCTACGCGCCACGGGGCGGCGGCGTGCGTACCTACATCAACGCCAAGCTCCGTGCGCTGACCGGGGCGGGCCACCAAGCGGTGGTCATTGCGCCCGGCCGCGCAGACGCGGAGCAGGAAAAGGCCGGCGGGAAGATCGTGTGGCTGGCCTCCCCCGTGTTCCCGCTCGACCCGCGTTACCGGGTGTTCGCGGGCCGCGCCAAGTTGCGGTCAGCCCTGATCCGCGAGCAGCCGGATGTGTTGGAGTGTTCCTCGCCGTGGACCGGGACCGGCGTCTGCGCGGCCTGGGACCGGGCCCGCGCCAAGGCGTTGTTTCTGCACCAGGACCCGGTTGCGGTCTATGGGGAAACGCTCCTGCGGGGAATGGACCCGAGCCTGATCGACCGTCTGTTCGGATGGTACCGGGCCCGCGTGCGCCGGCTGTCGGCCAAGTTTGACGTGACGGTAGTGGGAAGCCACTGGTACGCCGGGCGTCTGCGCCGATACGGCTTGAGCAGAGTGGAGGCGATCCCCCTGGGGATCACCAGGGAACCCTTCCTGACGGCGGCCCCGGATCCGGCGGTCAGAGCGAGATTGTTGGCGGCCTGCGGCCAGAAGCCCGACGCTCGCCTGGTGGTGGCGGTGAGCCGGCACCATCCGGAGAAGCGGCTGGGCACGCTGATCGAGGCTTGCGCGCTCGCGTCGTCGGGGCGGCCCCTGGGCCTCGTGATCTACGGAGACGGTCCGCTGCGCGGCTGGGTGGAGCGGCGAGCTGCCCGCGCCGGCAACGTGCACGTGGCGGGATTTGCCAGGGACCGGCGCGGTCTGGCGACCGCGGTGGCCAGCGCGGACGCGCTTCTGCACGGATCATCGGCCGAGACGTTTGGCATCGCCGTGGCCGAGGCTCTGACGGCGGGCACTCCGGTGGTCATGCCGCGGCAGGGGGCCTCCGCCGACATGGCAGACCCGGCCTGCACCGAACTCTACGATGCGGGCGATTCGGTCCGGTGCGCGGAGGCGCTGCTCCGCATGCTGGACCGCGCACCGACCGTTGGCCGTGCCGAAGTTCGGCAGCGGGCCGCCGGCACGGTGCCCGATGCCGACGACCATTTTGCGAGGCTGATCGACCTTTACTCGGAGCTCGTGCGGGGCGCTCGGGGCACCTGACCGCGGCGCGGGGGTATCGGGAGAAGAGAACCTGGACAGGGAGATTGAAAATGGACTTTGACGTGAACGAAATCGGGGCGACAGCCTTTGTCATAGCGCGCTTCCGGGCTCTGGAAGAAGAACTGGACGAGCCTCTGTTCCACGATCCGTACGCCAAGCTGTTTCACGACGACGCGGTGGCGGCCGTAGTGGACCAGATGATCGCCTCTGATTCGTTGGTGTGGCCCACCATCCGGTACCGGACGCGGCTGTTCGACGACTTCGTGAAAGCCGGAATCGCCGGAGGCACGAAGCAGGTCATATCGCTGGGGGCCGGCCTCTCAATGCGCCTCAACCATCTGACCGGCCAGGAAGTGAAGACCCTGGAAGTGGACCAAGGGGAAGTGTTGGCCTTCAAGCACCACGTTCTCGGCAAGGCCGGTGTCGACCCGGTTCCGTCGCTGGCGTGCAACTACCTGGAGGTTGATTTGCCCGCCGAGGTCGAGAAGGCGGGACTGGACCTGGATGCTCCAACCACGATCGTGTGGGAGGGGAACACGATGTACTTGCCCCAGGACAGCCTGTTGCCCCTGATCGCAGGTCTGGCTGAAGCGTTCACCTCGCTGCGTCTGGGATTCGACTACTTCATCAACAACCTGGCGGGACGGGAGTTCAGTTCGGCCGATGCGCAGGCTTTGACAGAAAGGATCGAGAAACTGATCGGCGCTACCTGGGTAGCCGGTATCCCCAACATCTGGGTGTTGGAGCAAGACATGCCGCTCAGGATAACCAAGCTCGGCAAGCTCCCCGCGCTCCGGGAAGATTACGACAACACTGCCCCCATGCCGGGTTACGACGACGCTGCGGACGCCTACGGCTACTGCCTGGCAGAGACGAGGAAGGGCGGTTAGCGTTAGCGTCAGCCGGCGCGGGCGAGCGCCCTGACTGCCCGCTCTACATCGACCAGCACGCCGTGGGCGGTGACTTCGGGGCCTGCCCCCGGACCCTTGATGACGAGGGGCGACCCGCGGTAATGATCGCTCCAAATGCTCACGGCGCTGTCGCCCGCTGCGAGGGCGGAGCACGGATGGCCCGCCTCCGGACGCCGCACGCCGATCTCGACCGCACCCCTGCGGATGCTCGCCATGTAGACCGGGCCCGACTCGTCCGCACCCGGGGGAAGCAGCTCGCGGAAGGCATCGTCGAAATGAACCAGCCCGTCCAGGAACTCGTCGACCGAAGTGTTGCCGGGTGTGTTGCCGCGGGGAATTACCAGCGGTTCGGCCTGCACGGTGGCCGCGTCGATTCCCAGCCGCGCGGTCCTCGCCAGAATAATCGCTTTGCGCGCCACGTCGATGCCCAGTAGATCGACCCGGGGGTCAGGCTCGGTGAGGCCGGCTCCCACCGCTTCGCGCACGATCAGGGAGAACGGCCGCCCGCCCCGGCCCTGTTGCAGGATGTGGGTGAGCGTGCCGGACAAGACAGCCTCGATTCGGTGAACCGCGGAACCCGCTTCCACCATCCCGGCGATCGCTGAGATGACGGGCAGAGCGGCCCCGACGGTGGTCTCGAAGAACAACGGCGCGCCACGTTCGAGAGCCGACTCGATCTCGGGCCACGGAGCTCCGTCAGCCGCGAAACCGATCTTGTTGGCCGCCACCACCGCCGCCCCGGACTCGAGCAATCTCGGGTACCGGTGGGGCAGAGTGTCACTGGCCGTGCAGTCCACAAACACCCGGACGGGTGCACGGTCCCGGCAGGTTGCCTCGACGAGCGCGTCTCCTCCGGCATCACGTCCTGACCCGGCCTCGACAACATGGTGGCCGATCCCGGCAACCTGTCTGAGGAAGGCCCGTCCCACGCCCCCGATTCCGGCCAGGTAGAGTCGGGCCCCGCCGGCCCGGGCGGCGCCTACCGGCACAGCTCCGGCGGGTCGGCGGGCGGCGAAGTGTCCGTGTCGATCAGGGCGGATTCCTCCTCGGTCCAGTCTTCCGGGGAACCGTCGTCGAAGTGCTCGTACAACTCCTGCCCCGGCGGCCCGGAAACGGTAACAGCGGACTGACGAAAAAGTGCCGGCGGGACCCCGGGAAGGGGCCCCGCCGGCGAACACTGCTACAACTGGTACTGCTTAACCGGTTACTTCCTGACTGCTACTGCCCACCGGGTGCTGTTCAACGAGGCGGGTAAATCAGCGCCCGTCGGGCGTCTTGAGCGGCCCCCTTATCATCTCGCGCCACCGTGCCCGGCGCTCTTCGCGCGTGAGCGTGCTCGCTGGACGATCGCCCGGCACCGGGAGTGCACCCTTCGCCTTGATGTCGCCACCCACAGTCTCCGTCTGGCCGTCGGAGGCGGTCCGGTCGAACTCCTCCGTGATCCAGATCTCCAGGTAGTCGGCAAGCAGAGCACCGGGGTTGTCCGAGCCGGATACATTGACGGCTGTGAAATCAACGTAGGGAACCTGGTCGGGGTGGCCCGCGTCCGATGTGTTGACAAGCGTGTCGCCGTTGACGGTCAAGATCCAGCGGCCCTCCTGCTTGGAAATAACGACGTCGTTCATCTCTCCGTCGCCGTCTTTGACAGCGTCGGATTCGCCCGAGGCAACCAACGTGCAACCGTTGCCGCACGCCGCAAGAACATAGTTCTGGGTGGTATCGGTGTTGTTCCAACCGTCTCCGATACCCACTATGTAGACATCAATGGTCGCGGAGCCCTCTACCTCCATGAAGATCTGCGAGTAGATGGCGTCGTTCTCTCTGCCCACGCTCGCCCGGATCTCCCAGTCGTCCAGAGGGGGGTCAAAATTGGGCGGGTTGGCCCAAGCGAAGGTGGGGTTGTCGTCGGTAGCCCCCGGCGGAGTGATCCGGAGGATTCCGTCAACCACTTCGACTGCACCGTTTCCTGAGCCGCCTGAAGCATTCCAATCCCAATCTTCGGGGAAACCGTCCTCGAAATCCTCAAAGAAGACCTGCTCGGGTTCGGCCGGGACTGTTACTTCGGGCCACTGGTTGGCGAAGCGGCCATCGGGGTCGGTCGCGGTCACGGTGAGCTGGGCCTGCCCGGAGGCGATGGCGGCTATGGTCAGTATGCTGCCGGACATTTCGGCCGTGGCGACTTCTTCATTGTCGGACGAAACCGTAAAGGTGAGATCGTCGCCGTCGGGGTCTGAGAAGTAACTCGACACATCCACCGTCACCGAATCTCCGATTTCGAGCTCGTAATCGTCCATCGTGCCGACGGTAGTGGGCCACCGGTTGTCCCGGGTTACTGTAACCCCGACTGTGGCCTCCACATACAGCCCGCCGGGATCGGTCGCCCTGATGGTGATCGTGGCCTCGCCCTCGGCTTCGCCGGTCATCGAAAAGATGCTGCCCGAGATGCTGACCGACACGATGTTATCATCAGACGAGGAAGCCGTAAAGGTGAGATCGTCGCCGTCGGGGTCACTAAACACCAAGTCCAAGTCTTCCTCAACGGTCTCGTCCAAACCGAGTTCAACGAACAGGGTGTCTATCGCAGCGACCGGGCTCTTGTTGCCCGGCGTGATCTCCACCGGGACGGATGCACTGGCGGCAAGCCCGTCGGGATCTCTGGCAGTGACGTCGACAGTCGTGGTTAACGTCTCCGCAAGTTCCACGCCGGAGACGAGGCTCAGCGTGACGACGGACCCCGATACCGATGCATCCAACATTGAAGGTTCACCGCTCGTTGCCGTATAGGTGAGCGCATCGCCGTCGGGGTCGGTAAAGAACGACGCGACATCGAACATTCCGTCGTCACCCGGCAGGGTGAACATTTGAGTGGGAATGTCTGAGGAGGCTGTCGGGGCCGAGTTAGTCGGCGGCGGCTCGACGGGGTCGCCGCCGCACACGGCGACTGTACCCACCAGGGCTGCGGACCCGGCTACTACACCGAGGAGCCGGGCCACTCCACTTGATTCAAGAACTGTTTTCATCGATTACCCTCCAGGGTAGAGGAAATGGCGCGGCGGGGACGCAGCAAAACACCGCCCGCAAATGACAACATCGCCTGAAGGATACAACGAGGGACGCCAAAAATAAACCTCCGGGCCTCCGGGTCCTGCCGCTCGGGTCCAGTTTCGGTGTCGCTGATTGTACCCGTTGGCTACTGACCGCAACAGCGGTCACGGTCAGGAACGCTGTTAATCAAAACCCTCCCTAAGCCTAAGAGGAATCCGTCACCTGGACGGGTGCAACCTGGTGGGCGGGCAGCCCGCCGGGATCCCGCACACTTATGACAATTGAGGTCTCCCCGGACCGCACCCCCGTAACGATAACCACGCTGCCGGACGTCTGGGCCGTGGCAATGGCGGGTACGGGAGAAACGACCGAATAGGTGAGGTTGTCGCCGTCCGGGTCGGTGAAGTAGTTCGCGGCGTTGACCGCGGCTGTTTCTCCAACTTTCACCCCGATCATCGGTATTGTGCCGATCGCCTCCGGGGGCCGGTTCGGGGGGGTCATTCCGACCGGAACCACTCCCACGGCGACCAGGCCGCCCGGGTCTCTGGCGGTGACCGAGACTCCGGTTGTGACCTCTGTCGAAATCGTGACACCCGGCACGATGGAAACCGTCAGCGTAGTGCCGGAGACAGACGCTTCTATCGTATCCGGAGCGCCGCTGACAGCCGAAAATGTCAGGGTATCACCGTCTGGGTCGGAAAAGTAGCCAGCCACGTCAATTGAACCCTGCTGGTCGGCGACGAACACGTAGGTGGGGATGTCCGTCCTGGCTACCGGGGCCCGATTAACGGGCGGTGGCTCGGTGGTCCCGTCCCCCCCGCACCCTGCTGCCCCCAAGACTGCCGCCGCCGCTGCCGCGGCCACGCGTCCGACACCGCACCCCACTATTCTCCGGAGTTTCACCATGCGCGCATCACCCTCCCGGCACATCCCTGAAATCGCCCGTACTACCCCCGAACATCCATTCATTCTCAAAAACTGCCCCCTGCCGGGGGTCATGGCAAGCGCGCGCCAATGGAAGGTTGCGTTGAGTTGCCTGGTCATGCCGGCCCACCCTTTGCGAGTGCGCCGGGGGCGAAGGTCGCGGCGGCCTGCTGCAGCGCGCGGTACACGAAGCCGCGGTCACCCAGCCTGCGCCCCAGTTCGCGCTCCAGCCCCGCGATGGGATACAGGTTCTGGGGGGCGCGGTCGTCCTTGTGCGGCTCTGACGCAAACCTGGGAAGAGTAGCGGCCGCCCGGTCCGCCGTCTTCTTCGCCGCATCCAGCCCTTGTTCGGTCCAGGCCTCGCAGCGTACGATGCCCGCCCACGGGTGCCCCCGGGCCTCGGTCAGGCGCATGTACCAGGAGTAGCGGGTCCATCTGGTCTGAATCAGGAAAACGGGCGTGCGCTGTCCGGCTCCGAGGCGGGCCACGGTCTGGCGCGGCAGGTCGGGCAGGTAGTGAACCCGGTGGCTCTTGACGTAGCCGATTGCGCCGGGGATCGGCCGGCGGCCTCTCAGCGGCCCGTCGAGCACGAGCAGGGAATCGCCGGGCCGGTCTGTTCCCCCGCGAGACGCCGCCACCTCCACTTCCAGGTTCCACATTCGTTCCTGGAGCCCGTTGACGAGTTGGGGCATGTCGTCTTCGGCCACGGGGCAGGCGCGGAAGTTGCCCGCCCGGGTGGCCAGGTCAGGTGCGCCGGCCAGGGCAAAGAAGCCGCGACCCACTTTGACCGTGTCGACGGTTGCGCGTTCGCCGCACCGCACCAGGCCGGCGGCAAAGGAAGCGCAGACCCCCAGCCGCGATTCGCCGTCCCGGCCGGCGATCCACACACGGGCTTCCATTCTCCGCACGCCGTCCACGAAGTCGGCCCGCGGGTTGGGTGTGCCGTCCCCGTCCAATGGCCGCCATTCGCCCTCGTCGATTTCCACCGACGCGTCGACCTTGTCGGCCGGCACGTCTTCCATCTCGCTTTCTACCGGGGCACCGTATTCCGGCGACCACCCCTCGATCGCGAGGCCCGTAGCGCGGCGCATCAGATCTCGACGCGCTCGACCGACGAGGAATTGCCGGCCTTCTTCACGCGGAACTGAACCGGAATGCGGTTCGCCAGCTCTGCGACGTGCGTGACCAGGCCCACCGTCCTTTCGCTGCCCAACTGTTCAATCGTGTCGGCAACTATCTCGAGGGCCTCGGGGTCCAGCGCGCCGAATCCTTCGTCCAGGAACAGCGCCTCCAGTCTGGGGCTGCCCCGCGCGGCGAGTCCCGCCACCTGCCCCGCCAGCGACAGGGCCAGCGCGAGCGAGGCCAGGAAGGTTTCGCCGCCCGACAACGTCTTGGCCGGTCGCGGTTCGTCGGCATTGCGGTGGTCGATCACCAGAAACTCGTTCTTTTCGTCCAACGACAACGAATAGTCGCCGTTGGAGAGTTCCTTGAGCTTCTCGGTTGCACCGGCGATCAGCAGCTGAAGGATCTGGTTCTGCATCCAGCCACCGAAATGTTTGGCATCCAGGTGGTTTCCGAGTTCGCCGGCGAGGGTGGCGCCCCGGACCAGGTCATCGCGCTCCCGGGCCACGCGCGCCCTCTCTTCGTGACGCCGCCGAAGACCGTCCAGTTGGGTGCTGGCCCTTACCAGTGCAGTGGCGCACGCGCCGGCCGGTTCACCGCCGGGTTCAAGTTCAAGGCCCGCTTCCCGGCATTGGTCGGCCAGCCGCTGCTCAATGCGCTGGCGGGTTCCCTCCGCCGTGCTCCGTTCGTTTTCCGCATCGGTGCGGGCGGCCCGCTGCTCATCGGCGCTGGCCTCCGCCCAGTCGCAGAGCTCCCGCCAGGAGCCGGCCAGGTCACCCTCCGCCTCGCCGGGCGGTTTGAGCGATGCCACCGTGTCGCGCCGTTCGCGGAACCGACCCCAGGCCCGGGAGCGTCGTTCCTTGAGTTTGTCGACGGTTTTCCTGGCGCTTTTCGCCTTCTCCTGCGCATCCTTCTCGGCCGACGCCGCCGCATCCCGCTCCTTCTTCGCCACGTCAACCAGCTCCAGTTGTTCGGTCACCTGGTCGGGCCGGGGGGCGCCTTTCAGGGTCTGCTCCAGGTCCCCCGCGGATTTCGTGCGCTCGTTCAGCCGGGTTTCTTCGTTGCCGCGGCGGAGTTGTGCCTCCTGGTGGTTGGTGCGGGCGGTTTCGAGTTTCTGTTCCGCGTGTGTGACGCCGGCCTCCGCCTCTTCCAGTGCGGTCAGGTCGCCGTGCCGGGGAAGCTCAACCACTTCCTGCAAACAGACCGGGCAGTCCTGGCCCGGAACCAGGTAGCGCGCCAGGTGGGCCGCGCCGCGTTTCAGGCGCAGGTCGGCCAGGCGCGCCCTTTTCGCCTGCAGGTCTTCTTCCGCCAGCCGCAGCGCACCCCCGGCGGCTTCCACCTCCTGTTCGGCGACGGCCAGCCCGCGTGTGGTTTCCTCCACCTGGGCGCGGAGTTTCTCCAGCTGTTCTCGTCGGTCGCGGATGCCGACGAGCGCGGTCCTGTCGGGCAGTTTCTCAAGAACGGACGCGGCGTCGCGCCGGTGTTCGATCGCCTTCTCCAGATCACGTGAGGCTTTGTCCGCCTCGTTCTTGGCCGACCGCCACTCTTCCTCCAGCTCAAGGGTGCCGGGGGGCGGCCGAACGCCGCCGAGCAGCTTCAGCCAGCGGCCGGCCTCCTCTGCCGCGGCCGCGGATCCCCCGGCAGCCTTGCTCAGCGCCCGGAGCCGGGGCGCGGCCTCCTCAATGCGCCCCGAAAGGGCACCGAGCGCCGCTACCTCCGTTTCGGCCGCCCGCACCGCCCCGGCGGTTGCGTCCGCCAAGTCGCCTTCCAGGCGCCGGCCCAACGTCTCGGCCTTGAGCCGCTGCTCCTTCCCCAACCGGGTCGCGGCCTGGCCCAGCTGCTTGTACAGACCGACTCCCAACAGCTGGTCCAGCAGCTTGCCGCGCTCCGCAGGCTTTTCCCGCATGAAGGCGGCGAATTCGCCCTGCGGCAGCACCACGCACTTGGTGAACTGCTCAAGCTCCAGCCCGACCACGTGGTGCTTGATGTGGTTGTTCAGGTCGTCCGTTGTGCGGGCCAGCGTACGACGCTCTTTCTCGGTGCCCCACTGCTCGAGCGTGGCCTCTTTCGTCGAGGCGCCGCCGGCGGTGCGGCGGACGATTCGCACCGCGGTGTAGGTCTTGTCTCCTGCCTCGAAATCGAGTTGCACCCGAGCTTCGTTCTTGCTCTGGCTGATCAGGGGGGACACGAGTCCCTTGTGGTCGTAACGCGGCACCGACCCGTACAGGGCAAACACCACGGCGTCGATCAGGCTGGACTTGCCCGATCCGGTCGCCCCGGTGAACACGAACAGTTCGGCGTCTCCAAAAACGACCTCTGTTCGTTCCCTGAACGAGGTGAATCCCTCGAGCTCAAGCCGGAGCGGGCGCATGCTCCTCTTCCTGAAGCCGGTCTTCGGACCCGTAGTGCTCGTCCAGCAGTTCGTCGAAGAGCCCGGCCAGTGCTTCTCCTTCTATCCCCTGTTCGGTGAGGTAGCGCCGGAACAGCGTGCCGGGATCGCCCTGAAGCGAGGACGCGCCCAGCGCTTCGCTCCGGGACTGGTCCGTTTCCGGCGGGTCTACGACCACGTCCACGGCTTGCGGAAACAGCTCCCGGATGCCTTCGGCGAGCCCGGGCGAAGGCGGGGTCCGGACGATGATGCGCAAGTAGTCGTCGCCGGTGGTCCCCGCGTGCGATTCGACTTCGTTGCGGCTTCCCCTGATGGTGCGGAGCCGGCGTCCCGATTTCAGGTACACTGAGCGTATTTCAGCCGGGGCTCCGGGCCTTGCCTCGATGATCAACACGCGGTGTCTGCGCTCTGTTTCGCCGAAGTCCAGGGCGAACGGCGAACCGGAATACCAAATCGGGCAGCGGCCCCCGATCTGCTGCGGTTTGTGGATGTGCCCCAGCGCCACATAGTGTGCCGAATCCGGGAAGATGTCGGCAGGCACGTAGTAATCGAGCACGGTGTGCGCACCCCGCTCCCCCCCGCCCCTCGTCGGGGCCGCGCCCGTTCGCGACCCCACCACCGTGAGGTGCGCCGCCACCAGGTTCACGGTGTCATCCCGGAAAGGGGCGCACAGGGCCTCCGCGATTTTTCGGCACCGGCCCGAGTAGTTCTTTTGATGGTCGTCGGGGTCGCCTTCCATCAGGTCGGTCGCCTTGACGATTCCCCGTTTGGACTGAAATGGAAACAGCGCCACGACGGCCTCTTCGCCCCGCCGCGTAGCAAGGTGCAGCGCCCCGCCCTCGTCCGGGCGCCGAACGGTTGCCGCCGCGGTGATGTTGGCGAGTTCAAGAAGCGGACCGATGGCTTGCAGTTTGCGCGGATCGTCGTGATTGCCAGCGATGACCACGACCCGGGCGCCCGTGTCGGCAAGCCGCAGGAGTGCGTTGTAGACGATTTCTTGCGACTCCGCGGTGGGGATGGCCCGGTCGAACTGGTCTCCCGCAACCAACACCAAGTCGACTTCTTCGCGCTCGGCGATGCCCGCGATCTCGTCCAGGACCTCGCGGTGTTCCCCGGCCCGGCTGCGTCCGCGGAGAGTCTTGCCCACGTGCCAGTCGGCTGTGTGGAGGATCTTCACCGCGAAGGCTGATCGCCGCCCGGACCGAGCCCCGCGAAGGGGTCGCCCTGCGCCCCCTCCCCTGCGTCCGGGGGCGCTGCCTCGTCCGGCCGGGTCGCCCATGCCGGGAACGGGAACTCCAACACGAGGGGCACCGGTAGTTCCGGCTGCGAGACTATCATCGTGCCGGGCTTGGATATGGTGGCGCGCTGGCGATGGGCCGGCGGCAAAAACGCGTACTCGGGACGCCCCGCCTCCGCGCTGTCCAGGCGGCCCACTACCCGCAGCGACGAATTGGCGATGATCCGGCGTTCAACTTCGCTTGCCGTCTGCTGGGCACCGATCAGGATCACTCCCAGCGAGCGGCCGCGCTCGGCGATGTCGAGCAGAATGTCCTTGATGGGGCTCCGGCCCTCGCGCGGCGCGTATTTGTTGAGCTCGTCGAGTACCACGAAAAGCAGGGGTTTGCGGCTGCCGGTTTCTTCCTTCCTTTCAAACGTCCTGCGCAGGACCACGCCAACCACGAAGCGCTGCGCCCGGCTTGAGAGCTTGGCGATGTCCACCACCGCCAGCTGTTTCTGGAAATTGAGCCGGTGCTTGTCGGGGTTCGGTACGTCGCCCCGCACCAGATGCCCCAGGTCCTTGCCGCCCGCATGCAGCCGCCGCGCGAACGCGTTGATGGTGCCGGTGCCGATTGAGCGTCCCGCCCAGTCGTACCGGGTATCCTCGTCGTCCAGCAGGTCGCTCAGGGTGTTGGCCAGTTGCTTGAATGTGCGGCAGGTCACGCCGCCCACTCTGACGGCCCCGTCGCCGACCGCTTGGGCCTCGCGCTGGAGCCGGGCCGTGACGTTGTGGACGACCATAGTGTATTGCTGGCGTTCGTCGTCGGCGTCGGCAAAGAGGAAGGGGAGCAATCCGTCGGTGCAGAACTCCTCCAGGGTCCAGAAGAACGCGGTCACGCCACCGGCGCGGCTTCCGGTCATGGGGGCGGCGGAGGAATCTCCCGGCCGGGGCGGTGCCCACAGCTCCACACTCTGGAACGGCTCGGCGGGAAGGCCAAGGGCCGCGTAGCGCGCCGCCTGCTCGCCGTCCAGCTCGCGGTTGTCGCGGTCCAGAAACAGCAAGTCTTCACCCTTCACGTTGAAGACCAGCGCTTTGGTGTTGTGGGCTCCCGCGCCGAGTTCGCCGGAGCGGAACAAAGCGTGCAACAGGAAGATGGCGTAGCTGGTCTTGGTCGCTACGCCCGACACGCCGCTGATGTTGACGTGGGCACCGCGGGTCCCGTCCAGAAACTCCAGGTTGGCGTGCACGATCTCGCCGTCTCGCGAAAGGCCCGCGGGGATCTTCCTCTTCATCCCGTCGAAAAACAGCGCCTGGTCGCGCGCGTCGCCCGTAGCCTTGCTAACCAACTGTCCGGGTAACGGAGTCACATAGACTTCGGGCTCGAAGCGCGTGGCCAGCACCCTGGCTGCTTCCGTGACTTCGGCGGGAAGCACTCCGTTCTCGATCAGGAACACGTCACTGTCGAAACGGGCACCCTCGTGGCGCGCCCGAAGGTCCGCCACCATCCCGTAGATCCTGATTGGCTCGCTCTGGCCGGGAAGTCTGCGCTCCAGCACCAACACATCGTCCAGCTGAAGGAACGCCCCTTCCCGGACCGCGACCCAGAATTCGAGGGGCGTGGCGGGGTCGGTTCCGATAACGCGGCCGACCGCGGCGGAGGGGTCCAGTGGTTCGGTCACAAGAGGGTCGAAAAGTGCGACGCCCGCGGTTCGCGGTTCGAGTGAGTGCCGTTGTCCATCATCATTCCGCCTTTTCTCACGAGCCCCGGGGCTCCAGGAGCCCGCGGGCCAAATGGCGGGCCTGATCCGGAGTGTCCACGACATGCGACGGCCTGACAACGCCCAGCACCCCCAACCCCCGCAGCGTCTTCGCCGGTGCGCCTCTCAGGCCCATCACGATGCAGTGGGTGCGGGCCTTGCCCGCGGCTTCGAACAACCGCTCAAGCACCATGGCCGCGCTGTCGTCAACGTAGGTCGTCCTGGAGAAATCAAACACCACCACATCGTGGGCCTGAATGTCGGGCACGATCACGCTGATCAGTCGGTTCGACGACGCGACGGTGAAGCTGCCGGTCAATGCCACCATGCCGACACGCGCCTGGAACGGATCGACGGCAGCCCACGGATCTTCCTGTTGGAAGAAGACCATGTCCAGAATCGGAATCGACAGCACGCTGTCCAGTTCCAGGTGTTCGATCTGCCGGGCGTGGGCGAAGCCTGCGGCAATCAGGCCGATCGCGACGGCGGTGATCAGGTCGACGGTTACCGCCAGCAGGAGGGTCACCAACATCACGGCGAGGTGTTCCCCCCTGATCCGGTGAATGCGGCGCAGCAGCCGCCAGTCGATGATGTCCCACCCAACCCGAATCAGGACTCCGGCCAGGGCGGCGAACGGCACCACTGACACGGCGTTGCCCATACCCAGCGCCAGCACCAGCAGGGCCGCGGCGCAGAGCATGCCCGAGGCGCGGGTCCTGCCGCCTGCGCGGATGTTGCTGATTGTGCCGACGGTGCTTCCCGAACCGGGAAGGCCCCCGATCAAGCCGGCCACCACGTTCCCGATGCCCTGGCCCACAAGCTCGCGGTTCCCGTCGTGGCGGCTGGCGGTTAGTGAATCGGCCACGAGCGAAGTCAGCAGCGCGTCCACGCTGCCCAGGATCGCAATAATCAGCGCCGGCTGGATTGCGCTGACCAGGAACCCGGCCTCCGGGATCTCATACCAGGGGAGAGCCGGAATGCCGGCGGGCACGGTACCAATCGTGGGAACCGGTGCCGGGTAGACCAGCCCCACGGCGGTTCCGATCAGCAGCGCGGCCAGGGGAGCGGGAAGGTACCGGCTGATCCTGGTCGGCCAGAAAAAAGCGACCGCCGCGGTGCAAAGGCCCACCGTCAGCGCACCCTGATCGGCCAGCGGCAACGCACCTGGCAGGGCGCGCAGCACCCCCACCGCCCCGCCCCCCGTTGCGGGCTGCCCGATCATCGGCATCAGCTGGGTCAACACGATAGTGACCCCAATACCCGACATGAACCCCGACACCACCAGGTGAGGCGTGTAGCCAGCAAACCTGCCCACCTTGGTCAGGCCGAGCCCTATCTGGATGAGGCCGGCCAACACGACAATCGCCATCGCCTCGGGCAGCGTGGAGGCGTGGCTGGTGAACACCACCGCCATCGCCAGGGTCATCGGCCCGGTCGGCCCCGATATCTGGGACCTGGTGCCGCCGAACAGACTCGCAAAGAACCCGACGGCCACCGCGCCGTACAGGCCTGCCGCGGCCCCCATCCCCGACGCGACGCCAAAGCCCAGCGCGACGGGCAGTCCAACCACCGTCGCGGTCAGGCCGCCGAACAGGTCGCCGCGCAGGGTCGGCGGGAGGGCCCTTAACACGGCGGAGACTGCAGACACCGCGACGGGGGGCAATAGTCAGCCGGCATTTGGCCGCGGCTGGGGCGAATCCTGCGAGTGCTGGAGTTTAGAGCGGCTGCAAGCCATCTTTGCGGGGTGGAACTGAAATTCGGGATTGTCTGCGACGCGGCCAACGTTGATGCCAGCGGGAAACTCAACATCCTGGGCGTCTTTGACACGATCATGGGCCGCGAGGCACCCGTCAGACGCCCCTCCTTCACGCTTGTCCTTCGCATGGAAGCCCCCAGCATCGAGGGCACGACCCATCAAGTGGCG
Source organism: Gemmatimonadota bacterium (assembly GCA_021295785.1). Taxonomy (GTDB): domain Bacteria; phylum Gemmatimonadota; class Gemmatimonadetes; order Palauibacterales; family Palauibacteraceae; genus Palauibacter. The sequence continues at coordinate 31,868 of JAGWBR010000007.1, forward strand.
ATCCGGCTGGTGGATGCCGACGGGAATTCGCTCATCGAGGCCTCGCTTGGCGAGGGAGTCGTGTTCAGGCAGACCGGTCCCGGCCGCCCCCTGCGGGCCCAGGTGCTCGCGCCCATGGAGGGCCTGACTTTCCCCAACTTCGGAGATTATGAATTCCACGTGGTGGTCAACGGGAGCTCGCTGGGAGCGATCCCGATTTACGTGCAGGAAGCGCCGACCAAAACCGCTTAACTCCCGCCGTCGTCACGGCCACCTTCACGGCCACCGCCACGCGCACCCTGGCGATCGTTCAGCACGGGTCCGCCCCCGACGTAGGCGTAGAGATCATCTTGGTTCATGATGAGGTAGGCCCCGATCTGGCCGGGCGGCCCCAGGTCCTGCAGGGCCAGTTCGCTGGTGCCGGCCCGTTCAAGGGTGGCGGAATATTCGGCGGCCGTGACCGGGCTGCGGGTCGCGAGGAGCAGACCTCCCGATCCCCCGCGCGCGGACGCGGACCAAAGAGAGATGTTGGGCAACCGGTCGAACGCCGTCCGGAGGATTGCCCGGTAGGTCGATTCGTCCGTCTTCTCATCGGGGAGGGACTGGAGGAACACCCCGCTCGGCGAAAGGCGCTGGTCCACCAGTGCGTAGAACTCGCCCGTGAACAACGTCCACCCAAGAGCCGACTGGAACTCGGTCCCGTCTGCGACGATGATGTCGTATTGGTGGTCCGAGGCGCGCAGAAAATCCCTGTGGTCCCCGGTATGGGTCGTGACAGCCGAATCCGCATGCAGGTCGAAATGAACAGCACTGGCCGCGAACACCGCGGCCGACCGGTCCACCACATCCACCCGGGGCACGCCGTGGGCGAGCAGAATCTCGGTGGAGAGGCCGCCCCTGGCTCCGAGCACCAGTGCGTCCTGGGCGAGTGGCTGGAACAGGGTCGGCAGATGACCGGCCAGCAGCGCCTCGGTGGCGAGCTCGTCGATGTCATTCCTCATTACCGGCCGGCCGTTGACCAGGGTCACCTTGATCCGGGACCCGGGATAGTCGAACACCGCCACGGAGCTCTCCCAGCCGTCTTCGTACAGCACGAGGTTGGGGAGTTGTGAGTGGTAGGCCCCGACGAAATGAGGCGGACGGACAACGCCGGCCAACACAGTCGCAACACCCAATGCTGCCCAACTCCATGCAGGAAGCCGGGCGCGGCCGCTTGACCGGAGCGTCAGTCCGCCGATGATGACGCACGAGCCCACCAGGAACATGACGAAAATCCCAAGGCTCGCTTTAATCAACACCATGAATACGGCGGCGATCGCGGCGGCTTCGGCACACCCCAGGATGAACTCTCCCGAAAAACGCCCCGCCCGTTCGCGGAAACCGGCCGCGCCCACGCCGGCGGACGCCAGGGGGATCAGCGCCCCGAGCAATACCGCCGCCGGCAACACCAGAATGACGGCGGCCAGAAGGTCGTGGGTCAGGCCGCTGTCGCCTGGGGCCAGTTCCAGGCTGCGCCGCCCAATGGCCGGTGCGATCAACATTCCGGCGACCACCACGGCGCCCAGGCATAGGTGCACCGTCCCGAGTCTGGCGAGTATCGACCGGCGGCGGCCGGTCAATGGCGGACCCCCGGGTTCGGGGTGCCGCCCGGGACGGCCCGACCTGGCCGCGGCTTCGCCGACCAGGCATCCGATGGCCACGCCGACCAGCAGCACGCAGAGCAGCAGGGGCAGGGCCCGGGCGTCATGTGAACCGTAGATCTGAATCAGGCGGGCCCAGGCGATGAACAACCCGGTTAGCAGGAACCCAAACCAGGCCCCCGATCCGATCGGGACCAGCGGTTCCGGGCTGAAGGCGGCGCTGCCTCCGGACCGGGGTGCCGCGGGCCGGGCGGGACTGGCCCATGCCGCGGCCGCCGCCAACACAAACGCGAGCGCGGCCAGCAGAAGTGCACGAGACACGCCCAGCGCGGTCATCAACGACAGGGCCGCCAGGGCACATGCCGCCCCGCCCCCCCCCGCCGCCCAGGCCGCGGCTGCTCCGATACTCGGGACCACTCGCCCGCCGCGACTGGTAGTGTCGGCGACCACCGCCGGGAGCCCCATTCCGAGCACAAAGCCGCTGGGGGCGAACAACACCGCGGACCCGGCGAACCCGAGCAGTGCCGCGCCCAGATTTCCGGCGGGCAGCCGGGGTCGCAGGGCAGGGAGCAGGTCGGCCACGGCTGGGATGGTCAGTGTGGACAGGGCCGCGAGCCCGCCGGCGGAGAGCAGGATCAGCGTCATCACCCGCATTGGCTGCACGGCGCTGTCGGTGTCGGCGCCGGGGCCCCCGGTACCCTGCCACCGCGACCTGAACCGCCGCCCGCTGACCGTTGCGCCGATTCCCAGGGCCGCCGCAAACGCGGCACCAACGGCCCCGTACACAACCAGCGTCCCGCCGAACAAAAGATTGGTTTCGTGTATCCACGCAAAGAGGCAGGCAAACGCTCCCGCCCCGGTAAGGAAACCAGCCGCCGCCCGGGCGACCGGTTGGGTCAGGCGTGCCTGCGGCCCGCCCCCGGCCTCAGAGTCCCGAGCCGACACGGGGCCTTATCGGGATTTGGAGCCGGCGGAGCGTGGATTCAACGGTCGGCCCCCGGAAACGGATTCGCTCGTCACTCAGCAGATACGAGAACAGGTATCCGCAACCCAACATCAGGATGCCGACCAGGAAGCAATACATGACCGCGCGGCTGGGGTAGGCGTCCTTGAGGTAGCCCACGTAGAGGGGGCCGAAAGTCCCGGCCACCGCCCAGGCCGAGAGCATCGCCCCGTAGACCTGCGCCATGCGCTTGATTCCGAACACCTCCAGCACGAACGAGGGCATGGTGGCGAAGCCGCCCCCGAAACAGAGCAGCACGTAGCACACCAGAGCCGAAAAGACCCAGGGGTTGGTTTCGGTCATCAAGACACCGAACACCACCATCTGCGATGCCAACAGAAGTTTGAACACGCTGGCACGCCCGATTCGGTCGGACAGCAGCCCGAAGAACAGCCGGCCCAACCCGTTGCACACCGAACTGGCCGCGATCAGCGTGGCCCCGTAGTCGGCCAGCACGGCAGGCTCGATGGTGGGATCGGCCAGGCCCCAAACCTCCTGCAGCAGCTCGGACTGGAAACTGATTACCGAGATACCGGCGGCGATGTTGAAAAAGAACACCATCCACATCACCGCGAACTTGCCCGACCGCAGATAAGGACCAATTGGTTCGTGCCCCAGCTCCCGTACGCCGTGGCCGGCGGCCGCGACGGCTTCGGCTTCTCCTTCCTCGGGTGGATTGCGGAGCAGGATCGAACTCGGCACCAAGATGGCTGCGAAGACCACTCCCAGCCAGAGGAACACCGACGCCAGGTCGCCTTCGGTCCTGGCGACAAGCAGCGGTGCGAGGATCTTGCTCAGAAGAAGGGCGCCGACCCCGAACCCCATTACCACCGTCCCGGTCATGAGTCCCTTCCGGTCGGGGAACCACTTGGCCACGGTCGCCACGGGCGTGACGTATCCCAGGCCGATTCCGGCCCCGCCAATCACTCCGTAGCCCAAATAGAAGAGCCACAGACTGTCCAGTCGGAGTGACAGAGCCGCGATGGCATATCCGCCGGAGAATAGCAAGCTGCCGGTGACCGCGAGCTTCCGCGGTCCGAGCCGGGGCAGTGCCTGACCGGCCCAGGCGGCGGAAATGCCAACACAGAAAATGGTGGTACTGAATGCCCAGGCTGTCTCGGTGTAGGTCCATCCGGCCTGTCGCACCAGCATCACCTGGAAGTAGCTCCAGGCGTACACGGTACCCAGGCACAGCTGAACGAGCGTGCACAAGATGGCGATGCCGCCGCGCGGAACCTCCGGAAACGACAGCCGACTCCTGGTCATTTCAGAGCCGCACGGTCGCCGACCGGTATTTCACTGGCCGTATTCTCACTGACCGGGTTGTTGGGTCAGGCGCCGAAAATGCAGAAACAGTCTGGCAAGGGTACCGACCTCGTCGTCGCGGGCGAGCACGGAATCACCCGGAAATTCCCTGTCGATGGGGGCGCTGCCGGTACCATCGGTCCCGTCGGCGTGCGGATCCTCGGCCTGGCCCCGTGCCAACTCCACGGCGTAGGCGAGTAGTTCGGCAAGCGGACGGGCGGCAAGGTTCACAAAAAAGATCGACGCGAAAATCCCAACGAACAGGATGATGCAGACGAGCCATACCTGTTGGCCAATGGCTCGCGTGACCTTCTGGTTCACCAGTTGCAGATTGGTGCCGACATGCACCGTCCCGCCGTACCCCGCCAATATCGGACTGCCTACCTCAATGAAGTCGCCGGTCTGATCTTCGCGCATGCCCGACAGGGTTCGCTCAACCGGATCATGGTAGGAGTGGTCTCCGGTCCGGATCTCTTCGGGAATGCCGGGCACGAAAGTGTGCGCGAGAAATTCGCCGTTCTCGTCGGTGATATAGACGTAACTGATGCCCTCAACCTCAATGAATTGGTCGATCAGGGCCTGCAGCGACGACAGGTTCTGGTTGAGAAGAATATCAACGCTGGCGCTGGCGATGGTGCTTGAAATGTTGCGGGCGTTGGTTGCGTACTCCTCCGACAGCTGGGTGTCCACGGTGTAGATGGTGAGCGACGACGTGGACAGCACGATCAAACCGAACACGGCGAAAATTCCGAAACGGGTGAGCCTGAAGAGTTTCTGGATGCGGAACTTGCCCGAGCCGGTTCCCGTGGCGAGCTGGAATAGCAGTTTGGCTCTGGATGTGCTCATTGCACGGATTCTCTGCTCTTGCTGGCCGCTCTCATTGGCCGAACTTCTCGCCCCAGTCGAGAAGCGGAACGAACCTGCCGTCGTCCACGACCGTGTGGTACACGGTTTGGAGGCCCTGCCTGCGGTTGGGTCCGAACGAAACGAGGCTCCCGATGCCGATGTCGTAATTGGACACCGAGAATACAGCGTCTTCCAGTCCCGACCGGTCGGGCTCTCCGTCGAGCCGGCCCAGGATCTCGGTCATCATCTTGGCGTTGAGGAATCCCTCGAAGCTGACGAAGCTCCGCGCAAGAGTATCATAGGGCTCCGTGAGGAGTTCTTCGGGAGGCGGCGGATCGTACCGCTGCATTAGGTCCCGGTATTCCAATACCGCCGGCGTGCTGGCGTCCTCATAACTGGGCACGACCTGTGAGTTGACCAGGAGCGACGTGTAGGCCTCGCTGTTCTCCATGTCGTCGGTTAGGAGCTGCAGCAGACTCTCGCTGCCCACGAACGACAGGTTGGCGAAGGGCACGCGCAGGCCCATGTCCACCGCGTCCCTGACCAGCGCCGCGCAGGCCGCGTAGGAACCGACGCAGATCACGGCGTCGGGTTCCGCGTCCATGAGAATTTCGACCTGCCGCCGCATGCTGCCGGTGAACCTGGTGCCCCTGGTATAGGTCGCCTCCGCCACCATGTTGAGGTCGTGTGTCGCCAGCTGCCCGCGAACCCCGGCCCACCCGCTGCGGCCGTAGGCGTCGGCCTGGTAGAACATGCCGATTCGCGGTCTGTCGACCTCGACAAACCGGTCGACCAGCTGAGCGGTTTCCTGCCGGTAGGAAGCGCGGAGGTTGAAGGCGAACTCCCCGTATGGCGGTTCGCGCTGTGGCTGGGCGCCTGTAAAAGGGAAGAGCAGGTAGGCCCGTTCATCCTGGAACTTCTTGAGGACCGGGAGCGCCCGGGTGACCGTCGGGGTTCCGACGTACCCGAACAGCAGGAACACCTGGTCCTCCCGGATCAGGCGAAGGGTGTTTTCCACGCACGGGTCGGGCTGGTAGCCGTCGTCGTACACCTTGAGCTCGATGCGCCTGCCGTTAACGCCCCCGTTTTCGTTGATGTGGCTGAAATACGACATGGCCCCGCGGTAGAGCTCAATCCCCAAACTCCGCGACGGACCCGAGAATGCAGCCGAGACGCCCAGGAGGATCGAGTCGGCGTCGCTGCCCACGCGGCGGACGAAGGCGGGTGCGGCGCGGAGGGCGCGACTCCCGGTCAGGGCCCCGATCAGTCCCCCGGCAGTCGCACGGACCATGTCCCGACGCGAAATCCGGGGGTTGGGCCGAGCGGAGTCGGACATGGCTCTATCTCTTCCTCATTGGCCAACGCACTGGAGCGGCGAGAAACCCACCGGGCCCCGCAAACCGCATACTAGAAGAAACTCGGATTGGGGTCAAAGTTCAAGGTCCAATCCGTGCGGTTGTTCGTGTGGCTGCCGTCCGAGTCTCCGGCTAGGTTCGCATCATGTACACCGCCATGTACGAGGCCATGCGCACCGCCGGCGGGAGAATGGCTCGTGCCCGGCGCCTTCGCGCGCCCGGCGCGTGCGTTCGCGATGCCCGGTGGTTGCAATGTTGAGCCGCCGCTTCGGGCTGATGGGAACGGAGAACGCCTTTCGCCTGGCCGACGACATTCGTCGGTGCGAAGAGCGCGGGCTCAGGGTGATTCGCTTCAACCTGGGCGCTCCCGATTTCACCAGCGCCGCGCATCTCAACGAGATTGCGGCCGCGAGTCTTCTGGGCGGGAACGCCGGCTACTGCGATGCCGGGGGGATCGTTGAATTCCGCGAAGCCATTGCCCGGCACGTGGAGCGGACCCGGGGGGTGCCGGTTGATCCCGACCGGGTCGTGGTGACGCCCGGCGCCAAACCGCCCATCGGGTATTCCTTCCAGACCTGGGTGGATCCCGGAGACGAGGTGGTCTACCCGAGTCCCGGATTCCCGATCTATGAATCGTGGGCCACATACTCGGAGGCGCGCCTCGTGCCTCTTCACTTGGCGGAAGACAGGGGGTTCAGGTTGACGTCCGCCGATCTGGCCCGGGCTGTCGGCCCGCGAACCAAGCTGATAATCCTCTGTTCCCCGTCGAACCCGACGGGCGGGGTCCTGGACCAGGCCGAACTGGCGGAGCTGGCCGCCGTGATCAGGGGCAGGTGCCCGCCCGAGACCCGGGTCTATTCGGACGAGGTCTACGAGCACATCCTGTTTGATGGCCGCGAACACGCGAGCATTGCCTCGCAGCCTGGCATGGCCGGGCGGACCATCATTGCCAGCGGGCTCTCGAAGGGGTTTGCCATGCCGGGGTGGCGGCTGGGATGGGCGGTCCCGCCAACCGTTCGGGAGGCGGAAGCGTTCCGGCAACTGAACATCAACACTGTGTCGTGCGTGCCGCCGTTCCTGCAACACGGGGGGATTGCCGCCTACGAAGACCCCCGAACTCCGCCCGTTGTGGCGCGCATGGCCGCGGCGTTCGAGCGGCGCCGCGACTGGACGGTGCCGGCCCTCAACGCGCTGGAGGGGGTACGCTGTCAGATGCCGGGCGGTGCGTTCTATGTGTTCCCCAACGTAGAGGGGGTGTGCGAACGACTGGGGGCAGTGGAGTTGGCGGCCGAATTGAAGCTGCGCGCGGGCCCGTCCAGGTTGCTGCAGATGTTCCTGCTGTATCGATACGGGGTCGCCACCATGGACCGGGCGTCGTTTGGGTCTGTCGGCAGCGCCGGGCAGCACTTCCTCCGGCTGTCAATAGCCAATTCCATGGAAGATCTGCGCGAAGGCGTGGACCGAATGGCGACTGCGTTTGACGACGCCGACGGCTTGGCCCGTTTTGTCAGGGAAGAGGCCTGGCTCCGGGAGGATGCGACCTAGCGGGTCAGCCCGCGGCGTTCAGCCAAAGCGCGGCCGGCCGGGCGTCCTACAGGGTCACCAGCCATCCGTGGCGGTCTTCAATCGTCCCGGTCTGGATGCCTAGGAGTTCGCTCCGCAGGCGATGAGCGACCGAGTCGTCTCCGGTCGGGGGGAGTTCGATCTCCCGCCCCTCCAGGCCCAGCTTGCCCACCGGGGCAATAGTGGCGGCCGTCCCGCACCCGAAGGCCTCCTGCAGGGTACCCGCGTCGGCCGCCGCAACCAGTTCGCCAACCGAAACGCGGCGTTCCTCGCAGGGGATTCCCAGGTCGTCCAGCAGAACCAGTGCCGATTCCCGCGTCACCCCTGGCAGAATCGTGCCCTCGAGCGGTGGGGTGACCGCAACGCCGCCAATGACGAAAAACATGTTCATGACGCCGCACTCTTCGACCCAGCGGCCTTCGTACCCGTCGAGCCAAATCACGTTGTCCCATCCGGCGGTCCGTGCCTCGGCCGACGCGACCAGGGTTGAGCCGTAGTTGCCGGCCGGCTTGAAGGCTCCGGTCCCGCCCTTGAAAGCCCGCACGTACTTCCGCGTAGTGGTGAGGGAGAGTCGTTTGCCTGGCTGGAAATAGAGGCCTACCGGGCAGGTCATGAGGAGGAACTGGAATTCGGTTCCCGAATCCACCGCCAGAGACGCGCCGGTCCCGAAGTAGCTGGGTCGAATGTAGAGTGACCCCTGCTCCGGGCCGGGGGTCCAGGCCTCGTCCAGCCGCAGCAACTCGCCGAGGGCTTCGTGGAACATCGACTCCGGCACCGTGGGCATGGCCAGCCGCGCCGCCGTCCGGTTCATCCGTTCGTAGTTCCGGTCCGGGCGAAACACCGCCAGGTCGCCCGGGGGCGTCCGGTGGGCCTTGAATCCTTCAAAAAGAGCCACAGAGTACTGCAGCGCCTTGCTACTGGGCAGGATCCGAATCGGCCCGTAGGGCAGGATCTCGGCCTCGGCCCACTTCCCGTGGGAGCAGCGGGCCGAGAACATGTGGTCAGACCACACCTCGCCGAACGGGAGGTGGTTGAAATCGACCGCGTCCAGGCGAGAACGGGACACTCTCGTGACGGGGAAGGCGGGGGCGCTAACCGGCATTTTGCAGTGGAAACCTCGGATACGGGAAACTCGGTTTTCGCGGTGCGGCCGCGCCGGCGACAACCGGGAGACCAGGGCACGCAACAAACCACTCGTGTGAAACGTGCGGAAATTTGCCGGGTGCTCCCGCCCGGCGGCAACACCCCGGGGTCCTGGGACCGGCCCGGGACCGCCCCCGGCTTAACCCAGTATGGCCCTGAAGAGCAGGAAGAACAGAGCGGCGAGCCCGGCACCCACGGGAAGCGTGACCAGCCAAGACGTCACGATCCGGGCGACGACCTGCTTGTTGACCTTGTCCACGCCGCGGGCGATGCCAACACCCAGCACGGCCCCCACGATAATGTGGGTGGTGGACACGGGCAGGCCCAGCCGCGAGGCGATCACCACCGTCGAGGCCGCCGCGAGTTCGGCGCAAAACCCCCGGCTCGGCGTGAGTTCGGTGATCTTCCGCCCGATGGTCCGCATCACGCGGTAACCCCAGGTCGAAAGCCCCAGCACAATCCCGCCGCCCCCCAAGAGCAGCACCCAGGTAGCGAGCGGCGCCTCCTGGTTCACTTCCCCCGAGGTGGCGGTGCTGACAATGGCGGCCAGGGGGCCGATACCATTGGCTACGTCGTTCGACCCGTGCGCGAAGGCCATGCCGCACGCAGTGAACACGCAGAGGGGCGCGAAGATCCGCTCCGGTCCCTCGAAAATCGACTTGCTCTTCCCCTCGGCAGCCCGCGCGATGACCCCGTGGATCAACAGCCGCCCGACCACCGCCGCAACCAACCCGACGCCGGCCGCGATGAAGAGGGCCCCCTCGGTGCTGATTTCCAGATCGAGGTGGGTCAACCCTTTCCAAACGGTGACCAGCGAGATGAGTGCCCCCATCAGAAACACGTATACCGGCCCCCATCTGCGGGCCGCTTCGTCGGGGTCCTCCGCGTCGAGCACGAAATGCCGGACGCTTTGGGCCAGTGCGAACGCTATGGCCCCGCCCAAGACAGGCGAGATGACCCAGGAGCCCAGGATACCCCCTACCTGGCCCCACGCGATCGCTCCCGGGCCGGCGGACACCATCCCGAAGCCCACAAGGGCGCCGACAATGCTGTGGGTGGTGGAGACGGGCCAGCCGAACCGGGATGCGACCATCAACCAAACGCCGGCACCGAGCAGGCTCCCCATCATCCCATATATGAGGAGTTCAGGGGAAAGGAGCGCGGAGGCATCGATAATGCCGCGGCGGATCGTGCCGGTTACGGTGCCCCCGGCCAAATACGCGCCGGCGAACTCGAATATCGCGGCAATGACGATGGCCTTGCGGACGGTGATCGCCTTCGATCCCACCGACGTGCCCATCGCGTTGGCCACGTCATTGGCGCCGACGCCCCAGGTCATGTAAAGCCCCAGGATCACCGCGATGGTGATGTAGAGGTATGCTGACTCCAAGGTCCCTCCTTCCGGCAAACCAGGCTTTGGGGCCTGCCGGATCACGCCAGTTGACCAACCGCCGCCGCACGCCGCACACAATTTCGCAGCAATTGTAGCCGACTGGTAACGGTCCGCCCGGCCCGATCGGGCAACGACCCGCCCGCATCCGTCCGCGGGCTAAGTTGAAATCGCTGCGGTGGTCACCACTCGCCGCCGCCGCTTGGCCGGGCAAGCTGTCTTCGCATTCACTTCTACAGGGGGAATAATCATGGTGCCCTTTTCGCTCGTTCGCCGCCGGGTTGTGGGTTCTTTGGTTTGGCAAGCCGCCGCGGTTTCGATCCTGGTCGGACCTGGAACCGCGGTGGTTGCCGACAGAGCCACCGCACAGGAGGCTGGCGACAAACCCGCGTTGCAACACGATGACACCTACTGGTGGAACGGGATCGGCCAACGGCTCATTTCCGCCGACGGTCAGTGGGTGGCTTGGGTTGTGTCTCCGTGGGACGAGTCCGGCGACCCGACCCTTCGCCTGGCGCGCGCCGACGGATCAATCAGCTTGTCTACCCGGGGCCAAGCCCCCGTGTTCACCCGCGACGCGGGGCACCTCGTGTTCAGGATTCCGCCCGTGCAAGCCGTGATCGATTCAATGACCCTGGCGGGCGACCGCCGGGCGGATCTGCCGGGCGACCACCTGGGCGTGATCAAGCTTGTCGACGTCACGGCCGAGACAACCGCCGACGACATGGTGAGTTTCCGCACCGAGGAGGAAATCCAGTCCTTCCAGGTGCCGGAGGACGGCGGCTCGTGGGTGGCCTACCGGCTGGCCGAGGCCGACGACGAGGACGAGGACGGCGACGCCGAAGAGGAGGCCGGGGAAGCAGCTGGCGAGGAGGAAACCGGCGAGGTCGAAGAAGAAGCCGGGGAGGAAGCCGGCGAGGAGGAAGAGGAGGAAGAACGCTCGGCGGAATACGAGAAGCGCCACGAGAAGGAAGAGGGCACACCCCTGGTCCTAAGGAACCTCGACAGCGGTGCGGAGACACTCTTCGAAGCCGCCGCGAGCTACACCGTTTCTGACGGCGGCGAGGCCTTGGTGTATGTGGCGTCAACAGATGACGAGGGCGGCGACGGCATCTTCGTGGTTGACCCCGCTACCGGGGACGCCTCGGCCCTGATGGAAGGCGAAGGCCACTACGACCAGGTTGCGATAAGCGAAGACGCCGGCAGCGTGGCCTTTCTGAGCGATGCCGAAGACTGGGAGGCCGACCAGCCGTCGTGGACGCTTTACCGGTCCGACGGTGGCGAGCCCGCCGAGGCCGCGGCGACAGTGGGGTCGGACGGCCTCGGGGACGGGTGGTGGATCAACCCCGGCGGCGGCGTGTCGTTTTCCGACGACGGGAGCAGGCTGTTTTTCGGCACCTCCCCCCGCCCCCCCCACGAACCGGACGAAGAAACGCTGGACAGGGACGAAGTGACCCTGGACGTTTGGAACTGGCGAGATGCGCTGTTGCAGCCCATGCAGCTGGTGCAGGTGAACCAGGAGCGCGAGCGCTCCTATCTGGCGGTGGTCCCCGGCGAGGGCGGCCGCGTGGTACAGCTCGCCACCCCAAACATGCCCAACGTGAACAGAGGTGCCGACGGCCAAGGCGAGCACTTCCTGGGCACCAGCGACGTGCCCTACCGCCAGGAGATCTCGTGGGATGGACGGTACGCGGACGTTTATTCGGTGGATGCGCGGACCGGCGAGCGGCGTCCAATTGTGTCGAGGGTCAGGGGATTCGGCGGGGCCAGCCTGTCGCCCGGCGGCGGTTACGCTTATTGGTGGGACGAATCGGCCCGGCACTGGATGGCGGCGGCTCTTGACGGATCTTCGCCGACCGCCAACCTCACCGAGAACATTCCCTACCCGATGTGGAACGTGCTCGACGACCATCCGCAGGGGCCCCCGCCGGCCGGTTTCCCGCAGTGGCTGGAACACGACGCGGGCATGATCGCTTACGACCGCTACGATGCGTGGCGGGTCGATCCGCGCGCTTCGGCAGCGCCGGTGCGACTCACCGAGGGTCGCGACGCGATGGTGCGTTACCGGGCGGTGGATCTGAGCAACGACGACGAACCGGGACTGGCCGACGGCGAAGTGGTGTTCTCCGTGTTCGACCACGTGAGCCGGGAAAGCGGATACGCCAGGGGAGACACACGCCGCATGACCGGCCTGGACCAGATCACCCCGGGCGGGGCGTACACATACGGCCGGCCGCGGAAGGCCGAAGACGCGGACGCCATGATCTGGACCCGCGAGAGTTTCGTCGAGTATCCAGACATCTGGGCCGGAAACAGCGACTTCGGCGATGGCATGAAACTGAGCGACGCCAACCCGCAGCAGTCCGACTTCCGCTGGGGCAGCGCGGAGATCGTTGGGTGGACATCCAACGACGGGACCCCGCTGGAGGGCATTCTCATCAAGCCCGACGGATTCGATCCGTCCCGGGAGTACCCGCTGATGGTGTACTTCTACGAGCGTTCTTCAGACGGCCTGCACCGCTACAGGGCTCCGACGCCCGGCGGGTCGTCGGTGGCGTTCTCGTTCTACGCCAGTCGCGGGTACGTGGTGTTTGTCCCCGACATTCCCTACGAGATCGGCTACCCCGGAGAGAGCGCTCTCGACGCGGTGGTGCCAGGCGTGTTGTCGCTGATCGACGAAGGGTACATCGACCGGAAGAAGATCGGCGTGCAGGGCCACTCGTGGGGGGGGTACCAGATCGCCTACATGGTTACCAAAACCGACCTTTTCGCGGCCGCCGAGGCTGGCGCGCCCGTGTCGAACATGACGAGCGCCTACGGCGGGATCCGCTGGCAGAGCGGCATGAGTCGAATGTTCCAATACGAGCGCACGCAGAGTCGTATCGGCGGGACGCTCTGGGACGAACGCGACCGATACATCCACAACTCACCCCTGTTCTTTGCGGACAAGGTCCGCACGCCGGTGCTGATGCTGCACAACGACGAAGACGGTGCCGTGCCCTGGTACCAGGGAATCGAGTTTTTCGTGGCGCTGCGCCGGCTGGAGAAGCCCGTGTTCATGCTCAACTACAATGGCGAGGCTCACGGCCTGCGGAGACGGGCGAACCAGAAAGACTGGGCCATCCGCATGCAGCAGTTCTTTGATCACTACGTGCTGGGCGATCCCGCTCCGGTGTGGATCAGCGACGGCGTGCCGGCCGTGGACAAGGGGCGCGACACGGGCCTCGGGGTGAAGGCACCGGCAGCCACCACCTCACAGGGCGGATGAACGCACCTGGGTGGGTCAAGCGGCTGCGATTCCCGCATCCGCTTGTCCTGTTGACCGGGTTTATCGTGGCGGCGGCTGCGATGACCCATTTCCTCCCGGCGGGCGAGTACGACCGCCGGGAGGACCCGGCCACGGGCAGGACGCTGGTGGTTCCCGGCACCTACGAGGCAGTCGAGTCCCGGCCGGTCGGATGGTTCGAGACCTTCGTCGCGATTCCCCGGGGTATGGCCGACGCCGCGGACGTGGTGTTCTTGGTGTTCCTGATCGGAGGGGCGTTCGCCGTGGTGGAGGCGACGGGTACGCTGCGCCGTGGCATCAACTGGTTGGTTGGCGTGCTGGAGGGGCGGGAGCGATGGGCGGTGCCGGTGATCTGTTTGGCGTTTGCCGCGGCCGGGGCGACCGAGAACATGCAGGAGGAGATCATCGCCCTGGTGCCGCCGCTGATGTTGTTTACTTCGCGCCTCGGCTACGTCCCCCTGGTCGCCGTGGCGGCCAGTGCGGGATCTGCTTTCGTGGGGTCTGCGTTTTCTCCCATCAATCCTTTTCAGGTCCAGATCGCCCAGCGTGTGTCGGAGGTGCCGGTTGGGTCGGGCGGCTTCTATCGCCTGATCTTCCTGCTGGTTGCGGTGGGGCTCTGGACTTGGTGGACCGCCCGGCTGGCCGCGCGCACCCGGGGCGCACCCCAAGAGCCGGAACACGCAGCCGGCGACGGCGGGAATGATCGATTGGGCCGGGCCGACGGCGTGATCTTCCTGCTGGTGGCAACTACGTTCGGCGTGTTGGTGTGGGGCCTGCTGACTCTGGGCTGGGGATTCGACGAGTTGTCGGCCCTGTTCTTCATCATGGGGATTCTGGTGGGCCTCATCGGACGGCTGGGCGTTACCGGAACCGCCAGGGCCTACGTTGACGGTTTTCGAAAAATGGCGTTCGCCGCGCTGTTGATCGGATTCGCGCGGACCATCTACGTGGTCATGTCAGACGGACTCATTATCGACACGGTGGTGCGCGGACTTTTCGTTCCCCTGGAGAGTCTGCCGGTGGCCCTCTCGGCCGTCGGCATGCAAGGCGCGCAGACGGTGCTCCACGTTTTGGTGCCGAGCGTTAGCGGTCAGGCCGTGTTAACGATGCCCGTCCTGATCCCGCTGGCCGATCTGCTGGCAATGCCTCGCCAGGTCACGATCCTGGCCTACCACTACGGCGCGGGCCTGTGCGACCTCATCACCCCAACCAACGGTGCGTTGATGGCCATTCTTGCGGCCAGCGGGGTCCGCTTCGAGGGTTGGATTCGGTTTGCGTTCCCCCGCTACCTGGCTCTCATGGGCCTGGGCGCCGCCAGCATCGTCATCGCCCTGGCAATCGGGTACAGCTAGCCAGACACCCCGGCGGCACGCAGCCTCAGTGGTCCGGTGAGTGGCAGAGGGGTTCCGCCGGAAGCCAACGATCGGCCCAGCCGGCCGGCCCGGCGTCACGCCACTGGATCCAGTCCATGGCCGGTTGGCCGATGGGCGCTCCCGGCGGTGCGCCCGGAGTTCCCGGGCCCTCGTAGGCAGCCGCGGGCCGGTTTTTGAACCGTTCGATGTCTTCGGCCAGCATGATCAGGGCCCCGGCCCTGCGCCGGGTTTGCGCGTCCAGGAGGGTCAGGCCGGCAGCTTCTTGCCTCGCCTCCGCTCCCATCGCAAGCGCGTAAACGGTGGCCAGGGCACGAACCTGGGGCAGGCCGCCACCCCTTGCCAGAGCCATCAATCGTTCGGCCAGCAGCCGCCTCACCGACAGGCGGATCTCGGCCTCGTAAGGCGAATCGCCGGGTGTGTGCCCCGTAGCTCCCTGCAGCCCCGAAATCACTTCGTCCAACCCGGGCAGGGACGGGTTCAGGATGTTCTGTTCCACCAGCCTCGCCGCCCGCGACGGAGACAGGACTTCGGAGATCGTGTGGTCGGCGGCGACCAGGGCCGGAGTCAGCATGTCAAATGCAGGCCCGGTGTAGCGGGGGAAAAGCTCGCGGGTTCTGCCGAATCCCGGAGGGCGGGGGGGGAGCAGGGAGAGAACCGGCCGGGGGATCGTCAGTTCAGAGGGAGCAAGGGTCGAGACAAGCGCCGCGAGGGCGGTGCGCTGGGTCTCCGCACTGGCCGGAGCGACCGGCTGCCGGCCGTCTCCCCGAAACGCGTATACGTACTCCAGCCCGCCCAATACCGTCGCTGCCGCGGTCACCTGGTACCGGTGATGCATGTAAAGCGGCACCAGTGCCTCTTCGATTGTCGCCATCGGACGCCCCGGGCGAATCGCGGCTTCGCCAAACCGGTCCAGAGCGTGACGGCGCACTTCCATCATCCGGTTCAACTCGGCGGCCGCATCGACGCCGTTGGACCACTGGTCCGCCCGCGGATGGACGGAAACGTCCTGATTGGTGAAGTAGATGAGATCCCGGTCCCATGCCTCGTTCAGAATCTGGTCCAGGGCCGCCGCTTCCTCCGCGCCGCCGCCCAGCTCGGCATACCCGTAGGTGATCGCGACCTTGTCCCACTCACCGATCCCCTCGTCATAGACCTCCGAATAGTCAAGGGAACCGTCTTCCTCCAGAGTCACCAGGGGGTGGGGATAGTCGAGCACCGAAATCCGCCCGAGGCGGCTGTCGTAGTAATTGTGCCCCAGCCCCAGCGTGTGGCCGACCTCGTGGGCAGACAGTTGGCGGATTCGCGCCAGGGCCCACTGCCGCAGGCCGGCGTCGGACTCGTCTCCTTGCGCATAGGGGGAAAGGAGGCCCTCGGCGATCAGATAATCCTGCCGCCACCGGAGCGACCCCAGAGTCACCACGCCCTTGAGTATTTCGCCGGTGCGCGGGTCGGTGATCGAACCGCCGGTACTCCAGCCCCTGGTGGACCGGTGCACCCAGTTGATGACGTTGTACCGCACGTCGTGCGAGCTGACCCCCTCCGGCATCATTTCGACCCGAAACCCGCCCACGAAGCCGGCCGCCTCGAAGGCCTCGTCCCACCAGCGTGCCCCCTCCAACAAGGCAGTGCGGATTGGTTCGGGCGCGCCGGCGTCCAGATAGTACACGATTGGCTCGACCGGCTCGCTCATCGCCGCCTCCGGATCGCGCTTTTCAAGGCGGTGCCGGCGGATGAAACGCTGCGTCATCGGTTCGCCGAGCGGCACCGAGTAATCGTCCCAGGAAACCGATCCATAGCCGGACCGGGGATCGAATCGCCGTGGCTCATAGTCTCCGAGCCCGGGCAGGCGCACGAACGAATGGTGCAGCCTGAGCGTTGCGGCCTCGCCGCTGGCCGCCACGTTGCGGACGCCTTCGAAATACCCTCCGGCGCTTCCGCCACTCGGCCACGGACCCTGCACAACCCGGCCACCGCCGCCCGGCTGAAGAACGAAGGTGAGCGACACCTCAACCTCGGTGTTGTCGGGGAATCCCATGGTCATCGGCGGGTATACGGCGCTTCGGCTCTGATCAAGGCGGTAGGTGCCGGGAGTGAGCCGGGAGGCCCAGTTCGACATGTCACGCACGAAGAAATCGGTCGCATCGACCAGCACCCGGTCGCCGGTCTCGGCGGCCGCGCTGAATCCCCACAGCGTGGACGGGGCGAAGGCGTCGGTCACGGCAACCACCTCGCGCGGGTTATCGCTCGACGCCCGAAACGACAGGTTGGGCTGCACCATCATCACCTTCGGCCCGATCCTCGAAAACCGCACCACGCGAGAGCCCGAAAGCGCTCCCCGGTCGAGCCCGATGTCGTTCGATCCCAACCCCGATGCCAGCCCGGTGGCATGCAGAATCTCCGTGTCCCAGTGCGCAATCTCCAGCCACAGCCGGCCGGTGCCTTCGTCCCAGTAGAGCGGGAAGAAACCGCCGATCGCCTCCATGTCGGCGGTCTTGTCTTCAACTGTCGGCAGTCCCCGTGCGCCGTTTCCCTGCTGGTCAGCCTGGGCCGCGGCGGTATTGGCAGTGGCGAGCAGGCCGGCCATCGCCACTGCGAAGGCGGGGGTGGCGGCGGGTGCAGGGCGTTCTGACCGTTGTCGCCTGGTCCGTGGCGGCGTGGGTCGCGTGGCCGGGTGTTGCATCCGAGGCGGCTCCTTGAGAAAGTTCCAATTGTCGGAAAACGAACCGACCCAGAGGCATGCGGGCAACACGACCAGGCCGGCGCGGGTCCATTATACTGGCGTCGGAGCGCAACCGTGCCTATGTTGGGCAGCGTGGGCTCCCGGCCGACGAGCTGCCGAGTGTGCAGTAGCGGTCTGAAAACGGTCACTATACCGAACGAGGTGAGAAATGAGGAAGGGAATCCTGGCAGCTGGCGCACTGCTCCTGGCGGGCGCATTCGCCCAAGCGGCAGAGGCACAGCAAGCTCCCCAGCGCACCGAGCGGCTGCGGGGCGCCGGACAGGCTCTGAGTGCGGCAAATCTTCTGATGTTGCAGCATAGGGAGATCTGCCGGGCTATCGAGTGCTCCGCCGCGCAGAGCGAGGCCCTGCTGATGATTGGGGAAACGCAGAAACAGCTTCGCTTTGAGCTCGTGGAGGAATTGACGGACCGGGTCGCAGGTCTGGGTCGGGAGGCTGGTCGCGCGGCTATCGAGCAGGCGGAGACACAGTGGGAGACGCAGACCATGGCGCAGGTGCGTGAAGTGCTGACTCCGGATCAGATGGAG
The DNA here is from genome assembly GCA_021295785.1 of Gemmatimonadota bacterium. Classification (GTDB taxonomy): domain Bacteria; phylum Gemmatimonadota; class Gemmatimonadetes; order Palauibacterales; family Palauibacteraceae; genus Palauibacter. The sequence continues at coordinate 50,017 of JAGWBR010000007.1, forward strand.
ATGCTCGATGTCTACGTCAGGGAGAACGCCACACGGGAGCCGTCCCCTCCGCCTTCGTCGTAACTGAAATTCACCTCGCGGGCGCGCCGGTCTGGTAGCCGGTGTTGTGAGCGCCTGGGCGAGGGGAACGGTTGCAAGGCCGCTCTCTTGAGCCGGCCGAAACAGACCGGGGGCCGCCATCGTTCAGACAACGGTGGCGGCCCCCGGTCTGTTTCTGTTTGCGGATGGCACAAAGCCACCGCGCGCATGTCCAAGGTTTGTTCCGGGTGGCGGAGGCGGCGGTAAGCCGTGGAATATTCCGACGGAGAAAAAGCGATGCAGGAGACCTCCCACCCTACCCCGAACTGGACCCGCAACCCCACGTCCAACCGGGCCGGAATTCGGGACCGTTCGCGGGACCAATCGACTAAACGGCTCGCCGCGGCCCTATTGGGTTTTGCGGCGGCAGCGAGCGGGGCGGCCCCCGCCGAGGGTCTTGCGGTGCAGGATTCTCAGGGGCGCGTGGTATACGAGCGAGTGACCCAGTTGAACATTGAATTGCCGCCCGAATTGGCGGCGATAAGGGGCAGGTTGCCGACCGAACGCTCCGCCGACGTCATCTTTCGGTTCGACGGAGCCGGCTCAATGACCGAGCCGGCTCCGAGGCCTCCCCGGGGCCGCGGGTTCGGTCGCGGCGGGTTCGATTCCCGTGACATTCAGGGGGAAGCGGTTGCAATGGCCCTCGCCTCCGGCGGGTTTGCAATGTTCGGTGGCGGATCCGGCGGGAGCGGTGGCGAGGCGGAGAGGGTATACACCCGGTTCGAGGACGGCCAGATGACCGAGGTGCGAGAGTTCCTCGGGCGTACCTTCCTCCTGGAGCAAGAGCGCCCGCGGTACCAGTGGAAACTGCACGCCGAGCAGGGCGAGTTCATGGGTTACATGGTGCAGAAAGCCACTACCGAGCTTGACGGCACCGAAATCGAAGCCTGGTTCACGCCGCAGGTTCCCGTGCAGACCGGGCCGGGGTCGCTGGGGGGTCTTCCCGGGCTGATTCTGGTCGCCACCCTGAACGACGGCGAGACCGTATACACCGCCAAGGAAGTTGACCTGGCGTATGACGGCGATCCGATTGAGGAGCCCACCTCGGGGCAGAAGGTCACCGAGGCGGAGTTTGAGGAGATCGTGGCCGACCGCATGGCCGAGATGGAGCGGACCGGCCGGTTTTCGGGAGGCGGCATTTTCCGCTTCCGCGGTCCGCCGATGGATAACGATCTTCAGGAGCGGAGGTAGCCGGAGATGCAGGTGACCAGACTACAGTCAATCGCGAAGACGGCAGTGCCCGGTGCCCTGGCGCTGGCAGCCGCATTCGCCGCGCCGGTGCCCGGCACGGCCCAGCAATACAGCGTTCGGGGTGTGGTCCAGGACTCGGCCGGGGTTTCCCTGAGCGGAGTCATGGCCGTGGCGCTGGCCAAGCCGGATTCGGTGCTCACACAGTTCGCAACGGCGGGCCCGGGCGGGCAGTTCTCCATCGGACGGCTGGGGCCGGGCGAGTACATCCTGCAGCTGACTCTGATCGGCTACGCCACTATTCGGCAGGACTTCGCGATCGCCGACAGCGACGTGGAAGTCGGGGTCGTGAAGATGTCGACCAGGGCAGTCGAGCTGGATCCGCTGGTCGTTTCGATCGATCACGTTCCGTTCCTCATCACCTCCGACACGCTGGCCTACAACGCCGCGGCCTTCGAGGTTCGCCCCAACGCAACGGTCGAGGAGTTGCTGGAGCGGCTTCCGGGGATCGAGGTGGACGAAGACGGCACGATTACGGCGCAGGGTGAGGAAGTCGAAAACGTGCTTGTCGAGGGCAGGGAGTTTTTCGGCGACGACCCCACCATCGCCACTCGAAATCTGCGGGCCGACGCCGTTGAGACGGTGGAGGTCTACGACCGCCTGTCCGACATGGCCGAGTTCACCGGTATCCCGGACGGCCAGGAGGAACTGACGATTAACCTTGATCTCCGGGAAGAGGCAAAGGCCGGCTATTTCGGAATGATCGAGGGCGGGCTCGGGGCGGATCTGGTCGAATACCCGGATGTCCCGCTGGGCAGTTCGCCCGTGGCCGGCCGCGACATGCTGCCCTACAACGGCGGCCTCAGCTTGTTCCGGTTCGACATGCGGACACAGCTGGCCGTGCTGGGCGGCGCGAACAACGTTAACTCGGGCGGGTTCGGCGGCGTGTCATTCCGCGGCGGCGGCGGAGAGATCGGCGGCGGCAACGGCTTCTCCGAGAGCATGAACGGCGGAGTGAACTTCAGCAGCCGGTTCGGTGAAAACAGTTCGGTTGAGACCAGTTACTTCTTGGGGATGCGCGACAACCGCTCCGACAGCCAGATCAAGCAGCAACTGCTGCTCGGGTCCGATGTAACGTCTCACATGGACCGCAAGGCGAGCGATCTCAGCGAAACCGACAACCACAACCTCAGTTTGAATGCACGTTGGGGGATCGCCGACGGGCACGACATACGCCTTCGCGGGCGCATGGGGATTTCGGCCGCGCTGACCACGAGCAATTCGCAGCAGGAAACGCGCGCGGTGGCCGGCGACGTGCTTAACTCGGCCCTCACGGACCGGGTCTCCGAACGCGGCAGCACGAACGGGAACGCCGTCCTGACTTGGCGGAAGCGACTGGCTGACAACGGCCGGAGTCTGTTCGCCGAACTGCGCGGGAACCTTTCGGACTCCGAAGTCGAGACCGACCTTGAGTCGGATATTAAAGGCGAGGGCATCGGCCGCGAAGGCCAGCAAGACATCCTTCAGGAACAGACCAGCGTCGGACAGACGTTCACGCAAGGATTGCGGCTCTCCATGACCGAGCCGCTCTCCGCCATGAGTCAGCTGGAGCTGTTTGCCGAAACCCGGTCCTTGATGGAGGACGAAGACCAGTCGGTGTGGGATCTGGGGTCGGGAAGCCCGGTGCTGAACGACGAGCAGAGCTCGGCGTTCGAGCGTACCTACTCGTATTTGCAGGGAGGGTTCAGGCTGAACGCGAGCACCTCCGACACGCGTTTGACGCTGGGGCTCCGGGTTCAGGGGTCGAATCTCGACGGGCACATCATCGACCGGGACGAGGAGATCACCAACGGCTACACCCACTGGTTGCCTACCGCCGACTACCGGATCCAGGTGTCGCGGCAGCGTCAGATCAACATCCGTTACACGACTTCGACACAGGAACCGTCGCTGACCCAGTTGCAGACGTTCACCGACAACTCCAACCCGCTGAACATCTACACCGGTAACCCAAACCTGACGCCGGAATACCGGCATTCGATCCGTGCGGAATACCGAAGCTTCGACATGTTCAGCTTCAGGAATCTGTTCGTGTACGTCCGGGCCAACTACCTGACCAACAACATCACCCAGTCGCGCACGGTGACCGAGGCAGGGATCCAGTCCCGCATGCCGGTGAACCTCGGCGATTCCTGGAACATCGGAGGGTGGGCCAGTTTCGGTACGCCCCTGCGGTTCATGGGCGCCGACGTTGATCTGGACTACGGACTCAACTTCAACAACTCCCAGGAATACGTAAACGGCGACCAGAACGACACCCACCGCTTGGTCAATACAATCGGCGTGGAGCTGGAGAACCGCGTCAAGCGGACGGTGGACGTCAGCGTGGGCGTTACGTTCGACATGAACGATGTCCAGTACTCGCTGAGCGAGGAGTTGAACCAGAACTACGTCAACACCCGCCTCAACACCCGGGCGGCGGTCTACGCCGGTGCGTGGTACTTGAGCTCGCAGTTCTCGTATCGGGTGTTCGATCAGGACGTTTACAGCGATGGCCAGGACGTGGCCTACTGGCAGGCGTCGATCTCGCGCCGGCTTCTGGGCGATAAGGCCGAAGTCAAGCTGGCGGCCTTCGATCTGCTGCGGCAGAACCAGGGCGTGAATTTCACGAACACAGCCAGCTATATCCAAGAAGAGCGGGTCCAGGTGCCGGGGCAGTACGCGATGCTGACCTTCTCCTGGAACCTGGGCTTTGGCATGATGAGCGGGGCCGGAGGGGGCATCGTGTCTACCCGCGGTCGCGGATAGCCCGCGCAACCGGAGCTCGCGGATGAGCATCCGACGCTCCGTCCGTTGAGTCCGCCGTAAAGGGGGGGCCTGATCTCGCAGTAGTCGGGAGGTCAGGCCCCTCTTGTATTACTCCTGTTCCACCCGCACCGCTGTCCCGTATGCCAGGATTTCGGCGGAGCCGCTCATCATGAACCAGCCAATTCTTCTCTCGAGTGCGTTCATGGTCTAGCTCCAGGGACCGGCCAGCGTCACCCCCAACCGCGGGCGGGTCACGGAATCAGCCGCCGCCGGGTCATGTCTCGAACCAGGAACAGGCCGTCCCCGGTGCCGGTCACGGCGATAATCCCGCTTTCGAAGAAGGGGTAGTTGGACCACGAAGCTCCGCCTTCGTACGGGGAGGTGTCGAGAAAGCCGATCTCCAAGGGGTTCACGGGGTCTGAGATGTCGAGCACCCGGAATCCCGCCGAATAGTTCGACTGGTACATCACGTCGCCGACGACGTAGAGATTGTGATCGGTAGCGGTGGTCTCGGCGATGTACTCGTTCACGAGCAGCGGGTCGTCGAGGTCGCTCACGTCCCAAACCAGCGTCCGGGTTCCTTCCACGAGACCCTGGGGTTCGTCGCCCTCGTCATTCATGTAGAAATAACGGTGGTCTTCGGTCAGCCAGCCCTGGTGCGTGTACGCCACGTTCGGATACCCGGCGGTGGACAGGCTTACCGGCTCGTCCTTGTCGGTGACGTCGGCGATGTTGAGGGCGGTTTCGTTCGAACCGAAGCAGATTTCCTTGCCGGCGTGCTCGCTGTCGGGCCCGTGGTAAATCACGCACTGCGCGTCGTGCACGTAGCCCGTCCCGCGCCGGCCCGTCCCCTCCGCAGCGAAACAACCCGCGAAGGTGGGGTGCGAAGGCTCCCGGAGGTCGATCATGTGCAGGCCCCCGCCGCACGTCTCGCCCCCGCCGCTGTTGCCGACCGCGTAACCGAATCCGCTGGCTTCGTTTATCACGATGTTGTGGGCGGAGTGGATGCCGTCGTAGAGGAAGGTCTCCTCAAATGTGACGGGCTCGGCGCCCACGTCCCGCAGCTGCCGCAGGTCGAACACCTGTACACCGTGCTCAAGGGCGGCGTCGGCGACCACGTAGGCATGGTCATTGTAGACCTTGATGTCGCGCCAGATCATGTGTCTTGACCCCTCGGTGGCCGGGAGATCTCCCAGGAACCGTGGATTGTAGGGGTCGCTGATGTCGACGAAAGAGGTCCCGTCGGTGCGTCCGACAATGGCGATCTCGCGCCCGGTTTCGGGGTCGGTCCATCCCCAGATGTCGTTGACGCGAGTGCTGCGGCCGCCGCCAAGGTCCTTGATGGGCAGGAACGCGGTCACGTTCACGTCCATGCATTCGAACGCATCGGCGCGCCCGTCCACACACTCAACTTCGCTGCCGGCCAGGGACGGAAAACTCCGGAATTCGCTTTCCAGAGTGGCGGCGTGATCCCCGGAGGACTCGAACACTAACGCGGCACCGGCCCGGTTGTCGTAGGTGGTGGCTCCGAAGACCATCAGTCCCCCCTCGGAGAGGGCAGTGGCACCGAACGAACTGCCGCCCCGGCCGCCCTCCACCGGTGAGCCTGCCCAGACGGAGGCCGTGGACCAATAGCCCCCGGAGTCGGCCCGGGAGTACTCGTAGACCGCTCCGTTTCCGCCGGCTGCTCCGGGGTCTCCAACCAAGACGCCGCCATCCACCGGCAGAACCGAGCCGCCGAATCTGCTGGCCGGACTGACCACCGGCGGGCCGAGTCGCGAGTCCAGAACCCAGGCGGAGGCGTCGTCCGCGCTGTCCGTGGCTCCCCGGCGGTAGACGAACACTGCTCCGCCGGCCTCACGCAACCCGGGAGCACCGACGTACAGATAATCCGGGGTCACGGCCAGTGCCCCGCCGAACGCAATGCCGCCGGGTATTCTGGCGGGCGTCAGGCGCGCCTCTTCATTCCAGGCACCCTCTCCGTCGCGCGAATAGACCACCACCAAGCCCGGTGTCGGGTCCTGGTTGCGCGGGCCCGTCTGGTCAGAGGTCCCGACCATCAGCGCTCCGTCGCGCAGCGCGAGCTTGTTCCCGAAACCCTGCTGCCCGCCGGGGAGGTCAGGGTCCAGCGCACCGGTGGGCTGCCAGTCACCGGCTTCGGTTCGGCTGAAGAGATAGACGGTGCCCGCCCCGTCTCTGGCACCGGGGGCTCCAACCATGGCGACGCCCCGGCCCACGGCGACCGATGCCCCGAACCTGGCCGGCGCGTCCGGCGCCGCTTCGCCCGCCTGGTCTCCCTGCGGGGTCAACTCGGCTACCCGCAGCCATCCCCCCGACCCGTCAGACCGGAAGACGTAGGCCTTGCCCTGGCCGCCGCTGGCGAGCGGGGAACCAATAAACAGCCAGCCGCCGCCAGCCGACAGCGCGCGCCCGAACCCGTCCGGATCGCGCACCTTGTCGGTGGCCGAGAGTTGGCCCGTTTCGGTCCAGCCCTCGTCCCCGCGGGCAAACACCCGAACGATCCCGTTCATGGTGCCGTTTCCGACTTCCCCGACCAAGACCTGTCCGTCGCTCGCGGCCAACGAGCCGCCGAACTGCTGTGGGGTAGCGGGCGCGGCAAACAGGGGGTTCAGTGTTGTCGGTAACGCTGCCGCGACTGCCAGTGCAGGCGCTCTCGCCGTCCGAAAAATGTGCCTTGAAGTTGATAGGGTGGGGGGCATGTTGGGTTCTCCTTCTGGTGATCATCCGTGGCCTGGTTCCGGGACAGGCCTGCCGTCTCTTTCGGTCTGGCGATTCGCCCCGGTCCGGGGTTTCGCTCCTGCCCAGGGCCTTGACCGAAACCTGCACGAAAAGTAACCTACCGGGCCGCGTGTAGATGATCGCGACGGGGCCTTAGCTCAGATGGCTAGAGCGCTACGTTGACATCGTAGAGGTCACTGGTTCGAGTCCAGTAGGCCCCATCGATTCGGCGAGCGCGGTTTCGAGCGGTGTCGGGAGGGGGCTGTAGCTCAGCCTGGTTAGAGTGCCGGTCTGTCACACCGGAGGTCGCGGGTTCGAATCCCGTCAGCCCCGTTTCTTTGCGTGGTGGCGGGGGGCCTTCCGTGGCGGGGCCGTAGCTCAGTTTGGGAGAGCGCTTGAATCGCACTCAAGAGGTCGCGGGTTCAAATCCCGCCGGCTCCATTTCCGCCACCGTAGCTCAGGGGTAGAGCACTCGATTCGTAATCGAGCGGTCGTCGGTTCAAATCCGACCGGTGGCTCTGGTGTTCTCGCTGGGCGGCAGAGACGGGTGCGCCGGTATCGTCAAAGCAGTAACATCCCGTCAGGCGAGGCGGTTTGCGGGTGTAGCTCAGCTGGAAGAGCGCAACCTTGCCAAGGTTGAGGTCGCCGGTTCGAATCCGGTCACCCGCTTTCTCGCCTTCCTCTTGGTGATTCTGGTCGCCCGTCGGGGCGTGGCTCAGTCCGGTAGAGCGCTGCGTTCGGGACGCAGAGGTCCCCGGTTCAAATCCGGGCGCCCCGACTCTTTCCTGTTCTCGGGTCCGATTATCTTGGGTTTGATCGCCCGTCCCGCGGTCTCGCGGTCGGGCTGGGCCCTCGTTCGAAGAGTAGCCGCACGCCCCCGGCCCGCGGGGCCCGTGACCGCGTGCCACGGGGTCAAAATCCGAGCGCGGACGGGCCTCCGACTACCGGAAGGTTGAGGCTGGTTCCTCGCAGGTCCACCGTAAGCACCGAGCCGGGCTCGGGGTGGACCGTGAAGTTCTGGTCGCTCGAGAAGATCATCAGACCGATTCGGCTGCCTGCCGGGATCACCTGATCGTCGGGCTGCAGGGCGAATTCGACCTCCACCCACCCGCCGGGACCAGGCATCTCGCCCGACCGGGGCGCCGAGATGTCCCGGGCCGATGCGTTGAGCGGATCGGCCCACCCCCTGGTAATCAGGTTGGCGTTGATGTGGTCCCCCTCGATCCACGGCAGCGCGACTACCATGATCGACAGGTTCACCGCGGCGGGTTCCGAGGTCATCCGCACGCGCACGGTGGGCTGGCCGGAGATGTGCACGTCCCGCGTCAATGCGGGAGTGGCGAACAGGAGCCGGTGCTCCGACCGTTCGGCCGCGGCCAGTTGGGCTGCGTCAAAGTTGAAATTGTCGGTGAACGACGCGTTCTCGCCCGCCTGTCCGGCGTCACCGAAGGCACCCGACTCAAGGGTCAGACTGCCCGTCCCCTGACCGTCTCCCGACGGATGCAGCGTAACGGCCGCGGCCTCCGGGTGCGGGTAGTCGGCGTACGGTGTCGGGTCGTCGGGTTCTGCTTCCTCGCGGACGATCCAGGACCTCGGGTCAGATTCGACACCGTTTTCCACGTCCAACAGGTACCGGGTGAACCACCGGTTCATCATTCGCAGGGGCGGGGGGCCTCCGTGGCCGCCCTGGTGGTAGTAGATCTGTACCGGGACACCCCTCTCCTTCAGGGCCCGCGAAATCCGAAAGCTGTGCTCCGGCATCACGTTCCAGTCGTTGAAGCCGTGGCTCATCAGCGTCGCGGCGCGGACCCCGTCCATGTGGTTCAGGTAGTCGCGTTCCGCCCAGAAGTCGTTGTAGTCCCCGGTCGTACGATCCAGCTGCTGCGTCATCTCGCCCCTTACCTCTGATTCGCAGTACGCACGTCTCGCGGGATCGCCGCTGTGTATGAAGTCGAAGAGCACGTCCACGTCTTCACCCGGGTAGCCGCCGGGCGACCGAACCAGGCCGTTTGACCGGTAATAATGGTAGTAGGAGGTGTTCGGGGCGACGGGGATGATTGCCTCAAGCCCCTCCACGCCGGTCGTTGCCGCGGCCAAGGGCAGGGTGCCGTTGTAGGACGTGCCCGTCATTCCAACCCTACCCGTGCTCCAGTCGGCGCGCACTTCCTCACCTCCGCCGGGAGAGGCGAAGCCGGGCCTGCGCCCTCCCAGCCAGTCGATAACCGCCGCCGGGGCGAGGGATTCATTCGCACCTCCCACCGTGGGGCATCCCTGCGACTGTCCGGTGCCGGGCGACTGCGAATGCACGACCGCGAATCCCCGGGGTACCCAGGTCTGCACGTGCGAGCCCGATATCCGCGGCTGCTCCGCCAGGTGCTGAATTGTCTCGGTGGGGTAGGGCGTTCGCGGCGGCGGAGGCGACCCGACTTCCTGGTTCAAGTCCCAGAAGTGGCCGAAATCAATCCCCGCCACTCCCGAGAAATACGGGCTTGTCTCATAAATGACCGGGACCCTGAGGCCGTCGGCGGTCTGGCCGGGTCGGGTCACCGAGACGTGCATCATGTCGGGGAGTCCGTCTCCGTCGGAATCAAAGTCCGTCCGGACCCAAAGTTCTTCCCGGATCCAGCTGGCCGAGTCGGCAAAGGCCGGCACAACCTGGGCCTGCCCGTCCTCAATGATGTGGATGATGGTATCGGACGGTGCGGCCGACCCGGCCCCGGGCTCGTCGGTTGCCCCGCAGCCCGGCAATGCCACGGCGAGGGCGACCACGGACACACACCAACGCAGTGGTGCACGGCGGAGAGGGTGATTCACGGAGGTGTTTCTCCTTTGCGGTAGCGCGCGGCGTAACTTGGTCCGGTGCCCGGTCCGGCGGGACCGGAACATACTCAGATTGAGCCTGCGGTGAACGGCAGTTCGCGCCCGCGCTGGGGCTTGAGAACCCGCACCCGGCTCTCAAACCCCGAACCCCGAACTCGTGAGCGGGATGGCAGAATCCAATTCCAGACCCCCCCGACCGATTAGAGCCACCGCGGCGGCGGTGCGCCGGGGCGAGGTCAGCGCCCGGGTCTTGGTGGAGGAAGCTGGTTCACGTCACGCGGCAAGTGATTTGGGAGCTTTTGTCCTCTTCGATGCAGCGGGTGCGATGGACCAGGCCGCGGCGGTTGATCGTGCGGTAGAGCGGGGCGAGGACCCCGGGCCGCTCGCCGGCTTGACTGTATCGGTCAAGGACGTGTACGGAGTGGAGGGACTGCCGATCCAGGCGGGGACCCGGCGCCGGTTGTCCGAACGCTGGCAGGCAGAGGGGTTTCTGGTTGGGGCGATGCGCTCCCTTGGCGCGGTGCTGGTGGGGAAGACCCACACCGTGGAACTGGCCTTTGGTGGCGTGGGCATCAACCACAACACCGGCACGCCGGTCAATCCCTGGGACGCGTCGGACCATCGGGTTCCCGGGGGCTCGTCGGCGGGGGCGGGCGTCAGCCTGCTGGAGGGATCGGCGGCGGTCGCGCTGGGCAGTGATACGGGCGGCTCTGTTCGTATTCCCGCATCGGCTACGGGGACGGTTGGAATGCGGCACACGACGGGGCGGTGGCCGACTACGGGCGTGTTCCCGTTGAGTACAACTCTGGACACTGTCGGATTCCTGGCGCGGACGGCCAGCGACATGCGGTACGTGTTTCAGGCCGTGGACGCACTGCCCGAGGTTGGTATGGGGCTCGGCGGGGCCCGGCCGGGCGCAAAACCCGACCCGGCAGCCGCGCCGTCGGTCCGGGGCCTGCGAATCGGGGTTCCGAAATGCGCGGACGGGGAGCCGGCCGAAGGACTGTGGGAGCGATCGGAACTTGATGTCGCGGCGGTGGTATGGGAGGCGCTGTCGGAGCTCGAAACGGTCGGAGCGGAACTGATCTCCTTTGAGGCCCCGGAGCTGGTGGAGGCGGGGGTTCAATACCTGTCAGGAAGCGTCGTGCAACCGGAGCTCGGAGAAGCGCTGGACCGGTACCTGCCCGGTTGGGCCGATTTCTTGGACCCGACGGTCCGAAACAGGCTCCGGTCAGTCCGGGACGTACCGGCTGTGGAGTACCTGGGACTGTTGCGGAACCGGCACCGGCTTTCTCGGGCGCTCCACGCCCGCATGGACCAGGCCGGCCTCGACTGCCTGGCGACTCCGACTCTCCCGATCACCGTCCCGCGGGTGGCGGATCTGGAAGATCTCGCCGAGTATGGCAGTGCCAACCGGCTCATGCTCTCCAACACCTGCCCGGCGAGTATGCTGGACATGTGCGCGGTCAGCCTCCCGGCCGGGCTCGACCCAAGTCTCATGCCCGTGGGGTTACAACTGATTGCGCGCACCGGGGCCGATTGCTGGCTGGTGGATGTCGCCGTGGCGGTGGAATCCGTACTGGGGACAGGGCTTCAACGCCTGGGCACCCCGCCGCGCTTGCCTCCGGGTGCCTGAGAAGGGTGCCCGGCTCTGTTCACCCCGTTCGCGGTGTCTCCGAGGCCTGTGCCCGGGCCCATCTGAGGTCGGCGGGCGTGTCGATCCCCCTTAGCGCGGCAGAAAGCGGTCGTCCACCGTCTCCCCCCAAACCTCCGACACAGCGGCCGATGCGGGACTGAGTGAATCTCGCCACCGGCAGCTCGGCGAGCAGGGCGCGGAGCGAGGGTGAGCGGCCGGTGTCGTTCGGCCGGTCGCCAAGCAAGCGGCGGGCCGCTGCCAGGGCGGCTGACCGGCGGTAGGCAGCACACAGGGGATGGATCCGCCCGCCGGATTCCACAGCCACCGCGTCCGTTGTGGGTTTCGCGGTAAGCGCCGCGGCGAGAGCGGTCACGAGCTCCTGCGTTACGAAGGGCATGTCGCCGCCAAACGCCACGCAGATGTCGCCGCGGGCCGCCGCAAGCGCTGCGGCCAGTCCCACCAGCGGTCCGGCCGCTGCGTGAAGCTCGGGGGTACTGGCCGGCCCTATGTCTTCAACTAACACGACTTCGATCCCCTGCGGGGTCGTCAATCGGTCCCAGACGTGGTTCTCGGGTCCGAGCAGCACCCAGCCGATCTCGTGGAGTTCTACGGTGAACGCCGGCCGGTCTCGTACGGCCACTACCACTTCATCCAGGTCGGCACCGGCTGCCACCACGCGTTCCAAGACGGGCACGCCGCCGACGCGAACCAGTGGCTTGGGGGCGGGCAGCGGGCCGAGCCTGCGACCCTCCCCTCCCGCCAGTACAACGAGCGATTGTCTTAGCGTGGCCAATCCCTCGGCAGTCCCCGGGTGACCATGGGCTGCAGGCCGGGGGCGAGCCGCAGCACCCGGTCATCGGCCGTGATCCGGTTTCTCCCCTGCCGCCAGTCGCGGATGAAGCCCCGGATTTCCCCGGTAACGTTGTCAAACAGCACTGCCATTGGCCGGTCGGTGGAGGAATCCAGAACATCGGTGACGGCCCCCCTCAGTCCGCGGCCGGGTGAGAGCGCCTCTATCCGGCTGAGCCCGGTCTCCCAGCCTGGATCAACGGGCAGGAGGAAGAAGAAACTGCCGATTTCGGCTCCGTCCCAATCGGCCAACTCCAGCATGTCGAAGCTGAAGTCGAACAGGGTACGGTCCTGGCTGTCCACCGCCCTAAGCCGGAACGGCCCGCCGCTCTCTGGCAGGCTTGGCGGAGCATCGACCACGAATGACGGTTCCAGCCGAATCGTGCTGTCACGGAGGACCGAGCCCCAAACCGCGAGGCTGCGTACCGGAGCCCCCCGTGGCATGGCGCGCCCCGTAGCCATGTCGCGCGCTCGTCGGGACACGTTCGGGTCGCCGCCCGCGCCGGATTCCAGATACTGCTCGAAAGACAGATTCGGGTCGCGGTACAGGGCCATTCCCCGAAAATGGTAGTCGCTGATCCAGTGGGGGGCGCAGTATGCCTGGAGGTCCGCCAGCGTGTTCGCCACAAGCGTGGAGTCCCTAACATCGTACCCGTACGCCCCGATCTCGGCGTCGGCGTGAGGGTAATCCGGGTCCACCCCTACAATGGTACCGTTCCGCACGCAGGGCGAGTGCCAGCGCCCAAGGTTGTGGGCCCACTCGTGGGCGATGGTCCGATCGTCAACCCGAGCGATCATGGTCCAATTATCGATGTAAGCGACGCCCGCTACGCCACCGAAGGAGTTTGCTACCAGGCCGGCATGATACCCTGTCCATTCATTGCTTTCATACATCGCGGTGAGCTCAAGCAGCAGGTCATACAGGTTGAGGGAGCTGTGGCGCAGCGAGTCCCCATACGCATAATCCATGGTATCGATCGGCAGCAGGTTGACGGCCTCCCAGAACACGGCGCTGTCAGCCGTGAGACCCTCGACCCTTTCTTCGAAATCTCGGTCCGGGTTGTCCTCGTCGGTAAACGAGTGGATCGTCAAAGGAAAATCAGGCATGGCCCGCACATCGATGGCCCACTCCCCGGTCTCGGGGATGCGTTTCTGGATGCCCAGGCTGTCGGGGACGTTGCCGTCCGGGTCGATCTCCACCACGATTTGGAGCCCGACTTCAATCAGTGAACCCGGGACGAAGAAGTTGACCGAGTTATCCAAACTGGACTGGTCGATCTCGTTGGGGATGTCGGTTGTGGTTGAGGTCGCTTCCAGGGTGTCCAGCAGGTTGCCGTCGGAGTCGTAGAACAGCGCGTCGACCGCTGGGAGATCAACAGCGTCTCCGTTGTTGTCGGAGGTGACGAACACGCGCAGCAGCGCCTCTTCGCCCGCTAACAAAGGAACGTCCATGGTGGAGGTCTGGACGGCCTGCGACAGGATGGCGATAGAAGTACCGTGCGACTCGCAGAACCGCGCGTACCCGTCGATGGCCTCAAGCCAGTCCCGGGTATCGTCGGAATCCGGGACGCAAAGATCGGTCCCGTTCAGGTACAGTGTTTCAAGGTCCTCAAGGTCGTCAATGTCGTCGGGCAGGCGGCCGGTGAGACCAGGGTTCCGCGCCAAATCCAAAAAGGTAAGGTCGGTCAAATTGGCGAGTTCGTCGGGGATTCCGCCATCGAAATCGTTGCCGCCCAAATCCAGCCACGACAGGTTATCCAGGTCCCCGATATTGCTGGAGATCGAGCCGTCGAAATCGTTGTCGCTGAGAGCTAGCAAAGTCAGGTCCAGGCCGTAAAGGCTGGCGGGAATCGTGCCACTGAGGATGTTCGCCACGAGTTGCAACTCGCGCAGCTCGGACAGCGCGGAGAGGTCTGACGGCAGTGTACCACTCAGCCGGTTGCCCCCAAGGTAGATTCCGATTGCGTCGTCCCATAACACCAATTCCGGCGGAATTGGTCCGTCCAGGTTCTTGCGGTTGAGGACCAGCAAATCGGCGGCCCCGTCCCCGTCGGAGTCACTCACTCCGTACCAATCGGTCAGGTCCTTGTCCAAGTCCATCCAATTGGTGTTGTGGGTCCAGTTCTCCCCGTCCGTATCCATGTAAAGAGCCATCAGGGCGGTGTGGGCGTCGGTCGGACCGGCCACCTCTGCCGCCGCAATTCCAGACGCGTCTGACACAGTCACCGTAATCGTCGCGGTGCCCCAATCCTCTGCGGTGGCCGTGGCGCTGCCTCCAGTTCCGGTTACCGAGACGATGGTCGTGTCATCGGAGCTCCAGGTTGCCGCGCTCAGGTCGGCTCCCGAAATGGGGTTCCCGTTCGCGTCCAGCCAGGAACCCGTGAGGGTCTGGGTGTCGTCGGGAATGAACCGAAAAGAACTCGGGTCGACAGCAAGCGAGGACAGCGCTTGTTGCACGGTGACGGTAGCCGTAGCCGAAAGAGAGCCGTGCGTGGCCTTGATCGTGGTGTTGCCGTTGCTGACGGCACTGGTGCTGACGGTGGCGACCGAGTCGTTGTTGGTGGTCCACGTGACACTGGCGTCGGGAATAGTGTCGCCGCTGGAGTCGGTTACGGTGGCGGTCAACTGGCCCGTCGCGCCAATGGCTTCCAGCGACAGGCTAGTGGGATTCACGTTGATTGACGTCGGTGGGGCCGCGTTCACGGTTACAGACGTTCCCGCGGAAACGTCTCCGGCCGATGCAGTGACGGTGGCATCGCCCTCGGACACGCCGGTGACGGTGGCCGACTCCTTGT